>CAISDJ010000144.1 GCA_903884105.1 uncultured Pseudomonadota bacterium | reverse complement strand
TCTCCGGGCTTGCGTGCCTTGAGTCGGTCTGCACGCTCGGGGGTGCTGTCGAACAGGGCATGGTTCTGGATCCCGACGTCCACCTTCATCTTCCGCGCAGCATCCTGGAACGACTTGGTGGAAGCGAGGTACTGCTTCAGCCCGTCGGTGGGAATGCGGCCCTGGTCGAGAATGGTGCCTGCGAAGATCGCTGCAGTGTGCGGCTTGCCATTTTCCGCCACCTTGAAGATGTAGCCGAGCGAGCCTGGGGTGTGGCCCGGAATCGCATAGATGTTCACGGTTTGCTCACCGAGTACGTAAGGCTTGCCCGCTTCCAGCACCAGGTCCCGCTTTGGCTTCGGCAACGGCGTCCCTTGGGCAGGCGGCGCGTTAGCCGGCGGAGTGGCCGGGTACATCAGGTCCCAATCCTTGGCATCGGCGCCGACCCGGGTGCCGTATTTCTCCTGGAAATAAAGGGCTCCCGCGTAGTGATCGCCGTGGCCATGGCCGAGCAGGATGACCTTCACCTGGGCGGGATCGAGCCCCACTTTCTGCAAGCCCGCGAGAATGGCGTCGGGCTGAGCTGTTTCACCCGAATCGATCATGATGATGCCGTCGCGGGTGGTGATGGCCCAGGCCGTGGTCTCCTGGCGCGGTGAGCTCGGGATCATGTAGAGGTTGTCGAATACCTTCATGGCTTCGAGCTGGGGCCCTGGGGCGTTGTAGTTCGTGGGGGAGCAGAAGAAGCTCCAGGCCCGCCCGAGGTCCTCATCCTTGCCAGCGAGCTTCTTAGCGGCTGCAACATGCTTGATCGATTGCGGATTCTCCGGCAGGCGCGACGTCGTCATCGTCTCGCGCGGAGGTTCGGCAGCCTGCGCACTGAGTGCCGCGAAGGTGAGCAACGCCGTGCCTGCCAGCAGGCACGGCGCGGTGACGGATTTGAGTTTGCGAGTCATGTTCAGTTCCTCTTGGGCATGGCGGCAACCGTTGCCGGTTGCGCGTGGATGGTCCGATTCCAGTTTCCCGAAAATTGCGCCGCTGCTCTTCAATCCCCCGGACACATCAGCTTCGACGGCGACGGATCGAGCGAACAGGCCTTCATGATTTCCACGAACTGCTCGGGCTGGCTGTTCTGCAGGTCATGCGTGCCGCCCGCGACGATCGCGAACTTCGACTGGGGCATCTGCTCCTTCCACGCCTGCGCGACGCTCACCTTCATGATCTCGTCGCGGTCGCCCACCATCTGGATCGCCGGCATGGTCAGGGTCTTGGCGCCGGCCAGCATGTCGTTGCGATGGGCATTGCGCGTGTACGGGAAATTGTTCACGTAGCGACGCTGCATGAGCCGGGCCTGGTAGGAGGGCGTCTGCCACCACTTGTTCTCGGACCACTGGAATGCCGGCCAGCCTGCCCAGATAGAGTAGTCCGAATTGAATCCCTTGCCTTCGGTTGCGGCTCGCTGGGCTTCGACTGCCCGGGGCGTCTGCGCCCTGCGGTCCTGCGGACGGGTGAAGCATTCGCCGCCTTCGAGGGTCAGCGAAAGCACGCGCTCCGGGAACTGGATGGCAGCGAACATCGCGTGGTTGCACCCCATCGACGTGGCGACCAGGTGGAATCTATCCACCTTCAGCTTGTCGAGCACATGCACGAACACGGTGGCCATGTCGCGCATGTCGCGTTCGCCCTTCAGCACGGGGTCCGGGCCCCAGCCTGGAGGATTGATCTCGATTACGCGATGGTCTTTGGCAAGCATGTCCTTCGCAGTGGACATCTCGAGGCCCCCGGATCCCGGGAAGCTGACGATCACCGGGCCTTTGCCAGCTTCGACATAGCGAACGTGGAAGCCATCGACGTCGACGAAGCCTTCCTTGAAAGGCTTGCCGGGCAGGGCGCGACTGATTTCCACGACTCGGGGTGGCCAGCCCGGGCCGGGTTCGACGGTCATGTCAGGGGCAACTTCGGGTGGCCACGGCTGCGAGACCTGTGCGTGCACGTTCGACGTGCCGCAGAGCGCCACCGCGGAGCCCATGAGGGCCAGCGGTCGGAAGAAGGCCTTGAGTTGTTTGCGAGACATGGATTCGTTCCCCACCGGATCTGTTCTTCAAAAGTCACTCGGATCGCATTCGAGGCATTGCCGCACGACCAGGGCCGGTGCGGCAACGTTTGCGTGCTCGGCGGGAAGCTACCTCGCTGATGCAGCTCGCGCCGGCGCGGCCTTGAGGCTCTTGTACGCCGCTTCAACGAAGGAGGCCGTCGATCCCGCGCCCGGAACAGCGCCATAGCGCCCGTCATAGTCGCGTGTCAGCTGTTCCGCCTGGGTCTGCTCGAGCGTCAGGCCCCGCTTGATGGCGTCCTCGATCCGGTCGCGCACGATGGTGACCATGTCCCGGTACTCGGCCACATCGCCTTCGTCGTAGATGTGCCCCATCGAAGGAATCACCATCGTCCCGCCCTGGGAGCGGAACTCGGCGACCGTGAGGTCCAGAATCCGGTTCAGGCCGTTCACGGCCCCCCTGATGGTCCCGCCCTCGGCCACATTGATTTCCGGATAGCTGCGGTTTGCGACCAGTGCACCCGTGACCACGACGTCGGATCCACGAAAGAAGACGATCACGTCGCCGTCGGTATGCGCGGCCGGAACATGGATGATCTCGACGGCTTCGCCGTTGAAGAAGATGTCGCGCTTCCCGCGGAACAACGTGTCATTCGGGATGAGGTCGCCGGATGCCTTGGCGCGTCCCAGTCGCAAGCCCACGGATTCGTGGGCGATCACGTTGGGGCGCTGGCCTCCTGCGACGAGGGGCGTACCGACCACCACGCCTGCACCGATCCGCGCCATGTCCGAAGAGGTTTCGATGATCTGCCGGATGGGCTTGTTGCCGCCGAGCCTGCGGATCTCGGCGAGCACGGCCGCGCCCAGCTCTTGCCGACCGGGGTCGACAACCAGGATGCCCTCGTCGCCGATCTGCACGGCCACATTGTGGTCGGCCGTCGACACCATCCACACTTTGCCCTTCACGAATTCCGAGGAGACGGTCATGTCGACCACGGGCTTGCCTGCCGGCACGGGATTCGTGGTGCGCGGGATTGGCGCAGTCCTCAGGGACCTGGCTTGTCCTGCCTTGTAGCCACCGAGTTGCTGCAACTTTGCCGTGTATTCCGGATACATGGTCTCGGTGCCGCCGAATCCGGCTGCGAGCGGAATGTCGTAAGTGCGGGCGAAAGTCTCGAGCTCGGTATGCTCGCGCGCTGCGACGAAGTGCGGCACGCGTCCGACGGGAACATCCAGTTCGTCGATCGGCGTGCACTTGTAGAACGTGCCGCCCGGGCCGCCGTTCACGAATCCGCCGAACTCCGTCATCCTCGTCGTGGACCTGACATTGACCTTCAGGTCCGTCGAGCGGATAAACGGTTCATCGAGGTAATACGGATCGTCGACGGCGGTGGTGATGGTCATGTACCCGTCGTGCCGGACGTAGTACTCGACCATGCGTGCGTCGTCGCTGTGCGGGACGCCGTTGCGCCGCAGCCAGCCCGCCTTCAGGTGCGAGGTTTCGACGACCAGTCGATCGTCGACCCACTTGCCGGTGGAAAAGCCTTCATAGGTGTGGCGGGCGTAGGGGCCCGGATGCGGACGGCCATCCATCCAGATCGTGCGCATCAGTCCGTAGTTTCCCTGCGTCTGGTATGCAACGAGGTTCTGCGTCACCGGGTCGAAGATCTTCACGACCGTGAGTCCACCGGGACTGCGGTCCTGGTAGGTGGCCGGGTGTGGAATACACTGATGCTCGGGCACGGTCAGCCATTCGGGTGAGTACGCTTGGGCCTTGTATCTGCCGGCCGCATTGACCGGCAGTCCGGCGTAGTCACCGGGGTCCGGTCCGGCACCGCGGTCGGTCGGTTCTTCCATGAAGCCGAACTGGTAGTGGAAACCGGGCTGCTCCCAGTCGCCGACGATGTCGAGCAGGTTGCCGCTGTTGCCGGGATTGAATCCCTGGGCCGATGCAACAGGGGACTGTGCTGCCATGGCCAGCACCATCAGGATTCCGGACCGGCGCAAGATGCTGTTCATCTTCTTTCTTCCGATTAGGTTAGTCATTGCAGTTCAGGTGTGTGCGCAACGAGCGTCACTCGCCGCGGCCCTGGATACCGAAGTTGCCGATCGGCGGCCTGGCCTTGCCAGGCGGGTCCGTGCGGCAGGGCGTCGGATTCCACTTGGAACCGTCGGGCTCACGCTTGAACTGATTGCTGACGATGTACGGGACTGGCAGGTAAGCCGGGTCCTGGACGATGGTCGTTACCTGGAGGTAATCGACGCCGAAGAACTGCAGGCGGTCGTAGTACTCCGTGACCGTGGCGTTCTCGCTATATGGAACGCCGTTCTTGCGCAGGTACCCTGCCGTGAGACGGCTGGTCTGGACTTTCAGGCTGCCGCGCGCGTCGGAAAACGCGACCGGTGCTGTTGCCGCGGGAGCCGTTACTGTCCGGCCCGGCAATCCCTCCTGCTGGTTCAGGGCATTGCCCGTGCGTGCAGGAGGAGGGCGCATCCACTCGGCGACAGAGTAACCCTGCAACGTCCGTTCAGTGCCTGCCGGCGCGGGCGCGCCGAACTTGAAGAGGCGAGTCTGCGTTCCTGCGTCCATTTCGAGTTTCAGCGTGTTGTCGTCGGCCCATGAGACGCGGACACGGGTGGGTTGACGCATGATCGCGCCCGCACCGTACGCCTTGCATTGGTTCCCGGCGGCATTGTCAGCGGCAAGGTCCCACTTCTTGGCTTGCTCGATACCGGCCGGGTTCATCGGGATGCCTTCGGTGTCCCCGACTGGGGCAGTGAGCATGCGCCAACGCCAGTCTTCGGTGACTTGGGCGACCCAGTTGCCGGTGAAATCGGATTGCGCGGCTTCACGAGCGGAGCGTGGGGGGGGTGGTCCCGGCGGCTGGGCCGCCCATGACTGCGAAGCCAACCCGGACAGCACGAAGGTTCCGAGCAGCGCCCACTTAAGTCCCCAAATCTTCATTTGCCACCCCTTTGGTCGGAACGTTGTCGACGGCTCCGTCGATGTCCTCGTTTGCAATCCGATGCCGTCCGGCCACACATATATATGTATGCGACGTAGATGGGCCCCTGCCTCGGTACCGCAACGCCAGGACGTTGAAGTGCTTACCGCTAGGGTCGCCCCCTCCTGATCTGCCGGCCAAGGCAAAGGCCTCGGGGCAATATCGAGAATCGGACGATTATTAGATAGATTATCGAGGAAGTCTATTGGTCCGGATTGCAAAGATTCCTCCGGTCGCAGCCTCAATGCCCTTTGGTCGCGACGACATCGAGGGAGCGCAATGCATGTCTCCTCCGATATCGCGAGGGGCAGGGGCGTTGGCGCCCAAGATAGAGAAGGCGGCGCAAGAGAAAACGGCGGTGACCACCGTGTAGTCACCGCCGTTCATTCAAGGCAGAGAAAATCGAGATCAGTTGGTTGCGAAGCAATAAAGCAGGCCGTCGCCGCCCGTGCTGATCAGGTTCTCCTGGCTGCAGCCACGGGAACCATGCGCCTGGTTCCAGGACGTGTTGCCGCCGCCGCTGCGGTCGTGGTGGCCGAGCATTGCGCTGCCATCCGTGCTGCTGGTCCAGTTGCGGCAGGTGCGGTCTTCGCCGGCGGCGTAGGCGCGGCCATCCGACTGCGAGCCCGTCAGGATGTCGTGGCGGTTCGGCATGTCGCCGCGGCCATTGACGACCTCACCCTTCTCGTTCAGGGCGAACTGCTTGTTGACCTGGTTGCGGTCGCGCACGTTGTCGCCGTGGAGGTCCGCAACGTTCTGGGCGATCATCTCTCCCTTCACGTTGTACCAGGGTCCGGTGCCAATACGGTCGCGGGCGTTGACGGCTGGTTTGCCATCGGCAGCCTGCGTGCTGAGGTAGGCATGCCACGTGCGAGTGCCCCCATTGGCGGTCGCAGCGAGCGTCTGGCAGAGCGCATCGGCACCTGCGAGACCGCCGAGGTCGGCGCCTTTGCCCGAGCCCTTGCTGGTGATGAAGAACGTGAACGGCCCGGGCGGTGCAGCGGGCGGAGCGGCTGCTTGCGCCAGTGCAAGCCACGCAAGCGGTGCGCCCACGAGCGCGAGGACTGTGATTCGTGTAATTCGAGCTTTATTCATGATGCTTCCCCGAAAAAGTGACCAAACAAAAACGTCCCTGACCCTTGCCTAGAGTACCCAAGTTCGAGATGCCGTAGTGGATGTACGGCGTTTCGCAATGCTCCGCCGATGCGCTGGCGGGACCGCATTGCCTTGCCGCAACGCGGCGAATTGGTCTCAACAAATCCTGACCTTTTTCCCCTAGACACAAACCGGAATATAGCTAACAATCCTTCAAATTGTCGATTTAATAGAGCGCACTACTGATTTACTCGAAAATGTAGTAGCGCTCTGGATTGCCATGTTCACGCGGGCCACCAAGAGCACACGGGACGACTGATCGACGTCCGCGAAGCTTGAGTTCCGGTTACGCGGATCACGGACTGACAGACGTACATAGATCGTACATATAGATCGTACATAGATATTGATGAGGGGTTTCCACATGAAAGTGCACGCTGGAAGTTCTGCAGCAGTCATCGCGGCATTCCTCGGTCTGTCGGTCTTCGCGTTGGCGCAACCCGCCCTGACGAAGCCTGAAGACGTCGGACTGTCGAGCGCGAAGCTTGCGCTCATCCACGATGCACTCAAGGTCCAGGTCGATTCCGGCCAGATTCTGGGCGGCATCGTTCTTGTCGCACGTGACGGCAAGGTCGTGTACCTCGAGGCGCAGGGCATTGCCGATCCCGGCACCAAGCAGCCGATGCGGACGGACCTGATTTACGGGACTGCGTCCCTGAGCAAGCCGGTCGCGGCCGTTGCAGCAATGATGCTCGTCGAAGAAGGCAAGCTCCGCCTCGATGATCCGGTATCGAAGTACATCCCTGAATTCGGCGGGCCGCGTCAGGTGCGGGTGCTGAAGCCGGGCTCGCCGCCTGCGCCGTTCACACCGATGCCGGGACCGGTGCCGGTGTCGAAGGAATGGGGCGAGCCGCAATACGAGCTGGTACCAGCCGAGCGAGCCATCACCGTGCGGATGTTGCTGAATCACACGTCCGGCATCCAGATCTTTGGCGTGGACAATCCCGACTTTCCTCGCGCGGAGCCAGGCGACAACCTCGCCACCCGCATTCCGAAGCTGGCCAAGGCAGCACTTGAGTACCAGCCCGGATCGCGCTGGGCGTACAGCAACGGCCCCGGCATCGACGTGGTCGGTCGCGTCGTCGAGGTGGCTTCCGGAATGACTTTCCGCGAGTTCCTGCAGCAGCGGCTGTTCGGGCCGCTCGGGATGAACGACACCGACTTCGGCGTGAAACGTGCCTTGACTGCGCGCGCGGCGTCGTTTGTCCCGGGGGCTCCCGTGCCGATCGCCGAGGAGACGACGTACTTCAGCGGCGGCGCAGGGCTGTGGACCACCGTCAGCGACTACTCGCTCTTTGCCCGCATGCTGACGAACAACGGCAGTTTCAACGGCCGGCAGTACCTCAAGCCCGAGACCGTCAAGCAGATGGCATCGAACCAGATCGGGCCGTTCGTGATGGGCGGCTATCCACCGATGGGCATGCCGGCGGAAGGCGTGAAATTCGGTCTCGGCATGTTGAACGTCACGATCCCGGCCGCCGCAGGCACGCGGTTGCCCGTCGGCAGCTTCGGCTGGGATGGAGTCGGCACGCGCCGCTTCTGGGCGATTCCTCAGGAGCGCATCGCCATCGTGATGATGGCGCCGCTGATCGGGCCGCAGGCGGTGCCGCTGCAGCGCAGCGTCGAAGCCATAGTAATGAACTCGATCATCCGGCAGTAGGTGGTAAGGGCCACTGCGAATAGGATTTCGCATGCCCGCTGATGCAGGATGGCAGGCGACGATTCCGGATCAAATTCAAATGGAGAAACCAGACATGAAACGTTACATGAACGTTGCAGCCACTTTGCTCGCCGGTGCCTTGCTGCAGGCCGCTCCGGCGATGGCCCACCATGGCAGCAATATCTCGTACGACCTGTCGAAGTCCTATGAGCAGAAGGCCACCATCACGCAGTTCGGCTACATCAACCCGCATCCCATTGTGCTGTTTGACGTGAAGAACAAGAAAGGCGAGGTCGAGCACTGGCATTCGGAGATCGTGACCAACCCGTCGCGCATGATCAGAAGCGGCTGGGGAAAGATCCGCTCCGAGGCAGCCCTGAAGCCCGGCACGGTGGTGACGTTGACCTTGTCGCCTGCCAAGGCGGGTGGCCTGTCGGCGCTGATCACCAAGATCACCAATGACAAGGGCGAAGAGATCATCACCGGCAATTGACGCCAGCGTCGGCACGGAAACAGGAGAAGAACATGCAAAGCAGAGTCTCAAGTGCGGTAGCGTTGGTCACTGCGGTCGGATTGCTGGGTATCGGAGCAGCCGCCTGCACGCAGGAAGGGAAGGGCGCGGCGGAAGGTACGGCGGCAAGCGGGGTAGAAGCAGGCAAGCCGGAAGCGGGGAAGTTCGATCCCAAGGACATCTCGGGCGTCTGGACGCGGAATCCTCAGTCGTTCAACAAGGATGCGCCTCCGTGCCCCGAATGCCGTGAGCCACCGGGCGGTTACGGGTTCGGCGTTGACGTTCCTCCCTTCACTCCAGAAGGCCAGAAGCGGTTCGATGCCAACATCACGGGCAAAGGCTTTGCACCTGACAGCAAGGAAGCGCTCGCCAACCCGCAGCTGCATATCGGCCGGCGCCGCGGCGTGCCTCCCGGTCTCGCCAACGATCCGCAGTCGACCTGCAATCCGGACGGCATTCCGCGTCTTTTGCTGATGACGCCGGCACCGTACGAGATCCTGGTGACCCCCGAGCGCGTGTTCCAGTTCTTCGAATGGACCTGGGCGCATCGCGAAGTGTGGACGGACGGGCGAGTCCTTCCGGAGCAGCTTGACTATGTACCCCGCTGGTTCGGCTATTCCACCGGCAAGTGGGAAGGCGATACCTTCGTCGTCGATTCCAATGGCTTCGATGACCGGTCATGGATCGACATCTTCGGCTATCCGCACAGCGACCAGATGCACGTGACGGAGCGCTACAAGCTGCGCGACCACGACACGCTCGAGTTGCAGATCACGGTGACCGACCCGGTCATCTACACCAAGCCCTGGGTGAGCGAGGTGAAGGTGAACAAGCGCGTCGCGAAGGCTGACCTTGCGGCGGGCGGTTGGTCCGGCCTGCAGGAAGATGTTTGCGCTCCGCTCGATGAAGTGGAAGTCTTCAACAAGCTGGTCCGCGACAAGGCGGCCGGTCTTGGAAGCGACAAGAAGTAGCAACAAGCAGATATCCCGGAACGGACGCGGCCTCCCCTCAAGCAGGGAGGCCGCGAGTTCAAGGGGTGCGGGATGGCGTGGAACCGGGTGCAGCCTGAGCGGGCGACCTGATTGGCGGCGTGGCAGTGGGAGTGGAGGGCGATTCCGTCCGGCACTGTCCTTTGCCCCGTAGTGGCGGATACAAGTCTAGGGGATTGATCATGCGGATAGGTCGACGACTCGGCACGGCCTTGGGGCTGTTGCCATTGATGGGAACGGCGTGGGCAGCTCAGCCGCCTCCCCCGCCGCAAACTCCGCGGCAAGCGGCGCAGACAGACTTCGCCGGTACGTGGGTCGCACAAGTCAACGAAGACTGGCGTCATCGGATGCGCACGGCTCCGGTCGGCGACACGGAGTCGGTCCCTCTGAATGCGGCGGGCCGCGACGTGACCAAGAACTGGTCCCTGGACGCCGACAATGCGAAGGGCGACCAATGCAAGGCTTGGGGCGCCGGCGGCATCATGCGGCAGCCGTCGCGAGTACGGGTCTCGTGGACGGATGACAACACGCTCAAGTTCGAGATGGATTCCGGCACGCAGACTCGCGAATTCCATTTCGGGGCAGCGCAGCCTTCCGGCGAACGTACGTTGCAAGGCTATTCGATCGCGCAGTGGATGAGGCCGCCGCCGGCAGCCGCCGGTCCTGCCCTCGGTCAGCAGCTGGGATTGCCCGGGCGCAATGCGCCGAGGAGCGCCACACCCGCCGCGCCTCCATCGAACCAGCGTGGCAGCCTCAAGGTAACGACGACGAACGTGTTGTCGGGCTACCTGCGCAAGAATGGCGTTCCGTACAGCGACAAGGCCGTGGTCACCGAATACTTCGATCGCTTCAGTGCCTATGGCGCGGACTACATGGAAGTGGTCACCGTCGTCGATGACCCGACGTACCTCGTCCTGCCCTTCGTGGTCAGCAGCCAGTTCAAGCGCGAGGCGGACGATTCGAAATTCAGCCCCACACCGTGCCGCACCGATCCGCCGGCCAAGCGTGGAGCACAGTGAAAATGAAGCATATGAAGACGCATTACGCCTCTGTCCTCGCGTTGATTGCCATTACGACCAACCCGGGCCTTGTCCACGCGCAGGCGGTGAGAGGATCCTTTCCTCTGATGGACGTCGTCGGCGACTGGGATCCCCCGGGCGGCGGCGGCTTCCCCGGCGCCGTGCAGCAGCACGAAGAAGTACAGGACCGTGGCGCGGGACCCGATGGTGGCGATTTTGCCGGCCTGCCGCTCAATGAAGCGGGCATCTATCGCG
>CAISDJ010000143.1 GCA_903884105.1 uncultured Pseudomonadota bacterium | reverse complement strand
GCCCCGTTCGTGGCACCGCACCCCGCCTTTCCACCCGTCAGTGTCGACCCTTAGTCGAACTTGAGGTCGAACGTTACACCCCACTCGCGCGGCCGACCCGTCGTCGTGAAGTACACCTGCTCTGCCCGGGTGTAGAAGCCCGAGTTCAGGTAGTACTCGTTCGTCAGGTTGGTGCCGAGCGCACTCACGCTCCAGTTGGAGCCGGAGTCGTAGGTCACGCGGGCATTGAGCAACCCGAAGCCCTTCTGGATGCGCTGGTTCTGCTCGTTCGGCGTCAGCGTGAAGTCATCCGTGTAGGTGTAGTCGACTCGCGGGGTCAGCCCCGCGCCACCCTCGAAGGGTACCGAGTACTGCAGTCCCAGGTTGGTCGTGAACTTGGGAGCCTGTGCGAACTCGGAGCCTGCCGCGACTGCCGGTGACAAGCCAACGCCACCCTGGCCGAGGTCCTTGTACTTGGTGTCGAGGAAGCCCACGTTCAGGTTGACGCGCAGGTTGTCGGTGGCCCGCCAGTTGGTTTCGATTTCAACGCCTTTGACTTCTGCCTTCGACACGGAGGTGCCGAGCAGGTTGGCAAAGTAATTGAGATCGGGGACGCCGTCGCCGGTGATGTCGACCTGGCTGTCAGCGAAGCCGTTGCCATCCGTATCCCAGTACTTGGTCACGATGTACTGCGAGACCGGGATGTTCTTCCAGGTCGTGTAGAACGCAGTCACGTTGGTGCGCAGAGCCCCACCCAGCCAGTCGGCACGCATGCCAACCTCGAAGTTGGTGACGGTCTGCTCATCGCGAACGATCGACACCGGAACGTCCATCCGGCCCGTGTTGTAGATGTCGCGAAGGAAGCCGGCCGTTGCCACGCCGGCCGAGTTCAGCGTCAGCCAGTTCGGAGCTCCCGCCGCCAACAGTGCGACGCCACCCGGACCATAACCGTCAGAGTAGCTGACATACGTCATCAACTCGGGGTTCCACTGGTACTGCACGGTCAGACGCTTGGTGAGTGCATCGAACTTCAGCGCATTGGTCGGAGCCGGCAATGCCGCGCCTGTCAACGGGTTGACCTGGTTGATGCCGAAGTAGTTCGCGATGTTCTGATCGAACATCAGGCCCGTGTGGGATGTCAGGAAGCCACGGTTGGCGCCCGCACCCACATTGATGGTGCCATTGCTGTCGTCCTTGCTGTAGCGCAAGCCGCCCGCCAATGTCAGCTTGTCGGTCAAGTGGAACGTGATGTCACCGAACACCGCCCGGCTTTCAGGACGCGCAATGGTCACGCTGTCGACGTTGGCTCCCACCGCGTTCGAGAATACCGACATGTCCAGGCCGTTGGCTGCCGGCTGGTTAGCTGCAGAGAACCGGGTGGACAGGATCGTGGCCAGAGCACCGATCTGGGTCGACGACATGGCGCCATTGGCCAGCATGTTCTGACCGCCAACAGTTGTGTTGAGTACACCCAACGCCTGGGCGCGGTTATTGAAGCAGCTGGCTTCCTGACCGGCCGAGATGCCACGAGTCTGCTTATCTGCGCCCCACAGGTCGCAGGTGAACTCGGCCAGCGTCCGACCGCTGTTGCGCGTCCGGTTGTACTCCTGTTGATAGTACGCACCGAGCACCCAGTTGACTCGCTCGTGATTGCCGAGCAACTGCACTTCCTGGCCCAGGCTGTATGCCTTGATGCCGGTCTCGCGCTCGTTGATGTCAACCTGCGCCGAGCCGTCCAGGTCCGTCTGCGTGAAGCGGCGGAGGTCCTTGTACCCGGTGATCGAACGCACCGTGAAGGTGTCGTTGATGTTCCAGGTTGCATCGAGCGTATGGCGCACCTGGTCGACCGTGAAGCCCCGCTTCGAAGAAGACAGCTTGCTGTCGTATTCTCCCAGCACGCCGCCGGGATAGCCCGAGACGACCGATTGCGGGTTGTACGCGATGCCGACGGCGGCATAGACACCGCTCAGAGGGTACGTGCTGATTCTCCGGCCACCAATAGTTGCGAAATTCTCAGGGGCGAGTTCGGCGACCACGCGGCCGGGGCCGTTGCGATCAGTGATCGAGCTTTCGACGTTGTAGCGGAAGCGCAGGCTGCTGGTGGGAGTCCACAGGAAATCGGCCCGGTACAGTTCATCGTTGACGTCGCCGTAGCGGTTGTCCGAGAGGGTGCTGCGGACAAAGCCTTCACGCCGCTGGCTTGCGCCCGTGAACTTCGTCTTGAAGGTGTCGCTGAGCGGGATGTCGAAGGAGGCCTGCACATCCCGGCGGGCAAAGCTGCCGAGCGAGGCTTCGACCTTGCCGGCGTACTTGTCGCCGGGTGCCTTCGTCACGTAATGCACGGCACCACCGAGCGAGGCGTTGCCGAACAGCGTGCCCTGCGGGCCGCGCAACACTTCAATGCGCTCGACTTCGACCACGGACGTGGTCAGGAGGCCGTCGGTCGTGGCCTGGTTGACGCCGTCGATGTATACCGCAACGCCGGGCAATCCACGCACGCGGAATGAGGCCTGCGATTCGCCGGTATTAACGCCACCCATCACGGACAGGTTGGGCGCAACGGCGTTCATGTTCTCGATACGCTGCACGCCACGTTCTTCCAAAGCGTCACCGCCGAATGCAGAGATCGCGATTGGCACTTCCTGCAGGCTTTCCTCGCGACGACGGGCAGTGACGAGCACTTCTTCGACGGCCTGAGCCACGCCGGGCTGGGCCGAATACGAGACCGACGGACCAATGAGCGCTGCACCTAAACCTGCAGCCGTCATCGCAATCCGCGAAATATCATTTCGTCTGGACATGACTCCCCCTTTCCTTAGCTTGTTGTGACCTTGAAACCGAAACTTCTTGGGACGGACTGTCCTTGACCCCAGTCCCGTCCGTCCTGAACCCTGTGCCGATAGTGATTTCTGAATTCCGTGCAGCAGTCTCGACGAACCGCTGCCGCCAGGACCGCTAACTCACAAGTGAACCAAATATAAGCGCTGCGGTATCCAGATCGTTCCCTATGAATAGCCTGAATACCATATTCAACTGGCTCGCACGAGGGGCGTGGTACTTACGACACAGCCTGCAGTGCGCAGCTCGCGATTGATCGGACACCTCGTGAACAATCGCATCGCGAATGGCCGCGATGCCTGATTTTTCTCTCCACAATACGGATGCCCGATGCTAATATTTCTATAATGCGATGCCGAAGTGTTGATTTCTCCACAATTGAGCAGTCGTTGTCAATACGCCACACATATAAAGATGTTGGTGAGGTGGCAGGGCTCGGAGCGGTTCAAAGGCAAGCGTCGTGTAGCGCGTTGCAGCAGGATGGGGAGCCAGGCTGGAATGGACGGACCGGCACCCTTAAGGACGTCCTGATGTCCGTAACACCCGGGAGTTCGGGCTTGTGAGGGGCGAGCAGGGGATTTCCCGGATTGCAGGGGATTGCTGCTGGACCCTACTGTCAATCTGGCAGCGCCGTGGTGGCAGGATCAGTCAATAAAGAAGAGTGGAGCCGCCCGGGTTCCCAAGGGGATTGAAAAGCATGTCGCTCATGGATCTGGCTCGATCTATTCAGGACACCGACTTCGCCGTTGCGCTCGCCTCGTCGGGATATTTTTACCCGGTGATCGAGGGCACCCACGTTCTGTCCCTCGCGCTTGCAGTAGGAACGATCATCTGGATTGACCTGCGGTTGGCGGGGATCACGATGCGCGGCCAGTCGTTCACGCGGCTGTATGCTGCCTCGATGCCGGTGCTGCTCGTGGGATTCGGCGCCATGTTCGTCACCGGCCTGCTGCTCTTTTACGCGCGCGCCGCCGACGTTTGGGGCAGCGGCTACTTCCGCATCAAGCTGATCCTGCTCGCGCTCTGCCTGATCAACGTCCTGGTGTACCACTTCATCGTCAATCGCGACGTCGCCAAGTGGGACACGGACGTCGTTCCGCCCCTAAAGGCGAGGATTTCCGGGCTGGCTTCACTGGTCCTCTGGTTCTCGGTCGTCACCGTCGGCCGGTTGATGGCCTACAACATCTAAAAGAACACTCAAGGGAAGCACACTCCATGTCGTGGGATCTATTCAACCCCTTAGTTTCGTGGCTCGGTACCAGTCCCTTGGGGATGTGGATGGGAACGTCCACGGCCCGCATCGCATGGCTGTTCGTGTTCCACCTGTTCGGCCTGATCCTGCTGCTCGGCGGCGTCGTATTCCTGAGCCTGCGATTGATGGGTCTTGTGCAGCGGACGACGGCGGTTGCGGTCGCGGCGCGTCCGGTCTATCCGGTGATGACGATCGGCCTCGTGCTCATGGTGGTAACCGGCGGATTGATATTCGCAGGTGGCGCCGTGGCGTACTTCGAGGGGACCTGGTTCCGGCTGAAGATGCTGCTGCTGGTCGCTGCGGTGGTTTACACCTTCACCGTATTCCGTTCCGTCGCCTTTGCGGATGAAGGCCGATTCGGTCAGGCCGTGAACGGGGTTGCCGGACTGGTTGCCCTGCTGCTGTGGTTCGGCGTGGCTTGGGCCGGTCGGGCGATCGCGTACTTCTAGGTCGAAGACATACATAAAGAGAAGGGGGCATGGGTACTTCCCATGCCCCCTTTTTATTGCCGAACCGATCTGTTTCCACGCAGCACCCTGGGGCGCTGCATGGGCCGCCTGCATCACGGCGCTAGTTGTGGCCGAGACCCGCAGGGTCACGAATCAGCCGGTTGAACTCGAGTTCCTCGCTGGGTGCGCAGATGTCCTCGAGCAATCCAGCCCAGCCCTCAGGAGTCTTGATGAAGTCCTTCGGCAGCAGCTTGAAGCGCTTGACGTCGCTGGCCCACGGTTTCTTGTAGAACTTCGGGTCGTTCACCACCATCACGAGCTCAAGCGTGTCGGCATTGATCCGGCGATAGCGTTCCGTCAGCTTCAGTTCGTCGCTGTGCGGGTAGCCGAAATAGTCGATCCACGTACGCTCGTCGTGGCCGTTCGATTCGACCACCAAGGTGTCGCCTTCCCAATGCGCCACGGAGTAACCCCACCAGCGCGGCAGGTCCACGGGGAGGGTGGGCAACTTCCGGCCGTCCATCCAGATCGTCCTGATGCTGTCACGCCATTCAACGTGCTGAATGAGCCGGTCGTTCAACAGGTGGAACTCGATAGGATCTGGGTAGAGCAGTCCACGCGACACGCCCATCGGATGGCAAGTGCCATAGAGGTCGTTGCCGAGGGCAGGAGGCTGGCTCCGCCTGCGGCCGATATGTTCCTCAGGATGGGCCGCTGCGTCCGCGCTCCCGAGCGCACGGCCATAGGAAGGAATGTTCTTGTCGAAGGCAGCCTGTCCTTCCGGCGTGAACTCCGGAAAACTCATGCTGTACCCGCGATCGCCGCATTCCTTGCACGTTCCGCCGCCACCAAAGCCGGTGGCGTTGCGGCTCCAGATGCCGCTCAGTTCCTTTGGATTGAACGTCTGCTTGGGCGCGGCACTCCAAACCGTGGTGGACGCAGCCACCATGATTGCGACTCCTGCCACCAGGCTCGTCAGTCGATTGCTCATGATCTTGTTCTCCTGATTGGATGGGGCATCACGGAGCCGGGCGGGCTGCATCGGGATCGGGCGGGGGCTGTCCCGGGCCGCCTGAGGTCACGATCTCCGCGCCCTGTTCATTCTGCATCTTGAGCAGCAGTCCCACGGTTCCGCCGGCCTTGGCCGGCGCGATGGTGACCGTGATCGGTGTGCCCGGCTTGAGTGCTTCCATGGCCTTGGCACGGCTCCATCCCGCCCTGATCAGCGCAGCGGGATTCGGCAGCAACTCGGCGCCCCACTTTTCCTTCTCGCCCTTGTCGTTCGTGAACTCGAAGAACAGGGCGGGGTGCGGGTTGGCATAGGTGAAGCTGACCACCGTCGCTTTCCGGGTCCACTGCTTGGTCCGGTCATAGGAGATGTTCGTGCCGTGATGGGCGAAGGCCTGGCCTGCCGACACCAAGGTTCCAAAGGCCACCACCCAGGGCAACCATCTCGTCTTGCGCAACTTTGTATCCATCGATCTCTCCTCTAACCCCGACTGCAATGATCAATCTCGAAACTTGCTGTAACGTCTATCCTGAAACCAGATCCGGCCCACCCGATGCGCGCTCAAGCGCCAATGTGCCTATTTCCTTCCGTCTTCGCCGCCCTCAAGGGTGCGACCGATACCCATGCGTGCGAGTTCCGGATGCTTGTCCTTGAACTGGTGCTTCAGTGCGGCCGCGACGTGCAGGACCACGAGCCCGGCCAGAATCCACGCGCCGAGATGATGCGTCTCGAGGAAGAAGTCGTGGAGTATGCGGCGATAGCCTGCGTCCGGGTTCTGCTGCAGCACGCTGATCCGGGGGATATCCGTGAACAACCAGATGCGGATGCCCGTCCCTGACGGGCGCGGGGCGTTCGACGACAGGATCGAGAATCCGGCCAGCGGCACCGTCACCATCAGGAAGTAGAGGAACGCGTGGGCGAGGTGGGCAACGTTCTTCTCCCAAGTCGCCATCGTCGCCGCGAACTCGGGTGGCCGATGCGTGACGCGCCACAGGATGCGCAGGACGGCAAGTCCCAGAATGGTGATGCCGACCGAAGCGTGGACACTCACAACCTGCGTCCGCAGTGGCTGCTCCAGGCTCTCCATGAAGGAGCCGATGCAGATATTGAAGATGATGAAGAGCGCAATGACCCAGTGGAACACGATCGCGGTCTTCGTGTAGCGCTCAAGCGCCTGATGCCGATCCATGCAGACTCTCCGTGCTCTATTAAGTCTGTCGATCCGCAGTCAGGTGGACAACGGAGGCCAGGCTTGGTTAATGCCACTCGCAGGTAGGGTGATGGCCCGGTGCGAGGGTGTAGTGCAGCCGGCCAGCAGTCGCTGGCCGGCCGTGATGACTTGCGATGCTATCGTTTGGCGATTTCTGCCTGAATGCACTCCGAGGAGATATCCCACATCTTGACGTACTTGGAGG
>CAISDJ010000142.1 GCA_903884105.1 uncultured Pseudomonadota bacterium | reverse complement strand
TCGCGAACACCGGGTTTTGCAGCGTGATCTTGTCCATGAGGTCCCCTGAAATCCCGAGCCATGGCAACTCTTGCGACAACGGGAATGCTAGCCCGACAAACCGGCTTTCGCGAGACCCTCGGCGATACGCCTGACGTCGTCCTTGTTCGTGTAGGGCTGCCGGCCGAAATGCTCGTTGAAGGAATAATTCGGGTTGATCCGCTTGAGTTCGCCCCAGATGCGCCGCGCTTCATCGACTTCTCCGAGATGGCCGAGAGCGGATACGAGCGCGGCGCGGGAAAAATCCGTGGTGGGTACCAGAAGGGTCAATGTGCGGGGCGACAAGGTCACCGGCGGGGTGGGTGCGCCGGCACTGGGCTGTCCTACCGGCAGACGCTGGTAGACGGGTCTCAGCCTGGCAGCGAGACCGCTGGCAGTGAGCCCTACCGCTGCAAGTCCTGTCGCGGTGCGCTGTGGATGGTCTTGATCGCGCTAGGGCTCTACTTGGTGTTCAGGTAGGCGCGCGGATCAGGCAGCAGAGCGACCGTCATCCGAGCTTGAAATGCGCTACGGCGACTCGGCTTTCGCCTTCCGTGCTTCGACGAGCTTCTTTGCCTCCTCGTCGAGTACGCGAAGCTTTTCGATGTCGTGTTTGTCCTTCGCGAAATGAGCCATCGCCAGTATGTGCTCGGCCTCAGTTTGCCACTTCCGTATCCAAGACGGCGGCGGGCTCAGCGGCGTGTTGATGAGCTGCTGCATCTCAACGATGTGTTCACCAATCGATTCCATGGGCTCTCCTTTGAAACAAAACCTCGGGCAGTAGAGTGACATGCTCCAGCACCGATTCGACACCCCCATCAGGGGCCGTCAACGGTGCCCGAGTACCGTTAATGGTGTCACCCAACCCCTGTTTTCCTTTGCTTAATCGCACGGGACCACGCTTCACCTGTAGTCTGGGTTGGAGCGCAACGGTGACGGTCCCGCCGCACGCAGGAGATTGTCGCTGCCGAAGTGCTGACGCAGGCCGATCGCATAGTTGTCGAAGACAAAGGCCAACTGTTCGACGATTCGATCGGCATTGGCGGCAACCGCAGGCTCGGCTTCGTACGCGAAAGTGGCATGCCTGGCAGCACTCAGGACCGCCGGCGCCCGCAGGGTACCGTCCTCCGACAATCGGGCCGCCTCGTGGTGACGCAAGCGCCAGCGCGCGAAATAGTGCGCACCCACCCATGGCAGCTCGATGTAGTGCTGACGGGAATTCTCGGCGACCAAATCCGCCATCTCGTAGATCTTCAAAATCAAGCTGTCGGCTTCCGGCCCGCGCGGGAGAACACGCCCAAAGCGCAGCAACATCGCCTCGATGAGTGCGCGCGCGCCAAGAAACTGGGCGAGCGCGATCGACGCAATAGCAAATTTCTGCAGTGACACCCGATCATCCGTCGCGAGCATGAGGCCGGCACTGCAATCCTCGTTGAACAGGTGGGGGTCGCGGAACGGATGCGGGATGATGGCATTAATCTCGCTATCGATGAACTCGCTGAAGCTTTGATTCATATCAGTTCTGCAGGGCTCATGTCTCCACCCCGGGGCTGGGCGGCTGGCGCAATATTCAAGGCCGACTTGAGCCCCGAAGACAGTTGCTCCGCATCACCCCCCATCGATCGAATGGCCATTGCTGAGGCCACTGTATCGCTTGCCTGCGCCAACCTCCGTTGTGCCCACGACACGATGTGGACCATCAGTTGATCCACCTCTTTAAGCATATTGGGCAGGAAGCTGACGAACCGGAGATGGTCCCCGTCTTCGTACCAGCCGCCGAACATCGGCACGTCCCCTACCAGCCATTCACACAGGTTCATTTCGTTGACGGGAGCAGCACCTTCGATGCCGAGGCCGGCCTTTGCAGCGCCTGCGAGCACGAGCAGTCCGCCACCGAAATAGGGGTTGCTGTGCAACGCACTGAGATCGATGACACCTGTCATGAGCTCTATCCGACAGCCGCGCTCACCGGCACGGCAACCGCCAATGTGGGCAAGCTCGTACTGCAGCCGCTCGAAGTCGATACCGGACCAGGCGCTTAGGCTGCCGACCTGCGGCTTCTCGCCGAGAAAGGAGCGTCGGATCGATTCCAGATGCGACATCGCGCCGTATGCAGCAGCAGCAGCGGTCAACGCCGCGCAGGTCTGTAGGTTGTCGTAACCGATGACGAATTGGGAACCGATGGCCACTGTCTGGTCGGTGTACGCCATCAACGCGCCGAGTACGCAGAAACGATTGGCGAACGCGGCGAGGCTGTGCAACGCTCGACCTTGTTCTTCGTCAATGTCCACCGCGATCCGGACACGGTATTCGGGCCGTCCTGTACCGAGCGAAGCCTGCGTCTCGTGAATCAATATCCGAGCTTCGTGGCCTACACCGTCGACGCGCCAGACCCACCGCGTCTGGGCGCCGTCCTCGCGATCGACGAACTCGATGCGCCGCTCAACACCACCGAGATAGTGCTTTAGCAACTCGACGAACTCAAATACCGGTTCCGGCAGTTCGATGTCATTCATTGCTGTGCGGTCTCCTGCAAATCACGATCTACGGTCAACCCACGATTGGGCGCCCAAAAGGTATCCCGCAGCCATATCGTCCGCTTGATCATCCACCACATGATCGTGCTCTGCAGCCCACGCATCGGGAGGTCCATCGGAATGAACTGCGAATACACCAGTTCGTTCCCCGCGCCGCGCACCCCCCACGCGCCCAAGCGCGGCACAAAGTCCGTCGACGCGAGTTCCTGTTCATTGAGAATCGCGCTCCAGGCGGGGAGCACGGAACGATGCGGATCGATCGGCAAAGCGATCGTCGCCAGATAGCCGACGCCAGCCAGCGGATGCGGAACGTGCGTCTTAACGCCCAGAAGTGCGGTTTCCGCCTTCGGGTCCCGCATTCGTGACGTCGCCGAGCCCGACAGGACTACTTCAGCTGTGACCCGCCCGTCCTCGATCGTACTGACTATTCCTCTATCGTTCAGCAATTCAGCCGTCTCCTGGAAGTCCGCGGGGGCCGGCATCTCGCGCCAGCTCCGCGGGCACTCCTGGAATGCGCGCTGCTCGCGGAATTGCTGGTCGGAGCACATCGAGACGATCGCCGAGCAACCGATCGCCGACTGGTAGCTGTACGCACCGAGTATCAGCTGCGCGGCAACCATGAATGCTGGCTCCTCGGCATAGATCGTGAACTGCGCGCGCATCCACAGGCCGTCTTCCTGGCGAAGCCAGGCACCGTGAACCGCCTGTGAATTCAGGACGGCGATCGCGCCGTCGTCGATGAACGCTGCCACTTCACCAGTGAAGCGCGTCGACACCTCCGCGATCGAAACCACACGGAACTTCTCGTCGCCGCCGGAAGCCGGAACAAACCGGAGCCAACTGGTGGCGTTGTCGTACTTGATCCGGTACCCGTCCGGAATTCGCTCGACCGGATGCTGGTCCATGTGCTCCCGGACGATTGCTTCGACCTTGCTGCTCATGAGAGAGACTCCTCGACGACTCGCTGTGCTGAAGCCTGCAACACCTCACTGCTCGCACGGGGTCGAGTCCACTACGCGCCATGCGAACCGTACAAGCATAGTAAGAATAAAGGCCCTCCCAGACCGAGACCAGCCTTACTGGTCCTTGCCGCAGGGCCTCGGCCGGGGTTCTGGACCCGCAAACTTCCCCTGCACTGCGCTCCACCCCGGGAATGCGCAGCGCCCTTCGCAGCCCGAACAATCCCCCGGAGCCCTGCGCATCTCAGCTGCGCGCAACACGGCTCCCTGCCGATCCCTGATCGCAGCCTCCCTGCTCCCGATTCGCCCGCCTTCCGTGGCGCCACTCACGCACGTACCGGCGGCCCCGTCGACGGCGGGCCGAGCGATGCCACGCTGTGCTCTCCTTTCCCTCTCACATGCTCCGGGATCCGCTCGATCAGCGCCGGCTCCTCGATGCTAGGGCAGTGGGGTCATAGGGCAGTGGGGTCAGGTCTTACATTTTGCAATATGAACGCAGGGGCTCTGGCAGATCGGAAGCCGGCTGCGGGCAATGATCAAAGGCACTGGCCAAACGCCACACAATGAGCGGGCTCTCGGCCGATACCTATCACTTCTCGATGGTGGCGCTGGATACGGCCGGGAATCCGAGCGAGTTGTCGGCGGTCGTGAGCAAGACGATCGCGCCGTAGCGGCTG
>CAISDJ010000141.1 GCA_903884105.1 uncultured Pseudomonadota bacterium | reverse complement strand
TGGGAGAGAGACGATGAAGTTCAACCACATGGTGGTCGCCAGTGCAGTGTTGCTGGCACCGTTCTGCGCAACCCACGCTGCCAGTCCAGTGAGCGATGCCGTCAAGCGCGGCGAATACCTGATCCGCATCGCGGGCTGCAATGACTGCCACACGCCGGGGTACGGCGAGAAGCTTGGCGCGACGCCGGCGTCCGAATGGCTGACGGGGTCGCCGGTGGGCTATCGCGGGCCGTGGGGAACGAGCTACGCGGCGAACCTTCGGTTGTCGATGTCGAAGCTGACCGAAGAGCAGTGGCTGCAGCAGGCCAAGCTGCCGCGACTGCCCCCCATGCCGTTCTGGGCGCTCAAGGACATGTCCGACGCTGACCTGAAGGCGATTTACCAGTTCGTGCGTTCGCTCGGTGTGGTGGGAAGCGCGATGCCGACCGCGGTGTCCCCCGGTACTCCCGTCAAGACGCCGGTGATCGATTTCGTCCCCCACGCGCCCTGAATCTACGGCACCGATGCCGGACTTGAGTCGATCGGGACCGCGAGGACCGGTGCTTCAAGTCCGGTCCCTTGCCGGGTGACTAGAAGTCGTATTCAAGGGCCACTCGCAGCGCCTCGATGCCGGTGTTCGGCTCCCGGTAGCCGCCGTTGCTGATGTGCATCAGGCCCAGGCCTGCCTTCATTCGAGTGCTCGAGTGATACGCAACGTCGAACGTCGTCTTCCAGTTCATGTGCCCACTGGCCGTTTCCCGGTCCAGGCCGCGGATCGACGCATAGGAAGGGTAGACAGACAGGGTCACGTCGAACTTGCCGACATCCACGGTCTTGCCGATCCCCGGGCCGAGCAGGTACGAGCCCTGCATGTCGTACATCCCGGAAAAGCCGAGGCGGAGGCCCCCCATGCCCAGCAGCTTCCTGGGTGCTGACTGCACCGCGACATCGAACATCGACTTGTCGCGCGTGAGCGAGAATCGATCGTCCCTGCCGAAGTTCTTGGTATCCGCCATGTAGGCAAACGAGACCGTGCTCTTGTCCACGCGTGTGGCATCGGGCGTCGCGAAGAACCACGACCCCGTGAGGATGATCAGTATCGCGGTGGGGCTGCTGAACATGGGACGGCTACCTCGCTCCGCCCTTCGCGACGCGCGGCGGCTGGTCGATCTGTTTCGGAAAGCAGCGATGGTACTCCTCCATCGTCATCTCGTTGATCTCGTCCATCGTCGGCATCCCGTGAACCCGCATCCAGGTCACGAGCGTGTAGCGATGTCCGTCAGTCACCGGATGCACGCCGTGGATGTAGTTGTGATCGGCAGGGAAACACACCAGCGTACCGGCCTCAGGTTTGATGACGAGATCAAGACCAGGAAAGACGAGCTCCCCTCCTGCGTAGTCGTCGTTGAGAAAGCAGACGACGGACAGGTCGCGATCCAGTGACTTCTCCCACAGGTCCACCCCTGAGTCGTCCTTGAACAGCGTTTCAGCATCGACATGCGGAATGTAATGTCCGCCGCGTCCGTAGTGGAGCACCTGGGCCGGTTCAAGGTCACGCACCTGGACTTGATAAAAGGGATTGATGGAGCGCTGCACGCCCGCATCCAGCACGTCGTTCAACCGCGCGATGATCCCGGGCGGCAGCTGGACTTCCTGGGTGTCGCGGATCTTCTTGTTGATGACCCATTCAATGACGCCGGCTTCCGCCTCGCCTTCTAAGTCCGAGACCAGCGAGTCCGTCATCTGCGCCTTCCTGATCCGTTCGATGAGGAACTCGAGCTCCGCGGGATCGATGGCGGCAGGTTCAATCAGGACATTGTCGCGGAGGGTCATCGCCGCACGCCCATCTCGGCCAGCAGCGCGTCCGCCTTGTCGACGAATTGCAGTTGCCACAGGACGTAACGGAGGTCGACCGCGATCGTGCGGGTGGTGGCGGGGTTGAAATCCCAGTCGGAAAGCACCGCATCGAGCGTACCGTCGAAGGCGAGGCCGACGAGTTCGCCACGGGCGTTGAGCGCGGGCGACCCGGAGTTGCCACCGGTGATATCGAGCGTCGACAGGAAGTTCACCGGCACGGAGCGGAGCGAGGGTTCCTCATAGGCGCCGAAGTGGCCCGCCTTGATCGCTGCAAGCTGTTCGTCGGGAGCGTTGAATTCGCCGTTGCCGGTGTGCTTGGCAACGATGCCCCGCAGCGACGTGAACGCGGTCCAGGCAACGCCGTCCGGATTACCGGCCGTTCGTCCGGCCACCTTGCCGAAGGTGACGCGCAACGTGCCGTTTGCGTCGGGGTACACCGGCTCGCCCCTGGCTCCCTTCCATGCGATGAGCGCACGCATGTAGCCTGCGTAAGCACGCTGCAGTTGGCCGTCCAGCTCGTCATCGACGCTCTCCCGATCGCGGTCGTCCTGGTACAGCGCTACCGCGGCGCGAATGAAGGTGTCGTCGCTACGCTTGAATGCCGTGATGTCCCGCTCGAGCCAGGCGAGCCGCGTGTCCGGACTCCCAAGGCGGCTGCCCTCGTAGAGCGTGGACAGGCGCGAGTCGATATCGGCGGTGGCCATGCCGCGCCGCAGGCCGAGTGCCGCGAGGAAGGCGGCGTTCTGTTGTTCGGCCGGCAGCGCGAGATAGTCCTTCAGGAAGTGTCCTGCGAGCGCCTTGTCCACCGGTTCGTCGTAGCGGCGGTCGATGCCTTCAAGACCCTGGCGAATGCGGGGCCAGTTGCGTGACTGGAACCCGGGCTTGCGGGCGCGGTCGGCGGGGTTCTGCTTTTCGTTCGCAAGACGGTAGAGCGTGCGGGCCGAGCCCAACAGTCGAGGTGTCGATGGCCCGAGCAGGAATTCCCTGCGAGCGAGCGTCTGGCGTTCGGCAAGGACGGATTCCACGGACGCGATGTCGCCGGCGTAGCGCTGTGTGCGTTCTGGATCAGCCTGCACCCACGCTTGCAACGCGCCCAGTTCCTGCTGCTTGCGTGCGAGCAGGTCCGTCTGCCGGTAGCTCTCGAGCATGCCCTGGCGGTTTTTCAGCGTGTTGTTGAGCGAGGCGACCGTACTCGCATACTTGAGCGTGGCGGCGTCACGGTCCTTCGTGGCGGTCGCGATCAGGTCGAGTTGTGTCGTCGCGAGGCCAACGAATTCCGGATAGGCGCGTTCGAACGTGTACGCGACTTCCGAGGCGAGGCGATGGCGGTTGGTGCGGCCAGGATAGCCCGCGACCATCACGAAGTCGCCTTCCCTGATGCCTGCTGCGGCCAGCTTCAAGTGCAACCGCGGCCGATAGGGTACGTTGTCCCGGCTGAAGTCGGCCGGCTTGCCGTCCTTGCCAACGTAGGCGCGATAGAACGTGAAGTCCCCCGTGTGGCGTGGCCACATCCAGTTGTCCGTGTCGCCGCCGAACTTGCCGACCCCTTCGGGTGGTGCGTGCACGATCCGGACATCGCGGATCTCGAACTGCTTGACCAGCCAGAACTCGAGCCCGTTGTGGAATTCGGCCACGTTGCAGCGATGGCCCGCGTCCTTCTCGCAGTCTGCGACCAGCTGCTTCTCGTGGTCCTCGATGGCCAGCGTGCGGGCGCGACCGGCGAGGCGTGCGGTTTCCCGGTCGATCATCCTGTCGGTGACGTTCGTGGTGGCGACAGTGACAAAGATCCGGCTGCCCGGCGCGGCCGGCAGTTCATCGGCCCGGGTGGGCGCATGGAAGCCGAGCGTGATCAGGTTACGCTCAGCCGAAGAGTTGTACTGGATGCTGCCATAGGCGCAGTGATGATTCGTCACGACGAGGCCGAGGTCGGAGACGAACGATCCGGTGCACCCCCCGAGGCTCACCACTGCGGCCATCGGATAGGCGTCGAGGCGTGACAGCTCCGTGGCGTCGAGTTCGAGTCCTGCCTTGCGCAGCGGGGCTGACAGTTCTGGCAACTGCTGTGGCGTCCACATGCCTTCGTCAGCGAAGGCCGACCCACACAGCGGGACAATCAACAGCAGGCGGGCAATGCGCGGGCTCATGGTGTCGTCAAGAATCAGCCTGATCGGGTGGCAGGGTCCCTACGGCATCACCGGCGGGTGGTAACCCACGGTCATGCCGAACAGCCACAACAGCGTAAGGACCAAAGGGACGTTGACGCAGAACTGCAGGAAAGTGAACCCGATCAGGTCGCGCGCCTTGAGTCCGAGGACGCCGAGCAAAGGCAGCATCCAGAACGGGTTGATCAGGTTCGGCAGCGCTTCCGCCGCGTTGTAGATCTGCACGGCCCAGCCGAGCGGATACTGGAGGTCGATGGCGGCCTGCATGACATATGGCGCTTCGATGAGCCACTTGCCGCCGCCTGAAGGAATGAACATGCCGACGAGTGCCGAGTAGCCGCCCATCACCCACGCGAACGTGCCGCTGGTGGTGATCTGCCCGAAGGCGTGAGTCAGCACGGTAACCACGGAGACACCGTCGGCGTTCGTCGCGTTGGTCAGGATGGTGGCTGCCGCCCCGTACAGCGGGAACTGGATCAGCACGCCGGCGACGCCGGGAACCGCACGCGACACGGCATCCAGGAAGCGCCTCGGCCGCCACTGCAGCAGCAGGCCCAGCATCAGGAAGATCAGGTTGTACGTATTCAGGTTGGCGACGGCAACGATCGCACCCTTGTTCGAGAATTCAAGCCACAACCAGCCCGCCCCCATCAGGGCGAGGAACACGTTGAGGACAGGGCTGTGTTCGAGCCAGTCGCCGGGGCGGT
Source organism: uncultured Pseudomonadota bacterium (assembly GCA_903884105.1). GTDB lineage: Bacteria > Pseudomonadota > Gammaproteobacteria > Steroidobacterales > Steroidobacteraceae > CAIUGU01. The sequence goes on along the minus strand of CAISDJ010000141.1, from coordinate 80,997 downwards.
TGCGGGGCGGCAACGCATAGTTGCGCTGCTCGGGAGCGACACCGAGTTGAGCCGCGGTCTTTGCGTGGGCGGGTGCCGGTGCGGTGGCCCAGGCAATCCACGTACTGACGGCCACGAGCAGCACGGTGAGGGCCAGCGATTGCCAGAGCAGGATGGTCTCGCTGAAGGGAATGACGCCGCTGATGGCGAGCAGCGACGGTGGCATGCTCGCGGGGTTGGCTTGCAGCTGCGCGGCCGATGACGACAGGCCCATGGCCCAGGTGGCGCCCAGGCCCAGATAGGCTGCGGCCCCTGCCGCCCGATAGTCCATTCGCAGCGTTTCGCGTCTAGACAATGCGCGGACCAGCAAGCTGCCCAGAATCAGGCTCAGCCCCCAGTGGATCAGCGACACGAGCATGCTGAAGGTTGCGACGAAGGCGACCGCGCCACGACCCGTGCGGGGCAGCGACGCGAGGCGCGTCACCAGCTTTTCCACCGGTGGGGAATCGGCCGTCACGTACCCGCCGATGATGATGAAGCTCATCTGCAGCGTGAATGGAATCAGGCTCCAGAAGCCGTTGCCGAACTGCTGCACGACGGCAACCGGCTGACTGCCGATCAACAGGGCCGCAATCGCGACCACCGCAACGGCCAGCACCGCAAAGACATAGGGGTCCGGAAACCAGCGCTCCGAGACGTCACAGCTCCGGAGCGCGAGCCGGCGAAGGAACGAATCGTCAGGGTCTGCAGAAGCCATCGGGAACCTACTTCTCTATTCTTTGGGGGCAGAAATGGCAGCTTGCGCCCAAGTATAGGCGCCCGCGGCTTGTCAGGCTGCCGGTGGGCGGGATTTTCGTGGCGGCCAGGGCGCCACCAGGGCGCGAAACCCGTGCAGAGGCTCCCCCGAAGGTGTATCGGTACGGGACAGGTTCCTGGAGGTCGTATGAGCAGTATCCGGTTGCCACTGTTGTTCGTTGTGATCTGGGTGGCATCAGCCGCCGTGGCCCATGCCGATGAGGCCGAGGATCTCTCCGGGGCCGAGTTGTACCAGCGCTTCTGCGGGAGCTGTCATGGCGCTGCGGCCCGCGGTGACGGTCCTGCAGCGCGAACGCTGAAAGCGAAAGTGCCGGATCTCACCCGCATCACCGCACGCAATGGCGGAACGTTTCCAGCGGAGCGCGTGCGTCAGACGATTGCAGGGCGAGACGTGCCCACCGTTCACGGTTCCCGCGACATGCCGGTGTGGGGCTGGCAGTTCTACGCGTTCGAAGGCGAGGATCCCGTGCGTCGCGCACGAGTGGCTGAACTGATCGGGCACATGGTTGACCATCTGGCGTCGATCCAGAGGAGGTAGGCGGTTTCCTCCGGGAGCGGTATATCAGAGTCCCGCCCCGGGCAGCGCACGGCAGGTGATGGCGCCGACGTCGCCGGGCCAGGTCCGTGCAGTGGCAATTGCGAATCAGGGGGATTAACCTTGTCAGGTGCGGAGGTACGTGAATCGCGCGCCCGCGTCGTGGCGTTCAAGAAGAACAACAGCCGAGCCCGAGATTCCAGTACCCAATGTCCATCATCGAGATCAAGCGGCAGAAGCGCGCCCTCATAGCCCGGTATGCGCGCGCCAATGACCTCAAGGGCCTCGCCCAGTCGCTGACGACTCTGGTGCCCCTGGCGCTGCTCTGGGTGGCGGCGAGCCTGAGCGTCCGGATTTCATACTGGCTTACCGCCGTCGTAATCGTGCTGCTCAGCCTGTTCACGCTGCGGGTGCTGGTGCTGATGCATGAATGTGGCCACGAGAGCCTGTTTCGGACTCCCTTGTTGAATCGCTCATTCGGCTTCCTGTTCGGTGTGTTGGCTGGCATGCCGCAGTACGTGTGGTCGCAGCATCATGCCTTCCATCACGCGACCAACGGCAATTGGGAGAGGTATCGCGGCCCCTTGGCCACGCTGTCGGTCGATGAATTTGCTGCCATGAGCGCATCACGGCAGCAAGTCTATCGTCACACGCGCAGCTGGATGATGGCGCCGCTTGGCGGCTTCGTGTATCTGCTGTTCAATCCGCGCATCAACTGGGCGAAAGGTAGTTTGCAGTTCGTTCTCCACGTTCTTGTGAAGAAGGCTGCCCAGCCCCGGATAGCGTGGCGGGTGCACGCTGGCAGCTTCCGCACTTCCATCTGGAAGTCCGGGAGGGAGTACTGGCACATGTTCTGGAACAACGTCGTGCTGCTGGCACTGTGGGCGGCGATGTGCGCGGTGATCGGCGCGGGACCGTTCTTCGCGATCTACCTGATCAGCGTTTCACTGGCCGGCGGCGCCGGCATTTCGCTGTTTACCGTGCAGCACAACTTCGAGCACGCTCACGCGACAGACAGTGCGCGATGGGACTACGATGTGGGTGCGATGCAGGGCACGAGCTTCCTGGTGCTGCCGGCTTTGCTGAACTGGTTTACCGCCAACATCGCCTACCACCATATCCATCATTTGTCGGCCACCATCCCCAACTATGCGCTGGCCGCCTGTCACGATGAGTACAGTGGACTCTTTGCGAATGTGCCGCGGATCCGGCTGTCGGGGATCCCGCGGGCACTGGAGTGCATCCTGTGGGATGTGCGGGCGCAGCGCATTATTTCCGTCGCCGAGTACGAGTTGCAGCAGCGGTAGGCACCTGCTGCGGCGTCACGGACCTCGTCCCCCTGTTCGTCGGACATGGCCCGATGCGGTGAGCGGTCCGCTGCCAAGCCAAGCGAATCAAGACGCAACGTAGTCGTGCATCCTGTGCGGCGGTCTCCTGCAGCCCTGACCGATCGTTGCGTTCCCGGTTTATTGCGCGACCGGAACGCCTGGGCCCTTGCCGCCTTCACCGAACACCGATCCGTCTGCGGAAACGCCAGTCTGAACCCTCGCCATCTTGATCTCCTGCCGGGTCTTCGCAGTGGGACCCGTCGTGTTCCTGCGGCGTCCATGGCTCAGGGAACCAAGGGGCCGGAAGCATAGCGGATTCATTTTCAACCTGCGGTCCTCAAGGGCGTTCCGTGCACGGACAGCACGGCTACTGCACTGCAATACGGCTGTTCAGATGAAGCCCACAGCTGAAGCCAGGATGGAAGCCGCGCGGAAATTCCTCCACACTGCGGGTCGTGAAGCAGGGTCCGTTGCCTCCATGGACCTGGCTCAAGAAAGCAATTTCAAGAACGGTATCCTTGGGGACAAGCGAATGCAAAGTGCAGTGACGGCGGATGTCGGTGCGAAATCAGGCAGCAACTGGACGACGGTAGGCTTGTGCCTGGTGGCCGCCATCCTTGAAGGCATCGACCTTCAATCGGCCGGCGTGGCCGCACCGGGGCTGCGAGCCGACTTCGGTCTCGATCCGGCACAGCTCGGCCTCGTCTTCAGCGCCAGCATCTTCGGGCTGCTGCCGGGTGCCGCAATCGGTGGGCGCCTCGCGGATTTCTACGGCCGCAAACAGGTCCTGATCGGATCCATGCTGCTGTTCGGCCTGTTCTCCATCGCGACTGCACTGTCGTGGGACTACCAGACACTGCTGCTCGCGCGCTTCCTGACGGGCTTGGGCCTGGGCGGTGCGATGCCGAACCTGATCGCGCTGTCCGCGGAATCCGTGAAGCCGCAATCGCGGAATATCGCCGTGTCGATCATGTACGCCGGCATGCCATTCGGCGGCCTGCTGGTGTCGATCTTTGCGCTCGTCTTCGGGGCGACGTGGGGCTGGCATTCGATCTTCTACTTCGGCGGCGTTGCGCCGCTGGTCATTGCGCCCTTGCTGTACTTCATGCTGCCGGAATCACCCTTGTTCGAGCAGCGCAAAGCCGCTGTCGGCGCGGCCGTTGATCGCGAAGGCATCTTCAGTGCACTGTTTGGCGGAGGCCGGGCAACGCCCACGGTGCTGCTGTGGGTCGCCTACTTCTTCACGCTGATCGTGCTGTACTTCCTGCAGAACTGGTTGCCGACCGTCGTCATCGGCGCCGGCTTCACGCGCGAAGCAGCCAACACCGTGCAGATGGCATTCAACATCGGCGGCGTCCTCGGCAGCCTTGGCACCGGCTTCGTCATGGACCGCGGACCGCGCAAGATGGGCGTCGCGCTGGTGTACATCGGCCTGATCGGTTCGATGGTGGGACTGGCCTACACCAAGAGCTTCACCGGGCTGCTGCTCGGCGGCTTTGGCGGCGGCATGTTCAGCATCGGTGGCCAGATGGTGCTGTACGGGCTGGCACCGGTCTTCTATCACACGCTCATTCGAGGCACCGGTGTCGGCGCAGCAGTCGCAGTCGGTCGGCTCGGCTCCATCGTGGGGCCGCTCGCGGCGGGGCAACTGCTGAGCGCGGGGAGCGGGACTACAGCCGTCATCGCGGCCACGTTTCCGGGCATCATCGTCGCTGCCATTGCGGCGCAGGGATTGCTGTTCAGGAAGCCGACAGCCGACTGAGATCGACTGACTCCGGCACGCTCGACAGGGGATCGCTGTCAGCGCAGGGTGAATGGCTCCAGTCGGCTCGCTGCCGCGGTAGTCAAGGCGCTCCGGAGCGGCTGAGCTCCGGAGACGCTTGTCACCCTCCAGAGTCCTCGAGGAGGACCTGGGCACTTAGTCCCAGTGTTCCGAGATCTTGCCCCCGCAGCTTGTACACATCGAAGTGCGTGCTGGCAGGCAGCTGCTTGTCCGAGTTGGCCGGATCGTCGCGCTCGGGATTGGCGCTCATGAAGACGACCAGTTCGCCTTCGGAGAGCACCGTGCGTTCGCGAGGCGCACCGGGCGGGCGACCGCCACCGGCACCGGCAGGACGCGCCGCCATCGCGGGACGCATCGCTTTCATTTTCTCCAGGAACTCGGGCAATCCGTTGGCCGTCAGGCGCACGGTGTGTTCCTTAATGTAACAGGCTCTGTACGGGAGCCCTTGAGGAACCGACATGCGTTTGCTGCGAACTTCGATGTTGTGGTCGCTGCTGGTCCTTGGTGCCGGGCTGGTCTCGCACGCGCAAGCGGCGACGCCCTCGAGACTCGACTTGTCCCCGCACAAGGGCAAGGTCGTCTATGTCGACTTCTGGGCTTCGTGGTGCGTGCCGTGCCGCGACTCCTTTCCGTGGATGCAGGCGATGCAGGCCAAGTATGCCGCGAAGGGGCTGGTCATCGTCTCGGTGAACGTGGACGAGGTTCGTGCCGATGCAGAGCGCTTTCTCGCGAAGTACGGCAGGGGCATTGCCGTGCAGTACGACAACGCCGGTGCCATCGCCAAGGAATACGACTTGAAGGGCATGCCTTCCAGCTTCCTCGTGAATCGCGCAGGCGCCGCGAGCTTCAAGCACACCGGCTTTCGCGAGAAGGACCGCGAAGCTTTCGAAACCGAAATCCGCCAGCTGATTGCCGAGTAACCAGGTGGCTGTCTCCGGCTGCTGCCACATCGCGTTCAACTCAGGACCTTTCCCATGAATCAATCTCTTCGATCCTGGTCGCTCATCGCGGGCAGCGTGTTGCTGCTCGCCCTCACCGGCTGTTCCACGATCGGCGCCAAGCCCTGGGAGCGCGCCCGGCTGGCGCGTGCGTCGATGCAGCTCGATGACCATGCGGTGGAAGCGGGCATCGACGATCACGTGTACTTCAGCAAGGAAGCATCGAGCGGCGGCCGCGGCTTTGGTGGCGGAGGCTGCGGATGCAACTGAAGCCCGACGAGGAGAAGCCGGCAGAACTGCCGACGCTGCGCCGTTCGCTGGTGGCGGCGAGTTGCGCGCTGCTGAGCGCAACCGGTGCCGTCCATGCCGAGAACACGGATTGGCAGATTGATTCCGCGCTGCTGTACTACCAGGAAGGCAAGGGTCGCGTGCAGGCCGTCGAACCGGTGGTCAGTGTCAAGCGGGATTTTGGCGACGAGCATGTGCTCGGGCTCAAGCTTACCTACGACGCGCTGACCGGAGGCTCGCCCAACGGCGCCATCCCGTCGGCCTCGCCGCAGACGTTCGCGGCGCCTTCGGGCTCCAGCCTCACTCAAAACCAGCAGGTCCAGACGTACACGACGGCGTCAGGCAGGACCGTCCGCCGGCTCGATACGTTCTCTCTCTACACCGCAACGCCCGGCGAGCTGCCCCTCGACACGTCGTTCAAGGACCAGCGAGTGGCGATCGATGGCAGCTGGTCGCAGCCGTTGACCGATGCTGTGAAGCTGTCGTTCGGAGGGGGCTTCTCGAAGGAGCACGACTGGACGGCAATGAACGCGAGCGTCGGTCTGTCGCGCGACTTCAACGCGCACAACACCACGCTCAGCCTCGGGTTGAGTGGCGAGCATGATGCGATCAAGCCGGTCGGCGGCGCCCCGATCGCGATGAGCGACTACACGCTGTTCCAGAAGCTTAGGCAAGAGTCGCGCAGCAGCACCGGTGGCCAGATCGGCTTGACACAGGTGATGACGCCGCGATGGTTGCTGCGCTTGAACATGAACTACGACCAGTCGACCGGCTACCAGAACGATCCGTACAAGATCTTCTCTCTGGTGAACGCCGACGGCACCGTGGCGGGCTACCGTTACGAGAACAGGCCAGACAGCCGCGTGCGCGAGAGCGCGTATCTGGAGAGCCGGATCGCGTTCCGTGCCGACGACGTGCTGACGTTGTCGTACCGGCGTCTCAAGGATGACTGGCAGATCCAGTCCGATACCATCGACCTCAAGTACCACTGGGCCCTGAGTGACGACCGCTACCTCGAGCCCCATGTGCGGTGGTATCGGCAGTCTGCGGCGGACTTCTATCATCTGTTCTGGGATGCAACGAAGCCATTGCCGCAGTTCGCTTCGGCCGACCCGCGTCTCGCGGCGTTCACGGCGCCGACCGCCGGATTCAAGTACGCGATGACGGGTCCGGACGGCGGTGAATGGTCCGCGCGTCTCGACTACTACTTTCAGACGGGCAAGAACGTGCAGAAGGGACCGGGCGTCCTCGCGCCGCTTGATCTGTACCCCGGGGTGAAGTCGATCATGCTGCAATTCGGGTGGCGCTTCGGACTATGAGCTCGATGCCTGCTTCATTCGACCAGGCAGTCCGGGTCGAGTCGCGACCCGGCGGACTCCACGCTGCATGCTTCAAGGCGATGGCGAGTCCCTGCGAGGTGCTTGTCGATACCGGCGACGCCGATCTGGCGCTGTTCCTCGGGGAGATCGCCGCGCAGGAAGCGTGGCGCGTCGAACAGCGTTACAGCCGGTATCGTTCCGACAGCGTGGTGGCGCGACTCAACCGCAGCGGCGGCCGGCCCGTGCTGGTCGATGCCGAAACGACTGCGTTGATCGATTTTGCGAAATCCAGCTTCCAGGGCAGCCAGGGTGCCTTCGACATCACGTGCGGCGTGCTGCGTCGAGTGTGGCATTTCGACGGATCGGAGCGCGTCCCGAGCATGGCTGCGATCAAGCCACTACTTGAGCTGATCGGCTTCGACAAACTGACCTGGCAGTCGCCGTGGCTGACGGTGCCCGAGGGCATGGAGATCGACTTGGGCGGCATCGGCAAGGAATTCGCCGTCGATCGCGCGCTCGCGCTCGTGACTGCGCAGCGCAAGGAAGCGGTCCTCGTGAACTTCGGCGGCGACCTTGCCTGTCGTGGCGTCCCCCGGAGCGGCGCGTGGCAGGTCGGCATCGAGCAGCCGCTTGAACCGTTGCAGGCGGCCCTGTTGCTGGAACTCAAGAGCGGGGCCCTCGCGACCAGCGGCGACACGCATCGTTACCTGATGCATCAGGGCCGGCGACTCGGCCACATCCTCGATCCGCGCACGGGCTGGCCTGTTGAAGGTGGCCCGGCGTCCGTGACCGTCGCAGCAGGCAGCTGCACCGAGGCTGGAACCCTCGCCACGCTTGCGCTGTTGCAGGGAGCAGGGGCCGGCGCGTTCCTGCGGGGACAAGGGGTTCAGTTCTGGTGCCAGCCCCCGGCCTGATCGCGCGCCGGATCAACTGGCGCCACAGTCGGGCCTCTTTTCAAAACGGGGCGAGTGTGCAAGCCTGATAGCGTTGCCACTGGCGGCGTTGCAGCTTACCCCCCATTCCAGAAGAGGGCCACCTCGTGAAAAGCCTGTTCAGCTGGTTCCTTTGCCTGTCCGCCGCCATGGTTGCGATGACAAGTGCCGTTGCGCAGGAGCGGACGCTTGAGCAGGTCAAGCGTGAAGTCTTGCAGCGCACCACCGACAACACGCCCCCATTCGATCGGCTCCGCAAAGCGGAGGTGGAGACCATCCTCTCGACGCTGACCAGTCTCGAACCCAATCAGTGGGGCGAGAAGTGGTGCAAGGTCGGCCTCGAGCATGAAGAGAAGGGCGACGGTCTGCTGAAGAAAGGCGCACCGGCCAAGGAAGTGGGCGAGGAGTACTACCTCGCGTACGGCTACTGCCACGTGGGTCGCTACCCCGTGACCAGCACCCCCGGCAAGGTGGAGGCCTATCGCAACATGCTGCGCATGTTCCGCAAGGCGTCCAAGTATTTCGATACCCCGCTCGAGGTCGTCGAAATTCCATTCGAAGGCAAGAAGCTGGTCGGCTACCTGCAGAAGCCGGCAGGCATCGCGAAGGCGCCGATCGTCATGTACTGGGGCGGCGTGGACGTGTGGAAGGAAGACCACCAGCGCAACTCGCAGATCATGCACAAGCAGGGATTGGCCACCTTTCTCATCGACGGTCCCGGTACGGGCGAGAATCCGCTCAGGTTCGGCGATGCCAATGCGGAACGCACGTTCCTTGCGGCCATGGATTACCTGAAGACCCGCAAGGACGTGGACGGCGAACGCATTGCGCTCTGGGGCCGCAGCTTCGGCGCGTACTGGGTTGCGAAGATCGCGCACATGTATCCCACCCGGATCAAAGGCGGCGTGTTTCACGGCGGCAACGTGCACCACGGGTTCCAGGAAGCATGGCTGAAACCCGCGATGACGGAGAATGCGGCCAACTATCTGCTTGGGCCCTCGAGCCTCTATGACTCGCGCAGCTATGCGATGGGCGTGAAGTCGCTGGACGAGTTCATGAAGGTCGCGCCCAAGCTCTCGCTGCTGGACATGGGGCTCCTCGACAAGCCGTCGGCACCGCTGTTTGTCGTCAACGGCAAGCTGGACGACCAGGCACCGATCGCGGACAGCTACCTGCTGCTTGACCACGGCAGCCCCAAGATGGCTCGCATCTATCCGGAAGGCGGGCACATGGGCGTCCAGCGCGGCGTGAATCCCGACATCACCGCGACCATGATTGCGCAGTGGCTGAAGGAGACGGTCTCGCGCTGACCCTCCGAGGGCGCAACGAGCGGAGCGCCTGGCCGGCTTCCTCTCGAAGTTGAAATATGCAACGCTGCGTGCCCACGCAGGCGATGCCCTGTTCAATCCTTGGGGAGCCCTTCCGATGAATCGATTGCTTGTTGTCGCCGCCGCGGCCATGCCGCTGTCCGTGGTACCCGTGACGGGCGCAGTGGCCCAGAACCTCCTGATCTCGAATGCCCGCATCATCGTCGGCACCGGGCAGGTGATCGAGAAAGGCGCCGTCGTGGTCACGGACGGCAAGATCAGCGCAGTCACCGAAGGCAATGCGCCCAAGGCACCCAAGGGCGCGAAAGTCATCAACGGCACCGGCATGACCGTGATCGCCGGCTACATCGACGATCACCGGCACCTGATCCGCGGCCGCGGCCCGGAAGCCGTGCAGAAGTACCTGAAGGAACAGGCTGCCAAGGACATGCTGACGATGCTCGAGTCGGGCGTGACCACCGTGCAATCAGGCGGCGACGACAATGCCGGCATCCTCGAGCTCAAGCGCAGGATTGAAAGCGGCGAGATGAAGGGGCCGCGCATCCTCGCGTCAGGCCAGGTGCCGACGGCGAAGATGAAGGACGAGGCGGCAGTCCGCGCACTCGTGAACAAGGTCGTCAAGGACGGGGCCGATTCCATCGCCGAAGTTCACTATCCGGATGTGGTCTGGCCGTATGCGCCCACGGAGCAGGAGACCCGCAATCTCGCTGCCGGCATCGACGAAGCGAAGAAGCTCGGCGTCGAGTTCCAGGTGCATGCGGTGAGCGACCTGTCGCTGGTCGCGACGGTGCGCATGGGGGCGAAGAAGCTCGTGCATTCCGTGAACATCAACTGGGTGACCAAGGAGCAGGCCCGGGAAGTGGCTGCTGCGGGTGCGCAGGTCGCCTCCATCACGGGCTTCGGTTCGCCGAACTTCAATGTGTTCAGTCAGGACAACCAGCCGAAGTTCCGCGACGGCAAGCCGTGGCCGGAAGGCATCGTCGACGCCCAGGGCCTTGGACAGGAAGCCGGCTACATGCCGGTCAACCTGCGGACGCTCTACGACAATGGTGTCGACGTGAGCTACGCAACCGACACGACGTTCGACGCGCGCGCCGCCCTGGCCCACGAGCTCAAGACGCTGAGCCTCGTGTTCTCGCCGCTGGACCTGGTCAAGATCATGGGACCGAACTCGGCCAAGTTCATCGACAAGCAGAAGGAGCTCGGCACGATCGAGACGGGCAAGATCGCCGACCTCGTGGTGCTTGGCGGCAATCCCTTCGACGGCTTCTGGAACTTCCTCACCGCCGTCGTGGTGGTGAAGGGGGGCGACATCGTCATCGACAAGCGGGGGCAGCCGGATGCCGGCAAGCCGATCGCGCGGGCGATGTAGCCCGCTTCCGGACTGCACGCGGCGATTGCCCGCTGTTGCCCGGAAGGAGCGTGTAATCCAAAGGGACTCCGTCCTCGAATGAAGTCGCCATGGACACGCTCCCTGACACCCCGCCGCTCGAGGAATTGACCACGTTCCTCGAGCGTCATCCCCGATTGTTCGTGCTGACCGGCGCCGGCTGCAGCACCGAGTCCGGCATTCCCGATTATCGCGATGCGCAAGGCGCGTGGAAGCGCAAGCCGCCCGTGACATACCAGGCGTTCATGAACGATCCCGGCGTGCGCCATCGGTACTGGGCGCGGAGCTTCATCGGATGGCGCTGGTTCGGCAGGGCCAGGCCCAATGGTGCGCACGAGGTGCTCGCGAGACTGGAGCGCGAGGGGCGCGTCGAGAAGCTTGTGACTCAGAATGTCGACCGCCTGCACCAGGCGGCGGGCAGCCAGGATGTCATCGATCTGCATGGCCGCATGGACCGGATGGTCTGTATGACGTGCGGTGAACGCGTTGCCCGTCAACCGTTTCAATTGCAGTTGCTGGAACGCAATCCGTCGTGGGCGCACTTGGATGCCGACGCTGCTCCCGATGGGGACGCGGACCTCGAGGGCCATGACTTCTCGGCGTTCGACGTGCCCGGCTGCGAGCGCTGCGGCGGGCTGCTCAAGCCGGACGTCGTGTTCTTCGGTGAGAAGGTGCCGGCCGATCGTGTCACCGAATCGATGGCGGCTCTTGAGCGTGCCGACGCGATGCTCGTCGTGGGATCGTCGCTGATGGTGTATTCGGGCTTCCGCTTTGCGCTGGCCGCCGCGAAGCTCGGCAAGCCCATCGTCGCCATCAATCTGGGTCGAACCCGTGCTGACGATCTGCTGGCGCTCAAGGTCTCGCGGTCCTGCGCTGAGGCATTGGCCGCCGTGTAGCGGTGAATGGGTGCACAATGCCCAAGGAGGGACCCCAGTCCCCTGGCTGGCTCGTCTGCCCTGTGCGCGAGCGTCCATGCCAGGACACTTGAGCGAGCCGGCAGCCATGCAACAGACTGTTCATTCGAGTGAGACGAAGAAGGCGCTGGTGCGGCGATACTGGCTAGCCGCCAAGGGATTCTGGAGCGGCGATGCACGGCTGAAGGCCTGGCTGCTCACGAGCGGCCTCATCGTGCTGATCCTGACGCAGATCGGCATCCAGTTCCGATTGAACCTGTGGACACGGGATGTGTTCAATGCGGTCGAACTGAAGGATTCCGCTGCGCTGTTGCACCAGGCGTTCTTGCTGCTCCCGCTCACGGCACTCACCGTCGGTCTCGCCGTCATCGCCGTCTACGGGCGGATGACAATGCAGCGGACCTGGCGTCGCTGGCTCACGGACCATCTCATCGGTCGCTGGGTGGCGCATGGTCGCTACTACCAATTGAACCTGATCAAGGGCGACCACCAGGTGCCGGAAGGGCGCATTGCCGACGATGCACGCACTGCCACCGATCCGCCGGTCGACTTCGCCGCCAGCATCTTCCAGGCCATTGTCACCGCGATCACCTTCATCGGTGTGTTGTGGTACGTGGGCGGAGACCTCACGGTCACGGTGGCGGCATCGCCTCTGGTGATCCCGGGCTACCTCGTGATCGCCGCCGTGATCTACTCGGCGCTGGTCACGACGGCCATGATCCTGATTGCGCGGGGCTTCAGCGCCGCCGCAGAAGCCACCAACCAGGCCGAGGCGGAGTTCCGTTACGCACTGACCCGCGTGCGCGAAAACGGGGAGAGCATTGCGCTGCTCGGCGGCGAGCCCGAGGAGCGCGAAGGGCTGCACCAGTGGCTCTCGAACGTGATTGAAAAGTCGCGGCTGTATTGTCATCAGCATATGCGGTCAACCGTCGTGTCCAACAGCAACTGGTTGCTGGCCCCGGCGATCCCCATTTTCCTCTGCATGCCGAAGTTCCTCGCGGGCGTCATGACGCTTGGTGAGGTGACGCAAGCGGCAGCGGCCTTCGTCGCCGTGCAGTCGTCGTTCAACTGGCTGGTCGACAACTATCCGAGGATCTCGGACTGGCAGGCGTCCGTGCGGCGCGTCGGTTCACTGCTGACGTCGCTCGATCACCTGATGGCACTCGAGCAGCCGGGCGTGATCGGCGCGATCGTGCATTCGGAACAGGCAGGCACCACGCTGCGCTTGCGCAACCTGACCGTCACGCTCGATGACGGCACGGTGGTCATCCACGATGCCGACGTCTCGATCGGGCCCCGGGAGAAGGTACTACTGGTAGGGGAGTCGGGGACCGGCAAGAGCACGCTGGTGCGCGCCATTGCAGGGCTCTGGCCCTGGGGCGGCGGTGAGATCCTGGTCCAGAAGGGCGCCAAGCTGTTCTTCATGCCGCAGCGCCCCTACGTTCCGCTCGGCACCTTGCGGCGTGTCGCTACCTATCCGCTGTCCGCGAGTTCGGTGGACGATGCAGCGCTGCACGACCTGATGAACGCGACGGGGATCGGGTACCTGATCCCGCGCCTTGACGATCAGGAGCCGTGGGACCAGGTGCTCTCGGGCGGAGAGAAGCAACGGATTGCCTTCGTGCGGCTGTTCCTGCATCAACCCGACATCGTCATCATGGACGAGGCCACCGCGTCGCTTGATCCGTCCAGCCAGGCGGTGTTGATGGGCATGGTGACCGAGCGCCTGTCCGAGGCTGCTGTCCTCAGCATCTCGCATCGCCCGGAACTCGAAGCCTTCCACGACCGTCGATTGTCCTTCGAGCATCGCCCCGGCGGCTCGCGCCTGGTCGGCGACGTGGTGCTCGGGCCGCCGCCGCGCCCACATTCCCCATTTCGATTCCGACTGTTGCGTGGCTGGCGCACCCCGAAGCAATAGGGAGCCGCTGCTCTGGATTCCGGAGTCGAAAGCGGAATTTTCGCTGAGGGAGGTCGCTTTTTTCGTCGGGGTGGCCAAGAATGGGCGCCCTTTCCCGTGACACACGAGGCTGATCGTGAAGGCGATGATTTTGTCGGTGTTGATGGCGCTTGCACTTTCCGGTTGTGCGAGCAAGGAAGTTCTGGGTGGTTCGACTCGCGCGCCCAAGTGCTGGCTCGGCGAGGTCAACGGGACCAACTTTGCCAACGTGCTGTCGATGTGCACGCAGAACGGCGCCGCACTGCTCAGCAATCATTTCAAGAACCCGGGCGGATTTCCGACCACCTGCGACAGCGAGGGCGTCGCCAAGCCGGCAGAGAACGGCGAGGCCAGCTTCGCGTTCGAGCCCGGCACCTGTGACAACGGCCGGATGAGTGGTGCGCTGTCGCTCAGTTGCCGCAAGGAGGGGGGGCAGACGCTGGCCTGCCACTTCGTGCCCGAGCGCAATCTCGTCGGGGAGTTCCGATTCACGCAGTTCAAGGCCAGCAAGACCTGAATCCACGCGCCTGCAGTGCGGCGCCCGTCGCTGTGATCCTTGTGATCAGCGTGCGTCGCGTTCCGCCAGCCACTCGTAGAGGTGACGCATGCCGCGCACTTCGGCGCCTGGCCCCGTGATCTGCGGGAAGGCCTTTGCATGGGCAGTCAGGTCGATGCGCTGCGCCGCGTCGTCGGCACTGACTCCCTGGCGCCGCAATTCCGCTCCCTTCGCGACCAGGTCGTTCAGGTAGGCCTGAAAAGCCGTGATCAGGTTCCTGTCGCGGAACGGAATGTCATGGCCGGGCAGCATGAGGTCGAAGTCCAGCTTCTTGAGCGCCTCGAGCGTCGTTATCCAGTCATCGAAGTATGCATCGCCCATGTAGGCGAGCCGGCTTTCAACGAGATCGCCGGTCACGACAATGCGTTCCCTGGGCAGGAAGACCACGGTGTCGCCGGCCGTGTGGCCGCGACCCAGGAACAGCAGGTCGATTTCCCGTGAGCCTCGGTGCAGCACCAGTTTGTTCGAGTATGTCAGCGTCGGCGGCGTCTGCCGGATCGCCTTGAGTTCTGTGAGGGTCTTCTGCGCGGCAGCCAGTTCGCCGGCAAGTGCGGTCTTGCGTGCAGCGTCGCCCTCGGCAGCGATCTGTCTCTTGAGTGTTTCGATCCTGGCGGGCACGACGGTGCCTTGCGATCCGAGGTAAGGCTCACGCTCGACGACTTTGTAGGTCGTGAGCGCCTCGCGAACGAAGTCATGGGCAATGATTTCGACCTCGGGGCCGAAGACGGAATTGCCGTCCGTGTGATCGTAGTGCCAGTGCGTATTGATGACGGTGCGGAGCGGCTTTGGCGTGATGACCTTGATGTCATCGACGAGGGCACGCGCCGTGGCGGGCGTGGTGCCGGTATCGACAAGCACGACGTCGTCGTCATTGACCAGGACGACGTTCTTGCCGCCAAAACCGCCGGTGGCGTAGTAGACGCCGTCGGCAACGCGCTCGAAGCGATACGTCTTGCCCTTGACTACGGGGAACGCCAGAGGCTGCATCGAGGAGGGCTGGGCATGCAACGACACCGCCGCTGCAAAGCACAACACTGGCAACAGCAGAAACGGGCGGAAATTCATGATTGCTTCTCTTCCGGGTGACCGACCGTCAAGCGGCGGCGGGTTCGTGATCTTCGGCTCACTCTACAACAGGTAGAATCGGCCGGGTCGATGCCGTTACCTATTACAGGCGGCGCAATTGAAGGAGTCCGACGATGAAGAGCCGGGTGACACGGTCTGCGATCAAGGGAATGTGCGTGTGCCTGGCAGTGATGGGCGGCGCCGGGCTGTTGCTTGCCGGTGCCAGCGCAAGTGCCGCGGGGAAGGCACCGCGCGTGCCGCAGTTCGAGCCCGATCCGCTCTGGTCGCAGGCACTGCCCAACAAGTGGGTCACCGGCATGGTCGGCGGCATCGCGGTCGATTCCCGCGACAATGTCTGGGTCTTCCATCGTCCCGGTACCATCCCGGATGGCGAGAAGGCCGCGTCACTCACGCCTCCGCAGGCGGAATGCTGCATTCCGGCGCCGGCCGTGATCGAGTTCGATACCAAGGGAAGATTCCTGCAGGCCTGGGGCGGGCCGGGTCCCGGCTACGAATGGTTTACGACGCAGCACGGCATCTTTGTCGACCACAAGGACCACGTCTGGCTGAGCGGCAGCGCGAAGGAGGACAACCAGATCCTCAAGTTCTCGAAGAGCGGCCAGTTCCTGATGCAGATCGGGCATGCGGGCAAGAATCGCGGCAGCAACGACACTGAAAACGTCGGTGGTCCGGCCAGCCTGTTTGTCTATCCCAAGACCAATGAGCTGTTCGTGGGCGACGGGTACTTCAATCATCGGGTGGTCGTGTTCGATGCCGACACCGGCAAGTACAAGCGACACTGGGGCGCCTACGGCAAGCCGCCGGTCGACGACTACAAGTTTCCACCACGGCCGGAGCTCATCACGGGTGAGCCGCCCGTGCAATTCAACAACCCCGTCCACGGTGTCATCGTGACTAACGACGATCTGGTGTACGTGGCAGACAGGACGAACAACCGTTTCCAGGTGTTCGCGCTCGATGGAACCTTCATCAAGGAAGTCTTCCAGGCGCGCAACACGCTGCAGGCCGAGGGTACCGTGCATGGCCTCGCCGTGTCGCCCGATCCGGCGCAGCGGTTCCTGTATGTCATGGATGGGTCGAACAAGGCCATCCGCATCTATGACCGCAAGTCTCTCGAACTGCTGGCGAGTGTCGGCGGCCATGCGGGGCACAACGCCCGGGAGTTCTTCCATGCGCACAGCCTCACCGTCGATTCCAGAGGGAACCTGTTCATCGGCGAGGTGAACAACGGGCAGCGCTACTACAAGTACGCTTACAAAGGCATGGGGCCGGCCGCGGCGGCGCCAGGCCGGGAGTAAGGCCTACCAGCCGTCGCGCAGCCCGCCGTCGAACCAGTCCCAGAGGAAATAGGCGGCCAGTTGCGGATCGCGGGAATCGCGGTCGGTGAGCGGCAGCCGTACGCCGACATTGAACAACAGGTGCTGGCGCTGGTTGATGCTGACCTGCACCTGCGGCACCCAGTCCCATTCCGTCTTCGCCCCCGATTCCAGCGCGCGCGCGCCCAGGACTTCGACCATCGGGTTCCATTGGCGCCCGTAGGGCCCGCGACTGGTCATCGCGCGCCCGAAGGCGACGTGCAGTTCTGCTTCACGAGTCGAGCCATCGAAAGGCGTGAGGTAGATGGCGCGGGAATGCACGAAGAAATCGTTCGGCAACTGCTTGCCCACGGCAATGAACGCTTCCAGCGAGGTGTGGCCTGAACCGATGCCGGACGCTTCGCTGCCGGTGGGCAACGACACTTCGGCAGCCGCGCTGACGATATAGCCCTTGTCCAGGCTGGAGGCGAGCACGTGCTTGAACGCCACGGAGATGTCGCCGACACCCTGCTGCCAGTGATCCGGTGACCCGGTGTCCAGGTTGACGTAGGGCACCGTGATTTCGTACTGGTCGCGGGCGCCGATGCGATGCTCGTAAATCAGCTGCGTCTCGCTGCTGCCGTCCTTGTCGCGGACGCTCTTGACCAGCGTTTCGTTTTCCGGGAAGGCCTTTTCGGTGAACAGCGGCGCGGGGAAATTCAGCTCGCCCCGCGGCCAGCGCTTGTCGGCGCAGAAGTCGCGCACATACGTGACGAGCTTCTCCAGTTCTTCGGCGGTCAGCGCGTCGCCGAACGCGGGCATGATCGGCGTGAACCCGCGGATCGGCCCGCCCTCGTGCGCAATCGCCACCCAGTCGGCTGACTGCTCGGGGGAGTTGTAGCCGCAGTCCGTGAAATCCGGCAGCGGAAAGTCGAATCCCACCTGCGTGACGGGAAGGCTCTTGCCGTCCGCCCCATGGCAGGCGCCGCAGTTGTTCTCATACAGCTGCCTGCCCGACTGGGGCCCGCGCTCGAGGGCCAGTTTGGCTGCATTCGTGCTGTTCGGCTCGCCGCCGCTGCTGATGCAGCCCGCGATGCCCAGCACCAGCAGCGTGCATAGCGCGCCTGCCGTATAGCGGAAGGCAGGCAAGAGAGGCGAGGGAGCGCGGGTCACGGCAGTGATTCTACTTCTTGGGACAGGTGCGCCTAGGCTAACATTGCCCATGCGGCAGGATCAAAGAACACTCTCAAGCGAACTCCCGATGCAGAAGTCCCGATGGCGATGGCTCGTTCCGTGCCTGCTGCTGGCAGTACAGCTGGGAACCCGGGGCGATGCTGCCGCCGCGCCGGCGCCGCAGCAGGCCATGCCGGCCGATGCGTCGCACCTGTTCGTCGAGAGCGAACGCTGCATCGCCTGCCACAGCAACCTGACCACGCCGTCAGGACAGGACATGTCGTTTGGCTACCAGTGGCGGGCGACGATGATGGCGCTATCGGCCCGCGATCCGTATTGGAGAGCGGGCGTGCGGCGCGAGGCGATTGAACACCCGACGGCGATCGCGGCCATCGAGGACCGCTGCTCCGTGTGTCACTTGCCGGTTGCCCATACCGCCGCGGTGGCAGCCGGGCAGCCGCCGCAGCTGTTTGCCCTGTTCGAAGCTGCCACCAAGGATCCGGCCTCGGTGCATCTGGAACTGGATGGCGTGACCTGCACCGTCTGTCACCAGATCAAGCCTGACAACTTCGGCAAGCGCGACAGCTTTGACGGTGGCTACGTCATCGACCCGAAGAGCCCGCCCGCGGGTCGTCCCGTCTACGGCCCGTATCCGGTGGATCCGGGGCGCCAGCGCGTGATGCATTCCAGCACGGAGCAGTTCGTGCCGACCGAGTCCCTGCACGTTCGCCAGTCCGAGCTGTGCGCGACCTGCCACACGCTGTACACGGCGGCGCTCGACAGTGCGGGCAAGGTGGTGGGCGAGTTGCCGGAGCAGATGCCCTACATCGAATGGCAGCAGAGCGCGTACGCACAGACCGACAGCTGCCAGGCCTGCCACATGCCGGTGGTTGCGACGGCCGTGCCGGTCAGCGCGACCCTCGGCCAGCCCCGAACCCACGTGTCGCAGCATGTGTTTGTCGGCGGCAATGCCTACATGCTGCGGCTGTTGAACAAGTATCGCGCGGACCTCGGCATCGTCGCAGAGCCGCAGGAACTCGAGGCGTCGGCGCTGCGCACCGAGACGTTCCTGAAGACCCGCACCGCTGCTCTCGGCGTGAGCCCCGTGGCGCGCGCCGGGACCAGGGTGCAATTTTCGGTTACCGTACGTAACCTGTCCGGTCACAAGTTCCCGACCGCGTATCCGTCGCGCCGCGCATGGCTGCATGTCACAGTCAGTGATGCGACGGGCAAAGTCGTGTTCGAGTCCGGCGCGCAGCGTACCGATGGCGCCATCGTCGGCAATGACAACGACGAGGATGCGGCACGGTTCGAAGCGCACCACGACGTCATCCGCAGCGCTGACGACGTGCAGGTGTACGAGTCGATCATCGTTGACGCGAATGGACGGGTGACCACCAGCCTGCTGAGTGGCCTGCGCTTCGCCAAGGACAACCGGCTGTTGCCAAGGGGCTTCGACAAGGCCCGGGCCCCCGAGGATGTGCTGGTGCGAGGCGAGGCGGCGGACGATGCCGACTTTGCGGGCGGCGGCGACAGCGTGCGCTTCGACATCGAGACGGGCACGGCGAGCGGCCCGCTGGCCGTGAAGGCGGAGCTCAGGTTCCAGTCCATCGGCTACCGCTGGGCACAGAACCTGAAGCAGTACGACGCGCCCGAGACGCGCACGTTCGTGGGCTACTACGAAAGTACGGCTGCGCAGTCTGCTGTCGAGGTTGCAACCGCAAGCGGCTCAGGTAGCTGAGCTGCGAATGGTGACCGCGGTGAGCGACGCAGCCTGCCCCTGTGGATCGGGTGTTTCTTCTACCGCCTGCTGTGCACGGTGGCATGCCGGGGAGCCCGCGCCGACGCCTGAGGCGCTGATGCGCTCGCGCTATACCGCTTTCGTGACGATGAACGAGCCCTACCTGCTCACCACGTGGCATGCGAGCAAGCGGCCGCAGTCTGTGCCGCTTGATCGGGCGACCCGGTGGCTGGGGCTGAAGATCGTCGAAGCGGTCGCGACTGGCGCCAAGACGGGAGAGGTCGAATTCATCGCGCGTTGCCGCGTTGGCGGCGGCAGTGCTGCGCGCCTGCACGAGCGGAGTCGTTTCGTTCGTGAAGGCGGGCGCTGGTTCTATGTCGATGGGGATCACGATGCGGCTTAACAAACCCGCGCCACTCACTTACTCTCGGCAGCTCATTACGAGGGGCACGAAATGACGCATCGTCGGGCGTTTCTTCAGTTTCTGGCCGGCAGTCCGCTGCTGGCGGGCGCGGGCTGGATACCCGACGTGCTGGCCCAGACACCGACACCGACGGAACGGGCCTTTGCCAGGGCCACTGCCAGCGCGGCAGAGGCCCTTGATGTCTTCGACATGCAAACCGTCGCCAGCCGGACGATTCCGCCCGCGCATTGGGGCTACATGATGAGCGGCGTGGACGGCGAGACCACGTTGCGCGCCAATGAACAGGCGTACGCCGAGTACCAGTTGCGCGTGCGGCGCTTCGTGGACGTGAGCCGGATCGACCTCGGCGTCGAGCTCTTCGGTACGAAGTACAACAGTCCGATCGTGATTTCTCCCGTCGGTGGGCAGCGGTCGTTCCACGTCGACGGCGAGCTGGCGGTGGCGCGGGCCGCCAAGACCCGGGGCCAATTGCAGATCCTCTCGACATCGACCTCCACGGGCGTCGAGCAAGTGATCGAGGCGCGCGGGGCGCCGGTGTGGTTCCAGCTGTATACGACCACGCGGCCAGACATTACGGTCAAGCTGGTGAAGCGGGCCGAGGCGGCCGGATGTCCGGTCGTGGCGGTGACGGTAGATCGGGCAGCTGGCCGCAACATGGAGACCGCTACGCGATTCCTGCGCATCGACAACCGGGTCTGCACGAGCTGCCATGGTCCCACAGGTTCCGATCGCGGCGGCCGGCCGATGTTCGATGGCATCGACATGGAAGAAGGCACCGACATGACCTCGCCGTCGCTGACGTGGGACTTCGTCAAGCGCCTCAAGGACATGACGAAGATGAAGGTCCTGATCAAGGGTCTCGAAACGCGCGAAGATGCGGTTCTCGCCCTCAAGCACGGCGCCGATGGCATCATCGTGTCGAATCACGGCGGGCGCGCGCAGGATACGGGCCGCGGCACGCTCGAAGCGCTGGTCGAGATCGTGCCGGCCGTTCGCGGCCGGGTTCCCGTGATCGTCGACGGCGGCGTACGGCGCGGATCCGATGTGCTGAAAGCGCTGGCCCTGGGTGCGAACGCTGTCGGAATCGGACGTCCGTATATCTGGGGCCTCGGTGCCTTTGGTGAAGCCGGCGTCGACCGCGTGCTCGCGATCCTGAATGCCGAGCTGCGTATTGCGATGGGCGGGGTGGGCGCGCGCACGCTCAAGGAAATCACGCCTGTCGCCATCATGCGACGCAAGTAGAGCCGTAGCCGTCTTGATCGCACTGTTCCCGACCCCCTGTCTGCCACTCATGCGAACGCACTCCATGGTCACCAAATACCTGCCCCTGCTTGCATCGCTGCTCGCGATCATCTCCTTGCCGGCTTCGGCCCAGAAGGGAGCGGCCAACGGTGAGTGGCGCACGTACGGCGGCGATCTGGCCAGCACGCGGTATGCGCCCCTCGACCAGATCAACAAGGGCAACTTCAACCAGCTCGAAGTGGCCTGGCGATTCAAGACCGATGCGCTCGGCCCCCGTCCGGAATTCAATCTCCAGGCGACGCCGCTGATGGTCGACGGCGTGGTCTATTCGACGGCGGGAACGCGCCGCGCCGTGGTTGCGTTGAATGCTGCCACCGGCGAGCTGTTGTGGATGCACAGCGAGAATGAAGGCAAGCGCGGCGAGAATGCGCCACGGCAATTGTCCGGTCGTGGCCTCGCGTACTGGAGCGACGGCAAGGAAGCCCGCATCCTCTACGTGACGCCGGGTTACCGGATGGTTGCGCTCGACGCGAAGACAGGCATACCGGTGCAGCGCTTCGGCAAGAACGGCGTCGTCGACCTGAAGCTCGACGCGGACCAGACCATGGACCTCGATACCGGCGAAGTGGGCCTGCATGCCGCGCCGGTGATCGCAAAGGACGTGGTGATCATCGGTGCGGCCCACCGCAACGGCAACCGTCCGAAGAGTTTCCGTAACGAGAAGGGCTATGTGCGCGGGTTCGACGTGCGTACGGGCAAGCGGCTGTGGATCTTCCACACGTTGCCCGCCCCGGGCGAACCCGGCAGCGAGACGTGGCAAGGCGATTCCCTCAAGAACACCGGCAATGTCGGCGTATGGGCGCAGATGAGTGTCGACGAGGAACTCGGCCTGGTCTACCTGCCAGTCGAACTGCCGACCGGCGACTATTACGGCGGGCATCGTCCCGGCAACGGGCTGTACGGCGAGAGCCTCGTCGCGGCGGACCTGCGCACCGGCAAGATGAAATGGTACTTCCAGCTCGTGCACCACGGTGTCTGGGACCACGATATTCCCGCAGCGCCGATCCTTGCGGACATCGTGGTGGACGGCAAGCCGGTGAAAGCCGTCGCACAGGCCACCAAGCAGGGGTGGGTCTACGTGTTCGACCGCGTGACCGGCAAGCCGGTGTGGCCGATCGAGGAACGGCCGGTGGAAAAGTCCGACGTCCCGTTCGAGCAGAGCAGCGCGACACAGCCGTTCGTGACCAAGCCGGCGCCATTCGATCGCCAGGGCGTATCGACTGACGATCTCATCGATTTCACGCCCGAGCTGCGTGCCGAAGCGCTGCAGGTCGCGTCGCGCTACAAGATGGGGCCGATCTTCACGCCGCCCGTGGTCAGCCGTTTCCCGGGCCCGCTCGGTACGCTGATGCTGCCGTCGATCACCGGCGGTGCCAACTGGCAGGGCGGTGCGTTCGATCCCGAGACGAAAATGTACTACATCTATTCGGTGACCGGGATCTCGCCGGTCGGGCTCGTGCCGCCTGCGGCCGGCACCAGCGACATGCGGTTCGTGCTCGGGACCGCAACCGATCCGGGCGTCCCCGCTGGCGGCGCTGCTGCAGGCGTCGATGGCGACGCCACCCCGCAGGTGACCGTGCGCGGGCTGCCGCTCGTGAAGCCGCCGTACGGACGGATCACGGCCATCGACCTCAACAAGGGCGATATCGTCTGGCAGATTGCCCACGGCGATACGCCGGACAACATCAAGAATCATCCGGCGCTCAAGGGACTGACGATTCCACGGACCGGCCGCACGGGCCGCATCGGCACGCTGGTGACCAAGTCGCTCGTGATTGCCGGCGAAGGCGGGTTCGCGACCACACCGACGGGCCAGCGCGGCGCCATGCTCCGTGCGTACGACAAGGCAACGGGCGCTGACGTCGGCGCCGTGTACATGCCGGCTCCGCAGACCGGCTCGCCGATGACGTACATGATGGACGGCAAGCAGTACATTGTCGTTGCGATCAGTGGCGGCACGTACAGTGGCGAGCTCATGGCCTTCCGCTTGCCGAACTGACAGTGATAGTGAACTTGATGAACAAGAGACCTTCATTGCCCGGCCGGCGTCGTACGCTGTTCGTGATGGGCCTCGCCGGCCTCGTGGCCGCGGGCGCTGTGGCGCAAGGTGGTCCGACCGTATGGGATGGCGTCTTCAATGCCGAGCAAGCCGAGCGCGGCCGAGAAATCTATGCGACGACGTGCGCGTTGTGCCACGGCCCGGCGCTCGGTGGAGTCGAGTCCGCGCCGCCGCTGACAGGTGATCAGTTCAATGCCAACTGGAGCGGCACGACGATCGCCGATCTCGCCGAACGCATTCGCATCTCGATGCCCGTCGACAAGCCGGGCACGCTGTCCCGGCCACAGCTCGCCGCCGTCGTGGCCTACATTCTGAAAGTGGATGGCTTTCCAGCCGGGACCGCGGCGCTCGATCCGCAGCTGGTGACGTCGTCGCCGGTCAAGATCATCAGCAACAAGCCGGAGTGACTGCTGGCCTTTGTGCCAGCGCCGGGTGGAGTACTGCATGGCCACGGGGTGGGCGGCCGACGGAGCGGTACAGGACCAGATCGATGCGACGGTCAAGGACGGGATCGCGCACGCGCACGCGCGCAGCCGACTGCCGCAAGGACCCTCCTTGAGTCAGTGCGAGGAATGTGGCGCAACGATTTTAGAAGCCCGGAGAATCGCAGTTCCCGGTGTGCGACTATGTGTTACGTGTCAGGAAGCGGTCGATCGCGACGTGGCCGCTGCCAGCGGCTATAACCGCCGTGGCAGCAAGGACAGTCAGTTGCGCTGAGCTGCACGGCTCATGCGCGCATGCGCCAACTGCCTGCCGATCACCGAAGCGGAGAAGACTAATGGCCGACCTGTTCGACAATCCTGTTGGTCTCGATGGCTTCGAGTTCATCGAATTCTCGGCGCCCGAAAAAGGCCACCTCGAAGCCGTATTCGCAACCATGGGGTTCACGAAGGTGGCGCGGCACCGTTCCAAGGACGTGGAGCTGTGGCGGCAGGGCGGCATCAACCTGATCACGAACTACGAGGTCAATTCGCCCGCGTACTATTTCGCGCGCGAGCACGGCCCCTCCGCCTGCGGCATGGGGTTCCGCGTCCGCGACGCGCGCAAGGCCTACGACTACCTGCTTGGCCAAGGCGCCGAGCCCGTGCACATGGTGACGGGTCCGATGGAGCTGAACCTGCCGGCCGTTCGCGGCATCGGCCAGGCCATCCTGTATCTCATCGACCGCTACGGCGACGATTTGTCGATCTACGACATCGATTTCGAGTACCTGCCTGGTGTGGACCGCCATCCGGTCGGCGCAGGCTTCAAGCTGATCGACCACCTGACGCATAACGTCTACGGCGGCCGCATGAAGTACTGGGCGGACTTCTACGAGAAGCTGTTCAACTTCCGCGAGTTCCGCTACTTCGACATCAAGGGCGAGTACACCGGGCTCACGTCCAAGGCGCTCACGGCGCCGGACGGCAAGATCCGCATTCCGTTGAACGAGGAAGGCGAGGGCGGCAAGGGCCAGATCGAGGAGTTCCTCCGCCAGTTCAACGGCGAGGGCATCCAGCACATTGCATTGATCTGCGACGACATCATCACGTGTTGGGATCGCCTGAAGCAGCTCGGCGTGCCTTTCATGACGCCGCCTCCTGGCGCGTACTACCGCATGCTCGAAACGCGGTTGCCTGGCCACGGCGAAGACGTCGCGGCGTTGCAGGTCCGCGGCATCCTGCTCGATGGCGCGACGGAAGGCGGCAGGCCGCGGCTGTTGTTGCAGATCTTCGCCCAGCCGCAGGTCGGGCCCGTGTTCTTCGAGTTCATCCAGCGAAAAGGCGACGATGGCTTCGGAGAAGGCAACTTCAAGGCGCTGTTCGAATCGATGGAACGTGATCAGATAGAACGGGGGGCGCTCAAGATCTGATGCCTGCGCGTCGAGTGGCTCCAGCCGCCGGCGCCCGCTGCGGGCACGATCTCTTCCCCCATGATTGCAGGCATCGATTTCGGCACGTCGAGCAGTTCGCTCGGCATCTGGCAGGGCGGGCGCCCCATGCTGGTCCCGCTCGACGGCGACAGCGTGCGGCTCGCGTCCGCGCTGCATACTGCCCGAACCGGCCCTCACGGCCGCGAGGTGCTGACGCTCGAGCAGGCTATTGCATCAGGCCACAGCACCGTCTTCGGCGAAGAGGCGATGGAGCGCCAGATCGAGGATCCGCTGCTCGGCTTCTTCGTCAAGTCGCCGAAGACCTTCCTGGGTGCAGAACTGAAACGCTCCCAGCAGAAACTGTTCACGGACATCGTTACGCGCATGCTGGCGCACATTCGGAGCCAGGCCGAATCGAGGCTGGGGAGTCCGCTCGATCGTGTCGTGCTCGGGCGGCCCGTCAACTTCCACGGCACGCGAGGGGAGGCAGGCAACGTCCAGGCGACCGCGATGCTGCAAGCCGCGGCACAGGCAGCGGGATTCCGCGAAGTCGAGTTCCTGCTGGAACCGATCGCAGCCGCGCTCGATTACGAGAGAACGATTGCGCGCGACCAGCTCGTGCTGGTCCTCGATGCCGGCGGCGGTACGACCGATTGCTCGATGGTGCGCGTGGGACCGTCATTCCGCGATCAGGCGGTACGCGACGCGTCAGTGCTTGGCAACTCGGGCACCCGCGTCGGCGGCATCGACATCGATATCAAGCTGAGTCTGCGCAAGATCATGCCGTTGCTTGGGCTCGACAGTCTGCTGCACTCCGGCCTGCCCGTGCCGAGCAGCGTTTACTGGAAGGCCGCGGCGATCAATGACGTCGCGGCGCAAGCCGAGTTCTACGCACGAAGCACCGGAGTGGAGATCGGACGACTGCAGCGCGACGCCGTCGAAACGCGGCAGCTCGCAAGATTGCACACCCTCCACGAAGCCCGCCTCACCTATCGCGTCAACCGCAGCGCGGAACTCGCAAAGATCGGGCTGTCGGAGCGCGAGGCAGTGGAACTCGATCTTGCGTACCTGGAGTCCGGGCTCGCTACGCAGGTCTCGGTGCCCGAAATGGCGGAGTCGATCGAGCGTGAGCTTGCGGTTTTCGTGGCGCTGATGCGCGAAGTGGAAGCTCAGGCGCAGACGCGCCCCGACGTGATCTACGTGACTGGCGGCACGGCCCGCTCACCCATCGTCGAGCGGACTATCCGCAAGCACTATGGTGACGTCGGGATCGTCGTCGGCGACCTGTTCGGCAGCGTGACCTCGGGTCTCACGACCTGGGCGCAGCGGCTCCGCTGACCGGGGAGGGGCGGCAGTTGTTGCTGTGGGCGGTGGCGATCCGCCCGAAACCGGAGTAACTTCCTGACGCTCGCGTAACGGCACCCAGATGTCAGGCAGACCAGCTAAGCAGGGGGAGTGAATGAACAGGATCATGCGTGTATTGAGTGTCCAGGGCGTTTCCATCGTCGGGTTGCTGGCAATGGCAGGCTGCGCCAAGGCGCCGGAGCCACAGGCGGCAGCGCCCGTCACGGCGGTGGTCTACGAAGGGGCAACTCTGCTCGCTGGAGACGGACTGACGCCAGTCGAGAACGGACTGCTGGTCGTCGATCAGGGCCGCATCGTCGCGGTGGGTGCGGCGGGAGCCGTCACGGCCCCTGCGGGTGCTGCGCATGTGGATCTCAAGGGCAAGACGGTGATCCCCGCGATCATCGACGGACACACCCACCTCAGCACGAACCGCGACGCGCTGCTGCTCGACCTGAAGCGCCGTGCGTTCTTCGGCGTCGCCGCAGCCTTGAGTCTGGGCACCGATGGGGACGGCACGCCGCTTGAAGTCCGCGATGAAGTGATTCCGGGTTCAGCTCGCTACCGCTCTGCAGGCCTTGGCATCACGGCTCCGGAACCGGGACGCAACCCGGTGCATTGGGTGACGACCGAAGAAGAGGCCCGCGCAGCCGTCCAGGCGGAGATCGCCCGCAAGGCTGATTTCATCAAGGTGTGGGTGGACGATCGCGACGGCAAGTACAAGAAGCTGAGTCCGGCACTCTATCGAGCGGTCATCGACGAAGCGCACAAGGCCGGCCTCAAGACGGCGGCGCACATCTTTGCGCTTGACGATGCTAAGGAACTGCTGCGAGCCGGCATCGATATCTTCGCGCATGGCGTGCGCGATCGCGACATCGACGACGAGTTCATCGCGATGGTCAAGGCGCGTCCGAACGTCGTGCTGATCCCCAACATGGGGGCACGCGGTGTGGTCGCTGACCTCGGTTGGCTGAGTGGTGCGTTGCCTGCAGAGGCGTTGGCCAAGCTGCAGGAAACCAATCAGGACCAGCCTCCCTTGCAGAAGGCCTACGCGATCCAGGCCCGCAACCTCAAGAAGCTGTCTGACGCGGGCATGACCATCGGCTTCGGCACCGACGGTAACACGCCCTGGGGGCCTTACGTCGAGATGGAAGACATGGTTATCGCCGGCATGACCCCTGCGCAAGTGCTCGTTTCCGCTACTCGCAACTCGGCTGCCATCTCAGGCTTCACCGACCAGGGCACCCTTGCCGCCGGCAAGAGCGCCGACTTCGTCGTCCTCGACGCGAACCCGCTCGAGGACATCATGAATGCGAGGAAGATTGCGGACGTTTACCTGAGGGGGGTGAAGGTGGAGAGGGGGGCGTACCCCTAGGCATAGACCGGCTGACCCTGTCAGCAAGGGGGCCTGCCGGCAGGCGGCCCCTACGAGGCTAAAGGACTACCGTCAAGTCAGCGGTGGAGCTTGTATTAAGCTCTTGTCTTGCGGAGTCCCTCTTGCCTCGTGGCGATCCCATGTATTGAGTATTGAAGCGTTCCTGTCTGACCTGACGTTAGTCCATCTTGCCGAGAGGCCTACTTGCCAGTGGGCCCCCTTGCTGACGAAGTCAGCCGGTTAACTTGCCGCCCCGATACCCCCCCCCTTCACCACCCCACGTATACTTCACCCACTCCACTTGGACTTAAGGTCGTCCTCCCATGCGCGTTGCTCTCGGTCAGTTTGCGGTTGCCCGGACGTGGGAGGAGAACCTGGCCACGACGCTTGGGCTCATGCGCCAGGCGGTGGCGGGCGGGGCTGACCTGCTCGTGTTGCCGGAGGGCGTGCTGGCGCGGGATATCACGGTTCCCGACATTGTGCTCAAGTCCGCGCAACCGCTGGATGGACCATTCATGTCGGGCGTGCTGGCGGAGAGTGCCAAGCACGCGCTCACGTTGCAGATGTGCATCCATGTCCCGAACGGCAAGGGGCAGGTGTTCAACGAGCTCGTCACCGTCCGGAGCGGCAAGATCATCGCCACTTATCGGAAGCTGCATCTCTACGATGCGTTCGCGGTGAAGGAGTCGACCAACGTCGAGGCGGGAACCGAAATTCCGGCTCTTCTCGACATTGGCGGCATGAAGGTCGGCACCATGACCTGCTACGACGTGCGGTTTCCAGAGCTGGCTCGCCGGCTGGTGCTGGACGGCGCTGAAGTCATCGTGTTGCCGGCTGCGTGGGTGCGCGGATTGGCCAAGGAAGCGCATTGGGAAGTGATGGTCACTGCCCGCGCGCTCGAGAACACCTGCTACATGGTCGCCGTTGGCGAATGCGGGGAACGCAACATCGGTGCAAGCCGTGTCGTCGATCCGCTCGGCGTCACCATCGTCGCCGCAGGTGAAGCGCCTGCGCTGCTGTTTGCCGATCTGCATTCCGAACGCGTCGCCCACGCACGCAAAGTGTTGCCTGTGCTCGCTAACCGGCGCTTCGCGAGGCCTGAGTTCGCGTAGGCCGCTGACGGGAGTGTCGATTCGGCCCTCCCGAGAACCCATCACCCACCAGGGGAGAGGCGGCGCGAACAGCGCCAGCCCGGAAAGCTCGAGGAGAAAACCGCGATGCGAACGAAGGGTCTGGTGCGATACGGATTGCGGGGAGCGTTCGGCGTCATTGTGGTGGTGGCTACAACGCACTCATCGGCTCTCCTCGGATCGCACGCCGTCCCTGCGTCGCAGCACTCGTCGTATCCGTTGCCAGAGGAGGCGAGAAATGTCCTCAACGCGACCCATCATCATGGCGAGTGGGTCCCGATTGCCGTAGGCGGCCGCACGCTGCTTGCCGCAGTTACCTATCCGGACCGCCCGGATCGCGCGCCGGTTGTCGTCGTTGCGGCTGACGCTGGACGATTGACACCCTGGGCGCGGGCCGTTGCCGATCAACTCACGAACGAAGGCTTTATTGCCGTCGTGCCGGATGCGGATGCGTCCGATGCCGTGAGCCTCGCGGCCGTCCTCAAGCAACTTGCGACGCATCCTGCGGCATCGGAACGCACCGCGACGGTCACGCTGGCGGCGGACTTGCGTGTCGACAGCGGGACCACTTCGGCGCGCTTTGAGTTGTCGAAAGCGGCGTGGTCCGGGGCGGTCACTTACCTGAATGCGATCACGGAAAACCACGCGAGCAAGGTCGTGCACATGAAGGGCCACGCGCTCGACGGCGCATCGGTGGGCTTGCACGGGGCGGATCACTCCGCGCATGCATCAACGCCACACGCACTCGCGGCGATGAACGCACCGGGCGGCAGCGCTCGGGGTGCGGCTTCGCTGATGGGGGCGGCGGCTCCAACTCCTGCGGCAGGGTCAGCGGCTGCCGGCGCGGCAGCAACGGCCCAGACCCCACGCGGCTATCCCCGCGGCAAACTCGACACCCTGCCGGCGGGCCTCTTCACGGCGAAGACGACGGTGCTGCGTTCGTCGATCAGGGCCGAGTGGGTCGATGTTCCGACACCGGGTGCCTACAACGGCCGCATGCATACGCGGATCACGTATCCCGACGGAACGGCGCCGGCCGGCATCGTGGTCGTGATGCAGCACGGGCCAGGGATGGACGACTGGATGCAGGCGCTCGGCGACCAGTTATCCAGACAGGGATTCATCGCGTTGATTGCGGATCTGCATACGGGCATGGGACCGAAGGGTGGCAACTACGAATCGTTTGCAGGACCGGAGGACGTCTTTGTGGCCAACGCACGGCTGAATACGGTGGCGACGCTCGTGGCCTACGAGGCCGTGCGCCAGTACGGCTTGAAGCTTCCTCGTGCGAATGGCAAGAGTGCGGCGTTCGGCTTCTGCATGGGCGGCAGCAATGCCTGGGCGATGGCGATGAATGCCCCGGACCTGAATGCGGCCGTGGTGTACTACGGCGCAGCCAACGGCGACGCGGCGGCCTTGTCGAAGATGGCTGCACCGGTCATCGGGTTCTACGGCGAGGACGACGCCCGCGTCACCGCAACCGTAGAGAAGACGGCTGCAACCCTGCAGAAGCTGGGCAAAGCCTTTGAGCCGCACGTCTATCCGCACGCGACTCACGGCTTCCTCGAGTTCCAGGACCTCGGCGGCAATCCGGAAGCAACGCGGGATTCGTGGAGCCGTGCGATCGCATTCCTGCAAGCAAGCCTGAGGTAGCGGACAGGGACATGCCTGTGCTCTACAGTTTTCGCCGCTGCCCATACGCGATGCGTGCACGGATGGCGTTGCGCGTCGCCGGCATCGAGGTTGAGCTCCGCGAGGTGTCGCTGCGCGACAAACCACCCGAATTGCTGACCGCTTCGCCGAAAGGGACGGTGCCGGTGCTTGTGATGCTAGAGGGTGGAGTGATCGACGAAAGCCTCGACATCATGCGGTGGGCGCTTGAGCAGAATGATCCGGAACGGTGGCTCGCACCCGGCGAGCAGATGGACGCGCTCATTGCCGCCAACGACGGCCCGTTCAAGTTCCATCTCGACCGCGCCAAGTACGCGAACCGCTATCCCGGCACCGATCCCACCCACCATCGCGGCGAAGCCGTGACGTTGCTCGAGCCACTCGAAGAACGACTCGCGCAGCACGTCTATCTGTTTGGCGACAACCCGTCGCTCGCAGACATCGCGATCTTTCCGTTCGTGCGGCAGTTTTCGAGGGCGGACGCCGCAGCGTTCGATGCGCTGCCGTTCCGGCACCTGAGCGCTTGGCTGACGACTCTGGAAGCCAGCAGTCTCTATCAGGCAGTCATGATCAAGAGGACCAGTGCGCTTGGGGTTTCCTGCCAGGCTTAACGTGTTGACCTTGTTCTGATGGCGGTGAATGCCAGTTCCTGCAAGCCAAGCAAGTGCAGCACTGCGCGGAAGGGCCTGAACGGAATGGCGGCCAAAGGCGTACCTCGACCCGTACGACGGCGCTGTTCAGCATTGCTGGCTGGCATAGCGCCTGCGTGTGGAAGGATTCATCGTGACGGACAACCTGGAGCGTTACGCAGCCGCCATCGTCGCATTGGGTCAATGGATGGTCCAAGGCAAGATCAAGGTGCGCACCGAGCTCGTTGATGGCCTCGAAAATGCGCTGCGAACGCTGAAGAAAATCTACACCGGAGCCAACACCGGTAAATTGATGATCCGCGTGAAGGGCGCGTGAAGGGGAATCTGGCTCCGGACTTGAGTGATTGAGCCTCCCACCTGGCAGTCCGCTTCCCGGAAAAGCCATTCTCTCGTTAGAGAAACTCCGAATGTAAAAAACTTAAGTCCGGCACCGAAGTTCCTACATTCCCATACTTGCCATTCGAGCGGGAAGATGGAGGCGGTGGTGGCGGACAATGCAAATATGGCAAGGCTGGCACCAAGCCTCCGCCCAAGGCTGGCACCAAGCCTCCGCCGCAATGCACCACCGGAGCGGCTGTCGTTCGTGACGAGAGACCTTCTTCGGGCGTCGGAGTAGGATTCAAGGCGGGCAGCGCCTGCGGCGACGCCACCAGAAGAAACACAACGGAGCCCCACGATGGAATTCCTGAAGACTCAATGGCTGTCTCGACCACTGCAGGCGGCCTGCGCCACTGCAGTGGTCGGTCTCGCTGCCGTCTCAGCTGTGCATGCGCAAGCCGCTGCACCCGCAGCCGCGGTGCCCGCCGGGCCGCGCACGCTCACGGTCAGCTTTCTCCACCTGAACGTCGCGAACCTGGAGCAGTCGCTGGCCGTGTTCCGCGACCTGCTCGGCATGGAAGTCGTCACGCCGCCCGCGGCGCCGCGTGAAATGAAACAGCTGGTCGACGAGCCCGGCGCGCTGTTGCAGACCGTCGTGCTGCAGGTTCCGGGCGGTCCGTGGAAGATGGAGCTCGTGCAGTGGCACGGGATCAAGGTGAATCCGCAGCAGCCCCGCATCCAGGACCCGGGCGAGATCATGCTCGCGATCAACGTGAGGGGCATCGACGAGCTGGTGGCCGGCGCGAAGAAGCTCGGGCTGACGGTGCTGACCGAAGGCGGCGCTCCCATCGAAAGGACCGGCGCCGACGGCACGAAGAACCGCGCTGTCATGCTTCGAGAGCACAACGGCTTCATCATCGAGTTCGTCGAAGGAGGGGCCACGCCGGTGGCGGCGCCCGCAAAGGTCGGCACCATCAGCTTCTACCTGACGGTGAAAGACCTCGACCAGACCGTCACCTTCTACAACCGCACCTTCGGCTTCAACATGCCGGCGCCGGCCAAGGCGGCTGCACCACCGGATTCGATGATCAAGTTGTTCAACGACAAGTCATTGAAGACGGTACGCATGGCACGAGGCACGTTCCCGGGCGCAGGTCCCGAGATCCGCTTCCAGGAATTCACGGGCCCGAACCAGCACCCGATCCGTCATCGCGTGCAGGATCCGGGTGGGCCGATCATGCCGATGACCGTGCAGGATTTCCCTGCCGTGATCGCCGCGGCGAAGGCGAATGGCGGCACGATCGGAGTGGGCGAGACGTCGGCAACGCTGCCAGCGGATGCCCGCAGCAGCTGGATCCGCGATCCGAACGGCATGTTGTTCCAGGCATCGATGCCGCGGCCGCCAGCCGCTGCAGTTCCCGTTGCTCCGGCGCGCTAGGACTGCGGCGCGTCGCAGGAATCGGCGGACGGCTGGGTGGTCATCACGTTGATGCCCTCCCGGCCGCCTTCGCCGATCAGCATGCCGCGCACCGTCATGACCTTGCCGACATAGCTGTCGAGCTTGGTCATCACGAACTTGAGCGGCATCGCCGGGCCACCCGCGAGCGGTTCGGCCCTTTCGTTCTCGGCTCGCAATACCTGCTTTGACTTGACGCGCGCCGGGTGGCTCGAATTGACGAGCTGCCACCCCTTGTCGAGCTTCGCGAGGCAGCCGACGAGTTCTACCATGGTCTCCGCTGGCAGCACGCCGGGACCTTCTTTCGCGTAGATGTGGACCCCCGCTGAGTTCGCCACCGTGAGTCTTGCCTCGCCCGCAGGCAGTCCGTTCTTCTTGAGCAGGTACGCGATCACGTCGAGATACTGATCGGTCTTCAGCGTGGCCGGTTCGTCGTTCGGCATGTTGGCGCTGACGTAGTGGTACAGGTTGTCGAGCGTGTCCTCGCGCCAGCTCTTCCAGAAGTCATCGCCCCACAGCGCGACTTCCTCGCCGGCCCGCGTGTCGGTGCCGTGGCATCGCTGGCAGATCTGCTGATATTGCTTCTCGCCCTGTGCGGCCTGCGTGGTGGTGTAGGCGCCGTCCCAGACCGAGCGTACCAGCGGTGCGTCGGCAGCGAGTGCACGGTGCCCGAGCAGACCCGGCAACATGACGATCGCGAAGGCAGAGAGGATCAGCGGATGCAGTGAACGTGTCGACACGGCTCTACTCACAATGGGCAGGGTGGGGCTCGCCTGCGCGAGCGCGGAGCAGGTTGATGAAAGCGGGATCAAGCATTGGGAGCGTAGTGTCCCCACATGCTCTCAAAGGCGAGCGTGACGAACTGCGTCGGATCGCCTTGCTCGGCATTGAATTCCTTCGTGGGGTTCTCGGCCAGGGCTTCGTCCGGTCCCTTGCCTTGCCGCAGCAGCGCTTCGAGGCGTTCAAAAATCGTTGCGTACTGGGTTCGCTGGACTTCGAGATCGGAACGGGTGAGGAGCGGTCCCCGGCCCGGCACGATGCGAGTGGTGGCATCGCTCAAGGCAATCAGCTTCGTGAGGCCGTCCACCATGCCACCGATCCAGCCGCCGGTGCGCCAGTCGATGACCGGCCAGCCGTCGTTGCACACGACGTCCCCGGCAACGAGCAGGTTCGCTTGCCGGAAGTGCACATAAAGGTCGCCGTCCGTGTGGGCCTGGAGCAGGTAGCCGTAGTCGACCTGATCGGCGCCAAGACGCAGTGACCCGTTTGCGTAAGTCGTCGCGTTGGGGCGGGCGGCCGCAGGCAGGGGGCCGTAGGTTCCCGATTGACCGACCAGCGGATTCGACACGGTGAGCCAGAGCCGGGTGTTCTCGTGCGCGATGATCTTCGCGCCCGCCTTGCCGAGGCGCTCATTGGATCCGGTCTGCTCCGGATGCCAGTGCGTGTTGATGAGTGTGTGGACGCGCTTTACACCGGTTTCCCGCAGGACGAGCATTTCCAGGTCACGTGCCCGGTCCGCTGTGCCGCCATCGACCATCAGCGCGCCTTCCCCGTCGTGCCCAACGACCACGTTGCCGCCGGCGCCGCTGATCAGGATCAGCCCACCTGGAAGGGGAGTCGAGGCGAGCGAAGCGCGACGAGACTGAGCCCTGGCCAGGGCAAACGGTGCCTGTGACATCGCGACACCGGCCGCGAGGCTGAGCAGGAAACGTCGTCGTTCGTGGAGGAGGGTCATTCAGGTGCCAGGGGCGGGTGTCAGGTCCGGGTTCGGCGCAGTGCAGCATTCGTTCTGAGACGGCTCAAGTGGCCGCAATGAAACGAGACAGAAGGACCGCGTGTCAACCATAATTGCAGCGGTGAAAACCTTGAGGCTACAGGCGATTCTGGCGATTTCGAGTCTCGGCACGGCGGCCCTTCCCGCAGCGGGCGCGGAGACCGTTCACGGCGCAGGCAGCCCGCTTGCGTTCGTCGATCGCTACTGCACTGACTGCCACAACGACATCGAGTTCAAGGGCAAGGTTGCCTTTGACTCGATGACACCGGAAGGCATTCCCGCCGAAGCCAAGGTCTGGGAGGCGGCGGTCCGCAAATTGCGCGGGCGGCTGATGCCACCGCCAGGCAAGCCGCAACCGGGCCAGGCCGAAATCAACTCGTTTGTGTCGTGGATGGAAGGTCGGCTTGATGACGCAGCCCGCGATCGCCCCAATCCCGGGCGCGTGGCCTTGCACCGGCTCAATCGCAAGGAGTACGGCAACGCGGTGCGGGACCTGCTGGGTACCCACGTCGATGTCTCGGCGTTGCTCCCGCAGGACGACGCGTCGGATGGCTTCGACAATGTGGCCAGCGTCCTGCAGGTTTCACCTTCCTTCATGGAGCAATACGTATCTGCCGCCCGTGCCGTGGCCGTGCAGGCGATCGGGGATCGCGCGGCCAAGCCGGCGGCGACGACGTACACCGTCAAGGACAAGAGCTCGCAATTCGGCCACGTCGCGGGATTGCCGCTCGGCACGCGGGGTGGGTTGCTGGTCGAGCATGATTTCCCGGTCGACGGGGAGTACGAGCTCAACATTGCCAACCTGGCCGTGGCCCTCTGGGTCTACAACATGGAGTTCGACAACACGGTTCTGGCGACGCTTGATGGCAAGCGCATCTTTGAAACGAAGATCGGCGGCGAGGCGGATATCAAGGCGATCGACCAGCAGCAGGACCCGGCGGTCGATGCCATCAACGCGCGCCTCAAGAAGATCCGGTTCAAGGCCACTGCCGGGCCGCATCAGGTGGCTGTCACGTTCCTGCACCGCACGCATGCGGAGTCCGAGGACAAGCTGCAAAGCCTGATGCCCGGGATTGGCCAGGAGCGGGTATTGCGCTTGAGCGCGTTCGAGGTACGCGGGCCGTTCAATTCTTCCGGCATGAGCGAGACCCCGGGTCGCAAAGCCATCTTCAGCTGTTATCCGGTATCAGCGGCGGAGGAGCAGCCCTGTGCCGATCGCATCCTCGTGTCGCTGGCCGAGCGGGCTTTCAGGCGGCCGGTCGCGGAAGCCGAACTCGCGCCGATCAAGAAATTCTACGCGGCGGGCCGTGATGCCGGTGATTTTGAAGGCGGCGTGCGGCGCGCGCTGACCGCCATTCTTGCGAGCCCCTATTTTCTGTACCGCGCCGAGCTGCCTCCCGGCAACGTTGTCGCCGGTGACGTCTATCGGATCAACGATCTCGAACTCGCCACGCGGCTCGCCTTCTTCCTGTGGAGCAGCGTTCCCGATGCAGAGTTGCTGGGGCTCGCGAAGGAGCATCGCTTGAGCGACCCGGCGGTGCTCGAAGCGCAGGTGCGTCGTCTGCTTGCGGATCGCCGCTCGGAGACGTTGGCCAGCAACTTTGCTTTCCAGTGGCTCAACATGGCGAAGCTCGCCGAGATCGATCCCGATCCCACGGTGTTTCCCTTTGCCGGCGATCCGCGGGATGATTTCCGCACCGAGCTCGGGCTGTTCATCGACAGCGTGTTCCGCGAGAACCGCAGTGTGCTTGAGCTGCTCACGGCCAACTACACCTACCTTAACGAACGGTTGGCGCTCCACTACGACATCAATACGGTCAAGGGTGACCGGTTCCGCCGCGTCGAGCTCGACAATTCCGCCCGCTGGGGTCTGCTCGGAAAGGGTGCCGTGCTGATGGTGACGTCGTATCCGAACCGGACCGCGCCCGTGCTTCGAGGAGCGTGGATCCTGGAGCGCATCATGGGAACGCCGCCTGCGCCACCGCCTCCCAACGTCGAAGCGCTCAAGGAAAATCAGGCGGGGGCCAAAGCGCTAACGGTGCGGGAATTGATGGCCACGCATCGCAGCCAGCCCACGTGCTTCTCGTGCCACGGGGTCATGGATCCGCTCGGGTTCGCGCTCGAGAATTTCGATGGTGTGGGCAAGTGGCGGGCGAAAGACCGCTATGCAGGGACGAAGATCGACTCGTCCGGCGTGCTGCCCGACGGCAGGAACATCGCGAGTCCGGATGACCTGCGCAATGCGTTGGTCGAAAACCCGGATCAGTTCGTGCAGACGTTGACGCAGAACCTGATGATTTACGCACTCGGGCGTTCAGTCGAGTACTTCGACATGCCGACGGTGCGCGCGATCGTGCGCGCCTCCGCCAAGGACGAGTTTCGATTCGAGTCTCTCGTCCTGAATATCATCAAGAGCGATGCGTTCAGCCAACGACGGGTTCCCGACGAGGCCGCTCGGCCGGCGGGTCAGATGACCCAGAGCCAGAACACGAGATAGCGTCATGTTCATCACGAAAAAGCATCTTTCCCGCAGGACCGTGCTGCGCGGCCTGGGCGCAACGGTGGCGTTGCCGCTGCTCGACGCCATGATTCCGGCAAGCACGGCGCTTGCAGCCACAGCAGCGAAGCCCACGCCTCGGCTCGGGTTCATCTACTTCCCGCACGGCGCGATCATCGATCGGTGGTCGCCGGCCGCTGCCGGCAAGGAATTCGAGTTGCCCCAGATCCTGGCGCCGCTGGGCGATTTCCGCCAGCATTTGACCGTTGTCAGCGGCCTGCGCAACAAGGCGGGCGAGAGTCCCGCGCCCCACGCGATCATGGCCGGTACCTGGCTGGGTTGCGTGGCGCCTGCCGTGAGCAACGCGCCGAAGGGCGGCGTCAGTGCGGACCAGGTCGCGGTCCAGCACCTGGGTCAGGATTCGCCGCTGCCTTCGCTCGAATTGTCCGGTGAGCCCGGGGCGGGCCCGTGTGATCCGGGGTATGGCTGCGGCTTTGGCAATACGATCTCGTTCCGCACGGCCACGCAGCCGCTGCCGATGGAGAGCAATCCGCGGAAGGTGTTCTACCGCCTCTTCGGCGAGGGTGACAATGCAGCGGAGCGCCAGGCCGTCATGGATGAGACCGGCAGTCTCCTCGACCTCATCAAGGGCAGTGCTTCCGACCTGCAGCGCAAGCTGGGAGCGGCTGACCGCGCGATGGTGACGGACTACCTCGATTCCGTGCGGGAAGTGGAACGGCGGTTGCAGAAGATGCAGGGCCAGTCGGCTGGCAACCTTGACCTGCCGAGCGCGCCCACCGGCGTGCAGGAAGACTTCGGCAAGCAGCTCGACACCCTGTTCGACCTGATGGCGCTGGCTTACCAGGCGAACCTCACTCGCGTCGTGACGTTCATGATGGCCAAGGAAGTCAGCATGCGCACGTACAACCAGATCGGCGTGCCCGACGCCTTTCATCCGCTGTCGCATCACCAGAACGATCCATTGAAGCTGGACCGGCTGGCAAAGATCCAGACCTACCACACCACCGCGTTCGCGAAGTTCGTGAAGAAGCTCAGCCAGATGCAGGATGGAGACGGCACGATGCTCGACCATTCGCTGATCCTGTTCGGCAGCAACATGAGCAACAGCGACTTGCACAACAACGATCCGTTGCCCTCTGCCCTGGTAGGCCGTGCCTATGGTCGGGTCAAAGGGGGGCAGCACCTGAAGTACGCGCAGGACACGCCGCTTGCGAACCTGCTGGTCACGATGCTGGATCGGGCGGGCGTGCCGGTCGAGGCGCTCGGCAACAGCACCGGCCAGTTTGCCGAGGTGTGACGATGAAGGCGCTGTGGGCCGTCATCCTGATCTGTGTGTCCGGAACAGCCGCGGCCGCATCCGATTCGCGGGTCGTCGACGCCGTCAAGACGGCCAATCGGCAGGCCGCGCTGGCCCTCATCGACCAGCACGTCGATGTTCGCGGGGCGGAACCAGACGGCACCACGGCCCTGCACTGGGCCGCCTTCAATCGCGACGCTGAACTCGTCGAGCGCCTCTTGCGTGCAGGAGCCGATGCGAACGCCGTCAACGACTACGGTGCGACACCGCTCGCCGTGGCGGCGGTCGATCCCGATCCGGCGATCCTGGCTGCGCTGCTCAAGTCCGGTGCGCGCGTCGAGGCCGCCAATGCCGAGGGAGAGACGGCGCTGATGATCGTGGCGCGCTCCGGGAATGTCGCGGCCGCGAGGGTATTGCTGCAGCGGCGAGCAGACGTCAATGCGGTGGAGAAGTGGGGCGGGCAGACGGCACTGATGTGGGCCACCGCTCAGCGGCACCCCGACATGGTGGGGCTGCTGATCAAGTCCGGTGCCGATGTGAATGTGCGCGCGACGGTGCGCGAATGGCCTCGCCGGATCACGGCGGAAGGCCGTCCCAAGGATCTCCTGCACGCCGGCCTGACGCCGCTGTTGTATGCGGCCCGCGAAGGCTGCATCGAGTGCGCGCGACATCTGCTGGCCGCCGGGTCCGACATCAATCTGCCTGATCCGGATGGCACGACGCCGCTCGTGATCGCGCTAATGAACCTGCATTTCGACTTCGCGCGGTTCCTGATCGAGTCGGGTGCGGACGTGAATCGGTGGGATTTCTTCGGCCGCACGCCGTTGTACGTGGCGATCGACATGAACACCCTGCCGCGCGGCGGGCGGGCGGATCTCCCTTCGATGGACGACACGGCTGCGTTGACGATTGCGCAGCTACTGCTGCAGCGGGGCGCCAATCCCAATTCACAGCTCAAGCTGCGGCCGCCGTATCGCAACGTCATCAACGATCGGGGCGGCGACAATCTGCTGTCGACCGGTGCGACGCCGCTGCTGCTGGCAGCCAAGGTGGGCGATGCGGAGGCCATCACGATGTTGCTCAAGGCCGGCGCCCTGCTGGAGCTGCCTACGGCGACCGGCGTGACGCCGTTGATGGCTGCGGCGGGGATGGGGCATAGCTTCAATCCGACGCGCGGTCGCTTCAAGACCGATGCGCAGGCGCTCGAGGCGGTCCGCTTGCTGAAGGAGGCGGGCGGACAGATCAACGTCCAGAGTAACAACGGCACCACGGCGTTGCATGCCGCCGCCTCGCATGGCTGGAACGACACGATCAGGTACCTGGTCGCGAGCGGCGCCGCGCTGGAGACGCTCGACGAGAAGGGGCTCACGCCCATCGACTACGCTGCGGGCAAGTACGAGCGCGAGTTCCTGGAGCCGGAGCATCCGCGGCGGGCCGACACGATGGCGCTGCTCAAGGATTACATCGTCGCGGCGACGGGCCGGCAGCCCATCGAGTTCGCGGGCACGTTCAACGTGGCAGTCAAGGGAACGCCGGGCGGCGCCAAGTAACACCAGCCGTTCGGGGGCTGAATGCAGGACGCCCCCGACCGTGAGGTGCGGGGGCGCCTGGCAATGAAGTGGCCTCTAGCGGCAGCGCGAAGTCTGCCTCAGGACGCCGTGAGCAGTCGACTAGCGGTCGTCTTCGTGCTCTTCCTCGTGGTCTTCGTCGTCGCGGTCGTGCTTCGGTAGCGTGATCTCGATCGTGCGGTCGTTCGTGCTGGTCGGGTGCTGGATATTGACCCACGCGCGGCGCTTGTTCTGCGGGTCGAAGTACAGGCCCGTGAACTCCGAACCCAGTGTCCCGTTCGATGCCCAGCGAGCGAGGCCTTCGCCCGCATCGAGCAGATCGCCGTCCTTGTTCAGGTCCTTCGCGAACCAGATGTCGTCGTCGACGCCGCCGTTGCGGTCCTCGATGATGTACAGGTTGCCTTCATGGTCGAGCGCCAGGTTATCCGGGCTGGTCAAGCCCGTGCCCACGGGCAGGCCGGTGGCAAGGTCCGTCGTGTTGCGGTTGGCGAATACCGAGATCGTGCTGCTGGCCAGGTCGAGCCGATAGACCTCGTTCGTGGTGGTCGTCGCGACATACAGATACTCGCGACCCTTGACCGTCTGCACCTGCAGGTCTTCGGGACGCTGGTAGTCCGTGCCCTTGAACGCGGGGAGGTCCGTCGTGTTACGGGCATCGACGGAGGTGACGCCGTTGAGGTCGGTGTTGACCCGCGCACCAGGCAGCGCAGCGCCATTCGCGTCCGTGAAAGGCACCCAGGTGTAGGCGCCCGTGGCGTTCGGCGTGGCGCCGTCGCCCACGCGGAGCACGGATGTCTGGCCTGCCGCGAAATAGTCTGCGCGGCCGGCCTTCACCCGCGCCAGCGAGGCCTTGGGCGTGTACTTGTAGATCGCGCCGCCATTCAACTCGTCGATGAAGTACATGTTGCCAGCCTTGTCGAACTGGATGCCTTCATGCGAGGTGCGCGGGATGACGTTCTGGTGCACGAAGTTGGCGCCTTCGTTGCTCGTCGCCGAGAGCGGTTCTTTTATGCCAGGCGCGGTCAAGGGGTTCTTGAGTTCGAACAGCCGGCCGTAGTTCCAGTTCGTGCCGGTGGCCGAGGTCACCCAGCTCTCTTCTGCCGTGATGAACGTGCCCCAAGGTGTCCAGTACGCCGCGTCGAAGGCGACGTGGCCGAACTGGGACGGGCTGTACCACAGTGTCTCGGTCACGCCCGTCTTGAGGTCGTGACGCTGCACGCCGGCCTGGTCCGACTCGAATACCGTGAACAGGAAGCGGCCGTTCTGGCGGCCGGTCTCATTGACGGTATTCATGTCCCAGACGCCCGAATTCGGGGTGCCGGTGGCGAGGACGGACGTGCGGTCCGCAATCGACCGTTGCATGAACGCAGGATTGCCGAAGGTGATGGGTGTGGCTTCATCGGCGGTCGGGCCGGCCGACGCGGCAAGCGGCGCGAAATCCGAGAAGCGGATGCCGTCGGCGAGGGCTACTGAGCCTGCGAGCAGCAGGCCACCCGCGGTGACAAGGCTTGCATGGGCGAGCGAGATCTTCATTCTTGCGTTCTCCAGTCGAAAAAAAACGAGGCGCACGATCAGCACGAAGCCGAAGGTGCTGCCTTCCCTTTTAGGCGCGGAGTGTTGCGGACGAAATGCCGTCGCGTGAATGTTTGGTGAAGCGGCGAAGGGCGTGAAGGGTCGCCGCTGTGGGGATGGGAGAAAGGGAGCGGCATCACCCCGGATCAAACCGATCCGCTTGACCGGGGACAGACCGTCATCGGCCTGTCCCCGGCTGGGGGCGGGCCTACTGAGCCTTCAGCTCAAGCTGGTAGAACGTGGTGCTGCCACTGATCTCGTTGCCCACGATCAGCAGCGGACGGTAGGTCGGGCTCAGGTACCAGGGCACGAAGTGCAGGCCTTCCGGGCCGAGGTCGCCGGCGGCAGGGTTCGAGTCGGAGCAGAGTCCGGTCGCCGGGTTGATGGCGCCCGTGCATGCCGGCACGGCCAGGTTGCGATTGTCGATGTACTGGATGAACTCCGGGGCGACCGGATCCGTGATGTCGTACACCATGATGCCGCTGGCCCGCTCCATGCCGATGAAGGCGTAGCTACGACCGAAGTACGTCCCGAGCGCGAGGCCTTCAGGCTCCGGACCCTTGTTGTCGCTGCGTGTGTCGAAAGACTTGCTGTTGGCGCTCGCGGCGTCGTTGTTGAGCTCGTGATTGGCATTGAAACCCTGGGGACGGAGATTGCCGATGATGCTCTCGAAGTCCGAACCGCTGTCGAACACCTGCGCGCCGGTCGCCGCATTCCAGATCGAGAACGAACGCGCACCCGGTACGTACAGCTGCTCGAGTTCCGCATCACCATCGGTATTGCCCGTGGCTCTGGTCAACGTAAGGCGGCCCAGGCTGGCCGCTCCCTGCAGCGCCGCCAGGTTCGGGAACGCCGGGTCAACCAGGGCGCTCGCCATGCGAACCTCTTCGTCGAAGCCTGCCACCGAGCGCGTGTCGCCTTCGTTCGCCGTGACCAGGTAGGTCACCCCTTTGACGGTGTAGCTGCCGATGGAATCGGGCTGGTACATGCCGAACACCGGCCAGTTCTGGAGATTGATGGCTCCACGGAAAGAAACGCCGTCGAACACCGTGGTGCCGTCGCGATCGCTTGCATCGATCTTGTTCTCCGGCAGCATGTGATCCTTGTAGCCGAGCGGCTGGATCTTCAACACCTTCGCCTGGGCGATGTCGATGGTCGCGATGGCGTTGGCTTCCTGCAGCGTGACATACGCACGGTTGCCTTCGACGGTGATGTACTCGGGTTCGAGGTTCTGGGCAACAGTGAGGTCGGGTTGCGGCCCGTAGATGCGTACACCCTGGGCGCGCAACGTGTCGATCTGGCTGTTGAATGCCGTGAACGTGGCATGCTTGACAGTCGCGCGGGCAACGCCCCGGCGCAGGTCGATGATGCTGACCGAGCCGTCCGGGTCGACGAGGTAACTGGCGTCCGGCTCGCCTTCGTTGGCTACCAGCACGTAGCGGCCGTCCGGCGTGAACGTGACCATGTCCGGCAGCGCGCCAACGGCCACCTGGCCGAGGTACTTGAGGTCGTAACTGCGATAGAAGGCGACGATGCCTGGGTCCGTCTTCACGTCGGCTTCGATGGCAACGGCGACGATACCGAGCTTCACGTCCACGCTGTTGGCCGACCCGCCGAGCGCCGAGGCGTCGATGTTGCCGACCTTGACCGGATTCGCGGGGTCGCGGATGTCGAGCACGTCGACCGTTGTCTGCGCGGCGTTCACCACGAAGGCGCGGCGCGTGAGCGGGTCGTAGGAGACGATCTCGGCACCGCCGACGGCGAAAGCGCCTGACGCGTAAGTGCCGACTTGCTTCAGTTCGACCGTATAATCCGGGGCGGCAGACGCTGCGCTGGCTGCCAGCAGCAGCGCGACCATGGAAGCGACTTTCGTCATTTTGGGTATCCT
Organism: uncultured Pseudomonadota bacterium; assembly: GCA_903884105.1. Lineage (GTDB taxonomy): Bacteria > Pseudomonadota > Gammaproteobacteria > Steroidobacterales > Steroidobacteraceae > CAIUGU01. The sequence goes on along the minus strand of CAISDJ010000141.1, from coordinate 37,462 downwards.
CTTGTCTTGTAGGCGGGGCGGTGCCAAGGTTCGGCGCCGGAACACGAGACACTAAGGCGTCCAGATGACAGCTTATTGACGGAACGGCGACGGCCGTCCATCAATGGCTGTGGGGGCGGCCGCGGGCAGCGGGAACTGCGCCAGTTGACAGAATCCGACACAACGCCGGTCTATCCGACTACAAAGCCAATGACGGACATCGAGTTCCAATACTGCGTGTCGCTTCCTCGCCTCCCGGCGAATCGATGTCGTGCTGCCGTACTGCGGCTCACTGCCGGACCCCGGTTGTCGTGACGGATCCGATCCAGGCAGTCCCTGTCGGCGCGGCGATCAAGGAGAAGGAGCTGCGGATCGCGCTCGTCTGCTACGGCGGGGTGTCGCTCGCCATCTACCAGCACGGCATCACCAAGGAAATCCTGAAGCTGGTCCGCGCCTCCAGGGCCTATCACGGCGCGATCGCACCTGCGCAGAAGCAGCGCACGGAGCATGTCTTCAAGCCCGGGCAGGTCGACGGCCGCTCGCCGTCCACCGAGGATATCTATTTCGATGCGCTGAAGGCCATTGGCGGGCGCGGCCTCGACCTGCGCGTCATCGTCGATGTCATTGCGGGTGCGTCATCCGGCGGCATCAACGGCATCGTGCTCGCGCGCGCGATTGCGCACGACCTCAGGGTCGATTCCGTGACGGACGTGTGGCTGGACGATGTCGACATCGCGCACCTGCTTGCGCCCGAGGCGAAGGCCGAGCCGTGGCACAAATGGTACGTGCGGCCGTTCCTGCGGCCGTTCCTGTGGGAACTCAAGCGCATGAGGTTGCTCAAGCAGTCGGTCGACCGCGAGACGCGCGACAAGCTGTCGATGTTCCTGCGCTCGCGGTGGTTCGAGCCGCCGCTCGACGGCAGCAGCCTGAGCGCGCTGTTGCTCGACGCGATGGAGGAGATGGGCGATCCACCGCGGCCCGGCGCGTCACTGGTGCCTGCGGGACAGCGGCTCGACCTCGCGGTGACGGTGACGGATTACTACGGCGCCGAACGGCTGATCCACCTGCACGACCCGCCCATCGTCCGCGAGCGCGAACACCGGCAGGTGCTGCGGTTTGCCTACGAACACCGCCAGACGGGCGCCGAGGTCAGCGATTTCGGTCGGGACAACGTGCCGTCACTGGCGTTTGCGGCGCGTGCCACGTCGTCGTATCCGGCGGCGTTTCCGCCGGTCCAGGTCCGTGAGATGGATGCCTTGCTTGCGGGACGCGAGCGCTCCTGGCCGCGGCGCGAGGAATTCCTGGACGAGAATTTCGGGCACTACCGGGATCTCGGGCTGGATCCCGAGGACGCGGTCCTCGTCGACGGCAGCATCCTGACGAACAAGCCCTTCCACATTGCCATCGAAGCGCTGAAGTCGCATGCCGCCTTTCGCGAGGTTGACCGGCGCCTCGTCTATATCGACCCCAATCCCAAGAGCCGTGCGGCGCCCGCGCCCGGGCAGGTGCCGGGATTCTTCGGCACGATCCGCAGCGCGCTGTCGGACCTGCCGCGCTCCGATCCCATCAACGACGAACTCGCGTGGATCGGCCGGCTGAACGAGCAGGCCCGCCGCGAGCGGGCAGCGATCGAGGCGGTACGGCCCGATGTCGTCGCGCGCGTGGAGGCGATCGCGGGCCAGGCCCTCGACGAGCCGGTCACGGCGGAGCAGCTGCAGCGGTGGCGCATCGATGCGGGCCGCGTGCTGATGGCCGATGCGCGCATCACGTACAACCAGTACGTCCGGCTGATGATCGGTGAGGCGCTCGACTACCTCTCCCAGCTCGTGTGTTCGGTCTGCGGTTACTCGCACAACTCGCCGCGCGCTCTGTGGGTGGCGGAGGTACTCGACGTCTGGGCCCGGCGCAACCACATCTACCAGGCCAGCTACGACATTCCGGCTGCTGCGCGGAGCGAAGCCGGCCTCGCGCCGTCGATGACGTTCATGGTCAACCTGAACCTCGCGTATCGCTACCGGCGGCACTACTTCGTCATCCACGCCATCAACCGCTTCTATCCGCGCCTGTCCGAGCCGCAGCTGCAAGGCCTGACCTCCGGTGCGCTCGACGACTTCAAGGCGCGGGTCTATGGCTGCCTGGAGGCCCTGAACGCCTACGAGAGCAGCCGCTTCCTGAGCAGCGGTGCCGCCGAGCAGATCCGGGAGCTCTTTGCGCGGGATGTGTCGGCTGCGATGCAGCCCGAACGCCTGCCGGATGCCGACGCCTTCGTGGAGCGGCGCGGGGTGGCCGTCACCGCGCTGGTCGACCAGGTCAGCCTCGAGTGCCACTTCGTCCGCTTCAACGAGGAGGCGGACGCAGTGCTCGCGTCGCCCGAGTTCCTCGCACTCGGTGCGTCGTGCCGCCGCGACCTGCTCATCGCGTATATCGGATTCGTCTTCTGGGACATCATCCTGCTGCCGATGATCCGCTCGCGCGAGGAGCACAAGCTCGGCGAGCTAGGCGAGATCGTCGTGGATCGCATCAGCCCCGAGGATGCGCTGTCGCTCCGCGCCGGCATTGGACCCGCTGCGCTCAAGGGCGCCGAGTTCGGCGGCTTCGGTGCGTTCTTCAGTCGCAAGGCCCGGGAGCACGACTACCTGTGGGGCCGGCTGGATGCCATCGACCGCCTGTTCGACCTGCTGGCAAGCTCCGCCGCCCGCGACCTTCCCGGCGGCATCGACGTGCGCGAATTCAAGAAGCGCGCGTTTGCGGCCGTGCTGGCCGACGAGGCCGAGCGACTGTCCGGCTGCGCGGAGCTCGTGGCGCGGCTGCAGAAAGTGGTTGCGACGCTGTAATCAAGGCTGCGGGCGTCGGTCGTCGCGCGCCGCTACACTCTCGTTCCTGGTCATTGTCGAGGTCCATCATGCTGCTGGTGACATTCCCGGTCCTGCCGTCGGTACGTGCACTGATTGCGTCGCGCAGGGCAACCCGTTTCAACGAAACCGGGGAGCGACTCACGCGCGAGGCGCTGCTGCGCGAGGCCGAGGGCTGCGATGTCCTCATGGTCACGGTCGGCGATCGCATGGACGCCGGCACCCTCGCGGCGTTGCCCGCCTCGGTGCGCATGATCGCCACGTACTCCGTGGGATACGACCATGTGGATGTCGTCGCGGCCAAGGCCCGCGGCATTGCCGTCTTCAATACGCCGGACGTGCTGACCGATGCGACGGCCGAAACGGCGATGTTCCTTGTCCTCGGCGCCGCGCGTCGCGGCAACGAGAGCCTGCGGCTCATCCACAGTCGTCAATGGACCGGCTGGACCCCGGTGCAGCTGCCCGGCGTGCAGCTGTCCGGCAAGCGCATGGGGGTCGTGGGCATGGGCCGCATCGGCCAGGCCATCGCGACGCGAGCCGCCGCGTTCGGCATGGAGATCCACTATCACAACCGCCGGCCGCTGCCTGCGGCGGAAGAGGGTGGCGCGAAGTATCACGCGCAGCTCGACACGCTGCTGCCGCAATGCGAGTTCCTGATGCTGGCCTGCCCGCTGACTCCCGAGACCCACCACCTGCTGGACGAGGAACGCATCGCACGGCTGCCTGATGGCGCCATCGTGGTGAACATCGCGCGTGGCAATGTCGTCAAGGACGACGCGCTGATCGCAGCGCTGCGCTCGGGCAAGCTGCGCGCGGCGGGACTCGATGTCTTCACCAACGAGCCGAACCTCGATGCGCGTTACTACGACTTGGCCAGTGCCTTCATCCTGCCGCACATCGGCAGCTCCACGATCGAAGCGCGCGAAGGCATGGCCGCGATCCTGCTCGACGCGTTCGATGCGCTGGAGCGGGGTCAGTCCGCCGTCAATCGGTTGGCCTAAGGCGCACGGCCCTCGACGAGGATCGCGCGGAAATCGTTGACGTTCGTGCGCGTCGGGCCGGTGACGATGAGTCCGCCGGCTGCCGCGAACAGATCGTAAGTGCGGTTGCGGGCCAGGCAGTCGCGACCGTCGATGCCTCGGGCTGCAGCGTCTTCGAGCGTGGTGGGCGTCAGCACCGCGCCCGCATTGTCCTCGGTGCCGTCGATGCCGTCGGTATCGCACGCCAGCGCATGGATCCGTGGATGGCCATCGAGTCCGACCGCCAGCCCGGCGAGGTATTCGAGGTTGCGTCCGCCCCTGCCATTGCGTTCGCGGACCGTGACGGTAGTTTCACCGCCTGACAAGAGCAGCCAGCGTCCCGGGCGTCGCGCGTAGTTCCGCGCGAGCGCGGCGTGCTCGGCGCCCAGCGCCTGTGCGTCCCCCTCGAGGTTCTCGCCCAGCAGGACGACCTCGTAGCCCGCTGCCTGTGCAGCGGCAGTCGCGGCGGACAAGGCATCGTGCGACGTTGCGACGATGCGTGTCGTCAGGCGCGTCGCATCGTCGGGCGCGGGCTTGGGGGTCTCGTTGGCCGGATCCTGAAGCGCGAGGCGCACCGCATCGGGGACTGCAAGCCGGTATCGGGCGATGACGTCGCGTGCGTCGGTGAGCGTCGTGGGATCCGGCACGGTCGGTCCCGAACCGATATCGATGGGGTTGTTCCCCGGCACATCGGAGATGGCAAGCGTCAGGATCGGTACCTGCGTCGCGCGAGCCAGGCGACCTCCCTTGATTGCCGACAAATGCCGACGCACGCAGTTGATCTCGTCGATGCGGGCGCCGCAGTCGAGCAAGGCGCGGGTGACCTTGCGTTTGTCGTCGAGCTCAAGGCCGGCGGCCGGCAGCGGCAAAAGCGAGGACGCTCCGCCGGACAACAGGAACACGATGCGATCGCCCTCCCTCGCGCCACGCACGAGGTCGAGCATGCGGTTCGCGGCCTGCTGCGCCGCGGCATCAGGGACCGGATGGGCCGCTTCGACGCACTCGATGACCGTACCGGCCTCGAGCGGAAGTCCATGCCCATATCGGGTCACCACGAGTCCCGTTACCCGACCGCGCAGCGTGCGTGCCGCCACTGCAGCCATGGCTGCCGCTGCCTTGCCTGCGCCCAGCACAATCGTTGTTCCTGGCGCAGCATCGACGGGCAGCTGGCCCCGCAGCACCTGCTCCGCGGAAACAGCGTCGACGGCGGTCTGGAAGAGGTGCCGGAGCAGGGTAGGGGCGGTCTCTGCATGCATGGCCGGACTATAGCAATGTAACGGCGAAGTGATCCTGTACACTCGCCTGCACCTCGTGCCGGCACCGTCCGCCGAGGCGATCCGTCGAGCCAACCAAGAAGAGCGGAGAGCGGACCCATGTGGCAGCAGGAATACATTCCCATTGCGGGCAGCCTTGCCTTGTCCGCCCTCGCCGCGGGGGCACCCATCTTCGTATTGCTGTTGCTGCTCGGCGTGTTGCGCAAGCCATCATGGATGGCCGCGCTTGCGGGGCTCGCGACTGCAATCGTGGTCGCGATCGGCGTCTACGGCATGCCGGGCACGCTCGTCGTCAGCTCGACGGCGATGGGGGCCGCATTCGGCTTGTTCCCGATCGGCTGGGTCGTCTTCTGGGCCATCGTGCTTTACAGGCTGACGGTGGAAACGGGGCAGTTCGAAGTCATCAAGGATTCCATCGGCGGCCTGACCAGCGACCGGCGCCTGCAAGCGTTGTTGATCGCGTTCGCCCTCGGCGCCTTCATTGAAGGCGCTGCCGGGTTCGCGACGCCGGTGGCCGTGGCAGCGGCCATGATGACCGGTCTCGGCTTTTCGCCTTTCTTCGCGGCAGCCATCTGCCTGCTTGCCAATACGGCACCCGTGGCCTTCGGTTCGATCGGCATTCCGGTGATCACGCTCGCAGGGATCACGGGCCTGCCGCTCGACGAACTGAGCCTCTGGGTCGGCCGGTTGTGTGCGCCGGTGTCGCTGTTCATCCCCGCGTACCTGATCCTCGTCATGTGCGGGCCCCGGGGACTGAAGGGCGTGCTTCCCGCCGTGGTGGTGTGCGGGCTCTGCTTTGCGTCGATGCAGCTCGTCGTGTCGAGTTACATCGGTCCTGAACTGGTGGACATCATTGCCGCGCTCACCGCCATCCTCGGGTTGATCCTGCTGTTCAAGGTCTGGCAACCCGCGGACAATTTCACGCAGTACAGCCCGATGATCCTGGCGGGGCAGGTGCAAGGCAGCGTCCAGATCACCCGGCACGGCTTCGGGCGCGTGCTGTTCGCGTGGTCGCCGTACCTTTTCCTGGTGTTCTTCGTGCTGCTGTGGGGTAGCGGCGTCATCGGCAGCACGCTCAATGCGGTGACGATCCCGATCGAGTGGCCGGGCTTGCACAACCTGATCATGAGGGGCGCGCCCGTGGTAGCGACGCCCACGCCGTATCCTGCCATCTACACGCTGAACTGGGTGTCGGCGGCCGGATCGGCCTGCGCGCTCGCGACTATCGTGTCCGCGGTCTTCCTGAAGGTCTCGCCAGGACGGTACTTCCGCCTGCTCGGGTCGGTCGTCCGGCAGATGGCGTTCTCGATGCTCACGATCGCGTCGGTGCTCGGCCTCGCGTTCCTGATGAACTACAGCGGCGCCACGGCGACGCTCGGCCTGGCCTTCGCGGCCACCGGTGTCCTCTTTCCGTTCTTCAGCGCGATGCTCGGGTGGCTGGCGGTGTTCCTGACAGGCAGCGACACGTCTGCGAATGCGCTGTTCGGCAACCTGCAGGTGGTGACCGCCAACACGCTCGGGTTCAACCCGGTGCTGATGGCCGCGGCGAATTCGGCGGGCGGCGTGATGGGCAAGATGATCAGCCTGCAGAGTCTTGCTGTCGCAGTGGCCGCCACCGGGATGGCCCGCTCGGAGGAAGGCAAGCTGTTCCGCTTCACGTTCGGGCACAGCGTTCTGCTGGCGAGCGTGATCGGCGCGATCACCGCTCTCTATGCTGCAGTGTTCTAGCGTGCTGCCGACGATGGTCGACGGGCTATCCTTGAGCGTCGGACAGGGAGGGGAACTGATGAGGAGGAGATCGTGAAGACAGGCAGTCTCAGGAACTTGGCCTTGATGCTCGGTGCCTGCTGCGCCGCTCTCGCCTGGGGGCAGGGCGCAACGGCTTCCTTGTCTGGCAAGCTGTTCGATGCGAACGGCTCAGCGATCACGCTGCTTGAGGCGAGCGTTTCGGTGACGAACACGCGGACGGGCGAGGTCAAGGCTGCCGTACTGCAGCCGAATGGGGAGTACCTGATCACCGGACTCGTCGCCGGCGTTTACGATCTCAATATCCCGATTGCCTGCTGCATGTACCGCTCGTACGAACAGAAGAGCATCACGCTGGCGGCAGGCCAGGCGCTGAAGCAGGACGTCAACGTGGGGTGGGGCATCAACCTCGGCACCATCGGTGATGATCCTGGGCAGCTCGGCATGGACATGCGCAGGCGGGCGGGGCAGATAGAGGGCCCTACCCCACGCATGCCGGATGGCAAGATGGACTTCAGCGGGGTCTGGTACAACGTGCCACCGCCGATGGAAGTGCGAGCCGCGCTGCTGCCGCCGATGCAGCCATGGGCCCGCGACATGTTCAAGCAGCTGCAGCAGCTCTATCCGCAGGGTCCGCAGGCCTACTGCCTGCCGCAGCACGCCGTTCCGACGGCTCTATTGTTCCCCTACAAGGTGGTCCAGACGAAGGAGCTCATGGTGCATCTCACGGAGGCCACCACGCCCGGGCATCGCCAGGTGTTCATGGACGGTCGTCCGCATCCGCCGGCTGACGAGTGGAATCCTGCCTGGATGGGCCACTCCATCGCACGATGGGAGGGCGATACCCTCGTCATCGACAGCACGGGCTTCAACGAGGTCACGCCGGGCTTTGGCGTGCATACCGAAAAGCTGCACGTCGTCGAACGCTGGCGCCGACCGTCGCTCGGCAAGCTCGAAGTGGAGATCACGGCGACGGATCCGGACGCATGGACAGGGGAATTCCGCATGAGCTTCACGGCGGCGCTGGTGCCCAAGGAAGAAATCCTCGAGTTCGTCTGCCCCGAGAACAATGTGGATCCGCTGCACTTCGGCGGCCTGGGCTGGAAGGGGAGGCCCTGACGGCACCATGGCTTTCACTACCCTGTCAAGGCGCGCCAGTCGTGCCTTGCTCCCATGGCGGCAACGGTGCGCCGCAATCCCGGCAGAAGTGCGCTGCAGTCGAGTGACCTTCGCTCAGGCACTCGGGGCACGTGCGCGTCCTGCCATCCGGCCCCTGCAGCTTTTGCGCAGTGAATTCAGCCGTCACGATGCCAGTTGGCACTGCCAGCGTGCCCCAGCCGAGCAGCATCATCACTGACGCAATCAGTCTTCCCAGGCTGGTGTGCGGGGTGATGTCGCCGAACCCGACCGTGGTCATTGTCGTGATCGCCCAGTAGATTCCGAGCGGGATGCTCGTGAAGCCGTTCTCCGCACCTTCGACGACGTACATCAGCGTGCCCATGACGAGCACGACCATCAGCACGAACGACAGGAAGACGAGGATCTTGCGCCGCGACGCCGCCAGCGCGCGCCCCAATGCGCTGTACTCGGCGACGTAGGCGCCCAGCTTCAGGATACGGAAGATGCGCAGCAGCCGGAGCACGCGCACGTCGATCAGTGCGTGCAGGCCCGGCACGAGGACGGCGAGGTAGGTCGGCAGCACCGCGAGCAGGTCGATGATGCCGTAGAAGCTCAGTGCGTACTTGAGCGGGTGGCGAACGCAGGCCAGCCTGGCTGCGTACTCCACCGTGAACAGGACGGTGAACACCCATTCGAGTGCCGTCAGCAGCTCACGATGGTTCGCATGGATCGAGGCCATGCTGTCGAGGACGACCACCACGACGCTCGCGATGATCAGGCACACGAGCGCCACGTCGAACGCCCGGCCGGCGGGGGTATCGGACTCGAAGATCACGCCGTAGATGCGCAGCCGCCACCCGGACAGGGGCTTGCCGTACGGGCCGGGCTCGGGCGATGGGGACGGGGTGCGCTGCATGATCCGCCGCATGATAGGCGACTTGCCGGCGGGATCGCGATCAGGGCATTTCCGGGTGACCCCTCAGGCCGGCGGAAAGGTTCGTACACCGGGTGCGCCGGCGTAGCATCCGTCGCCCCTTCATCCCGTATAATCCCGCGCGCCCGTGGATGCCAACCCGAAGCCGGCCGGAACCGGTCATCAAAGTGAGGACTGCAAATGCCTAGCCCCAATCGTTTCCTGACCACCCATGTCGGCAGCCTGCCGCGTCAGGAAGAGCTGATGCAGATCATGTTCGCGCGCGAGGACGGCATTCCGCTCGACCAGAAGGCACTCGAGCAGAAGATCACCGAGGCCGTCGAGGATGTCGTGTCGCGCCAGCTCAAGGCGGGCGTGGATGTCATCAATGACGGCGAGATGTCGAAGCCGAGCTATGCCACCTACATCAAGGACCGACTGAACGGCTTCGGCGGCACCGGCAACAGCTTCCTGTTCCAGGACATCGAGGCGTACCCGAACACGAAGGCACGGGTGTTCGCCGACCCGGGCCGCAAGCATCGCAAGACGCCGGCGTGCAACGGCCCGATCAGCGTGCTCGACATGGAGGCTCCGAAGCGGGATGCCGCGCGGCTGAAGGCCGCCCTGAAGGGTCAGTCGCCCACCGGCCTGTTCCTGAGCGCGGCCTCGCCCGGCGTGACGACGTTCTTCTTCCGCAACGACTACTACCCGAGCCATGAGGACTACGTCTTTGCAGTTGCCGAGGCGTTGCGGCACGAGTACGAGGCGATCGCCAACGCCGGCATCATGCTGCAGATCGACTGCCCGGACCTCGCGATGGGCCGTCATACGCAGTTTGCCAACCTGAGCCTCAAGGAATTCCGCGACCGCATGGAGCTGCACGTCGAGGCGCTCAACCGCGCGCTCGTGAACATTCCGCGCGAGAAGGTGCGCATGCACCTGTGCTGGGGCAACTATCCCGGCCCGCATCACTGCGACGTGCCGATGGCCGACATCATCGACGTCGTATGGAAGGCCAAGCCGCACGCGATCCTGTTCGAGGCTGCCAACCCGAGGCACGCCCATGAATGGACCGTCTTCGAGTCGGTCAAGGTGCCGGAAGGCAAGGTGCTGGTGCCGGGCGTGATCGAGGTGCAGTCGAACTACATCGAGCATCCGGACCTGGTGGCACAGCGCATCGGCCGCTATGCCAACCTCGTCGGCCGCGACAACGTGATGGCTGCCGCCGACTGCGGCTTCAGCATCCACGTGGGGTCGGGCGGCGTGGATCCGGACGTGGTGTGGGCGAAGCTGGCAACCCTCGCACAGGGCGCCGCGATCGCAACGAAGAAGTTCTGGCCCTGATCCCAAGGCCTGGCAGGGTCGGTGCCCGTGGATGCGGCGCCGGCCTGTGCTGGCGGGCATCACTGAAACCTCACGCGGACCGGGCTGCTCTCGGCCGCCCGTCACTGGTCCGGAGTCTGCCTAGACTGCGTTCGCGAGCTGCGGCAAGTCCGTGGTGCAGCGCTCGATTTCCCTAGCCAGCAGTTCGGACTTGATCGGCTTGCTCACGTAGCCGTCCATGCCGGCGTCCATGCATTCGGTCACCGCTTCCGCCATCGCGTTGGCGGTCAGCGCGATGATCGGCAGCCGGTCAAGGTCGCGCTCGACCTCGCGCTTGCGAATTTCCCGGGTAGCGTCGACGCCTCCCATCTCGGGCATGTGCATGTCCATCAATACCACGTCGAAGGATTGCTCCCCGACCACGCGGACGGCCTCGAGGCCGTCCGCCACCAGCTTCACACTGTGACCCATCTGGTCCAGCATGGCTTCCGCGAGCATCTGGTTCACCAGGTTGTCTTCGGCGACCAGGATCTTCAGGGAGCGCTGCGCCCGCCTGAGGTGGGCCCTCGTGACGAAGTTCGCCTTGTCTTGCACTGATGTGGGGTTGCTGAGCGATTGCAGCAACGCAGTCTGCAGCTCCTTCTTGCCCACCGGCTTGTGCAGGAAGCCCCGGGCTCCGAGTTCGCGGCAGCGTTCCATGTCGGCAGGAGAGCCGGCGGTGGTGACGACGACGATGCCAGCCTCGGGATGACGCCCTCGCAGCCACGGCAGCAGGTCGAGCCCTGACGCATCCGGCAGCCGCAGGTCCAGCACTGCCAGGTCGTAGTGGTGCTGGTCCCAGAGTTCCCGGGCGATCGCGGCATTCTCCGCCTGGTCGACCTGGAGCGGGGTGTCGGCCAGCAATGCCTTGAGCCAGCGCTGGTCGGCGATGCTGTCCTCGATGACCAGAATCCGCCGCGACGCCAGTTCGCGCAGGCGTTCCGAGTTGAACTGCGTGACGGCCTCGGATGCGGGTTCGTAGCGGACCGTGAAATGGAAGCGACTGCCGAGGCCCGGTATGCTTTCCACCCAGATGCGGCCGCCCATCAGTTCGACAAGCTGCTTGCAGATCGTGAGGCCGAGTCCGGTGCCGCCGAAGCGTCGCGTCGTCGAGCTGTCCGCCTGCGAGAAGGACTCGAAGATATGTTCCAGCTTCTCCGCGGGAATGCCGATGCCGTTGTCCTCGACACAGCAGTGCAGCAGCGTTCCGTCCAGCACTGACAGCGACACCTTCACCGTGCCCCGCTCGCTGAACTTGATCGCGTTGCTCACGAGGTTGGTCAGTACCTGGCGGATCCGCCCGCCGTCCCCGACCAGCGTATCCTCCACCTCCTCGCTGAGCTCGCAAGCCAGCTCAAGGCTCTTTTCGCTGGCGCGCTGGCCCAGGGCCAGCAAGGTCTCCCGGATGCAGTTGCGCAGCGAGTACGGGATGTTTTCGATCTCGAGCTTGCCGGCCTCGATCTTCGAGAAGTCGAGGATGTCGTTGATGACCGTGAGCAGCGATTCCGCGGAGGAGCGCACGATGTTGAGGTGGCTGCGCTGCACGGACGTGAGCTCGGTCGCGAGCGCCAGTTCGGTCATGCCGATCACGCCGTTCATCGGCGTGCGGATTTCGTGGCTCATGTTGGCGAGGAACATGCTCTTCGCCTGGCTCGCCGCTTCGGCGGCGATCTTTGCGTGCCGCGCTTCGGAGAGCGCGGTTTCGCGGTCCTGCATCATGCTCTGGATGGCATGCGACAGTGCCATGATGTCCATGGGCTGGCCGCTGCGGGTGGCGTTCAGCGAGCTGTGCGTGTTTGCGAGCTGCTCGAGGAGCTCCTGTGCCCGCGCCGGTTCGGCGCCGATGATCTTCACCAGCCGGTCGTAGACCCAGCCGAACAGGCCCAGTACGCCCACGAACAGGGCGGCGAACATGATCAGGTTGGTGCGCCCCAGCCAGTCGATGGACGAATTGAGCGTCCGTTCGGCCCGCAGCAGCTCGCCTTGCGTTCGCGCGTAGGCGCCCTGGGTCCGCCGGATCAGCACGGCGCTCAACCAGTCGAAGCCGTTCACCGGGTCCTTCATGATCTGGTTGCCGGCGTCCGATCCCTCCTGGATGTACGCCGTAGCCATGCGGACGCCTGTCGCATAGGCGGTGTCGAGGGTACCGCGCAGCTGGTCCATGTCCTCCTTCTGGGAAGGATCGGAGGCCGTGACGCGTTCGAGGTTGCGCTTGGCGCTCTTGTAGTGCTGCTCCGCCTCGGCGAAGGCATCGTCGTTGCGAGTCGCAGCCACATCGGTCAGGAATTGCTGGATCTGGGAGACGTCGAAGCGCAGGTCAGCGAGCGCGATGTGGGTGGTACGCAGGACGTCCGCACGCCGGTCGACCCTGACGACTTCCAGGTAGCGGGTACCCATCACGACGACGACCGCCGTCAGCACGGCAGCCATGCCGCCCCCGGCAAGCAGGAAAAAGCGCTTCAGGTTGAATGCGGTAGCCTTCGGCATGATGTCCCGATCCGATGGTTGGGCTTCTGGGCCGTGGCTGACCTCGAGCTGCCCGCGATTGTCCTCCCGAAGACGGGTGGGTAACCGGAAGCCGTTTCCAGATTTCCGCGAGGTACACGCGCCCGCAGCCTGTAACGGCCAGCCCCGCTGCTTCCTGAAATAAGAGAAGCCCTTATGGGAGCGGCCGTGGGAGGCTGGCCAGTCCTGTCCGCGATGGCATGGGGGAGTCGCGTGCAGTCCGTCGGCAGGGGGGCGGGCGGGGGGGGGGCTGCCTCACGTCTCTGCCCCAAGTCTGGTACCGTTGCTGCCCTCGGGATCGGGCTGGGTAACGGGACAACAAGAATGAATGCATTGATTGTCGGGGGGACGGCAGGCATTGGCCGGGCGGTGGCGGTTGCGTTGGCCCGGCGCGGTGAAAATGTCGTGATCACGGGGCGCAACGCGGAACGGACGGCAGGCATTGCCCGCGAGATCGGCCTCGGCGTGACCGGGCTCGCGCTGGACCTGACCCGGCCGCTTGAGGTTGCCGCGGCACTTGCCGGCCTCGGACAGGTTGATCACCTCGTGCTGGCAGCCATCGAGCGCGACCAGAATTCGGTCCGGAACTACGACGTCGCCCGGGCGCTGAGCCTCGTGACCATGAAGCTCGTCGGCTATACGGAAGTCGTGCACACGTTGTTGCCCCGGATGACGCCGGCCACTTCCATCGTGTTGCTGGGCGGTCAGGCCAAGAATCGGCCCTATCCCGGTTCCATCACGGTGTCGACGGTCAACGGCGGCGTGGAGAGCATGGTGCGGGCGCTCGCGGTCGAGCTCGCCCCGATCCGCGTGACTGCGTTGCACCCCGGCATCGTGAGTGACACCGATTCGTGGAGCGGCAAGCCGCAGGTGCTCGACGCAGCGCGCGCAGGCACGCTCACCGGACGCCTCGCTACCACCGACGACGTTGCCCGGGCCACGCTGTTCCTGCTCGACAATCCGGCCATCAACGGCGTGAACCTCGATCTGGAAGGCGGACGGCTGCTCAAGTAGCGGTTTGGCTTTCCTTCATGCACACGAATCTGATTCCCCATCTTCCTTCACGGGCCCGAAGCGCATGCGCAAGACGACAGGCTTGATACTGAACCTCATCGCGGGAACGGCGCTGGCGGGTGCGCCCGAAGCCCCACCGCCGTGGGCGTATGGATTCAAGGACGCGGCACCGGCTGTGCCGGCGGTACCTGCGCCTGCACCCGCGCCCGCCGCTGCACCCGCGCCCGATGCCAAGCTGTACACGCTGCCGGGATCGACGGCGCAATTCACCCGCGCACAGATTGGCGACCGCTTCGGTCCCGCCGACTGGTTCCCGGGCGACCACCCCGTGATGCCGCAGATCGTGGCGAAGGGCAAGCAGCCCGACGTCTGGGCTTGCGCGCTGTGTCATTACCCGAACGGACAGGGCCGTCCCGAGAACGCGCCCATCGTGGGCCTGCCGCTCAACTACTTCATCGCCCAGATGCACGCGTTCCGTGACGGCACGCGCAAGTCGGCGGACTCGCGCAAGGCGAACACGACCGTCATGGCGAACATCGCGAAGGGCATGACCGACAGCGAAATCCGCCAGGCCGCCGAGTACTACAGCTCGATGAAGGCCAGGCCGTGGATCAAGGTCGTGGAGACCAAGACCGTGCCGGAAACGACGACGTCCGTGGGCCTGTTCCTGCCGATCGCCGGCGGCAAGCAGGAACCCCTCGGCCCCCGCATCATCGAAGTGCCCGAGGACGTGGAAGCGGTCGAGATCCTGCGCAATCCCCGCGTGGGTTTCGTTGCCTATGTTCCGCAGGGCTACATCAATCGCGGTGCCGTGCTGGTGACCACCGGCAGGGGCAAGACGCAGCCTTGCGGCACGTGCCACGGCAAGGATCTCCGCGGCATGGACGACGTGCCTGCCATTGCAGGGCGGTCGCCGAGCTACCTGATGCGCCAGATGGTGGACATGCGCTCGGGAACCCGCACCGGTCCCGGCGCCGACCTCATGAAGCCCGTGATCGGCCAGATGACCAATACGGAGCTGATGGCCGTAGCAGCCTACGTGGCATCCCGCACGCCTTGATGCCTATCCTGCTGAACCCCATCGAGGCCCGCCTCATCGGGTGCCTGATCGAGAAGGCGATTACGATGCCGGACCAGTATCCGCTGTCGCTTAATGCGCTGACGAACGCGTGCAACCAGAAGAGCAACCGCGATCCGCTCATGGAGCTCGAGGAGCGGGCCGTGCAGGCAGCGGTCGACGGGCTGATTGCCAAGCACCTGATCCTCGAGCGTTCCGGATTTGGTAGCCGCGTACCGAAATACCAGCACCGCTTCTGCAATACCGGCTTCGGGACACTCGAGTTCTCGCCGCTTGCGACCTCGATCCTCTGCGAATTGTTACTGCGAGGGCCGCAGACGCCGGGCGAACTGAAGTCGCGCACCGCACGGATGGCCGAGGCCGGTGACGTAGCCGACATCGAGTCCGCGCTCGCCGCGTTGGCCGCCCGCGAAGAGGGTCCCTTTGTCGTGCGACTGGCCAGGGAACCGAATCGGCGGGATTCTCGCTACGCCCATCTGTTCAGTGGCGCCATCGAGATGACGGAGCTTGCGACGCCGGTGGAGTCCGTGCGGGAGTCGCGCACGCCGTCGACGACGGAACGTGTGGAGGCCCTGGAGCGTGAGGTCGCTGAGCTGCGCACCGAAATCGACGAGCTGAAGCGGCGGACTGGCGGGTAGCTTTCCGGTTGCGACCAGTGGCTCGCCGCCTGCCGCATTGCGGTGAAGCCTGGCTCCACGATACTTCACGTTTCCGCCCCTTGCCTTGAGGCGCGGGCACGAGGCACCATCGCCCCTCTCTCGAACGTGCCATACCGTACGTTTGGGCAGGCTTGCAGACTCACCAGGAACAAGGGGGAACAATGGGTTCAAGGACTATCGGTGCGGTGGCACTGATGCTGCTCGCGGCGACGACCGCGGGTGCTCAGGATGCCAAGACCGTCATCAGCAATTCGGCCAAGGCCATGGGCGTCGACAGCGTGACTTCGGTCAGCTATTTCGGCGTGGCTGCGAACTACAACCTCGGACAGAACAGCAACGCCAGCAATCCCTGGCCGCGCCAGAACCTCAATGACTACGTCCGCGCGATCGACTTCGCGCAACCCGCTTCGCGCGCCACTGCGGTGACGTATGCGATGCCGCCGCAAGGCAATCCTGCCTCCATGGGCCAGTTCCAGCAGAACATCACGCCAGCGCAGGCCGCATGGGGCCAGCAGCTCGAGATCTGGATTACGCCGTGGGGCTTCCTGAAGGGCGCTGCGGCCAATAGCGCCACATCGCGCGCGACCGGCTCCGGTGCGAATCGCCAGTACGTCGTGACGTGGAGCCCGGCAGCTCCCAAGTCCCCGGGCGGCCAGCCCTACAAGCTGGTGGGCTACATCAATGTCCAGTCCAATCTGGTGGACAAGGTCGAAACGTGGCTCGAGCACCCGATCTACGGCGACATGCTGGTCTCAACCAGCTACAGCGGCTACCGCGACAGCAACGGACTCAAGTTCCCGGCTGAAATCAGGCAGACGCGTGCGGGCTGGCCGAGCTTCGACATGTTTGTGCAGGGCGCGACCGCGAATCCTGCCAACCTGCAGGCCCTGCTGACGCCTCCCGCACCGCCGGCCGGTGGAGCAGGCGGACCTCCCGGCGGCGCACCGCAGGTGGGATCCGAGAAGCTGGCGGACGGCGTCTATCGCATCACGGGCGGCTACGTTGCCCTCGCCGTCGAGTTCGCGGATCACATCCTGCTGTTCGAGCCGGGTCCCCAGAGCGAAGCACGCGGCAAGGCCATCATTGCCGAAGCCAAGCGCGTGATTCCGAACAAGCCGATCCGCTACGGCATCGTGTCGCACCACCATGCGGACCACACCAGTGGCCTCGCGGCTCCGGTGGCGGAAGGCATCACGCTCGTGATGCACGAGGCTAACAAGGCGTACTTCGACAAGTGGCTGAATGCGCCGCGGACTCTGGCTCCGGATGCGATTGCCACGTCTGGCAAGAAGCCCGTGATCGAGGCCGTGGGGGACAAGCGCGTGTTCACGGACGGCAACCGGACGGTCGAAGTGCATGCGATGAAGGGCATTGCGCACGCCGACGGCTTGCTGGTTGCCTACCTGCCGAAGGAAGGCATCGTGGCGTATGCCGACATGTTCAATATGCCTGCACCGAACACGCCGCCCCCTGCCGTGGGTATGTTCACGCACGTCGCGATGGCGGACAACTTCGAGCGGTTGGGGTTCAAGTACAACACCCTGGTGTCCGTGCATGCACCCGCGCCGGATCGGCCAATCACCAAGGCTGATTTCTACGCAACCATCCCGGGTCGTCCGGTGCCTTGAGGCGCGGCTGGCCCTGGGGTGCGTACGACCTGGTAGTGGGTTTTCCACGCTAGATGAAATGGCTCCCCCGGCGTTCCTCCAGGAACGTCGGGGGACCCACCTTGTTTCCGCAGGGTAAGGAAGCGGCCCGAGGAAAAGGGGGTAGACAGCGCGACAGGCCGATGCCCCGCGACTGTACCCAAGCACTTGCGGCGGTGATTTCGGGAAGGCGATCAGCAGGATCCCCTAGGACCCGTGATCGTTCAATTGCACTTGACGGTGAGTGTCCGGTTGTCGCTTTCCGATGCGGTTGCTCCGATGGCCCCATCGCGACTCACGACGGTATAGCCCGTGGGGCCGCAGGCCTGCTTTGCGCTGCGGTAGCAGAACACCCAGCCCCCGGAGGCCCCCGAGCAGTTGACCGAAATGACATCCGCTGCCGCTCGTTCCTGTTTCGGCGCAGCCTGCCCCGTAGTCGTTGCGCAGCCACACAGCAGTAACATGACGGAAAAAGCCAGTAATGGTCGCAGCATGTTCAAGGTCTCCCCGTGTGCACGGACGAAAGCAATCTTAACGAGCGAGGCGGGTGCGACGGAATAAGGACAAGGCAGTAGTCGGTCTCGCCAAGATGCGGGCCGGGAAGGGTGTCCGTGGTATGTGCCGCGTCGACCAGTAGTACCATGCGCCGCACTGTCTGTCGGGTTGGTCCTTTTACGGGCTTGCCGGCAACAGACAGTCCCGGACCCGGCTTCCCGACAGGTGATTCCCATGGCGCTCGGCGCGACGATCTATGTGTTCACGGTGCGACTCGCCGATGCCGATCGGGGCGTGTATGAAACCCTGTCGATGCGCATCGCCCGGCATCCGTCGGAAACCGAGGAATACCTGCTGACTCGCTTGCTCGCTTACTGCCTCGAGTACACGGAAGGGATCGCTTTCTCAAAGGGCCTGTCCGACCCGGACGAGCCAGCCCTGTCGGTACGCGACCTGACTGGCGTCCTCAAGGCCTGGATCGAGGTGGGCACGCCCGAGGCACCCCGGCTACACAAGGCTGGCAAGGCTGCGCCCCGTGTCGTGATCTACGCCCATCGAGGCGTGGAACCCTGGTTGGCGCGACTCGCAGGCGAGCGTATTCATCGTGCCGAGGCCCTCGAGATCAGGGTGGTCGACCGCGAATTCCTGGCAAGCTTGGTTGCGCGGCTCGAACGGCGAATGGAGTTCGACCTGTCCGTGTCGGAGCAGGCGCTGTACTTGTCGCTGGGGGAGGAGACCTTGACGGGCTCCGTGGAGAAGCTGTCACTGGTCTGACGTCGCTTCCAAGTCAGCCCGTCAGGATCGCCTGCAACGCCGTGATTTCACTCTGGCTCGACTTCATGACTTCCTGCCACCGATGCGGGCGATCTGCTCGACCGTCACCGATTCATCGTCCAGTGCCTTGCGGACGCGCATCTCGATATCGGGGAAGGACGGCAGGTCGACGCGTCCGGCAGAAAGCTCGCCAGCGAGGCCTCTGACGAACCGGAACGATTCTTCCAGCAATTCAAGCGTCGGGCTGGGATCGCCGAGGGCAGATCCGCCGGGCATGAATTGGGGGGGCTGGGACAGGTGGAGTGATCGGGGCGTCGCGAGCCATCGGTTGCAAAGCCACGCGCACCGCGCTGGGAGGCCTGGTCAGTGGGGCGATGTTTTCACGAAGGAAGCAGCGGCGGACGGGAGGTGCTGCACAATTCAGCCTGAGCGGCGGGCCGAGACGCTGTGGCGAGAAGTACGGGTCCCGCACAGTGTCGCAGCTGCCTCGCAACGAGGCAGCTGCGATCCACCAGAGTCGTCGGTTACTCGATTCCCGGATGAGTCTCGAGGTTCTTGCCACCGTCCAGCCAGCCGGCGGCCTTCCACTTTTCATAAACGGCGGGCATCTTGCACGTGCCGTCATAGGGCTGCGCCACAGTCCCATCGGCCTTCAACGCGAAGCAGATACCGCCAGCGCGGCGGCCGTCCCTGATCGGACTCATCACGACGCGGACCGCGTCGCCTTTCTTGAAGGTTTCGCCGGTCACGCCCTGGCGGGTTGCATGGACTGGCGCGGCCCCTTCAAAGCTCCAAGTCTGCATCTTGCCCGTCTCATCGGGCGCTTCGACCATCAGCCAGCTGTGTGGATTGTTGTAGTTCCATGAAGTGACCTTGCCGACGACCAGCACGTGCTTGGACTGGTCGAACATGGCGAAGGAATGGTGAGCGGCAGCGACGCCCGCAACGCCGATCGCGCCGGCTGCGACAAGGACCGCGGCCCTGAAGGTGAGCTTCTTCATCATCGTCTTCCTCTTGCTGTGCATCTGTCGGCCCGCCCGGGTCCGCCGGACGGGCCTGTGGTTTTGCTATGGCTGGTTACTTGCCCGGATCGAAAATGGGGTCGAGGTCCTGGCCGGGCAGATCCGGATAGTCCGTCGAACCGCGGGGATCCTTGTACTCGGGGTCGCCAGGCAAGCGGACCGACGTATTGCCTTCTGCGTCGATGAAGTCGTTGCTGCTGGTCGCGCATTCCCAGTTGCGGATGCGCACGCCGATCTTCTCGAGATCCGGCCGGTATTCCTGCAGGTAGACCAGCGAGATCGGCTTCACGAGCGACAGGGGGTCGTAGTAGGTCACCTGGGCGGTGAGCTGCTTGGCGCCCTTGTCGCCGTGCCGCAGCTGCCAGGTTTCCACCATCTGGAGCTGGTTGCTGGTCAGGGGCATGCCGCGCGTGTAGTCCGCCGGGTTGATCCACTGGGTCCAGACAATCAGCTTGTCCTTGTCCCAGAAGCCGATGCTGTCGCCGGTGGCCGAGTGCTTGGCGTCAATGTTGACGTGCTCGGAGCCGATGTAGACGCGGCGTGTCTCGTTCATGAAGTCGTTCAGCATCCACGTCTGCGTGGGCGTGTTGGCGAATTCCTTGACGTACGGTTCCCACAACCAGCGTGCGGCCCCAGGGAATTCGCAACGGGTGAGTCGATCGAACTTCTGCTGGCCGAGCTTGCCGATTTCCGCGCGGCGCGCCTTGAACTGCTTCTCGTACGCGGGTGTGAGGATGCCTTCGCGGACCGTCCCACCGGGGCTCATCAGCGCGCCTTCGTTGGTGCTGACGAGGAACGTGGCGGTCATCGAGTTGGCGCCCGAAGTCCACAGGCCGCTCCAGTCGGGAATCGTCGCTTGCGTGTGCTTGGTGCCGCCGTTCGCCTGCTTGAGGAGATACTTGTAGTGCTCTTCCGCCGTCTTGAAGGCCTGCGCGGGCTTTTCAATCGCTGGCATCGGCATGGGCTTGAACTGCGATTGCGGTGTCACCAACAGCGGGTTGGCGGTTTGTGCCGTGGCATAGCCGGCGATGCCCGCACCGAGCAGCAACCCGAGGCCCACGGCACCGATTGTCTTATCAACTTTCATTATTGAACTCCCCCTTGGAACGCGTCGCAGGGTAGCGTACCGGCAAGCGCGAATGCAAAGCCTAGTCGACTTTGGTGACTCTGCTGCGGCGCGGTATTATCTGGCGGCTTGATGGCCTTCTGCTAGGCTCCGGACATGGACCGCCCTCACCTCCGGCATTGCAGGGAAGAAGCAAGGCAGCCACTGCTGTTTGCCTCTCATTGCGACTCCGGCGCCTCGTCTCTCAGGTCGTGAGGCAACCGCTGGTCACTTTGGCAGTGCAACAAGCGCTGCAGGCCGCAGTGGTTGCAGGCGCTACGCGTTCCGAGTGCTCGTTAGACCTCGGGTTGACGGTCAGGACCGTCGAGATCGATGCAACCGGGTGGATGTGCGAAGGCCAGCGCTATCCCTACATCGAGCGCTGCAAGGACCGGACAGTCTACTTCCGGGGAGATGATGGCTGGGAGCCGGTTGCCCGTTTCGGGGGGGCGCTGATCAAGCTGGTCCCGACGGAGTGGGGTGCGCCCACGTTCGAGATCGATGGCATCAAGATGTTGCCGACCGCGAAGGTCTCCCCCCATGCCGATGCCGAACGCAAGGTGGGCCTCATCCAGCCGCGGGGAAAGATCGTGCTCGATACCTGTGGCGGGCTCGGCTATTTCGCGGCGTGGTGTATCAAGGGCGGCGCGGCGCGGGTGCTCTCTTTCGAGAAGAATCCGGATGTCATCTGGCTGCGCAGCCTGAATCCGTGGTCGCCTGAAGCGGGCGGAGTGCTGGAACTGACGCAAGGGGACATCGTGGATCACATCACGCGGTTTGCCGATGGGTCCGTTGATGCCATCCTGCATGATCCGCCCCGGTTCGGCATTGCAGGCGAGCTGTATTCGCAGGTGTTCTACGATCACCTTGCGCGAGTGCTAAGGCGCAAGGGTCGTCTGTTCCACTACACCGGAACGCCCAACCGGTTGACCAGCGGGCGGGATGTGCCGAATGAAGTCTCCAAACGGCTGCGGCTCGCAGGGTTCGTGACCGAGCTGAACGGCGATGGCGTGCTGGCGCGGAGGAAGTGATGCAGGCCTGAAAGTGGGCGCTAGCGCGATCTCACGTCGATGGGGATGACGGCAAGTTGCCGCAGGACGGCCTGCTTGCGTCGTATCGGCCACCAGTCGTAGAGAAAGATCTCGAGCGGGCGCCAGAGGGCAACCCAGCCGATGATGAGCAGTCCCTCATCCAGGATTCGTGATCTCGCTCCCAGCAACGGCGGCAGGAACTCCCGAGCAGACAGGCACGCGAACAGAAAAGCGATGCCGATGGCCAGGCTCGCGGAGCCGAATTTCAGCATGGTCCGCAGGTCCCGGCCTGCATGTTCAGCGCGGAAGCGGAAGTAGTTGTGTACCGCCAGATCCAGCGATTGCGCTTCAGGGTCCTGTACCAGGGGCGCCGGCAAGTAGAAGACCAGCCTGGCCGCATGAGCGCTGCCAATCTCGCGCAGCGCGTCGACAATGTAAGCCTCCGCCTCGGGGTCGAGGTCTCTTTCGTGAAAGGGCGCGGGATCCAGCGTGTTGAACAGCTGCCGGAGGTCGCGCAGCTCGATTTCGATCAGACGGAAACTGCCTTCGAGGCGATACCCGGAAGTGTGTCGCTCCGGTTCCACGGATGCTTCGGCAGCCGGCCTTGTCATCGCAGTCCTCCCGGCTTGAACGACTCGAGTGGGCACATGATCATCGTCTTCGAGACTACCGCTTGGGAGCCCGGCCTTTCCAGATTGAATTGATCTTTGGCGCGAGGGGGGGCAAGGCGTCCCCCTCCGGCGCGCGCGCAGTTGCTTCCCGCAGCTTGTCCTTCTTGCTCCTGCGCTTGCCCTTGATACCGCCATTGGCGTCGCCCGTTGCCGTCGCTGTCGCGGTTGCTGCCTCGGTCGGCTCGAAGCCGGGAAGGGTTTCGCGAGGCAACCGGAATTCCTGCCGCTTCTCGATCAGGCGGAAATGCGGCTCGGCGTCTGCGCTGACAAAGCTGATCGCAGCGCCCTGTTCGCCTGCGCGTCCGGTACGTCCGATGCGGTGGGTGTAGTCCACTGCAGAGCGTGGCAAATCGTAGTTCACCACGGCAGGCAGCTTGTCGATATGGATGCCGCGTGCGGCGATGTCGGTGGCCACGAGCACCTGCAGCTGCGAGTTCCTGAAATCCGCGAGCGCCTTCGCGCGAGTTGCCTGGCTCAGCTCACCGTGCAAGGCAGCGGCCTTGATTCCGTGCTGCCGCAACTTGGCGGCGATGTGCTCGGTGGAGTACTTCGTCGCGACAAACACCAATACCCGCGTCCAGCGGCACTCCGCAATCAAGTGGCGCAGGAGCGGGGTCCGCTTGGCTTGGTCCACCCGGATCGATCGCTGCTCGATGGCCGGTTCGAGCGCTGGAGCCGGCGGCAGATCGATCCGCAGGGGGTCGCGCAGCATCCCGAGGGCGAGCGCTTCGACATCGGACGGGAAGGTTGCAGAGAACAGCAGATTCTGTCGCTGCGCCGGCAGTCTCTCCAGGATCGCCCGCAACTCATCGGCGAAACCGAGATCGATGAGCCGGTCGGCTTCATCCAGCACCAGGGTCTCGACAGCACCGAGGCGTAGTGCATTCCGGTCAACGAGATCCAGCAGCCGCCCGGGCGTAGCCACGACAAAGTCCGCGCCGCCTCGGAGGCCCATCATTTGCGGATTGATGGACACGCCGCCGTAGACTGAGGCGACCTTGATGGGCTTCTGCAGCGAGCGCGCGAGCAGCCGAAATGACTCCCCCACCTGGGCAGCCAGTTCGCGAGTCGGCACGAGGATCACCGCGCGAACGCGATGTCCCTCTTCGTCATGCGCGCCGAGCAGGCGCTGCAGCAGTGGCAATGCGAAGGCGGCGGTCTTGCCGGAGCCGGTCTGTGCGCAGGCCCACACGTCCCTGCCTGCGAGCACTGCGGGAATTGCCGCAAGCTGGACTGGCGTCGGCTCAGTGTAGCCGCGGTCGTCGATGGCGCTGACGAGCTCCGGCGACAATCCTAGGGAAGCGAACGTCATGGTCGTCAGCTCAGCGCCCGATCCTGCGAACGCGAAACGTCCGTCCCTTGATCTTCCCTGCGCGCAAGCGTTGCAGCGCCTTCTGGTTCCATTCCTCTGCAATCGCCACGTACGTTCGCGTCGGGAAGACATCGATCTTGCCGACTGCGGTACCGGGAATGCCCGCATCGCCGGTCAATGCGCCGAGCAGATCGCCTGGCCGCAACTTGTCCTGTCGACCCGCATCGACGGCGAGCGTGACGAAAGGTGCGGTCAAGGGGGCTGCATCTGACTCAAGCGGCGGCAATCTGCCCCACTGCAGCGTTTCGCCCAGCCGGTCCTCAATGAGATTGGCCCTGCCGGATTCACGCGGCGTGCACAGCGTCAGTGCCACGCCGCGGCGGCCGGCACGGCCCGTCCGTCCAACGCGATGCAGATGCGTGTCGGCATCGGCGGCGATGTCGAAGTTGATGACCATCGCCAACTCGGCAATGTCGAGGCCGCGTGCGGCGACATCGGAGGCAATCAGCACCGTGCAGCTGCGATTCGCAAAGCGGACGAGCATCTCTTCGCGTTCCCGCTGGTCGAGCTCGCCGTGCAGCGCCAGTACAGAGAAGTGACGGACATCCAGCTCCGCCGCGACCGTGCGGACCTCCGCGCGGGTATTGCAGAAGACGACCGCCGACTCGGGGCGATGGAGCAGCAACAGGGCTTCGAGTGCTGCAAGCTTCTGTTCAGCTTCTACCTCGAAGAAGGTCTGCTCGATCAGGACTTCGTCCGCATCGCTCTTCACGGTGACGTCGAGCGGTTGCTGCTGCAGTTCGCGGCTGATCTCGCGGATCGACGCCGGGATCGTCGCCGAGAACAGCAGTGTCTGGCGCTTGGCGGGCGTCGCTTCGATGATGCTGCGCAGGTCGTCGGCAAAGCCCATGTCGAGCATCCGGTCGGCTTCATCGAGCACGAGGACCTTGATGCCCTTGAGCGGAAGGGCCTCTTTCTGGATCAGTTCCAGGATGCGCCCCGGCGTCCCGACCACCAGGTGCGGTTCGTGCGCCAGCGAGGCGAGATGAGGGCGAAGCGGTACGCCGCCACACAGGGTCAATACCTTCACGTTGGGAATGAAGCGGGCGAGGCGACGGATCTCCCGGCTCACCTGGTCGGCCAGTTCGCGGGTCGGGCAGAGGACGAGCCCCTGCAGGGCGACCTGCGATGCATCGAGCGTGGATAGCAGCCCGAGCGCGAAGGCCGCCGTCTTGCCGCTGCCCGTCTTGGCCTCTGCGACGACGTCGCGTCCCGCCAGAATGGCAGGCAGGCTCGCAGCCTGTACCGGGGTCATCGCCGAGTAGCCCACTTCCTTGAGGCCGCGTTGCAGGGGTTCGGGCAGGGCCAGGGTCGAGAATTCAGTCATCCGTACATGATCGCATTTATAGCGCGTCGCCGTGGCTTTCTATGCCGTTGCCGCAGGAATACCCGTCAAAACCCTGTAAGGTAGCGGTCCTTCTCTGGCCGTATACGACGTTACCGATGCGAATTCCCGAAGGACTGAAGCCCCTGCTCGATGACGGCATCATCGATGACGTCAGGCGCCAGCTGAAAAGCGGCAAGGAAGCGTCGGTGTACGTCGTGAGTTCGGGCGGCGAGATCCGCTGCGCCAAGGTCTACAAGGACATGGGGCAACGCAGTTTTCAGCAGCGGGCACAGTACCAGGAAGGACGGAAGGTCCGCGGCAGTCGGCAAGCCCGCGCGATGGCGAAGAGCACACGCTACGGACGCAAGGAACAGGAAGAGGCGTGGAAGAACACGGAGGTCGACGCGCTGTACCAACTGGTCGCGGCGGGAGTCCGCGTGCCGAAGCCTTTCGGTTTCTTCAACGGTGTGCTGCTCATGGAGCTGGTGGCCGATGGCGAGGGGAATTCCGCGCCGCGACTCGGGGAAGTGGAGCTGACTCCCGAGTTGGCCCGCGACTATCACCGCTTTCTCGTCGTGCAGGTCGTGCGCATGCTCTGCGTCGGCCTGATCCACGGCGACCTGTCGGAGTTCAATGTGCTGCTGGGAGCGGAGGGGCCCGTCATCATCGACCTGCCCCAGGCAGTCAGCGCAGCCGGCAACAACAACGCGTTTGCGATGCTGACGAGGGACGTTCGCAATCTCACGGAGACGCTGGGCCGGTTTGCGCCCGATCTGCTGGCCACCGACTACGCAGGCGAGATGTGGGCGCTGTACGAGAAGGGCGAATTGACACCGGACAGTCCGTTGACGGGCGTGTTCGTCAAGGACGAAACGATCCCCGACGTGGGCGAGGTGATGCACGCAATTGACGAGGCGCGAGAAGAAGCGATCCGCCGCGAACTTGGACGACAGGAAGCAGAGCCTTCCTGAGGGAAGTCGATCCGCGACTGCAGTAGTCAGCGGTTCCGCAGCGCTTCCGTGGTGCGCTTGAGCGAGAGATCGAGCAACGCGCGCAGCTCCACTGAAATCGGCATCTCGTCCAGTGCGCGCGTGATGCACAGCATCCATTGATCCCGGGCTGCCGCATCGATCGGAAAGGGCCGGTGCGCCGAACCGAAGCATTTCGCATCCGGGCGCTGGAAGTACAGGGGCGGCCCCCCCAGCCAGCCACTCATGAACTGGAACAGCTTCTCGCGCATCGGGCCGAGGTCAGGGCCATGCATCGCGCGCAGCTCCGCGGCCTCCGGCAGTTCCTCCATGAAATCGTAGAACCGGTTGGCAAGCTGCTGCACGGCGGCTTCACCGCCGATCTGGTCGTAAGGAGTGGTTCGAGCCGGTTCTGCTGACATGGTGGCCACGATACAAACGGGCAGGGGTGCCAACAAGCCCGGGGTGCTAAGGGATAGCCGAAGAGCGGGTGTGTGACGCGCCTCCGGAATGGCGTGGCCAAGCGAGCCCGGGTTGCCAAATGCCAACCGCTCCTTGAGGGCGCGTGGCTACCATGCAGTGGCGTCAGGCCAGGGAACGCTGGTACGACGGCAAGCGCGAGGAGTTCCAGCGACAGACGGCCTTAACCCTGGCGCTGATGAGGGAACAGCGCCGTCGATTGCAGGGGCTGGGTATCCAGATCGGACAAGCGGCTTGAGGGAGTGGCGCCGGTAAACGAACGCGCAGCGAAACTGGCGGAGTCTGCGAGCGGCCAGTAGAGCCGATAGACATTGTGGGGCCAGTCGCCCTTGCCTGCCATCGCGGCCAGCAATTCACCCGGAGCCACCTGCGGAAGCAGATTGGCCAGCAACCGCACATCGCTCTTCGAGACCCGCCTGACGAGATGGGTCGTGCGGAAATCGTTCGGATGCATTAGTCCCGCGGCCTGGGTCAACTCCTGCAAAGCCTTCAGCGTATTCTGGTGGAAGCGGAAGACGCGATCCGACTTCTCGGGCACGACCAGCGCTTTCTGGCGGAGTGGATCCTGCGTCGCGACGCCCGTCGGGCAGGTGCCCGTGTGGCAGGACTGGGCCTGGATGCATCCCAGTGCAAACATGAATCCCCGTGCCGAGTTGCACCAGTCCGCGCCGAGCGCCATCGCCCGAGCGATGTCGAAAGCGCTGACGATCTTGCCGCTGGCGCCGATCTTGATGCGCTGGCGCAGGTTGATGCCGACCAGCGTGTTGTGCACGAGCTGCAATCCTTCCTGCAATGGGGTGCCGACGTGGTCCGTGAACTCGAGAGGCGCCGCGCCTGTCCCGCCTTCCTTGCCGTCGACCACGATGAAGTCGGGCGTAATGCCGGTGTCGAGCATGGCCTTGCAGATCGCAAACCATTCCCAGGGGTGACCGATACACAGCTTGAAGCCGGTCGGTTTGCCTCCGGACAACCGACGCAGGCGTTCGACAAACTGCAGCAGTTCGACTGGGGTCGAGAATTCGCCATGGCGAGCCGGACTGACGCAATCGGTGCCTGGCGAGACCCCGCGCGCTGCCGCGATTTCCGGCGTCACCTTGGCGCCAGGCAGCACACCGCCGTGACCGGGTTTTGCGCCCTGGCTTAACTTCACCTCGATGAGTTTGACGCTTGGATCGGATGCGTTCTCGATGAACCGCTGCTCGTTGAAGTGCCCCTGGTCGTCCCGGCAACCGAAGTAGCCTGAGCCGATTTCCCAGATGAGGTCCCCGCCGTGGACGCGGTGGTACTGGCTGATCGAACCCTCGCCGGTATCGTGGGCAAAGCCGCCCTTCTTCGCGCCACTGTTCAGGGCAAGGATCGCGTTCCCGGACAATGCGCCGAAGCTCATGGCCGAGATGTTGAAGACGCTGGCCTCGTAGGGCTGGGTGCAGCTGGCACTGTTGCCAATCCTGACGCGGAAGTCGTGGGACTTGAGGTCGGTAGGCGCGAGTGAGTGATTGATCCAGTCGTAGCCTTCGGCCTGCACATCCAGCTGCGTTCCGAACGGACGCTTGTCGGCCTGGCCCTTGGCGCGCTGATACACGATGGAGCGCTGCTGGCGCGAAAACGGAGTCTGCTCGTTGTCGCTCTCGATGAAGTACTGACGGATTTCCGGCCGGATGTATTCGAGCAGGAAGCGGAAGTGGCCGATGACAGGGTAGTTGCGCAGCACGGAATGACGTTGCTGCCGGGTGTCGCGGACGCCGACAGCCACCAGGAACAGGAACGCGACCGAGGGCAAGCCGCCAAAGTCGTACACCAGCCAGCAGATCGCGAAGGCGAGTGACAACAGAGCAGCCGCCAGCCAGGCGGCATACCGCAGCGGAAAGAGGTCGTCCAGTCTGGAGAGCCAGTCGCGCATGGGGAGGTGGCCGTTCGAATTTTCTTGGAGCTTCAAGGGGATTGTGTCGACCGCGCCGCTGCAAACTTGAAGCAGGCGGGACATTTCCCCGGAAACGGCACCCTGGTCAGCCTGCGGGCGGGGACGGATGGAAGGCGGACGGGGTTGGGCGGTCGCCTGCCCGGGAAGTGATCGTGCAGCCGGCTCCGGTCAGTAGAAGCCCGCCCAGCGACCGAAGACGACAACCCCTCCCCAGAACAGCAGCGACAGCGCTGCCGCCGCTTTCGCTTCGGAAGGGATCTGCGCGTCGCCGTCCCAGGCGGCCAGTTCGCGCCAGCTGCCGAAGTGCAGCACCAGCATGTTGATGCCGGCCAGCGCCAGACACAGCGCTTTATAGCGGAAGGCCGGAATGGTGACGTAATACGACGCGGCAGACGCGAACATCAGGGCTCCCGACAGGCACGTCGCGATGAATGCACCCCAGGTCCACGGGAGTGCCTCGGCGGCGGCAGTGCGCACCGGACGCCGGTCGAAGCCGAGGCCCAACAGCCTGAAGTCGAGCAGCGCGATGGAACCGACTGTGATGGCCAGCGTCAGCACATGGAGTGTTTCGATGACAGGGAAGACCCACGTGGACTCGCGAATCAGGCTCGAAACGCCGAATCCCTCGAGCCAGAACCACAAGCTTTCGATGTCCATGGAATCTGGATATCAGCCGAAGAAGTAGTCGAGCAGGCGGCGGTCATAGCCGATGAGCCGCCCGCTCGCGGCGATGGCCAGCCACAGGGTCAGAGAGACTCCCGCCAGCTTGGCGATTGCGTTGCCGATTTCCGGCGTCTCGCGCCCTTGTCGCACCCGGCGCTGCAGCAGCAGTGTCAGGACGATGACGAGCGCGAGCAGGGCCAGCTTGGTCCTGAATACGGGGCTGCGCATCATTCGGGCGGGCTCGGCGCTGAACAGCACGAAGCCGGTCACGGCTAGCAAACCGAGTGCGATCCACATCCACGGCAACAGCCGCTCCAACACTGCGGCGGCAGGCTCGCTGTGGCTGGAGCGGAGAAGGCGACGGTAGAGCAGTGCGCCCGCGCCGAGCAGCAGGGATACGCCGAGCAGGTGCAAGCCCTGCCCAAGCGGCATGCTCCATGCCGCCTCACGCAGCAGCGTCGTCAGCGGCCCGAGCCAGTCGCGAACGAGCTGCTGCATCGGCACGCCAGGCCCGAGCGCCTAGACGGCGACGAGTTCCGGGTAGTCCGGCGTCCAGGTGGCCTGCGCGACCTGCTCGGCAATGTCGGCCGCCGGAATCATCCTGCCGACGCCTTCGGCAGCAGCAGCGGCCACAACGGCTTCTGCAACGGCACGCGCGGCTTCGGGCATCCGGTTGATGCGCGGGAAGAGCATCCCGGCATCGAGCTCTTCCTGCGTGGCGAGGTTGGCCAGAGCCCGAGCGGCCGCGGCCAGCACGCCAGGCGTGACGCGCTTGATTTCGCCCACGAGGACGCCGAGGCCAAGACCGGGGAACACGAACGCATTGTTGCCCTGGGAAATAGTCACCGTGCGGCCACCAACCTTCACCGGATCAAAGGGGCTGCCCGTGGCCACGAGGCAACGGCCTTCTGTCCACGCTAGCAGGTCTGCAGGAGTCGCCTCCGCATTTTCCGTCGGGTTGGACAGGGGCAGGATCACCGGGCGCGCCGCGTAGCCGGCCATTTCGCGCACGATGCTTTCGGTGAAGCTCTGGCCGATGCCGGACGTGCCGATGAGAACCGTGGGCTTGAACCGATGGACGACCGACGCGAGGTCGCGCTTTGACGGATCGCCGAGGCCGTATTGCGCCGCCGTCGCCGCCGTCCACGCCAGCTCTTTCTTGTATTCCTCGCTCTGCGGCTTGTCGTCGACGAGCAGTCCACGACTGTCGATGACACCCACGCGCTGGCGAGCCACTTCCGGCGTGATGCCGTCGGCCACCATCGCTGCCCGCAGCTGCTGCGTGATACCAAGACCTGCAGCGCCGGCTCCGAACACGATGATGTGCTGATCAGAAAAGCGCGAACCCAGGACCCGCGCGGCGGACATCGTGCCCGCCACCGCGATCGCGCCGGTTCCCTGGATATCGTCATTGAAGGAGGCGACCCGGTCCTGATAGCGAGACAGCACGGCAAGCGCGTTGTCCTTGCGGAAGTCCTCCCACTGGATCAGCGCGCCTGGAAACACTTCATTGATCGCATCGACAAACTCATCGAGCAGGTCGAAGTAGGGTTTGCCTCGCAGTCGCGGTTGCCGCAGTCCCAGGTAAGCGTCGTCATTCAGCAGCACAGGGTTGTCGGTGCCGACATCGAGGCTGATGGGCAGCGTCTGCGCCGGATGAATGCCTGCAGCAGCGGAGTAAATCGACAGTTTGCCGATCGAGATGGTCATGCCGCCCGCACCCTGGTCCCCAATGCCGAGGATCGCTTCGTTGTCGGTGACGACGAGCAACCTGACGTTGCTGAACCTGGCGGCTTGTCGCAGGACGTTGGCAATGCGCCCCTTGTGATCCGGGGTGATGAAGAGGCCGCGGCCGCGACGGAAGATGCTGCTGTAGTGGCGCGTCGCGGCGCCGACCGTCGGCGTATAGACGATGGGGAGGAATTCCTCGAGGTTGTCGCGCAGCAGCCGGAAGAACAGGTGCTCATTGCGATCCTGCAGTGCGGCAAGTTCGACGTACTTGTCCAGAGGGTCGGGTCGCGCTCTCAGCATCTGGTGGACGCGATCGAGCTGCTGCGCCATGGTCTTGTGAGTCGCTGGCAGCAGTCCCTCAAGGCCAAACTCTCTGCGTTCCTCGGCGGTGAAAGCCGAGCCCTTGTTCAGGAGAGGTTCCGAGTACAGGGCGGGACCCCGCAATGCAACATCCACAATTTGCCTACCGTCGGCTTCGCGTCTGAACCTTAGAAACTGCATAAATCCCTCTGCAGGGTCGGGTTCTTGCGGACCCTTACCCTTCGACTGAAGTTGTCATCATTCAAATTGGAGTTGGAACGGCGGAGTATGCCACAGCATACGGGCCCGCTTGGAGATCACGAGCGCTCTGGCAGACTTGAATTGTTCGGCACTGGGCGCAACGGCCTGGGCAGGGTGTGGCCGTGCGGCTCCAAGTCGCCAATTGCAACACTCGCGCTGTCGGTGCAGCCGGCGGCATCGACTCGGTGCGAGTACCGCGCGAGTGCGGGGCAATGATGTCTACGGCGCTGCGGTGGGGCGCTCCGTCGTGACTATCGCGCCGACCGCCAGCCAATCTCCCTGGCCGTGAGGGAACCGATGAGCACCTGGTCCAGCGACTCGGGTGTGCGCGACTGGCCCGCGGATTCCGGAATCCGGCCGGCCATCAGTTCGGCAAAGTCCTGCGGGTAGCGCGGTGAGCGGTCCGGCTCGGCGAAGCCGTCTGGATACCGAGGTTGGTTGCTCGAAAAAACATATTTGTCTGTCGCGCCCAGCGTGTGCAGCAGTTCATGCGCAATCACCACCCGGTTTGAACCCGCCATGTGCGGAGCGGCAAACAGGTGCGCGATGCCGAGCAATCCCTTCTGCAGTCCCGCGGAATGCGGAACGCGGGGACTTGATTTCGGATCGTGGAACAGGAGAAAGAGCCGGATCGTAGGAGTCGGACCCGGTGGGTCGTCAACCCACAGGTTCCACCAGCGCAGCTTCAGGCTCCAGGCCATGGTGCCGAGTACGCCAGCGCCCGCAGGAAGCAGAGGGGGGGCTTCTGGAATGGCGGGTGCCAGCACAAAGCGCAATGGACGCTCCTGCCGTACTCCATGTTGAGTGGCTTCATCCGCAAAGAAGGCGGTGAGCAATTCGGTATTGGCTGTTTTCGGATTGCTTATCTCGCCAGCCGCGGCGGTGCTGCCGTCTATGTTGACTGGATACAGCGCCACCAGCAACGGGCCGTCCCAGTCCGTGCTCTGGATCCGGTCGAGCCATGTAGCGACGGCGACGGCGACCAGGATCATCAGCAACGCGAGGATGCGCAAGCGACGCAGCACAGTTGTCAGTCCGTTGCTTCGACGCTGAGGTTCTGCACCTCGCCCGACTCGACTTCGTAGCTCACCTGCATGGGGCGGCAGCACACGGCGCAGTCTTCGACGTAACTCTGTGCCTCGATGGATAGTTCGAAGAACAGCAGGATCGATTCACCGCAGTGCGGGCACATCACTTCAACATGGGTTTCGAGCATGGTGTTGCGGTCCTCCCGCCAGCTGACCCTGCGACGGCAGATTGAAGATGATCAGGGATTGAGCCGTGTTCCTGTCCAGGGCCCACACGTATAACCAAACTCGTTCGCCGGCTTGAGCGCTCGAGTCCAACGAGCTCGGTCGTGTACCCGGCCCGGTCCTTCAGCCCAGAGTTCCATGGCGTCGGGCCACAGCCTGAAGCCGCCCCAGTGCGGCGGACGCGGTACGTTGCCTGCCATCGCGCCCGGTTCGACGCCAAAGCGCATTGCCGCCGACGCCACCTGGTCCGCCAGCGCCGCGCGCGAATTCAGTGGTTCACTCTGGCGACTGGCCCATGCACCGAGGCGGCTCGCGACCGCGCGGGTGGAGAAGTAGGCGTCGCTTTCTTCGGCTGGTGAGCGCACGACCGGGCCCTCGATCCTGACCTGCCGCGACAGCCCATCCCAATGAAATACGGCCGCTGCACGCGGTATGGCCGACAGGGCGTGTCCTTTGCGTGACTGATAGTTGGTAAAAAAGACCACATAGCCGGGAGACGCCACGAGATGCTTGCACAACACAACGCGGGCAGAAGGGCGTCCGTCCGCATCGACCGTGGCCACCACCATCGCGTCGGGGTTGGGTTGCGTGCGGCGGGCTGCGGCCTCGCCGAACCACTCCGCGAACACTGCGAAGGGATCAAGCGGCAAGGGATCGGGCAGAAACGCTATGGAGTGCATGATGCTGGTGATTCCAATGCGGGATCGGGTGGACTCCGGGAGGGGTGCAAGTATGCGCCGAAGCGGACCTGGATCGCAGCTCGCGACGTTGCGTGGGAGGTTCAGTACGCGTTCAGCGACGAGGTTCTAGTGTAAAGCCGTCCATCAGGACTTCAGGAGAGGATCATGAAGAATCGGTTGGTGCTGTTGACACTGTTGGGACTAGGCTCGCTGGTTGCAGCGCCAGTCATGGCGGACGACCATCATCGCGGTCGTCACGATGACGAGCGCTACGAACGGCGCCACGAAGGCCGCTATGTTCCCCGGTACGCCGTTCACGAAGGGCGTCCGGTACGCCGCCACGAGCGGCGCGATGACGCAGGATATCGCAGCTACGTGCCCCGTTACGTCGAGGAGGGGCGGTACGGTGACGACTATCGTCACTACCGCGGCGTTCGCCACCTGCCGCCGCGCGACTACTACCGCACTGGCTATCCGCAAGAGGCGTATCGCCTGTATGGCCGATCCGGGATCGACGCGACGCTGGTCGTGACGGTGCCTCTGTTCTGAATTCACGGTCGCGGCAGTCCGGCCAGTTCTGAAACCGGATTGCCGTCCTGTCGCCGGCCCCCTACAGCCGAAAGGGCGCGGACGGCGTGAAGCCGGAGGTTTCCGTACTTGCCTGCCTGTGGACCACTCTGTAAAAGGAGGTGCAACCAAGATCGGTCTTCGGGACTCAACAGCAAGACATGACGTTAGAAGAACTCAGGCGGCGCATTACGGCGATTGACCGGCACATGCTCGAGCTGGTGGCCGAGCGTCAGGCGCTCAGTAGTGAAGTGGCCAAGGTCAAGCGGGCGACCGGCCGCGCCACGCGGGATTTCAATCGAGAGCGCGAAGTGCTCCTGCATGCCCGCAATGACGCGGCGTCGCTCGGAGTTTCGCCGGCCTTCGCCGAGTCGCTGATGCGCATGCTCATCCGCAGCTCGCTTACGACCCAGGAACAGTTGCAGGTAGCGGCCCAGGGGCAGGGCGGTGGCCGTTCCGCGCTGGTCATTGGCGGCTTTGGCAAGATGGGCCACTGGTTTGTCGATTTCCTCGGTTCCCAGGGATACCGCGTCGCGATTTCCGATCCGGGGCTTCCGCCAGATGGCCTTGAATCCATCGGCGATTGGCGGCAGCAGCCGCTCGACTACGACCTGATCGTCGTCGCGACGCCCCTCAAGATTGCTGATACGGTCCTCCGGGAACTTGCGGTCCGCAAGCCGCCCGGCGTTGTCTTCGATATCGGATCGCTCAAGACGCCGTTGCGTGCAGGCATTGCCGCGTTGCGCGAGGCGGGATGTCGCGTCACGTCGGTGCATCCCATGTTCGGGCCCGATACCGAACTGCTGTCCGGCCGGCATGTGATCTTCATCGACGCGGGTTCGCCTGAGGCGCTCGAGATAGCCCAGGGACTGTTTGCATCGACCATGGCCGAGCGCGTCGTGATGGGCCTCGATGAGCACGACCGCCTGATTGCCTTTGTGCTCGGGCTGTCGCACGCGCTCAATATCGCATTCTTCACGGCGCTGGCTGACAGCGGCGAAGCTGCCCCGCGGCTGGCCCGGCTGTCGAGTACCACATTCGATGCGCAGATCGCTGTGGCCAGCAAGGTCGCCGAGGAGAGCCCGGAGCTTTATTTCGAGATCCAGAGCCTGAACGACTATGGCACCGAGCCCCTCGACGCTCTGCGCCGGGCTGTCGACCGTGTTGCGCAATCGGTTATGACCAAGGATGCAGCGGGCTTCGCCAGCCTCATGCTGCGCGGGCGCGAGTATCTGGCAGACCGGCCGAAGGAACGGTAGCCGAACGTGGCCCGCGACACCGAATCTGAAAACCGGGAACTGCGGGCGCGGATCGCGGAACTGAAGGATGAAGCCGCGAAGAACGAGCGGCTGCTCAAGCGCAACCAGGAACGCGAATTCGAAATCCTGCGGGCGGAGTCGTTGCCGCACTTGTTCGATGTCATTTGCCGGCGGCTGCGGGAGTCCTACGGACTCGATTCCGTGGTGCTCGTACTCTCGGACAGCCAGCACGAAATCCGGCATCTGTTGCTGGGCGAGCAGGTGCGCCTCGACCAGTTTCCGGAAGTCATTTTCGTTGACAGCCTGACAGGCATGGCGCCGCAATTCACGTCGCTGCTCAAACCCTGGCTTGGGCCCTACATGGGCCCCGACCACCAGCTGCTGTTCCGCTCGCAACACGCGATCCGGAGCGTGGCGCTGATTCCATTGCGCCGGCAAGACAAGCTCATCGGGTGCCTGGCCTTCGGCAGCAGCGATGAAAAGCGCTTCTCAAGGCATCTTGCAACCGATTTTCTGGCGCACCTCGGGGTCATGGTGGCTTTCGCCGTGGAGAACGCGATCAACCGCGCGCGACTGGTGCGCAGCGGGCTCACGGATTTCCTGACAGGCTGGCACAACCGCCGCTACCTGCAGGCGCGGTTGATGGAAGAGCTGGCCAAGGCGCGCAGGCAAGGGACGAGCCTTGTCTGCCTGCTGATCGATCTCGATCGCTTCAAGGAGATCAATGACGAGCACGGCCATCTCGCGGGGGATGTGGCATTGAGGGAAGTGGCACTGCGTGTCGATGCGCAGGTCAGGTCCAGTGACGCGGCGGCGCGGTATGGTGGCGACGAGTTCGTCGTGCTGCTGCCCGACGCAACCCTGGAGCAGGCGCGCAGCCTTGCAGAGCGAATCCGCGAAGCGGTCGTCGCGACGCCGCTTGAGGTGGCAGCGGGGGTGGAGCGCAAGCTCAGCGTCTCGATCGGCATGGCAGCGGTAGCACCCGCAAAGGACGATTCCGATCTCAAAGGCGCCGCAGAGCGTCTTTTCAGCTCAGCCGACGCCGCACTCTACCGGGCGAAGCAGGCCGGTCGGAACCGGGTGGAAGCCGAGTCCCCCTAGGCGATTCCTTCGGTATCTCCTTACGGCGCGCAGGTGTTTATGCGGCAGCCACCCTGCTATGCTTAGATGAGAGTGATTCGCATTTGTTCGTGTGCGCCGCGGGCTGGCGGTGAGAAGAGTCATATGTCATTGAAGCGAAATAATATATTGGCTTCCTTCCGGGCTGTGGTGGCTTGCGTGACGATCGCATTGGCTGGATGTGCGCCGTCGGCGGGCGAGCTCGTGGTCTATTCCGCGCGGGTCGAGGCGCTGATCAAGCCTATCCTTGACAGCTACACCGCCGAGACCGGGACCAAGGTCGTGTTTGTCACTGACGATGCGGGCCCCCTCATCGAGCGTTTGAACGCCGAAGGCGCGAATACGCCGGCCGACATCCTGCTCACGGTGGACGCAGGCGAACTCTGGTTTGCTGCCGAACGTGGCCTGCTCAAGCCACTGGATTCACCGGTGCTCGCAGCCAACATCCCGGCCAATCTGCGCGACCCCGGCAATCGCTGGTTCGGTTTTTCGCTGCGTGCCCGCACGATCGCGTACAGCAGTGCGCGGGTCGATCCCGCGGCGCTCAGCAGCTACGCTGACCTCGCCGATCCCAGGTGGCATGGGAAGCTCTGCCTTAGAACTTCAAAGCAGATCTACAACCAGTCCCTGGTTGCCATGCTGATTGCCGAATTCGGCGAGGCGCGCACCGAAGAGATTGTCCGCGGCTGGGTGGCCAATCTCGCGACCGATGTGTTTTCGAGCGACGTGAAATTGCTGGAGGCGATTGCCGCCGGCCAATGCGATGTCGGCCTGGTGAACACGTATTACTACGGTCGCATTGTCCGGGAGCAACCTGAGTTTCCCGTCAAGCTGTTCTGGGCCGATCAGTCCGGGAGCGGCGTGCACGTGAACGTGTCGGGCGCGGGAGTGACCGCTCATGCGCGTCATTCTGCCGAGGCGCGCAAGTTTCTGGAGTGGCTTTCTGGCCCCGAAGCTCAGGGGATGTTTGCCCAGTCCAACCTCGAGTTTCCGGTCAGTCCGGCAGTTGCGGCCGATCCGCTTGTTGCTTCCTGGGGGCCGTTCAAGCAGAACCCGATCAACATTGCGAAGGCCGGCGAACTTCAGGCCGACGCCGTGCGGCTAATGGACCGGGCAGGCTATCGCTAGTGTTGCGAGTGCAGGATGCCGTTGCCGAGATGGTTGCGCATCCTGTCGCGGTGTCTCTACCGTGACTACCGTTGCCGCACCCACTCCCTCGCGGACCCGTTGGCTGAAAGATCGTCACGCAACCGGGGCAGCGGTCCTCGCCTTCGCGCTGGCTCTGCCTGCGGTGGTG
>CAISDJ010000140.1 GCA_903884105.1 uncultured Pseudomonadota bacterium | reverse complement strand
CTTCCTTGTCGGCTGCAGACAGATGC
Organism: uncultured Pseudomonadota bacterium; assembly: GCA_903884105.1. Taxonomy (GTDB): domain Bacteria; phylum Pseudomonadota; class Gammaproteobacteria; order Steroidobacterales; family Steroidobacteraceae; genus CAIUGU01. The sequence goes on along the minus strand of CAISDJ010000140.1, from coordinate 21,234 downwards.
GGTGAGTTGAGCACGAAGTCGACGCCGACAGGCCAGTCAAACGGGAAATCCGTGCCGTAGAGAATCTGGCTGGCGCCCGTCTCGGCGACCAGATGCCGCAAGCCTTCCTCATGGAACACCATTGTGTCCGCAAACAGCTGCTGCTTGAAGTACTCACTCGGCCGCTGCTTGAGCGCACGGCAATCGGCGCCCGGCCCGCGATCGCACAACGCATCGGAACGGCCGCTGTAGGACGCGAGATAGCCACCCCCGTGAGCGGCACAGATCCGCAAGCCGGGAAACTTGTCCAGCGTGCCTTCGAAGATGAGATGCGACAGGAAGACGGTGGTCTCGAGCGGATTGCCGATGGTGTTGGCGAGAAAGCCCTTGCCCGCGAGGCGCGGATTGACTGTCGTGCCCGGCGCGGGTTGCGGATGCATGAAGACCAGCACGCCGAGCGCTTCAGCGCGCGCCCAGAAAGGATTGAACCTGGGATGAGACAGTTCGTCGTCCTGCACACTGCCGCCGATCGAGACGCCGCGGAATCCCTGCTTTTCGACCGCCTCCGTCAGCTGCGCCGCGGCAAGCTCGGGGAACTGCAACGCGACCGTGGCCAGGCCGACGAAGCGATCGGGCCGGGCAGCGCACCAGGCTGCGATCTTCTCGTTCTGGATGCGGACAATCTCGCGCGCGACCGGCTCGTCGGTGCCGTACCACCACGAATTGACGCTGAGCACCTGAGTGTCGATGCCTTCCTTGTCGAGATAGGCCAGGCGCTCCGGCCCCATCACCAGTCCGGGCGTGTTGATGAGGTCGGCCAGCGTCCCAGCTAATGGTGCGTTTGCAACGAGGGGCGCGACGTCCGGAAACACACAGTGTCCGTGCACATCAATGACCCGCACCCGCTTGCCACCGATCGAGATCTGCCGCCGTGGCGGAGTGGCTGCCAGGGCTTGCGAAATAGTCGCCACCAGCCCACCGCCCAGCAGTGTCATGCCCGCGGTTCCGGTTGCGAGCGCCTGCAGTAGCTGTCTTCGTGTCGTCATGATGTCCTCGCAGTTCGAATGGGCTGAGTCACGGCGATGCTCAGGCCAGGGCGGCCTTGACGCGATCGGGGCTCAAGGGCAGATCGCGCAATCGCTTTCCGGTGGCATGGGCAAAGGCATTGGCGATCGCTGCAACGGTTGGGCCTTGCGAGCCTTCGCCGGCGCCCAGCGACCGTTCGCCCGGCCGGTTGATCAACTCGACCGTCACGCGCGGCACGTCAGGGAATCGCAGGATCGGATAGCTCGCCCAGTCATGGGTCGTGACCCGCTCGCGATTGAAGCTGACGGTCTCCTTCAGCGTCCAGCTCGTCGACTGGATGACGCCGCCTTCCATCTGGTTGGCGAGGCCATCGGGGTTGATGATCTGCCCGGCATCGGCAGCGACATGGATTTGGAGCACGCGAATCACGCCGGTCTCGCGATCCACTTCGATCTCCGCGATCACGGCCACATAGCAGGCCAGTGTCTTGTAGCGCGCGAAGCCGATGCCCCGGCCGCGCCGGCCATCGCCCTTGTCGCCCGCTCGCCAGCCGGCCATCGCCGCGACGCGCTCGATCACCGCGCGCGCACGCGGATCCGTGAGATGCGCGAGCCGCAGGGCCACCGGATCAGCACCGGCTTGAGTGGCCAACTCGTCAAAGAAAGATTCCACTGCCCACACATTCGCGTACGCGCCCAACGTGCGCAGTGCGGACACGCGAATCGGCATCGGCAGGATCAGGTGATTGACGATGTGCTGTCGCGGGAAATCGTAGAGCGGAATGGCATTGCGATCGCCCCCGCCGGCGGGCTGCGCAATCATCCGTGGCGGCGCAGGCGCCACGGGGGTCGCGAGATCCCACGCTGCCAGCAGGTTGACGCCTCCGGGCTCGCCGGGACGCGTCGTATGCGTGTTGCTCCAGACATCGTAGTTCCAGTCGACGACGCGCTGGTCCTTGATAGCCGCCTGCAAGCGCATCGTCATTGCCGCGCCAAACGGGGCCCAGGCGAACTCATCTTCGCGCATCCATTGCACACGCACCGGCCGGCCCGGCACCGCGCGTGCGAGCAGGGCGGCATCGAGCGCCACATCGTCCGCGCCGTTGTGGCCGTAACAGCCTGACCCTGCAACGTGAATGCAGTGGATGTCGGCGGCCGCCACCTTCAGTGCGCCCGACATGTGCTCCTGCAGCGGGAAAATGCCTTGGCTATGCGTCCACACAGTCCATTTCCCGCCCACGAGCCGGGCCACGGCGCAGGACGGACCGATCGACGCGTGCGACAGGTACGGCTTCCGGTAGGTGGCCGTGAGGGACGTTGCGCCTGGGGGCAACGGCGCCTGCTTGTCGCTGATGACCTTGTCCTCCATCGGCAGCGCCAGCAGTTCATCGTGAATCCGTGCCGGATCCGGCAACGGGCGCCCGCCAGTCCACGTCGTATTCGCGATGAGCGCCGCGCGTGCAGCAATCGCCTGTTCCTCGCGTTCCGCCACGACCCCGAGAAAGCCGCCATCACGGACGACCGCGACGACGCCCGGCAGCGCGGTGACCTTGCGCTCGTCAACTGCAGACAGCGTGGCGCCGTATCGCGGTGCCCGCACGATGCGACCATGCAGCATGCCCGGCAATCTCACATCCTGCACATACGACGGCTGCCCGGTGACCTTGCCTGGAAAATCCGCGCGTGGAATGCGCTGCCCGACGATCTTGTAGCCCGTGGCGGGTTTCGGCTTGACCGCGCCTGTCGCCTCACGCTGCAGAGAAAGATCGCTCGCCAGTTGCCCGTACGTGACACGACGTCCGTCGGCAGCCACGACCACACCGTCCGCCACTGTCAGCGACTCTGCTGCCAGGCCGAACTGCCTGGCAGCCTGGGCCACCAGCATGGAACGCACTTCGGCGCCCGCAAGACGCAGGGCCGTACCGCTGTTCTCGATCGACTGGCTGCCCGACGTCTGGCCCTCATCCGGTGTAAGGCTGGTGTCGCCCGAGATCATTCTCACGCGACCGAGCGGCAGGTCAAGTTCTTCGGCCGCGATCTGCGCCAGCGCGGTGACGATGCCCTGCCCCAGTTCCACCTTGCCGGTGCAGACGGTCGCAATCCCCTGTGCATCAATGCGAATCCACGCATCGAGCCTGCGGTTGTTGTTGAGGCTGCCAGGCAGCGTCGCCTGGGCCAGACTCCACTTGCCGTCGAGCGCAAACCCGACGACGAACGCACCGAGACCCGCCGTGAACCCGCGGCGGGACAATGACAGCGTCATTTTGCCCCCCGCATCGCTTCCGCTGCACGCAACACAGCCCGCACGACGCGATTGTGCGACCCGCAACGACAGAGATTGCCGGCGAGCGCAGTGCGCACTTCTGCATCGGAGGGGTTCGGCTTGCGATCGAGCAGTGCCTTCGCCGTCATGATCATGCCGTTCGTGCAATAGCCGCATTGGGCGGCCTGCTCGTCGATGAATGCGCGCTGCAGAGGATGCAGCAGATCCGGCGTGCCAAGCCCTTCCAGCGTCACCACATTCGCTTTTCCCACCGACCCCGTGGGCACGACGCAGGAGCGGGTAGGGGCTCCGTCAACCAGGACCGTACAGGCACCGCACTGGCCCAGACCGCACCCGAACTTGGCGCCGTTCAACTGCAGGTCATTGCGCAAGACATAGAGGAGCGGTGTGCCGGGTTCCACCGGTACGGCGTGCACCGCCCCGTTGACCTTGAGTTCGATCGCCACGTCGCCCCCTCTTGTGAGCGGATCTCGAGCCCGCTTGTCTGCGAGATTTGCACAGTCGGGAGGCTTTGGATAGGGGCGCACATCAGCCCATACCGGAACCGGGTCAAGGGCGCCTGCGGTTGAACTCGCTGGTACCGTTGGCCTTCGCTTCGGCGTCCACCTCGGCCTCCCAGGCGGTCAGCAACGGCCGGAGTCGCTGCGCGATGTCCATCCGCTGGTTGGTCAGGTCATTGCGCTCGCCGACATCGTTGCGGACATTGAACAGGAGTGAGGACCCGCCATCCACCACCAGTTTCCAGTCACCACTGCGAACGGCGCACTGCCCATTCGGGACGACGACGCGCCAGAACAGGGTCCGATCGACCTCGGGAGCCCGTCCCGCGAGGATGGGGAAGATGTCGATGCCATCGAGCGCAGGGCCCGCCGGCAATCGGGTTCCCGACGCCGCGAGAATGGACGCCGTCAGGTCCATCGTCATTCCAGCCTGGCCCGACACCGCGCCTTTGGCCAGCACACCAGGCCAGCGAACCAGCAGCGGCACGCGAATCCCGCCTTCCCACACCGTGCCCTTGCGATTGAACAGGGGTGCGTTGCGCGACAGCCATTCGCCGCCGTTGTCGTGCGTGTAGATGACGATCGTGTTGTCTTCAAGTCCCTTCTCGCGCAGCGCCGCGAGAATCTGGCCCACGCCCTGGTCTGCGCGTTCAAACATGGCGGCATAGTCTGCCCGGGTGCCCGCCTGCGCCTCGTGCGGCTGCAAGTGACGAGCGTGATCGACGGCTGCCGACGGGTTGTCCGGCCGCTGGTAAGGCCAATGGGGTGCGTTGTACGAGACCTCGAGGAAGAACGGCTTGCTCTTCTGGTCGCGAATGAACCTGACCGAACGACTCGTGATCATGTCCGTCATGTAGCCGGTTTCGGTCACGGGCTTGTCATTCTCGAACAGGTCGGGCCGCCCATCCCCATTGGTATGCTGGTAGTAGTCGGTATAGCCGTTCTTGAATCCGTAGAAGTAGTCGAACCCATGCGCGTTCGGGCTGTACTCGGACTTGTAGCCGAGGTGCCACTTGCCGAGCAGTGCCGTGGCGTACCCATTGCGCCTCAGGAGTTCCGGCAGTGAACGGCCCGTGACAGGGAGGCCCTGTTCCGCGGCAACGCTTTCATTCTGCAGCGGCGCCTCGATGGCGAAGCGTTGCTGGTAACGGCCCGTCGTGAGACCAACCCGAGTCGGGCTGCACGTGGGCCCGTTCGCATAGAAGTCCGTCAGCCTCACGCCATCACGGGCGAGGCTGTCGATGTGCGGAGTACTGATGTCCGATGCCCCGTAACTGCCGATGTCGCCGAACCCGCCGTCATCCATGACGATCAGCACGACATTCGACTGCCGCGTGGCCGCATGACCCAGCCGGCTTGAGAAGCCCGCTGCCGCCACCAGTCCGGCGCCCGTGGCATACAGAAACTCCCGTCGGTTGATCGGCGTCATTTTATTTTCCATCGGCACTCTCAGGCAGAGAGCGCGTGCCGGACTTGCGCTTGTGGCATTTGCAGTGACCTGAAAGCCCGAAACTCAAGTCCGGCGGCGCCATCTCCTCGGAAGATCTACTTCGGTGCCTTGTACCCGATGCCAGCCGCCTGCTTCATCGCCTTGGTTGCTTCCTGCGGGGTCATCAAGAGTGTCGTGTGGTAGGTGGCCAATGCCCCAGTGACGCCAATCGCCATGGAGAAAGCCGCGGCGCTTATGCTGTCCGGCATCTCGACGATCACAACGAAGTCGTATTCACCGAACGCAAACCAGAAATCATGCAGCTTGCCACCGGCCTTCTTGACCACAGGCCGGACTGCGGCCGCACGGTCCTGCGGGTTCTTCACCATTGCAGCCATCGCTGCCGGGCCGTACGAACCCTGGATCATGTAGAAAGCCATGCTCTTCCCCTTGTTATAGCGCTGAAATCCGGACGACTCCATGCTACGCCGATCTGTCCGCCGCGCAACGGCATACTGCGAAGCACCGGACAACCCGATCCCTCGCATGCAGCAACCGAGGGGCTTGGCATCAGTGCCGGACCTTCGGTGAATCGAAAAGCGGTGCGATCAATCGGATCTACGCCTTCAGAGGCCTGCCTCAGGCGATCATGCTCTGCCTGCGAACACACTATCTGCTCGAGCGTGCCCATGCTGCGCCGACCGCAGGATGATCCGCGTGGACCAACATGACCCAAGCGGTGACCTACACATCGGGAACGAACTCGATAGGGCGCTGACAATGCTTGCTGCTGGTTGCTGTCGGCCACAGGAAGAACACTCATGCCCTTAAAGATCATCGGCGCAGGTTTCGGCCGCACGGGAACGATGTCGCTTTACACCGCGCTCAGGCAACTCGGCTTTCCCTGCTAGCACATGATCGAAGGGCCATCAGCCCGCTCGTCGGCGGGCAGGTTCTCGGCCTGGTCGTGGCCAACTCGATTTCGGGCGCGCTGCGTGGCTTTCCAGAACGCGCGGGCGCAGTCTCGGCATTCGTCGGTGTAATCCAGTACGGCAGCGGCAGCGTCGGAACTGCGCTGCTCGGGCTGTTCGCGGATGGCACACCATGGCCGCTGCGCTTGATCATCGCCGCGGCCAGCGTGGTCAGCTTCCTGTGCACGCGGCTGATCACGCCGAAATCGGGTCCCGACTGACGCGGCGCCTGGGTGCCGTAGTGGCACCCGGACTTGAGGGCGGCCGGGACTTCACCTTGAAGCGGCGATCCCCGGTGACTCACATGCCGCTGGCAAACGGCAACGGCTCCAGGCCTGCAGTCACCCCACCCAAGGAGCCTCCGGGAGGCTGGGCACCGCCTCTGCTGCGCATCGTCTTGCCGCTCCACACCCCATCCTCGTCGGTACGGAAGTATTGCATCAGCCGCGCAAGGTCTGCGGCCTGGTCGTTCATCAACTTGCTGGCGCTCGCCATCTGCTCGACCAGCGCCGCATTCTGCTGTGTAGCATGGTCGATCTCTTCAACGGCGATGTTCACCTGGTCGATGCCCTTCGCCTGTTCTCTGCCGGACAACGCGATCTCGGCAATCGTCTCATTGACACTGCGGATGCTGTTCATGATCGCTGCCAGCTTGGCGCCGGAGACATTCACCAGCTCCGACCCGGCATCGACCTTGCTCACGGATTCCTCGATCAGCTCCTTGATCTCCTTCGCTGCCGTAGCCGAACGCTGCGACAACGTCCGCACCTCGGCGGCAACGACAGCAAAGCCGCGACCCAGCTCTCCTGCCCGCGCCGCCTCGACAGCAGCGTTCAGCGCGAGCAGATTGGTCTGGAAGGCAATCGAATCGATGACCTCGATGATGTTGGTGATCTTGCGGCTCGACGTGGTGATGTCCTTCATGGCCTCGATGGTGTCGAGAATGACGGCATTGCCCTGTTCTGCACTGCGCTCCGTCTCGGCAGAAAGGCGTGCCGCGGCGCTCGAGTGATCGGCGCTGCGCTTGATCGTGGCGGTCATCTCTTCCATCGTTGCGGAGGTCTCCTCGAGCGCCGAGGCCTGCTGCTGTGTCCGTGTCGACAGGTCATCGTTGCCGGCGGCAATCTCGTTGGCCGCATTGGCGATGGCTCCCACGCCACCGCGAACCTGTCCTACCATCTGTCGCAACTGTCCGCACATCGCGCCGAGACTGTCCTGCAGCAGCCCGAGCTCGTCCTTGCGCCGGGTGGGGGCTGTGCGCGTCAGGTCGCCGCCCGCCACCGCCTGGGCAAGCTCCACGCATTCGGTGACCGGCTGCATGATGCTGCGGCGGGCCAGCAGGTAACACGCCAGCGTACACAGCAGCAGCACCAACGTGACGATCACCATCGTCCACAAGCCCTTGGTCTGTGTGGTTGCAAACACCTGCATCGAGCTCGTTGCCACACCGGAGCTCAGCACCACGGTATCGTCCACATGCTTGCGGTGTTCGCTGTAGAGCGCTTCGATCTGCTGCAGACCGGCACGTGCACCAGCGACGTCACCGCCTTCAAGCTGCGCGAAGATCGCCGTGCGACCTGCCTCCATCAGCTTGAGGGCCGTCTCGTGTTGCGGACCGAGCAACGACCGCTCAAGGCCGAGCGGAGGGTTCGCCCGCCAGTACGTCTCGCGCGCCCTGTATTCCGCTTCCAGCCGGTCCGCTTCCCTGGTCGCGACGGGCAGAGACATGGACCCCTCCACTGCTCGCGACAACACCAGCCGATATTCGACGAGGTACATGGGTGGCGGCAAGATATCCGCCACAACATCCTTTGCAACGAGGGCCTGGCTTGCAGCGCGGTCCAGCGAATGGAAGCTCCAGAGTGCCTGGGCCAGTACGGCCACCGCAGCCAACTGGCCGGCGACACCGATGGCAGCCAGGGCCAGACGGAGTGACTTGAACATGCGAAGCTCCTTCATCGAGGGCGGGATACGCGGCTTGGCCTCAGACGCGTGCCCGTCTAATTGGAAAACCAATAGGCGAGCTATCGTCGCTTCAGGCCGGGAAATGAGGGTCCTCGCAGCCGCTCCCTCCCGTTCGTGACGTGCGGCGCACTTGGCACCACTTGGTGCGTAGAGCTCGTTTAAAAAACGAGTGTTTCCCTGAACGTCCCTACGCCAGAGCTGAGCGGTTTCAGCGCTGTCTTTGTGCCTGCGCTGCGCCTCGCGGTTGGCAAGGAAAGCGCTCGACTCGCAGCCCGATGGCGCCTGCGAAGCTTGCCGACATGATCAACCGAGAGCATCTGGCCGATCTGCATCACGGCGAAGAGCAGCGCTTGATGGACCTGCATCCGCGGTCGGCGGAGATGGCGGCAGAGGCGCGGCAGCATCTGCTCGGCGGCGTGCCGTTCAACGATCTGCCAGCGCTCGAGGCCGCACTCGCCAAGGGCGATATCGCCTGCGTGCTGACCGAACCGGCACTGACCAATATCGGCATCATGCTGCCCGACGCCGGCTTCCACGAGGGATTGCGTCGCCTGACGAAAGCGCATGGCACGCTGCTTGTGATGGATGCGACGCACACGATCTGCGTGGGACCGGGCGGGGCGACCGCAGCGTGGGGCCTGCAACCCGACTTCCTGGTGATTGGCAAGACCATCGGAGGTGGCATGCCCGCGGCCGCCTATGGCATGACGACCGAGATTGCAGCAAGGCTCAAGCCTGCGTTCTTCGACGACTCGATCGATGTCAGCGGCATCGGCGGTACGCTCACCGGCAACGCGCTGGCGCTGGCCGCCGTCCGCGCCACGCTTGCGAACACGCCGCGTGCAGCGGACTTTGCGCGGATGATTCCGTTGGCCACGTCGTGGACCCGGGGAGTGCAGTCGACCATCGATGCTTACCGGTTGCCATGGAACGTGCAGCAACTCGGGTGTCGTGCCGAATACGGGTTCTGCCCGCCCCCTAAGGACGGTGCCGCAGCGGCAGCGGCCATGGATCACGAACTGGATGCCTTCATGCACCTGTGGGCGATCAACCGCGGCATCCTGCTCACGCCGTTCCACAACATGGCACTGCTGTCGCCGTACCACACTCAGGCCGACGTCGATCTGCATACCAAGGTGTTTCGCGACGCGGTGGTCACGCTGGCCGACTGACGGCAAACACCCCCGTCACTTTACAAAACGGAACCCGAAGCCCCAGACTTCGGTACCACTTTCGGGGAGAACAATAGTGAGTGATGACAAGCGGCCCGGCATTCCCTGGATCCGTCCCGAGATTCAACAGGACGTGATCTGGCGCGACGGCGATATCGTCATTTCCGTACCCGCCAAGAGCGGCACCACGTGGACGATGAATATCGTGCACCAGTTGATCATGGGCGGCACACCGGACTTCAGAGGCATCTACGAAGAAGTGCCGTGGATCGAGTTCCTGGAAAGTCCGACGTACACACCCGCTGACGTTCATGCCCGGCTGGCAGCGATGCCGACCCATCGGCCGCGCGCCTTCAAGACCCACTCGGCGCCGCCTGGCGTGCCGTTCTTCGGCACCGGGTCCGGCAAAGACATCAAGTACCTGGTCATTGCGCGCAACCCTGAAGAAGCCCTGGTTTCCTTCAAACCCTTCCTGGATGAGCATTCCGACGCGTGGTACGAACTCTGGGGCGTTCCCCGCGCCGCGATGACGCGTCCGGATTTCCCCACGTTCTACAACGAAATGGTTGCGCCGAATGGCATGCAAGGCATGTTCTTCGGGTTCCTGGCCGCATGGTGGCCGCTGCGCAACGAACCCAACGTCCTCTTCCTGCACTACGCCGACATGAAGAAAGACCATGAAGGCTCGATCCGCAAGATCGCGAAGTTCTTAGGGATAGCGCCCGCAGCCGATCGATGGCCCGCCATCCTCGAGTACACGAGCTTTCCATGGATGAAGGCGCATGAAGAGAAGTTCGAGGCCGGCAGCACCGCAGCCGTCCCGCCGCTCAATCACGGCGGGATGATGAGGAAGGGCAAGCTCGGCGCGGCTCGTGAGGACGGAATGACCGAAGAGATCTCCGCGCATCTGCGCGCTGTCGGCGAATCCATCTGCCCGGACAAGGACGCCGTGGACTGGCTCTACAACGGTGGCACGCCCGCTCGCGGCGAATAGAGACAGCGCGGCCCCGATTCCAGCCACATCCCTCCTGCCTTTCCACTGCATATCGCACCCGAGGTTCCCATGCGCTACTTGCCCTTGCTCCTCCTCGCCGCGTCCTTGAGCACGCAGGCCGCCGTTCCGTTGCCACCGGACGTGGATCCCAAGTCGCTGTCGCGCCTGCCGCTGATCCCCCGCAGCAGCCTCGACGCGGAAGGCCAGCGGATTTTCGACGCCATCAACACGGCCGTCACGGGCAAGCAGGAAGAATTCCCGCGACAGGGGCCGCCGAACTCCAGCATGTACAGCCTGGCCGTGGCGGAACCGTTCGACCGCATGAATCAGCTGCTGCGCAAGACGGTCGCGGGCCGCGGCTATTTCGAGATCTGCACGCTGCTCGCCGCGCGCGAGTATGACCAGGAGTACGAATGGGCAGCCCACGAACCGGCAGCGAAGGCGGCCGGCATCGGCGCGGCAACCATCGATGCCATCCGCTACAACCGCTCGCCGGCAGGCCTCCCGGAAAAGGATCGCGTACTGATTGAATTCGGTCGCCAGTTGCTCAAACAGCACCGCCTGGATACTCCGACCTACAACAAGATGGTGGAGTTGTTCGGCAAGCAGGGCATGGTCGAGATGGCGATGTCCCTCGGCGACTACGTCATGACGGCCATCCTGCTGAACGCAGTGAACCAGCAGGTGCCCGCCGATCGGCCGCTGAACCTGCCGATCAACAACAAATAGACCCGATCCGGGCACACGGGTCCGGGAGCGTCTGGCTCCTGAACCCGTGCCGCCCCTTGCTCCAGCGGGGCTTGCCGCTCTGTAGCCCTGGCTGCCTCGCTCACGCTATCGGCGCCGTCCTACGGCCCCTCGGTCCGGTGGCTGATGGGGAGCCCGCGTGGCTGAGCGGACGATGCGTGTGACAGCCCCATCTCACGCAGAGGTTCCACGCATTTGCCAGAGCCATCAGACCGGAAGGAGGCGCCCATGCCGCGGTTTCTGGTGATTTCCTTCGCGCGAAGCGGGAAGACACACAAGGTCGCGGAAGAGATTGCAGGCCGGCTGCAGGCGGACCGCGAGGACAGTGTTCCGCACCCAAGGGGGGTCGGGCGTACCGTCCGTGCTCAAGGACATGAGCACCCTGTGCGGCCAGGTGCCTGTCGACTGTCGCCACGCTGATCCTGCAGCAATCGGAAGTGGGCGCCGGCACGCATTTTCCCTTGCTCAACCAGTGCGTCGAGTCCGTGAAGGCAAAGGTGAGTTCCTGAGCGTCGACGCCTCCGGCCCGGCCTCCGCAGCGCAGCGTTGCAACCCGGCCGTTGCCGCCTGACAATCCGGCGCAGGACCACAATCAGAGGAATGCCGCCGTGAAGAAGCCTGATGCGCCCTTGAGCCGCCGTCGTTTCATGGAACTGGCCGGCCATGCCGCCACAGCGCTTGCGCTTCTCGGTGTCCCGATTGCGGGACGGGCCGCAGCGCCGGGTGGCAAGGTGAAGATCGGGATCGTCGGTTCTGGCAACGTCGGCACCGCGCTTGGGCGCCTCTGGGCGCAAGCCGGCCATCAGGTGATGTTCTCGTCGCGCAGCCTCGACGCCGACAAGACGCTGGCCAAGGAGGTTGGCGCGAACGCGAGTGCCGGACTGCCGAACGAGGCCGTCGCGTTCGGCGATGTCATCCTGTTCGCGGTTCCCTACGGGGCTCTGCCGGACCTCGGCAAGCAGCTGGCGCCGGCCCTCAACGGAAAGATCGTGATCGATGCCTGCAATCCCATCCCCAGTCGCGACGGCGACATCGCCAACTGGGCGCGCGAGAAGGGAGCGGGCCTCGCGGGAGCCGAGCTACTGCCAGGGGCCCGCATCGTGCGCGGCTTCAACGCGATCCCGGCTGCCAAGATGGGCGCGGCAAACAAGCAGCCACCACGTATTGGCATGCCGATTGCGGGCGATGACAAGCAGGCGATCGAGGTGGTCACGGGCCTGGTCAACGAAATCGGCTACGAACCCGTCCTGGTCGGTGGCCTTGCGATGGGCGTGCACCTGATACCCGGCGGCCCACTTGCCGGTGAACACACGCCGGCAGAAATCCGCAAGATCGTCGCGGGACTGTAACTGTCGTCAGCACATCGCGCCGCACGCCGCAATACGGGGCCGTGCGGCGTGTGGGTTGCCGTTCAGACCTTCCAGTCGGGGGTCGCTACGTAGGCGGGAGTGATGTCGGCCACGGTCCGGGTGCCGCAGTTCCCCATGACCAGCTTGAGCTCGCGCTGCATGATGTCGACCACGCGATCGACACCGGCCTGGCCGAATGCACCGAGGCCCCACAGGAACGGACGACCGATGCCGACTGCGGTCGCGCCGAGTGCCAGCGCCTTGAACACATCGGTACCCCGGCGCACGCCGCCATCGACGAACACCGGAATGCGGCCGTTCACGGCAGCCACGACTTCGGGCAAGGCTTCGATTGTCGAACGCGCGGTCTCGGTGCTGCGCCCGCCGTGATTCGACAGCAGGACGCAGTCGACGCCGTGCTCCACGCAGAGCGCCGCATCCTCGCCTGAGTCGATGCCCTTGATCATCAGCTTGCCCTTCCACGCCTTGCGCAGCCGGTCCACGTAGGCCCAGTCCATCGCGGGATTCTGCCGCGCCACGCCGTCCATGTTGATGCCCTTGTACATGGGGCGCTCGCCGATGGAGGTTCCGGGCTCGCCTTCGTGGCAGGAGTCGCAGACGGTGAGATCCTTGGGCCGTGTGCGCAAGTAGGTTTCGCTGAAGCGGCCCGTGGTGTTGTCGACGGTGAGTGCCAGCGTCGTGCAGCCGGCCGCTTCGACGCGACGAATGAGTTTCTCGCACGCATCCCAAGCCCCGGGTGCGTACAGCTGGAACCATACGGGCCGGCCGAGTTCCTTGTTCACGTCTTCAACGCCATAGGACGTCATCGTCGACAGGAACTGCAGCGTGCCCCGCGCCTTGGCCGCACGGGCCACCGCGAGTTCGCCATCCGGATGAAAGCCGCGCTCGCCACCCGTGGGGCACAGGAAGATGGGACTGTCGTAGGTCGTGCCAAACAGCGTGACGCGAGTATCCACTTTGGTGGCATCGCGCAGTCGACGCGGCCGCAGTTGTACGTGCGAGTAACCATCACGGTTGGCGTGCAGCGTCGCATCGGCATCGACGCCGCTCGCCATGTAAGACCAATGGCCCTGACTCACGTTGCGCCTGGCCACCTGCTCGAAGTCAAACACGGTGAGCGCGTCCGCCGGTGCCTTGATGAGGTCGAGCGGTTCGGCGCCTTGAGCCCGTGCAGACTGCTGCAGGTACGCTCCCACTCCCCCGAGCGAAGCGACATACGGGCTCGCCGCCAGGAATTTGAGGAATTCGCGACGCGCAACACCGGTAGTGCGATCCATGATGAAGCCCCCTTCGATACAGAATTGTTGTGCAGGCTAGCGTTGCATGCCTGCCTGCCGTTGGCAATCGACTGTTGCCGCCACCGGCCACAGCGGCCGCGCCAGCCCCGCAGCCGTGCAAACCCGACGCAGGAATCAAGTCGCCGTGAAGCGCTTGCCGGGCTGCATGCGGAAGGTGAGGCCGACACCGATCGCCATCAGGATGATGCTGCCGAGGAATGGCAGCTCCCAGTTGCCATAGCGGTCGATCAGGAAGCCCCCGACGACCGGGCTGATGATCGCCGCGAGTGCCGAGCCGGTATTCATCATGCCACTCGCGGTCCCCGAATACTCGGGCGCGATATCCATCGGAATGGCCCACATCGGCCCGATGGTCATTTCGGCGAAGAAGAATCCCGCCGACAGGCAGAACAGCGACACCATCAGGCTGTGCGTGAACATCAGCGGGATCAGCGTCAACAGAGTCAGCAGCATGCATACCGCCACCATCCAGCTGCGCGCGCGCTTGAGGTCGCCGGTCTTGTGCAGCAGCTTGTCGGTGACGATGCCGCCCAGGGTATCGCCTACGACACCCGCAAAGAAAACCGACGATGCAAAGATGGCGGAGTCCTTCAGGTTCAGGTTGTAGCTGTGCAGGAAGTACTGCGGGATCCAGCTCAAGAACAGCCACAAGGTCCAGCCGTAGCAGAAGTAGACGACGGTCACCGGTGCCATCCGCCTCGAGAGCGCGGCCCAGGGGACTTTGGGCTTGGTCTTCTGTGGTGCCGGCAGCACCGCGAGTTCTTCCGGCGTAATGCGCGGATGGTCGGCCGGCTTCTCCGTGAACGTCATCGCCCACAGGGCCACCCAGGCAAAGCTCAAGCCCGCGCAGACATAGAAGGACTCGCGCCAGCCGCGGGTGGCCATGATGTACACGATGAAGGCGGGAGCGGCCGCATTGCCGATCCGGGCTGCGGCATGCGTGATGCCTTGCGCAAAACCCCGCTTCTCCTTGGCGATCCAGCGCGACATCGCGGAGGTCGCCGCAGGAAAGGTGGCGCCTTCACCGAACCCCAGCAGCAGGCGGGCGATCAGCAACGATGTCAGCCCGCCGGCCATGCCGGTGAGGACGGTGGCGCTGGCCCAGATCAGTCCGCAGGCGATGAGCGTGCGACGTGCGCCGAAACGGTCACTGACCCAGCCGCCGATGATCTGGAACACGAGATAGGGATACGCGAAGGCAGAGAACACGAGCCCGATCTGCGTCTTGCTCAGATTGAAGTCCTTGCCGAACCCTTCCGCCGCAGTGCTGACATTCACGCGGTCCAGGTAGGTGATGAAATACATCAGGCATAACAGGATCAGAACGATGTGCGTGACCCGCAAACGTCTCATGAGCACTCCCCCGGCAGTCTTTCGTGTCGGGCCTGCAGCCGGTTCGCGACTGGAGACCGGCTTTATTGGGTCTGCAAGGCAATCAAGCGGCTTTCCGCACCACCGCTGGCGCTGCATGCGCAGCGAAGTACGCCATCGCGGCCACCACGCCGCTCGCCGCGAGCTTCACGCCGGACAGCTGGAATCCCATCTCGCAACCGGCCAGCGCGGCCAGCAGCGTGAGGTCGTTGCTGTCGCCCAGGTGGCCGAGCCGGAACATCCGGCCTTTCAGCTTGCCGAGTCCGGTGCCGAGCGACAGGTCGAAACGCTCATAGATCAAGCGGCGCAGCGCATCGGCATCCAGGCCAACCGGCGTCACCACGCCGGTCAACACCGGCGAAGGGTACCGCGGATCGACGCACTGCGTGGACAGGCCCCAGGCGGCGACTGCAGCGCGCACACCGGCAGCCCAGCGATCATGACGCAGGAAGACCTTGTCGAGGCCTTCTTCCTGCAGCATGTCGATGGCTTCCGCCAGGCCATACAGGATGTTGGTACTCGGCGTGAACGGGAAATACCCGTCGCGATTGAATTCGAGCATTTCGTCCCACGCCCAGAAAGAGCACGGCAGGCGCGCGGACTTCATGGCTTCGAGCGCACGGGGCGAGATGGCATTGAAGCTGATCCCGGGCGGCAGCATCAGCCCTTTCTGCGAACTGCCGATGCTGACATCGACCCTCCATTCATCGTGGCGGTAGTCGATGCTCGCAATGCCGGAAATGGTGTCCACAATCAGCAGCGCGGGATGCCGGGCAGCGTCCATGGCCTTGCGGACGGCTGCGATGTCGGAAGTCACTCCCGTCGACGTTTCATTGTGGACCACGCAGACCGCCTTGATGCGATGCTCGGGATCCTGCCGCAACCGCTGTTCGATGAGATCCGCGTCGACGCCGCGACCCCAGCCCGGCGCGTGCGGCATGAGGTCATCCGCACCGCTCCAGCCAACCACCTCCGGGACCACACCGAGCCGCTTCGCGAGCTTCACCCACAGCGCGGCGAAGTGCCCGGTTTCGTACATCAGCACGGCGTCGCCGGGGCTCAAGGTATTGCACATCGCCGCTTCCCAGGCGCCGGTGCCCGAGGCGGGATAGATGATGACGGGATGGCGGGTCTTGAAGATCGCCTGCATGCCGGTCAGCACCTTCGTCCCCAGCACGCCGAACTCCGGCCCGCGGTGATCGATGGTCGGCAGGCTCATCGCCCGCAGGATGCGATCAGGCACCGGGCTCGGACCGGGAATCTGCAGAAAGTGTTTGCCGGTCGGGTGGAAATCGAGCTTGAGCATCGCGGCTTCCTGAGGCAATGGATTATCCGCCGCGAGTCTTTCATCGTTCGCAGTCAAATTGCAATCGCTGTGCGAATAAGGGGACAGATCTATTTTCCCTACGGCGGAAAATAGATCTGTCCCCTTATTAGGGCGTGATCGCGATTGACTGCCGGTTCCCGGCAACCCAAGATTCGGCAGGGGGAATGATCACAATGGCGGAGCTGAAAACGGCTGGCATGCTGCCTCGCGGCAATGACGTCAGCATGGCACTGGAACGTCGGCTGCGCCGCGACACAGGCGGTGAGGTGCTATTCGATCATGCCTCCCGCGGCCGTTATGCCACGGACGCGTCGATCTACCAGATCATGCCGGTTGGCGTGCTGGTGCCCCGCTCGGAAGACGATGTCTCGACGGCGCTGCAGATCGCCCGTGAACTGCACGTACCCGTGTTGCCGCGGGGTGCCGGAACCAGCCAGTGCGGACAGACAACGGGCGCCGCCTTGGTGATCGATGGTTCCAAGTACCTGAATCGCGTCCTCGAAGTGGACGTCGCAGGACAGACGGCGACCGTCCAGCCCGGCATCGTCCTCGATCATCTGAACGCCGGGCTACGCCAGCACAATCTGTGGTTTCCGGTCGACGTATCGACGAGCGCCCAGGCAACACTGGGTGGCATGGCCGGCAACAACTCCTGCGGCTCGAGGTCGATTGCCTACGGCAACATGGTCCACAACGTACTCGGTGCCGAAGCCTGGCTGGCGGACGGCTCGCTGCTCGGGTTCGGACCGGTCGACGGGCTGACGTCCCGGTCGCGCGAGATCGCGGACTTCGTACGGACGCTGGCGCAGCAGCACCGCGGCGACATCGAAGACCGCTGGCCGAAAGTGCTGCGACGGGTCGCGGGCTACAACCTCGATATCTTCCACAACCAGAACGAACGGCCCTATACGGTCGACGGCAGCGTCAACCTCGCGCATCTGCTGATCGGCTCTGAAGGGACGCTGGCCTACACGCGCAGTCTCAAACTGCAACTCGCGCCGCTGCCGGGCAAGCGCGCGCTCGGGGTCGTCAACTTCCCTACGTTCCATGCGTCGATGGCCGCGGCCCAGCACATCGTGAATCTGGGTCCGACGGCAGTCGAACTGGTCGATCGCATCATGATCGAGCTGGCGCTGGCCAATCCGGCCTTCCGCCCGACGATGCAGACCGCCCTGCTCGGCCACCCCGCTGCGATCCTGCTGGTCGAGTTTGCGGGCGACGATGCCGCCGACCTCGCGAACAAGGTCAAACAACTCGTCGCGTTGATGGGCGACCTCGGCCTGCCGGGCTCCGTCGTGGAGATGCTTGATGCCACCGCGCAGAAGAACCTGTGGGAAGTCCGCAAGGCCGGCCTCAACGTGATGATGAGCGTCAAGGGCGACGGCAAGCCCGTCAGCTTCATCGAGGACTGCGCCGTGCCGCTTGAGCACCTCGCGGAGTACACCGACGCGCTCAATGAAGTCTTTGCAAGACACGGCACGCACGGCACTTTCTATGCGCATGCGTCGGTCGGCACGCTGCACGTGCGGCCCATCCTCGACATGCGGCAGGACGGACCGGGCGGCGGGGCAGCAAGAATGCGAGCCATTGCCGAGGAGGCGTCTGCCCTGGTACGCAAGTACCGCGGGGCCTACAGCGGCGAACATGGCGACGGCCTGTGTCGCGGCGAGTGGATTGCGTGGCAGTTCGGCCCGGCGATCACCGAGGCCTTTCGCTCGATCAAGCAGCACCTCGATCCGGACGGACGGTTCAATCCGGGCAAGATCATCGATCCCCCGAAGATGGACGATGCTTCGCTGTTCCGCTTCGCGCCCCCTTCCGCGCCACAACCCTACCGCGTTGCTCCACTCAAGCCCTTCCTCGACTGGTCAAGCTGGAACGTGCAGAACGATCCGGTGACCGCAGCCACCACGGCACCCGGCACCGGCGGCGATCCGAGCGGCGGCTTCGCGAAGGCCGTGGAGATGTGCAACAACAACGGCCACTGCCGCAAATTCGACGCCGGCACGATGTGCCCGAGCTATCGCGTGACGCGCGACGAGCAGCACGTGACCCGCGGCCGCGCCAACACGCTGCGACTCGCGTTGTCGGGACAGCTCGGCAGGGACACCTTCACGAGTCCGGCTGTCCGCGACGCCATGGACCTCTGTGTCGGCTGCAAGGGCTGCAGGCGCGAATGTCCGACCGGCGTCGACATGGCGAAGATGAAGATCGAATTCACGGCTCACTACAAGGCGCGGCACGGACATACGTTGAGGGACACGCTGGTCGGCAAGTTGCCGGCCTATGCCGCCTTCGCCAGTCGGTGGTCGTGGCTCGCCAACCTGCGCAACTCGCTCCCCGGCGCGGCCGGACTGACCGAAAAGCTGCTCGGCTTCGCATCGGGCCGCCAGTTGCCCCGATGGCGCAGCGACACGTTCTGGCGGACGCAGCGTGCGTTCCCCTTTGTCACTGCTGCGGAGGCACTGGCCGCTGCGGCCCGGGGCGAGCGGGTCGCCGTACTGTTCGTCGATACGTTCAACGGTACCTTCGAGACCGAGAACGCTCTCGCCGCTGCGCGCGTACTGGCTGCGGCGGGCTATGCGTTGCACACCGTCGGCAAATCCGGCGGCCACCTCTGTTGCGGCCGGACGTACTTGAGCGTGGGCATGGTCGACCAGGCCAGGGAGACGGCCCGCGAACTAATCGACGCGCTGGCGCCGCTTGCACGCCAGGGCGTGCCGATCGTGGGTCTTGAACCGTCGTGCTTGTTGACGTTGCGGGACGAAGCGCTGGTACTCGGCCTCGGAGAGCCTGCAACCGCAGTGGCCGCCCAGGCGTTGCTCTTTGAGGAATTCATCGCACGCGAGGTCAAGGCACAGCGCTTTGCCCTCTCGCTGAAGCCGGCTCCAGGTCCGCTCCTTGTCCACGGCCATTGCCATCAGAAGGCTTTCGGAGCCGTGAGTCCGATCCTCGATGTCCTGCGACTGATTCCGGGCGCGAAGCCGGAGTTGATTGAAACGTCCTGCTGCGGCATGGCCGGCAGTTTCGGCTACGAGGCGGAACATCATGCGCTGTCGATGCAGATGGCAGAGGCCAGCCTGTTGCCCGCGATCCGTCGAGCGCCGACGGCCATCGTGGTCGCCGACGGCACGAGTTGCCGGCACCAGATAGCGGACGGCGCGCAACGCGAAGCCCTCCACGTCGCACGACTGCTGGAGCAGTTGCTGATTCCGGAAGGAGAGAGAAAACGATGAAACCCAGAATGGCTCTTGACGCGGGCGATGTGAAGGCAGCCCTGGTGGCAGCGGAAGCCGAGGCCAGAGCCAACGGCTGGTTCAATGTCTCCATCGCCGTCGTCGATGATGGCGCCCACCTCCTCGGCTTCATCCGGCTCGGTGAATCCACCCCGTTGAACGCGCGGATCTGCGTCGAGAAGGCCCGCACGGCCGCTCGATCCCGGCGCGACAGCGGATACTTCGAGGAGATGGTCAAGAACGGACGCCATGCGTATCTTTCCGTGCCGGACCTGACGGTACTCGAAGGCGCGGTGCCCGTGATCGTGAACGGCGTCTGTATCGGCGCCATTGGCGTGTCCGGCGTCAAGTCGGACCAGGACGCGCAGATCGCGCGAGCGGGCGTGCAGGCCATTCTTGGGGGAACAAACAATGCAAGCAAGTAAGCAACCGGGTCTCTGGTTGGTCGCAGCCATCGCGTGCGGCGTCACGGGGGCGGCGTGGTCGCATCATTCGAATGCCATGTTCGATGCAACGAAGGTCGTCACGCTTGAAGGCACGATTCGGGACTTCCAGTGGACCAATCCGCACACGTGGATCCAGCTGCGCGTGATGGAGAACGGTCAGGAGGTCGAGTACAGCATCGAGGGCCGCAGCCCCAATGCGCTCGCCCGCATCGGCTGGAAGCGGAACACCCTGAAGCCCGCCGACAAGGTCAAGGTCACGATGAACCCGCTCAAGAGCGGTGAACGGAGCGGCAACGTCCTCACCGTCGTAAAGGCAGACGGCACCGTGATCTCCGCGCGCGAAGGACAATCGCCATGAGCGTGCGTTGCAGGGCCCTCGTGATCGCAACGCTGGTCACAGGCGTTGCGGCCGTCCTTGCTCCGCCGATGCTGGAAGCCGCGGCGCCCGCCGCGAAGGCTGCGTATGTGCCAAAGCAATACGAGCCGCGCTCACTGCGCGATTTCACCGGGCTCTGGGTCAACAAGGACGGGATTGGCTGGGTACCTGGCAAGATCGGCCTCAAGGGCGAACCGCCGCTCACGCCCGAGTACGCAGCCATTTACGCCCAGCATCGCAAGAATGCGGCCGAAGGGCGGCCGACGGGTGATCCCACGGCGGCGTGCCTGCCGCAAGGCATGCCGCGAATCATGACGATGGTCTATCCGATGGAGATCATGCAGAACGAATTGCAGCTCAACATCTTCGCCGAATGGAACGAGCAGACCCGCCGCATCTTCATCGATGGCCGGCCGCATCCGCCGGCGGACGAACTGGACCCCACCTACTATGGCCATTCGATCGGGCACTGGGAGGGCAACGCGCTCGTTGTCGAAACCGCCGGCCTGCGCGACGACACCAACCTCGAGGCGACCGGCATTCCCCACAGCGGCGACCTCGTTGTGCACGAACGCATCTGGCTCGCGGACAAATCCACGCTGAAGGACGAGATCACGCTCGTCGATGCCAAGGCGTATACAAAGCCGTGGACGGTCACCAAGACCTACCATCGTGCGGAGGCCGGCTTCTCGCTCCTGCCCTATGTGTGTCTCGAGAACAACCGTAACCCCATCAACGAGAAGG
>CAISDJ010000139.1 GCA_903884105.1 uncultured Pseudomonadota bacterium | reverse complement strand
TCACATGGCAGACCGCAGAACCGACGAATCCAGCGGACGAACGGCATGCCATCCGGCCCGGCAAGGTCGGCGCCACCGTAGATGCGCCGCAAACGTTCGTTGCCGTGTGCCAATGTGACGCAAAAGGCGTTGAGACAAGCGATGTGGTGCGACCGGTCAGACTTGTCCGAAACCCAACTGTCGACGAGGTCGAACAACTCGGTGTACGTCACGGCATCAAGCTTCGTTCCCAGGAAGTTCACGACCCCGCGTGACTTCACCTGTGTCTGGCGCTGTGCCAATGGGCCGGAGTCCTCATCGCTCATTCTCGATGTTCCTCGATCAGCCGCTGCTCCACCCATCGGTAGAGCTGACGCAAGCCTACGTCGAGTGACACCTTTGGCTGCCACCCCAGCACTCGTGACGCCTTGCTGAAGTCGGCGCACCGGCCGCGGTCACCTTCAGGCTTTGTCGTGTCGTACCGGATCCGTGTGGGTTTGCCTGAGATCTCCACCACCTTTTCGGCAATCTGACCGATCGACGTACAGACGTCGGGGCCGATCTGAATTACTCCCTGGCCCAGGCCTCGCTCAAGGCCGAGCACGATGGCGTCAGCGACTTCGTCGACATGAACGAAAGCACGGCCTTGCTGCCCACTGCCCCATACCACGAACTCCTTGTCAGGCGCTTCGATGGCTTTGCGGATCAGCGAAGGAATGACCTGGCTGCGCCCTTCGGTGTAGTCCGTGGGCGTGCCATACACGTTGTGCAGCGACAGCACGCAGGTCGGTGTCCCAGTCTCGCGTTCCATGAGGAACGACTCGTACTCACCCATCAGCTTGCTCCACCCATAGGCCGACTCCGGATTGGCCGGGTACTGATCCTCTTCGCGAAGGGGCCGCGCATCCACGCCGGTCTGGAGTTGCAGCGGGAAACTGCATGCCGTTCCGACGTACAGGTAGCCTGCCAGCTTGAACTTGCGCACAGACGCGATCACGTTCGAGTTGATCAGTACGTTTTGCCGAAAGATCGAACCCTGGTTGCTGAAAACGTAGCCGATGCCCGCGACGATGTCCGCCAAGTGGATGACGTAATCCACATCCGAGAGGAGCGGATCCAGTACATCGGGAACAGCGAGGTCGAGGCAATGGAAGTCGCGCTGGAGGTCGATCACCGAGGATCCATGGTCATCCTGCAGGTAGCTCAGCTTTCCTCGCCACAAGTTGTCCACCACGATAGTGCGCAGGCCCATGGTGACCAGGCGGCGCACGACATTCGAGCCGATCATGCCTGCGCCTCCTGTGACCAGCACTGTTCCACGAAGAACCATCTTGCTTACTCCGATAACTTGAAATTGAGGGGTGCGAACACCTACTGAGGTTGTGCGCGATACGATGCATCTGAAGTTTGCAGGGAAGGGCTAATCTCTGGGGGTCCCATAAGCGGCAATCGTGCACGCATGGTTCCTGATTGGCGAGTGAGAGGGTTGGTTGAACAGACCTTGCCTCGAAAAACCTATCCCTTGCTGAGTGGTTCAATTCAAGCAAGGAGAACGGAAATGACGAAGACGACACCGAGGGCGCGGTACACGCTCGAGTTCAAGCAAGAGCCCGTGCGGTTGGTCGACGGAGGCCAGACCATCGCGGCAGCAGCACGCACGCTGGGCGTGGTGGACCAGACCCTGTTCAACTGGGTCAAGGTGCACCGGGCGGGCAAGCTCACCGGCGCTGGCAGCAAGGTTGTGAGCGCCGAGCAGATGGAAATCAGTCGGCTGCGGGCTGAACTGGCCCGGGTCAAGATG
>CAISDJ010000138.1 GCA_903884105.1 uncultured Pseudomonadota bacterium | reverse complement strand
GCTCAATGAAGCGGTCATCTATCGCGCGCGGGCCCATTCCCCCCAAAGGCTCACGGTGCCGGAAAACCAGTGCAGGTTGCATCCGGTGACCTACCAGCAGCGCGCTCCCGGTGGCATGTCGATCGTGAAAATCTACGATCCCATCACCGAGAAGCTGGTTGCCTACAAGGTGACCGGCAACTACAGCTTGCCGCGCACCATCTGGATGGATGGTCGTCCGCATCCGGGTCCCTACGCGCGCCACACTTACGAAGGGTTCTCCACGGGAAAGTGGGTCGATGACCGGCTGGTGGTCGAGACGACGCACATCAAGGCGGGGTATGTTCGCCGCAACGGCGTGCCGACCAGCGACCTCGCGCGCATGCTCGAGTACTTCGTCCGGCACGACAACTACATCACGATCAACTCGTGGGTGGAAGATCCGATCTACTACACCGAGCCGCTGTTCCGTACCACGGACTTCAAGGCGGTCTTCCGCGTCAACACTCAGTTGATCGAAGCTTTCGGTGGCACGCAGGACGGCGGCCCGGGCGCCACGTTCTACAAGTGCACGGGCATCGACGAACTCGACGTCCCGGTGGGCCGCATCCCGAGCTACCTGCCCTTGCAGGAAGAGGACGAGAGCGAGACGTTCAGCCGTCTCTACGACGTCCCGCTCCGGGCTGCCTTTGGCGGGGCCGACACGATGTATCCCGAATTCATGCAGCCGTTGCGCGCGCTTGGCAGTTACAAGCGTGGCGTGGTGTCGAGCCTGTTCGCCAATCCGCCTCCGAGCTGGGTGCAGCCGTCCCGTACACCGCCGGCGGCTGCCGACGCGGGCGTGACCACGCAGCATGTGAAGGGGAAGGTCTGGGCCATCAGTGCTGGCGGCCAGAACACGGTCGTGCAGGTCGGCGATGAGGGTGTGCTGGTCGTTGATCCGGGCAGCAAGGAGCACGCTGCGGCCATCCTTGCGGAGATCCGCAGGATCGCGGGCAACAAGCCGGTCCGCCAGATCATCTACACGTCAGGCGATGCTTCACGCATTGACGCGACTCCCGTGATCAACACGCCCGTCAAGCCGGACGGCCAGGTCGCCAACATCATTTCGCATGAAAGCGTCGGCCTCGCACTGGGGCGGGCGAGGGCGGCGAGCGAGATGATCCCGACCGACACTTTCTTCCGCGGCGAACGTCAGATCTATTTCAATGACGAACCCGTCGAGGTCATTCACGCACCGGGGGTGCACAGCAACGCCGACGTCATGGTGTTCTTCCGCGAGTCTGGCGTGCTGGTCACTGGCGCGGTGCTGCCTGGCGTTACCTATCCCCACATCAACCTCGAGGACAGCGGCTCGATCCAGGGGACGGTGGACGTGCTCAACAGGATCCTGTCGATCACGGTTGCTTCGTTCCATGCACAGGGCGGGACAATGGTGGTTCCGGGGCAAGGTCGTCTCTATGACGAAGGCGACGTCACGGAGTACCGTGAGATGGTGACGCTGGTGGGTGATCGCGTTGCAGACGCGATCAAGAAGGGCAGGTCTCTCGAGCAGGTGAAGGCAGCGCGGATGACACGTGACTACGACGCGCGCTACGCGACGGCCGAGGGCCCGACATCGACCGCGGCGTTCACCGAGGCGGTGTACAAGAGCCTCAAGGCAAAGCCCGGAACAGCGCGGAAGAACTGAGGCGTGCCATCATGAAAGGGAACGCCCAGCCGAGTCGGTTCTTGCAGGACAAGCAGGATGTCTGAGGCACTGACTCGGCGGGACTTCCTGGCGCTGACGGCGGCGGGGCTGGCAACGGGTTCGGCTGCCCTGGGTGCCGCTGCGCCCAAGAAGCTGTATGCCTATGTGAGTTCGTGGACAAAGGGTCCGGGGTTCGGCAAAGGCGGCGGCGGCGTCAGTGTATTCACGGTCAACATGGCTGATGGCTCGCTGGTGCCTGTCAGCAGGACCGGACCGGAGTTCGACAACCTGAACGGCGGCGGTTTGGGTATCTCGCCTAGTGGTCGTTTCCTTTACGTTACCAACGAGGTCGGTGACCTCGACGGAAAGCGAGGTGCCGGTGGCGGCGTGCTGGCATTTGCCATCAACCAGCAGGACGGTTCACTCACCCACCTGAATACGCAGCGCTCACTGGGCACCGATCCCTGCAACCTTGCGATTGATGCGACCGGCACGCGCGTTCTGGTGGCGAATCACGGCAGCGCGCAGCCGGTGATCAGGATCGTCAAGAAGAACGGTGTACCTGAGGTCCAGAATCTGTTCGATCACGGCTCGGTGGTCATGTTCGCCGTCAAGTCGGACGGCAGCCTCGAGCCCGCCTGCGATGCCGCTGCATTCGGTGAAGAAGTGGGTCCGGTCTCACAGGTGCCGGGGCAAGCCCACTCGGTGTACATCGATCCCAGCAATCGCTTCGTCGTTGCGTGTGACGTAGGTGCCGACCATCTCTATCAATTTCGGTTTGATCCGGCATCGCGATCGCTCGGCACGGCCAAGGTGTTTGCGACGCCTCCGGGACGGGCAACCCGACACGCCGCATTCCACCCGCGGTTGCCGTACTTCTTCGTCATCAACGAGCGGGAATCCAGCCTGTCGTCGTTCAAGTTCGATTCGGCTACTGGCGACTTGCAGATGTTCCAGACGGTGCCCACCGTCGTCGAAGGTTACTCGGGCCCCCGCAATGCGCCGGCGGACCTTCGCGTGCATCCGAACGGGAAATTCGTCTACGGCGGCAATCGGGGGGACGAAAGCATCGCAATCTTCAAGCTCGACGAGAAGACGGGGCAGCTCACGCCAGTTGATATCGTCAAGACGCAGGGCGCGGCGCGGGAATTCAATTTCGATCCTTCGGGGAAATTCCTGTTCGCGGCGAATCCACAATCCAATGCAGTGGTGACGTTTGCAGTCGATCCTGACACGGGAAGGATGACGCCTACCGGTGCGAAGGCCGAGGTGCCGAAGCCGGTCTGCATCCATTTTTCGATGCTGTAGGCCCTGCGGCCTGCAGCGAATCAACGGTTCCATTTGAGGGGAAACGATCATGACGACTTTGATTTCGGAATCCGACCAGAAGATCCTGAATGCCTACACGTCGATGATCCAGCAGAGCATGGCTGAAACGGCGGCGATGCCGAACACGCCCGAGAACGCGCTCAAGGGCTATCGGACGATGATGCTCCGGATCAATCCCTACAAGTTCCCGCCCGGCTTCAAGTCGAAGGACGTTGCGTCGTTCGAACCCAAGCGCGAACTCCGTCCTGGTCTGACGGCTGCGGTGTCGGTTCCGAAGGGCAAGGGCCCGTTCCCGATCATGATCCATGCCCACGGGCATGGCTTGCGGGCCGGCAGCTCGCCGGAATACGAACCCTGGATCCGCGAGATGTCGTCCTACGGCTTCGTCGTGATCTTCCCCGACTATCGCTGGCAGCCGGAACATACGTACGAAGAGCAGATCGACGACATGGCCTTCGCGGTCAAGTGGGCAAAGGAAAACGCCGCCCGGATCAGCGGCAATCCGGATCGCATGATCCTCGGCGGTGATTCGGCCGGCGGTGGCTTGGCATTCGACCTCTTGGCCCGTACGCTCGAAGACCCGAACGGTCCGCGCTTCATCGCGTTCGAATCAGTTGACGGCATCCTGACCGGGACCACCAGGCCCGACGGGACGAACAACCTGAACAAGTTCAAGGCGGAAATGAATGTTCCGCCCGTCTACATGGTGGTCGGCAGCGCGGACGGGCTGTCGCGGGCGGCACTGCAGACGGGCCTCAAGCTGCTCGAGCTCAAGAAGGACTACACGCTCGACATCTTCTACGGGATGCCGCACGATTTCGCCAAGTTCCCGCAGCTCGATGTCATGCATGAAGCCAATCGCCGGCTGATGGAGTTCCTCAAGAAGGTTTGAGGGTCGAGTGTTCGAACCCATTTGCATGCAGCGTGCACCGACATCGAGGAGCGACATCATGACTACGCGTAGAGAGTTTCTTCGGACTTCCACATTGGCCCTGTCGACCGTCGGTCTGGCGTCACTGCCGGGATTGGCGAGTGCGTTCGGCCGCAACGCTTCGGGGCGTGTTTCCGTTGGGGAGTCATTCGTGTTTCCGGAATGGCTCTCTGCCATGGCCGAAGTCGCGGGCACCCATCCGCACAGCGCCGATCGCGCCTTCTGGGACGCGTGGCAGGTGGCCCGCGTCGCTCCGTTCACGCCTGCCGGGCAGGGTGAGCTGAGCCTCGTCTCCCTGCCTGCACCTGGCGTTGAACCTTTCTCCGTCGCGCAGGCGCGCAGTCTCGCGAGGCTGGCAAATGACAAGCTGGCTGAACAGGTGCATGGCACTTCGGGGATGGCAGGTCTCGCCACGCTCGCGGCGTTCGACCCGCTGGCAGTCAAGGAAGCCGAACGTGCCATTGCCCGACTCGGGCTCGTGGGGTTGAGCCTCGGGGCGAATCGCGGGATGCGGCTCGATCATCGCAGCCTGTGGCCAGTCTACGAATACGCCGCATCCGCGAAGGTGCCGGTGTATCTGCCCGCAGCCTATACAGCGGTCGCTGGAAGCGCCCCTTACCATGCGCTCGGCAGCGCCGGCGTCATCGAGGGTGCGGCCGCGGATTCCGGTCGGCATGCGACGCAGCTCATCTTCGGCGGCGTACTCGATGCGTTCCCGGGCCTGACCGTCGTGCTGTCCCGGATGGGAGAGGGTACGCCGTATTGGTACGGTCGCATCCGCGAAACGTATGCGTCGCTGCATGAAGCAGGCGCGTCACTCCCGGGCAGGCCCGCGCATGAATACTTCAACGACAACCTGTTGCTCACGACCACGGACATGACGCCGCAGACGGTGCAGTTCTGCAGCGCGCTCCTTGGGAACGGCAGGGTCGTGACTTCGCACGAAGAGTCCGGGCAGCGACTGGTCGCCGAAGCGACGCGCGACGCGGTGGATCTTCGCGGCATCACGTCCATCGAAGCGTCCAGCCTCGTCGGCCGGGCATGAGTTCAAATCGGGAGTCAGCATGAATATCGTACAGGCTCGAATCCTTGCGGCGGGTTTGCTCTTGGGCGCCGCACTGCCGGCAATGGCCCATCACGGGACGTCGGTGACCTATGACACCTCGAAGACCATCGTCGTCGAAGGGACGGTGACGGAATGGGCATTCACCTTCCCGCATTCGCAGATTTATTTCGACGTGACCGGAACCGATGGCAAGGTGGCGCACTGGGGCACCGAACTCGCCCCGAGCCCGACGATGATGCGGAACCTCAAGCTGGGCTGGGGCCGTGATTCCATCAAGCCGGGCGACAAGCTGAAGCTCACCTGCAATCCACACCGCGTGGCGGGTGCCACGGCGTGCCTGTCCAAGGAAATCGTCATCAACGGCAAGCTGATGCCGCTCAACGAGGCACAGGTCAAGCCATAGGAAGCTGGGCATGCGTCAGCGGGCGGGCGGCGGCCCCAGGGCAGTGCCGGAACCCAGCCAGCTGACCCAGCCTGCTCAAAGATCGATACCAGAATGAGGTGCACGATGCTGCTCGCTTCGAAAACTGCTCGTCACGCGTCGCTGAATGCAGCCGCGGCTTTCGTACTTGTGCTGCTGCAACCGTTAGCCGTTGCACAGGCCGCAGTTCCGGACACGCAAGTCGTGATTCCGAAGTCCCGCGCGCCCGGCCCGGGCGATTCACCGGAAGCAAAAGGGCCTCGACCCGCCAACCCCCGCGACCTGACGGGCAAGTGGAATCGCGTAACGGAGTTCCAGAGCTATGGGGCCGTGAAAGGCGGCGCCAACGAGTTCCAGAACGAGATCCTGGATGCGCAGAACAACAACCGGCAGCCTGATCTCAGCCAGGCAAAGGCGCGCATCAAGGGACTCAAGTACGTCGAGGCCGTGTTCACGCCTGCGGGCAAGGCGGCCTTCGACAAGAATCGTCCCGGGTACGGTCTGCGCATTGGTCCGCCGCGCCTCGGCAACGATCCGCAGGGCAACTGCGACCCCTGGGGCGTGCCCCGTATGCTGAATGGCCAGGTCGCGGGCCCGCATGCCACGTGGGAAATCATCCAGGAAAAGGATCGCATGTGGTGGTACGTGCCCTGGCATCACGAAGTCCGGATGGTCTGGATGGACGGACGCAAGCTGCCGACGCTCGATGAAGTCGACCCGGTGTGGAACGGCTATTCCGTCGGCCACTGGGAAGGCAACACGCTGGTCATCAACTCCATGGGCTTCAACGAGAAGACCTGGCTGGACCACAACGGCTATCCGCATACGTTCGACATGAAACTCGAGGAGCGGTATCGCCTGCTCGATGCGAACACGCTCGAGCTGACGATGACCCTCACCGACCCGGAGTACTACGCCGAGCCCTTCAAGAGCGACGTGAAGATCTGGAAGCGCGATACGATCAACAACAAGGCCTGGGACGAGAACGCGTATTGCGTGGCATCCGAGGAAGGCCGGTTCAACCGCCTGATCCGGGACGGGGAAGTCGGCAAGTAGTTGCATCCCGGCGCGCTCGGCGCGCTGGCGGGGCACCGCCCACCGGGGCGGTGCCTTGCGATGGAATCTGAGCTAGACTGCCGGCCGCTCGCCAGCCATGGCTTTTCCCGGCAATCTCCTGTCCACACCTGAAGTGAATCCGATTCCGGGAAACCGCTCGCAACGCAAACTCTCGCGCGGCCGCCTGCTGGCCTACCGCCTTGCAGTACTCATCGGCACCGGCATCGTCGAGCTGCTGTGGCGTACTTCCCGGCTCACGATCCTGAATGAAGACCGCCTCGATGCGGAGCTGAAGCAGCACGGCGCGGTCATCCTGTCGTTCTGGCACGGGCATCTCGTCATCCTGGCGCGCTACCTCGTGGTCAAACGGCCCAAGGGGCTGCGGCTGGGCTTCGTCATCAGTCCGTCCGTGGACGGCGAAGTTGCGGCGATGCTCACCCGCATCTATCGCGGCAACATCATCCGCGGATCGAGCACCTATACCGGTGCACGCACGGCCCGGCATCTCGTCCGCGCGGTCAATGACGGCATTTCCCCGGCCATCACGCCGGATGGACCGCTCGGCCCGCGCTTTGTCTTCAAGCCCGGTGCGCTCTTTGTCTCGCAGCTGTGCGGCCGGCCCGTGGTGCCGCTCAGCTACGCAGCGAAGCCTGCCTATTTGCTGCGCACCTGGGACAAGTTCGTCATCCCGGTGCCCTTTGCCCGGGTCGTCATTGCCGTAGGGGAGCCGGTGACGGTGCCTCGTGAGACCACGCCCGAGGGACTCGAGGTCTACCGCGCAGCCATCCAGCAACAGTTGCATGCCCTCTACAAAGAGGCCGACGCCGAACTGAAGCGCTTGTCCGGTTGATGGCCCTTGGGGCGGGGCCGTCCGGCGCCCGCCGCATCCGCTATACTTTTGACCTATCTGATTCGTAGCCCAAGGCTTCTTACGTGACAGGCACTGATCCTTCCGTTTCTGCTCCGCCGCGCGTATCGGTTGTCGTGCCCGTCTGCAACGAAGCCGAGAACGTCGGGACGCTGACCGACGAGATCTGCGCCGCGCTCAAGGGCCGCTATGCCTTCGAGGTCATCTATGTCGACGACGGCAGCACCGATGCCACGCCGGCAGCCGTGATTGCGGCCCGGCAGCGTCTTGGCCAGGACGTCCGGCTGCTGCGCCACGCGCGTCGGAGCGGCCAGAGTGCCGCGGTCTGCACCGGCGTTCGAGTGGCTCGAGGCGAGTGGATTGCCACGCTCGATGGCGACGGCCAGAACGATCCCGCCGACATTCCTGCCCTGCTGGCCGCGATGGAGCAGGCGGGTGACGAGCACCTTCGCCTCGTGATGGGCAATCGCACGACACGCAAGGATACCTGGCTGAGAAGGCTGTCATCGCGCGTCGCAAACGGCGTTCGCGGCAGCATGCTGCGGGATGGCACACCCGATACCGGATGTGGCATCAAGGTCTTCAGTCGCACGACGTTCCTCGAGCTGCCGCGCTTCGATCACATGCACCGCTTCCTGCCGGCGCTGTTCCAGCGGGCGGGATCGCGTGTGATCTCCGTGCCTGTCGGCCACCGGCCGCGCACCGCGGGACGGTCGAAGTACGGGCTGCACAACCGGCTGTGGGTGGGGATCGTGGACCTGTTCGGCGTCATGTGGATCATCCGTCGCCACCCGCCGCCGGTCTCGGCAGCGGAAGAGTAGCGCCGTGGCTGCCCCGATGGTGGCGGCCGGATAGCGCGGGGGAGAAGACTTGGACAACGTGCTCATACAGGCCTTCGGCGTGACGGTCACCCCGTGGAAGCTCGTCGGCTACGTCGGCGTGATCCTGTTCGCCGGCCGGTGGTTCGTGCAGCTGATCGCTTCCCGCAGGCAGGGGCGGCCGGTCATGCCGGCCATGTTCTGGTACATGAGCATCTGCGGCAGCCTGCTGCTCCTGACCTACTTCATCTTCGGCCGCAACGATTCGGTGGGCGTGCTTTCGAACTTGTTCCCGTTCACGGTGGCGCTCTACAACCTCTACCTGCATCGCAAGCACCAGACCGAGCAGGCAGCCAAGGGGCCCAAGTGAACTCGATGGGGGACTTCTGGCGTGTAGGGCGTTCAAGTGTCACCGACGTCAGGACCGACCTCTTCTGGCTGATCGGCCTTGCGCTCGTGATGGTCGGCGCGGGTTTCGGCTTGCGCGATCCCTGGCCCGCCGATGAACCCCGCTTTGCCCTGATCGCCCGTGACATGGTGCGCACCGGGCAATGGCTCGTGCCAATGGTGGGAGGCGATTTCTACCAGGACAAACCACCGGTCTTCTTCTGGCTCATCGCGCTCGGCCTGAAGCTCACGGGTTCGTTGCGCATCGCTTTCCTGCTGCCATCGCTATTGGCATCGCTTGGCACCGTCGCGCTCGTCTACGACCTTGCCCGACGCTTGTGGAATCGCGAAACGGGACTCGCTGCAGGCATGGTCCTGCTGTTGACGCTGCAGTTTGTCTGGCAGGGTCGGCAGGCACAGATCGATGGCCTCGAATGCTTCTGGATCGCCCTCGGGCTCTATGGATTGTTGCGTCACCTGCTACTCGGGCCTGCGTGGGGCTGGTATGTGGCGGGCTGGGCAGCGGCTGGCATCGGTGTGATTACCAAAGGCGTGGGCTTCCTGCCGCTCTTGGTGCTGATTCCATATGCCCTCGCGCGGGCGCCGAAGTGGCAGCCGCGACCGGTCAGCGGCGGAGGGTGGCGCTGGGCCTTGGGGCCGCTCGCATTCCTGATTGCCGTCAGCGTCTGGCTGGTCCCGATGTTGCTCCTCGCGGCCGTGGACCCGAAGGTGGCGGCCTATCGCGACGAGATCCTGTTCCAGCAGACGGTAGATCGGTATGCGAGTGCCTGGCACCACAAGGAGCCGTTCTGGTTCTTCATCGTCAATGTGATTCCCGGCCTCTGGCTGCCGTTGACCGCGCTGCTGCCGTGGACCGTGCCGCGCTGGCGGCAGGCCTTGCGGCAGGCGGACCTCAAGATCCTGTTGCTGCTCGGCTGGGTCGTGCTCGTCGTCCTGTTCTTTTCGATGAGCGCAGGCAAGCGCGGCGTTTATGTGCTGCCGGCCGTACCTGCTCTCGCGCTTGCGACGGCGCCCTGGCTGATTGAGCTGACGTCCCGTGCGGGTCCGCGGCGGGTGTTCTTCGGGCTGGCCTGCTTCGTTGCGGCTGTCGCTGGTCTCGCCGCGGTATATCTCGGGTGGATTGCGCCCAACGAGCGGCTGAAGCTGCTGATGGAAGAAGGGATCGACGGCGTGGGTCCGTTGGCCGCCATCGGTGCGCTGGGCGCGGTGGTCTGCGTCTGGCTGCGTCCCAGACGAGCCGTGCTTGCCTATGCCGGTGTGCTGACTGCTGCGCTGGTCGTGGTGGGCTTCTGGATCAACCCTGCCATTGACGGGTCTCGTTCGGGGGCCACGTTCTCGCGCTTGCTGGAAGCCAGGACCGCGGATATCCCCGAGCTCGGCATGGTCGCTTACAAGGAGCAGTACCTGATGCAGCTCAAACGACCGACGTGGAATTTCGGCCATGCCCGGTGGCGCGAATGGGAACAAGAGGCTGACGACGCAGCGGCGTGGCTCGCTGCCGGGCCTGGAAGGGGCCTCCTGGTCGATGAGTTTGTGCGCGAACGGTGTTTCAAGGTCGCTCCCGTCATCGAGGTCGATCTGGTGAACAGCAAGGACTGGGTGGTTGTGACGGGCGGTGCGAATCCCGACTGCGTGGCCCGCGGTCATCTTGAGGCCGCGCTGTACTACACGCCCCCTTGAACCCGCTTTCTGGCCGCCCAAAACCGGCATATTTCCGCGCAATACCAGTCGCTTAGCTTGCGTTCTTGATGAGCTGTGCCACAATGCTGTCAACGGCCGATGGCTGCAGGAACGAGCGCCTTTCAAGAGACAAGAGCGCCATGAGGTTGGGTCCTTCCGATGCTGGGGATGTGGGTGCCGATGGACGAGCGTCTGGGTCAATCCGGAGACCGGGGGTCGCACGCGACGCTGCGAGCCGGTGGCACTGTCTCCGCCCGGAACGGTCGCTGAGGACCTGACAACTCATGGCCGGTACGCCTCCCGTTCCACCGACTGAGCCGAGTACCGATGCTCCCGAACTCGACCTGCTTGCGACCCAACGGGTGTTTGGCTCTGCCAATCGCGGCAGCGTTGGCCTCGATGTACTGCTGACCAAGGTCTCCGTCGATTTCCAGAACCTCCCGCGCGACAACACGGATGCCTGTGTGGTCCGCAATCTCGAGGCGCTGCGCGAAGCCGCCGGCCTTGATGCCATGTTCATTGCGTTGTACGACCGTGACCGTCGCGTCATCGAGTCGGTGAGCGGCGCCACCAGTCTCTATACGGCCTTCAATCCGGAAGTGCTGCGCGGTGACCCGCTCGAGTCGTTGCCTTACTTGCGCGACCGGCTTGGCCACATGCGCATCGTCGAGATCCGCAACACCACCGAGCCGCGCCGCGAACTGGCGGCCGAGGCTGCGCGATTTGCCGAACTCAAGGTGGGGTCGGTCCTGATGATCGGCTTCTCGATGCAGGACCGTGTTTCCGGGTTCATGGCGCTCGGCTCGCTGCGGCCACGAGACACCTGGGATGTCAGCCTGCACCTGATGCTCAAGCTCATCGGCACGAGCTACGCCACCGGCCTCGACCGCATCCGCTTTCAGGACCAGGTGACGACGCTGCAGGAGCGCACCGACCTGTCCCTGGAAAGCGCCAATGACGGCCTGTGGGACTTTGACGTCGAAACGAATACCGTGTATTTCTCGCCGCGCTGGAAGGCCATGCTTGGCTTCTCGCCGGATGACCTCGATGTGACGCCGGACTGGCGGCAGCTCGTGCATCCGGACGACATGGCGCGGACGCAGACGCTGCTGCGCGAGCACCTCGCCGGCAAGTCGCCGCTGTTCGAGAGCGTGCACCGCATGCGCCATCGCAGTGGCGAATGGCGCTGGGTGGTCAGCAGGGCGAAAGCACGCGTCGATGAGAGCGGTCGACTGAAGCGCCTCGTTGGCGTCGAACTCGACATCACCGAGCGTCGGCTGTACGAGGAGGCGTTGTTCAAGGAGAAGGAAAGCGCGCAGATCACGCTGCAGTCGATTGGTGATGGTGTCATCACGACTGACGCGCGCTCCCATGTGGAATACCTGAATCCCGTTGCCGAGCAGCTGACCGGATGGCGTCTCGATGATGCGCAAGGCCGTCCCATCGACGAGATCTTCCGTGGCTTCCACGAGGAAACCTGCGAACCGCTCGAGAATCCGCTGTCGGTTGCCATCCGCCGCGCGCGTGCCATCAAATCGGTACGACCGACGCTGCTGATCCGCCGGGACGGCAACGAGCTGTATATCGAAAGCTGCGCCTCACCCATCCGCGACGGGTCGGGCGCCATTTCCGGCGGCGTCCTTGTGTTCCATGACGTGAGCGAGAGCCGCGAACTGAACCGCAAGCTGTCTTACCACGCCAGCCACGACATCCTGACGGGCCTCGTGAACCGGCGGGAATTCGAGGCACGTCTCGAGCGGGCGCTGAAGAGTGCAAAGGCGCGGGAGTCGTCGTACTGCCTGTGTCACCTCGATCTCGACCAGTTCAAGATCATCAACGACAACTGCGGCCACAGCGCGGGCGATGCGTTGCTCGGACAGGTGGGCCAGTTGCTCAAGTCCAAGATCCGCTGGCGCGATACCGTGTCGCGGCTCGGCGGCGACGAATTCGGCGTGCTGCTTGAAAGCTGTTCGCTCGACGAAGCGATGCGCAATGCCGAGATCCTGCGTGAGTCCATCCGCGACTACCGGTTCGTGTGGGAAGAGCGCACGTTCCGTCTGGGTGCCAGCATCGGTGTCGTGCCCATTTCGCCCGAGAACGAAGACGTGGCGTCGCTGTTGTCAGCGGCCGACAGTGCATGCCAGGCAGCAAAGGAAGCCGGTCGCAACCGCGTCTACAGCTTCCAGGAAAACGACATCGACCTGATGCGCCGCCGCCGCGAAATGCAGTGGGCCGCGCGCATCAACAATGCCCTGGAAGAAGGGCGCTTCGAGTTGTTCCGCCAGACCATCCTGCCGTTGCAAAAGCCGGAAGTCGGCTTGCACTACGAACTGCTGCTGCGCATGCGCGACGAGCAGGGGAAGATCGTGTCGCCGGACCAGTTCATTGCGGCGGCCGAGCGCTACGCCATCACGCCGAGCATCGATCGCTGGGTGATCGAGAATGCGCTTCGCTGGCTGGTGTCGGAAGCCGACGAGCGCGAAAAACTTGCGATGTGCTCGATCAACCTGTCAGGCCAGAGCCTGGGCGACGACAAGTTCCTGCCGTTCGTCATCGAGCAGTTCCATCGCAGCGGCATCGACGCGTCGAAGATCTGCTTCGAGATCACGGAAACGGCCGCCATTGCGAGCTTCTCCCAGGCCAACCGTTTCATCCAGGCGCTCAAGGAACTGGGGTGCATGTTTGCGCTCGACGACTTCGGCACGGGCCTGTCGTCGTTCGGTTACCTGAAGCACTTCCCGGTCGATTTCCTGAAGATCGACGGCAGCTTCGTGAAGGAAATCCTGCACGACCCCATCGACCGCGAGATGGTCCGCTCGATCAACGAGATCGGGCACCTGACCGGCAAGAAGACCATCGCCGAGTTCGCCGAGAACCAGGAAATCATCGAGATGCTGCGCGGCATCGGCGTCGACTACGCGCAGGGTTACGGCATCGCCACGCCGCAGCGGGTGCTGAAAGTGGTCAACGGCTAGCGGGTCGGAAGGCAGGGAAGCAGGGGAAGCAGGGAAGCAAGGAAGCAAGGAAGCGGGGGAAGCGGGGGAAGCGGGGGAAGCAAGGAAGCAGGGAAGCCAGGAAGCAAGGAAGCCAGGAAGCAAGGAAGCGGGGGAAGCAAGGAAGCTAAACGACAATGTGACGCCAGTTCTGGCTTCCTAGCTTCCTGGCTTCCTGGCTTCCTACCTTCCTGGCTTCCTACCTTCCTAGCTTCCTTTGCTTGCAAACCGCATCGACAGAT
>CAISDJ010000137.1 GCA_903884105.1 uncultured Pseudomonadota bacterium | reverse complement strand
TGAAACCTGTGCAGAGGTTCCCTAGGCCGCGCGCTTTGCTAGAATTCGCGCCCCTCGAAGCCTCGAACCTCAAGTTCCCAAGGAGTGAGTAGTCCCATGAAGAGCCCCGTGAACGTCGCCATCACCGGAGCTGCCGGTCAGATCGGTTACGCCCTCGCCTTCCGCGTCGCCTCCGGCGCCATGCTGGGGCCAGACCAGCCGATCAACCTGCACCTGCTCGAGATCACTCCGGCGCTCGGCGCCCTGCAGGGCGTCGTAATGGAACTGAACGATTGCGCGTTCCCGACCTTGAACAAGATCGTCGCGACGGACGATGCCAAGGTGGCCTTCAAGGACTGCAACGTGGCGCTGCTCGTCGGTGCCCGCCCCCGCGGCCCGGGCATGGAGCGCAAGGACCTGCTGATGGCCAACGCCCAGATCTTCTCGGCGCAGGGCAAGGCTATGAATGCCGTGGCGGACCGCAACGTGCGCGTGCTCGTCGTCGG
Source organism: uncultured Pseudomonadota bacterium (assembly GCA_903884105.1). Taxonomy (GTDB): domain Bacteria; phylum Pseudomonadota; class Gammaproteobacteria; order Steroidobacterales; family Steroidobacteraceae; genus CAIUGU01. The sequence goes on along the minus strand of CAISDJ010000137.1, from coordinate 107,244 downwards.
CAACCCGGCCAACACGAACTCGCTCATTGCACAGCAGAATGCGCCTGACCTGAATCCGCGCAACTTCACTGCAATGGTGCGCCTGGACCACAATCGCGCGCTGTCGCAACTGTCCGAGAAGTCCGGCGTGCACTTCAACATGATCAGGAAGGCGATCATCTGGGGCAACCATTCGGCCACCCAGTATCCCGACCTGCATCATGCGACTGTCGACGGCAAACCTGCGCTGTCGCTCGTCGATCAGGCCTGGTACGCAGACACGTTCATCCCGACCGTGCAGCAGCGCGGTGCAGCGATCATCAAGGCTCGCGGCGCTTCTTCCGCAGCCTCGGCCGCCTCGGCTGCGATCGACCACATCCGCACCTGGGTGCTCGGCACGGCGGAGGGCGACTGGGTCTCGATGGGTGTGCCGTCGGACGGCAGCTACGGCATCCCGAAGGGCGTGATCTACGGCTATCCCGTCACTTGCAAGAACGGCGACTACCAGATCGTCCAGGGCTTGGCCGTCAACGACTTCAGCCGCGCCCGCATGGACGCGACCCACAAGGAACTGCTGGAAGAGAAAGACGGGGTCAAGGAACTCCTCTGATTGCACTGCACACAACCCACTGAATCTTCTTCAGGAGAGTGGGACAAAGGGCCGGCCAACGCCGGCCCTTTGCTTTTGGCCCGTTCCTTATGTTTTAGACTCTGAAGTCGCCTTATAGTGTCCCTTGGGCTTGAAGCCCGTGACGAGCAAGGGGAATGGCGGTGGGCACAGTGATCTGGCTGGTGATCTTTATCGGGGGCGCCCTGCTCCTCGCGTACCGCCGCTCGAGCCTCATCACCGCTACGGTCGCTCACGGCGCCGCACTGCTCGCGTACACGTGGCTGGGGTCCGCCGGCATGGCGTGGCTTGTCATCCTCTGGGTCGTGCTCGCTGTGCTGGTGCTGCTCAACATCGATGGGCTCAGGCTGTCGTTCATCACCAAGCCCTTCCTGCTTGTCTACCGCCGCCTGCTCCCGTCGATGTCCTCGACCGAACGCGAAGCCCTCGAGGCAGGCACGGTCTGGTGGGACGGCGAGCTGTTCACCGGGGGTCCCAACTGGAAGAAGCTGATGTCGGCGGCGGCCCCGAAGCTGTCGGCAGAAGAGCAGGCATTCCTCGACGGGCCGTGCGAAGAATTGTGCCGCATGATCGATGAGTGGGACACCACCCATAAGCGCGGCGACCTGTCGCCTCAAGTGTGGGACTACCTGAAGTCGAAAGGCTTCTTCGCGATGATCATCCCGAAGAAGTACGGCGGACTCGAGTTCTCGGCCTACGCGCATTCGTGCGTGCTCATCAAAATCGCGAGCCGCAGTGGCACCGCCTGCTCTACCGTCGCCGTCCCGAATTCCCTCGGTCCCGCCGAGTTGCTGCTCCACTACGGGACTGAAGAGCAGAAGCATCACTACCTGCCGCGCCTCGCTCGTGGTGAGGAAGTGCCGTGCTTCGCGCTCACGGGCCCGCGTGCCGGGTCGGATGCGGCGTCGATTCCCGATACCGGCGTGGTCTGCAAGGGGATCTACGACGGCCGCGAGGTCATCGGCCTCAAGCTCAACTTCTCCAAACGCTACATCACGCTGGCGCCGATCGCGACCGTCGTCGGACTTGCATTCCGCTTGTTCGATCCGAACAAGCTGCTCGGTGGCGAGCAAACCGACTACGGCATCACGTGCGCACTGATCCCGCGGAATACGGCGGGCATCACCATTGGCAGGCGGCACTTCCCCGTCAACAATCCGTTCCAGAACGGCCCCATCCAGGGACACGATGTCTTCGTGCCGCTCGACTGCATCATCGGGGGACCGAAGATGGCAGGACAAGGCTGGCGCATGCTCGTCGAACAGCTCTCGGTCGGCCGCTGCATCTCGTTGCCTTCCAACGCAACCGGTGGCGCCAAGGCCGCCATCTTTGCAACCGGCGCGTACTCGAGGATTCGCAAGCAATTCAACACGCCAGTCGGCAACTTCGAAGGCGTGCAGGAAGTGCTCGCCCGCATGGCCGGCAATACGTACATCATGGATGCCGCGCGTTCCGTGACGATTGCCGCCATCGATGGCGGTGAACGGCCCGCTGTGCCGGCCGCCATGCTGAAGTATCACGTTACCGAGCTGGCCCGCGTCGTGGCGAACGACGCCATGGACGTCCATGGCGGCAAGGGCATCTGTCTCGGGCCGCGCAACTATCTCGGGCGCGGCTACCAGATCATTCCCGTTGCCATCACGGTCGAAGGCGCGAACATCCTGACGCGTAACCTGATCCTGTTCGGCCAGGGCGCCATTCGCTGCCATCCCTTCGTGCTGAAGGAAATGGAAGCGGCGCGCTCCAAGGACAAGAAGAAATCGGTCCATGACTTCGACAAGGCGCTGTTCGGCCATATCGGCTTCACGATCAGCAATGCCGTACGCTCGCTCATCATGGCGCTCACACTGGCCCGCTTTTCCGACGTGCCGGAGACCGGCGCCACGAAGCGCTACTTCCAGCACATCAACCGCTTCAGCGCATCGTTCGCGTTCGCCACCGATGTCGCCATGCTGACGCTCGGCGGTTACCTCAAGAAGAAAGAAAGCCTCTCGGCAAGACTGGGCGATGTTGTATCCGCGATGTACCTCGCCTCGATGGTGCTGAAGCACTACGAGAACCAGGGCCGTCCTGCGGAAGACCTGCCGTTTGTCGAATGGGCTTGCCGCTCGCTGCTGTACAAGGCGCAGGAGCAGTTGCACAGTTTCCTCAGGAACTTTCCGAACCGTCTGCTCGCGGGACTGATGCGCTTGGTGATTTTCCCGCGAGGACGTACCTACTCCGCGCCCGACGACTCGCTCAGCCAGAAGCTGGCGGAAGCGATCATGCTGCCGACGGCAACCCGCGACCGGCTGACACAGGGCATCTACCGGACGGCCGAGCCCGGCAATCCGCTCGGCCTGCTGCACGAAGCGCTCGTTCTGGCCCAGACTGCAGAACCGCTCGAGAAGCGGCTGCGGGTCGACGGCGTCAAGACGGGCCGCGTGACCGCGCTCGACTTGCCCGGTCAGATCCAGCAAGGCCTTGGCCTGGGGATTCTGAGCGGTGCCGAAGCTGCCACGCTGCAGGAGTACGATCGCAAGGTGATGGAACTCGCGCAGGTGGACGATTTCGACCCGAGCGAACTCGGCACCGAGGCAGGCAACAGCACATCTGACCAGCACTCGCCACGCCTGCACACTTACAATGGGTAATCCGGTCGAAGTCATGTCTCCATCCTTGAGGAACTCGTCAATGAAGAAGCTCGCCGCCGCCATCCTGACGCTGGCTACATTTGCCGCGCTCGCCCAGACTCCAAGAACGCCAGCGCCCCAGGGAGCCGAGCTGTACCTCATCGCTCCCGCAGACAAAGCCACCGTCACGGGTCCGGTCACGGTCCGCTTCGGGTTAAGGGGCATGGGCGTCGCACCCGCCGGGATCCAGCTGCCGGACACAGGCCATCACCACTTGCTGGTCGATGCCGATCTGCCCGCCCTCGACAAGCCAATTCCCGCCGATGCCAACCACATCCACTTCGGCAAGGGCCAGACGGAAACGACGCTGACGCTCGCGCCCGGCCAGCACACGTTGCAGCTGGTCCTTGGCGACCACTTGCACGTGCCGCACCAGCCGGCCGTGGTGTCGCAAAAGATCACGATCACGGTTAAGTAGGGCGCCTCGCTTCCGCTTCAGGTCCACAGGTACTCAAGACGCCGCGATGTACACGAGCTTTTTCGGTCTGACCGACAAGCCCTTCTCGATCACCCCGGATCCGCGTTACCTCTTCATGAGCGAGCGGCATGCGGAGGCGCTTGCCCATCTTCTTTACGGCATCAATGAAGCCGGCGGCTTCATCCAGCTGACCGGCGAGGTGGGCACCGGCAAGACGACCATCGTGCGCACGCTGCTCGAACAGTTGCCGGGACATGCCGATGTCGCCGTGATCCTCAACCCGCGCCTGACACCGATCGAGTTCCTGCTTGCAATCTGCCAGGAGCTCGGGATCTTCGTGCGCGACGAGGATGAGGACAGCGTCAAGGGGCTGGTGGACATCCTAAACACCCGGCTCCTCGCAGCCCATGCGAAGGGTCGGCGCGTGGTCGTCATCGTGGATGAAGCACAGAACCTGACTCCAGAGACACTCGAACAGGTGCGCTTGCTGACCAACCTGGAAACGGCGACGCAGAAGCTGCTGCAGATCATTCTCATCGGACAGCCCGAGCTGCGCACGCTGCTGGAACGCGAAGACCTGCGCCAGCTCGCCCAGCGCATTACCGGCAGGTATCACCTCGACCCACTGTCTCGCGATGAAAGCTCGGCGTACGTAAAGCACCGGCTCAAGGTCGCGGGCTCGACCACCGAGATCTTCACGTCGGCCTCGCTGGTGGAGCTGCACCGCCACAGTCGCGGCATTCCTCGCCTGATCAACATCATCAGCGACCGCGCATTGCTTGGGGGCTACACCGAAGACCAGCACCGCATCAGCCCGCGACTCGTGCGGCGGGCCGCTGAAGAAGTGCATGGCAGGACGGCACCGCACTGGCCTCGCGGCCTGGCGGTAGGCGGAGCCATGGCGGTGATACTGGCGTTGAGCGCATTCGGTATCTGGCGGTTGCTGCGCACCGAGCCAGTGCCACCGGCTCCGGTGGTTGCAGAAGTATCTGCACCCGCCGTGGAAACACCTCCCGTCGCCGCCGAGCCAGCCCTTCCAGCGCCGCTCAAAGACCTCACCGAAATCCTGCGGGCCGATGCGCCGCAGAGTACGACTCCCGAGGGTGCAAAGGCGGCCAACAATGGCGAGTTCACCAGCTTGTTCTCGGCGTGGGGCGGCAACTACGATGCTGCGAAGGGTCGTGCCTGCGACCAGGCGCTGAAGCAGAAGCTGCAATGCGTCTTCCAGAAGGGGACGTGGGCACAGCTGCGCCAGCTCAATCGTCCCGCGATCCTCACGCTCACCGACGCGGACGGCAATACGCATCAAGTCGTACTGACTTCGCTGAACGATGAATCTGCGAACGTCCGCATCGGCGAGACGACGCACGACGTCACGATCGCCGCCCTGTCGCGCTATTGGTTTGGAGAATTCCTGATCCTGTGGCGACCGCACACGCGCGAGCCCCGCGCCCTGTCGATCGGCAACCGCGATGAAGGCGTTCGCTGGTTACGCAAGAGCCTATTCACGGCACTAGGCCAACCCGTGGCCAATGCCGGTAGCGACACCTACGACGAGGAGCTCGCCGCGATGGTTGAGGAGTTCCAGCACCAGCACCGCCTCGACGTCGATGGCGTTGCGGGCCTGCAGACGCAGGTATTGCTCGATTCGCTGACCAGCACGGAAGCGCCGCTGCTGTTGCCTTTGGCAAAAGGGGGTTAGCGGCATGAGCTTCATCCTCGATGCCTTGAGAAAGTCCGAGAATGCGCGCCAGCGACATAGCGGGCCTGCGCTTACAGAAGTGCCATTCGGGAGACGCAGGGAAGGCCGTCCGTGGTGGGTGTGGGCGATCGCTGCCCTGCTCGGGATCAACCTGATCGTATTGCTCGTGGTGCTGCTGCGGAGTCCCGACCCGGCGGCCGTCGCGCAAGTGACGCCTCCGCCTGCTGCCGTCGCGGCGACACCGCGTCCGGCAACGGCTCCCCCCACCGTTGCGCCTGCGCAGACAGCGGCGTTACCGGCACCTGTTGATCCTGTCGCAGCAACTGCATTACCAGCGAGGTCACTCGCCGAAGAAGCGGCCGCGGCCGCTGAATCCACCGACCCTGATGCTGCCGCTCTCGCAGCCAATGTGCCCGATCGCGCACCCATCGTCCGCCCTCTGCGCTCAGGCACGCCTTCCACCACAAACCAGGCTGGCGGTGAAGAGAACCTGCCGACCTTGAACGAACTCACCGGCGACCGGGCCGTCGGCATGCCACCCATGCATCTCGACATCCACGTCTACTCGACGAACCCCGCCGAACGCTTCGTCTTCATCAACATGCGCAAGTACACCGAAGGCGCCACGCTTACCGAAGGCCCGCTCCTCGAGAAGATCCGCACCGATGGCGTCGTCCTGAACCAGCGGGGGTTCAGGTTTGTGTTGCCGAGGCAGTAGGCGGACAAGGGATAGACCGGCCAGCTTCGCTGGCGAATGGCCGACTTTGTCAGCAAATAGCCCACCGGCAGGTCAGAGGCGGGAAGGGCATGATTATTCCCGTAGTCAATGAAACCCTCGGGGAGAGTTGTACGTCTTCTCCGTTCGGTCGCGCACTGCGGGCTAGCGCTACCCTGCACTCCGGTACCCCACAAGGAAGTTCCGCGTGTTCGGTCATATCACTATTGGCAGCAATGACCGGGATCTGGCTGGCCGCTTCTATGATGCGGTACTGATTCCGCTCGGGTTGCGCCGCAGGCAAGTTGTACCGGATGGCGGGACTGCCGCTCTTTGCTGGATCCTCCCGGCCCAAGGTAACACTACGGCGACGGTTACTACGGCGCCAATCTGCTCGATCCCGACGGCAACAAGGTGCACCTTGTATTTCGGGGCGACCTTTCCTGAAAATACCCATGCACCGATACCGAATCGAGCAATTGCGCAGTCCGATAGGAGCGCCTCCATGAAGCTTCCGTCATTGCTAGCCATTGCCACCCTGTGGGCCACGTCGGCCACTGCCCAGCTCGTGGAGCCGAATCAGGTCGGTGTCAGGATGGGACATGTTCACCTGGCAGTGAAGGACGTGGATGTCCAGAGGACATTCTGGATTGCCGTGATGGGCGGGAAGCTGGTGAAGAACGGTCCGCTCGATCTCATCGAGTTCCCGGGCGTGTACATCATGCTGCGCAAGTCGGGGTCCGCGGAGAGTCCGGCGGCCAGCATCGTCAATCACTTCGGTTTCACCGTGAAGGACATGCCGGCGGCGCTTGCAAGATGGAAGGCCGCGAACATCCCGATCGAACCGACAGAGAATCCCAACGAGGTCTATCTGCTCGCACCCGATGGCATTCGTCTCGAGGTGTACGGCGAGCCCGCGCTGCCCACGCCAGTGAGCATGAATCACCTTCATTACTATCCGCTCGATGTCCCGGCGATCAAGGCATGGTACGTCAAGGCCTTTGGGGCCAACCCCGGCAGGCGCCCCTGCATCGCCTGCCTCTCGAAGCCACGCATGATCGAGGCGGACGACCTGCCTGGCGTCAACCTGTCGTTTGCCCAGGGCACCCAGCCGCCGCTCCCGACGAAAGGCCGCTCGCTGGATCACATCGGATTCGAGGTGGACGATCTGGAAAGCTTCGTCTCAAGTCTCGAAGCGAAGGGCATCAAGATCGAGGCGCCGATCCGCTCGGTTCCCGGAACGCAGCTGAAGATCGCGTTTCTGACGGATCCCTGGGGAACCTACATCGAGTTGACCGAGGGCCTCGCTCCGAAGTAACGCGAGAGTCCAGAATTGCTAGATTCAGACTCAAACCGTGACGCGGGAATACCCGCCCGACATCCGGACGGTTGGCCGGTGCGCATTCGTTCCCCTGAAAGTCAATCCTCGAGGATGAAAGTGACCTTGAGGCGCACCTTGTACTCGGTGATCTTGCCCCTCGAGACGGCCACTTCCTGGTCAGCCACCCATGCGCCGGTGACGTTCTGCAGCGTCTTGGTCGCCCGCTTCACACCGTTCTCCACGGCGTCATCAAAGCTCTTCTTCGACGTGGACGAAATTTCAGTAATGCGCGCAACAGTAATGGAAAGCTCCCTCTGTTGATGTGACTCGCCGGCCCATGAATGGACCTGACTACCCGGAGCTTACCCCCAAAGCGCCGCAACGTTCCCACCCGCCAATTCGCCGTGTAGGAACGCCAATCCACCGCCCTTCCAGTCCGTGTCTGGCCTGCCGACAGGCCATTTGCCGATTCATGCCCTAACCAGGGTACGGAGTCGGCCGGTCTATTCCCCTTTCTCTCCTAACGTCTCGAGCGCCTTCCCCGTCACCCGCATCATCGTCCAGTCGCTCATCGGCTTCGCGCCGATGGAATGGTAGAAGTCGATGGCCCGCTGGTTCCAGTCAAGCACCGACCACTCGAAGCGACCGCAGCCCCGTTCGACGGCGAGTTGCGCGACCGTCTTGAGCAGTGCCTTGCCGCACCCGTGGCCGCGGAAGGCCGGCCGGATGTAGAGGTCCTCAAGATAGATGCCGGGTTTGCCCACGAAGGTGGAGTAGTTATGGAAGAACAGGGCGAAGCCTGCGACTCCTGGCCCGACCCGGGCGATCAGCACTTCGGCATAGGGACGCGGGCCGAACAGGGCTTCCGCGATGCCGTCCTCGGTGGCCACCGCTTCATGGAGCAGGTGCTCGAACTCGGCCAGCTCGCGAACCATCACGAGGATTTCCGGGACATCGGCATGCCCGGCCGGACTGATCTGGCAGACGGAGTGTGGGTTCATGGAAGGCCCCTCCGGGGGCCGTTCGCGAAAATAGTGGTTAACTTTTTTTGTTCGAAGGCGTAGTTTACGCTTAAGCAAAAGGATACGGTTTTAAAGAAACTAACAATGTCGGACGCTATCAAGCTACCTCTGACCGCACTCCGTGCCTTTGTCGCCGTCGCCGAGCACATGAGCTTCACGGACGCCGCGACCAAGCTGAACGTCACTACCGCCGCGGTCAGCACGCAGATCAAGACCCTCGAACAGCTTCTCGAAACGCCGCTCTTCAAGCGCCACAGCCGCTCCGTCCGACTGACGCCGCAGGGCAAGCGCCTGCTGCCGGGCGTCCGTCGAGGATTCGAGGAACTGGCGCTCGCCGTCGACCAGATCCGCCGCGATCGCACTTCGGGCCTGCTCAACATCAGCCTGCTCGGTTCTTTCCTGCAGAAGTGGTTGCTGCCGCGCCTCGGTGACTTCTACCAGAAACACCCCGAGATCGACCTGCGTTTTAACGCGAGCGACGACCTTGTCGATTTCATGCAGACCGACTTCCATGCGGCCGTGCGCTACGGCACTGGACCGTGGCCTGACCTCAAGGCCGAGAAGATGCTCGACGAATGGGTGTTCCCCGTCTGCAGCCCCGCGCTGCTCGCGAAGTTGGGCCCCATCCGGACGCTCGGTGACCTCAACAAGTATCCGCTGCTACACAGCGCGGGTGAGCCGTGGCAGGACTGGCTGCGTCGCGTCGGGGGGGATACCACGCGCGCCGAGCACGGCCCAGTGCTTGCAGATGCGTTGCAAGCCCTGTCCGCCGCCGAGAACGGCCAGGGCCTCGCCCTCGCACGCTGGTCGTTGGTGGCCGCAGACCTGGCCTCGGGTCGCCTCGTGCGCCCGTCCGAACAGAGCGTGAGACAGAAGGCCGCGTACTACTTCGTAGCCCCGGCGCACCACTTCGACCTGCCGAAAGTCATGCGCTTTCATGACTGGCTGGCCGACTGCTGCCGGCAATTCGCCCCGCCCGAGGGCGAGCGGCTGGAGCCTTGAACCGAAGTGGATAGGAAGAATCAAGACGCCGGCGAACCACGGACCACAGGACACTGCAGCATGACGGGCAGTCTGGCGCCGGCGGAGCCCCAGGACCCGACTCTGACCAGTCACTGACCAGTCACTGACCACCGACCACCAATCACCAATCACCAACGAAGAGGAGCACTGCCATGGGCAAAGGCATGGACCGGAAGAAGGAAGACAAGAAGAAACCCGCCAAAACGCTCGACGAGAAGCGCGCAGCGAAGAAGGAAAAGAAGGACAACAAGCGCTGACGTGCTTGCAAGAGGAGCGGGGAAGCCGAGTAAGCAAGGAAGTGACGGAAGCCAGAACCCGAGGCAAGATAAGGCTTCCTGGCTTCCTGGCTTCCCAGCTTCCTAGCTTCCCTGGCTTCCCTGGCTCTTAGCGCCTAACGCCGCTTCCAGCGCCGTGGTCAGCGGCTTCAGGAAGAACGATTCGGTCGGCGCGATCCGCACCTCGATGCCGTGAGCCGCCAGTGTTGCGGCCACGACCGGCCCCACGGCAGCCACCAGCGTCCTCGCTAACGCGGCTTGTACCGCTCTGGCGTCAGCTACCGAGAAGAGCCGCGTTACCTGCGGCGTACTCGTGAACGCAATCGCATCGACCGCTCCCTCCGCCAGCCGCTCGAGCAGCGCAAGCACGGCTTCGTCGGCTGCCTTGTCCGCATAAACATACGGCGCCACCGTCACGGCCTCGGCTCCCGCCTGCTGTAGGAACTCCCTCAACGGCAAGTTGGGATCAGAGCCATAGAGCTGGACGCCCACCCGTCTGCCCTTGAGATCAAACGGCGTCAGCGCGGCGATGATGCCCGCGGTTGTCGGTACTTCAGCCGCGAGTTCGGGCTTGAGCCCAAGCTCCCGCAAAGCCCGCGCGGGCTTCGGACCCCGGGTAACCTTGCGAACACTGGCCAGCCGCTCCACAAAGGCGGCTCGCAACTCGGGCGCATGACGGTCGATGCATCCAAGGAGCCGGCGCACTCCTTCGCCGGTCAATAGAATCAGATCATCGCAGCCGCCTGCATTGAATTGCCGGATCCAGGCGAGGACCGGGGCGGGGTCGGGTGCATCCAGGATGGCAACCAGTGGACAGCGCAGCACTGTCGCACCACGCCTTTCGAGCATCGCGGCAAAGACATCGAGCTCACGGGTCTCCGGAATCGCAATGGTCCTTCCGGAAAGCGTCGTCTCAGTGAGTAATTTGCTGTCTGGCATGGTCCTACGATTCAACGGCACGGCACGGTACGGGACTGATCGACGCCCGCAGGATGGCGCATGATGGTGCCGCGCCGGCCGTCGCCGCAACAGGCGCGGGAAAAAGAGAACAGGGGTGGGAACGGTCTTGGACGAGGCAAGCCGGGGAAATCCCGAGCAGCAGGCAAAGCGTCTCAGCCGGATCGTCAGCCGGCTGCGCCTTGCGTTGTGGCCTGCGGTCATCGGGGTCTTCGGCATCCTGCTGTTCGTCGCGTTCCGGGCCTTGCACCACGAAATCAGCTACGCGGACATTCTGGTCGCGATCCGCGAGACACCGGCAAGCGATGCGAGTCGTGTCATCGCGCACTACAGCCAGCAATGGCAGAAGCCGCATGTAATGTTGCTCGGCTATTCGCAGGGAGCAAACGTCTCGCCGTTTCTCGTGAACCGCCTATCAAGTGACGCGCGCGGCAAGGTCTCGCTCGTCGCGATGACGGGGCTTGGGCTCGAGGCCGATTTCGAATTTCATTTCGCCAACTGGGCCGGTGCTTCCGCCTTGGCGCTCGCCATTCTTCCGGAGACTGCTCGTCTCGGCAGCCCCAAGGCCATCTGCATCTACGGCAAGGAGGATCCGGAGTCGTCGTGTACGCAACTCGATCAACGACGCGTGCAGTCGATCGCCCTGCCGGGAGGACATCACTTCAACGGTGACTACGGCAAGGTGGCGGCAACGATCCTGCAGGCGGCAACTGCGGCGCGGCGCTAGAAAAAAAGGACCGGCACACGGGGGGACGTGTACCGGTCCGAGTTACCTACAGACACATCAACATCAACTCAAACACAGCGCCAAAGGGCGCGCTGTCGCGCCCGCTCAATCAACTCAGTTCGACCGGAACAAACAACCGAGAATCGCCACGCTGCATGAGCAGCGCGATGTGATTCTGGCTCTTCGCCACGATGCTCTTCAGGTCCTCGATACTCTTGATCGGCTGGCCGTTGGCCGACAACAGGACGTCACCGGGCTGAATGCCCGCCTCCGCCGCCGCACCGCCGACCTGCTGCACGAGCAGGCCGCCCTGCGTTTCCAGTTCGCGCTGCTCGTCGCCCGTTAGCGGCCGTACGGAAAGTCCGAGTCGGCCCGAGTCCGCACCCTGGTTGCCCTGCGTGGCGGCCGTTCGCGCACCCTCCATTTCGCCGAGCTTCACCGAGACGTTCTGCTTGTGGTTCTTGCGCCAGACCTCCACATCAACCTTGGAGCCCGGCTGGCGGCTCGCGATCTTCACTGGCAGCTCGGACGAATCGGCAATCGGCTGGCCCGCGACCGACAGGATGATGTCGCCAGCCTGGATACCGGCCTTGTCTGCCGGACTGTCCTTCTCGACATTCGCAACGAGGGCGCCCGTGGCCGTATCGAGGCCGAACGATTGCGCGAGGCCCTGATCGAGCGACTGGATCGTGACGCCGAGGCGCGCACGCGACACATGGCCGCTATCGCGCAACTGCGCGGCGACGCCCATGGCGACATCCATGGGAATGGAGAACGACACGCCCTGGTAACCCCCACTGCGTGAGTAGATCTGCGAATTGATGCCGATCACTTCACCGTCGAGGTTGAACAACGGCCCTCCCGAATTGCCGGGGTTGATTGCGACGTCCGTCTGCAGGAACGGCACGTACGAGCCGTCGGGGAGCACGCGGCCCTTGGCGCTGACGATGCCCTGCGTCACCGAGTTCTCGAAGCCGAAGGGCGCGCCGATGGCCACGACCCATTCGCCGACCTTGACCTTCGACGGATCGCCCAAGCGCACAGTTGGCAGGTTCTTCGCTTCGATCTTGAGCACGGCCACGTCGCTCTTCGCGTCGCTCCCAAGGACCTTGGCGATGAACTCACGCTTGTCCGTGAGCTTCACCATCACTTCCTTTGCGTCCTGGACGACATGCGCATTCGTCAGCACGATGCCGTTCGCGTCGACGATGAAGCCCGAGCCTTCGCCTCGAGTCGGCGTCTCGCGCTGTTGCCGCGGATCGCCCTGGCCCTGGAAGAAACGGAACAGTGGATCATCCTGACTCATGCCCGGCGGCAACTGCAGGCCGCCATTGGTCTTGACCATGGCCTTCACCTGGATGTTCACGACGGCTGGGCCATACCGCTCGACGAGGGCACTGAAATCGGGCAGTTGCACTCCGGTGCGGGGAATCGGCGCCGCAACCGCGGCAGGCGTCGGAGCGGCAGCGAGGGCTGCCACTGCGCTGACAGGGGTCACGTCGCGCACAACAGGCGCTCCACGGGCAAGCAGCGTGCTCAATGGAACAGCGGCAACCAGCGCGCCCAGGACGGCGGCAACCAAGGGCTTTCTGATATGGGCCTGAATCGACATGGGAACTCTCCAGCTCGGACCAGTGACGGTGGAGGCTGCCTGCCTTTGGGGGAGAGGCGCCTCATGGAGAGGGAGACTGGAGGGGAAGACTTAAGGCTGACTTAAATGAACGAAATAGTCCCGAGGGCCATGGACCTTCACTGACGGGGGGCGGGGAACTTCACGGTCACGGCCAGACCCCGCCCGGAGGATCCATCGGCGAGCTCGACTGTGGCTCCGTGGGCCTCGGTGATCGTCTTGACGATGGCCAGCCCCAGGCCGCTGCCGATCGCCCCGCTGCCCGGCAGCCGGACAAAGCGGTCGAACACACGGCCGCGGTCGGCGGGGTGGATGCCGGGGCCGCTATCCGTGACGCGCACTGCGACATGGTCCGCGCCCTTGATGAGAGCGACATCCACCTTGCCGCCCGGCGGGCTGTAACGAATTGCGTTGTCGACCAGGTTGCGCACCAGCGTCTTCAACGAATCTTCATCGCCCTGCACTTGCACCGGTGGGGTCTCGTCTAGGCCCACATCCACTGACTTTCGGTCTGCGACGGGAACCATCTCCGAGACGACATCCGCCGCCACACGATCGAGGGCCACTGCGACATGCGGGCGATCAATCCCCGGATCCTGCCGGGCCAGTGACAACAGTTGCTCGACGAGGCGCGACGACCGTTCCACGCCGGCAGCCAGCTGCTGCACAGCCTGCGCCTGCTCCATGGGGTCGGTCGATTTTTCGACAGCTTCGACTTGCAGGCGCAATGCCGTCATCGGCGTCCGCAGTTCATGGGCTGCGTCGGCAATGAATGCACGCTCCCGCTGCAGCACCGAATTCAGCCGACCGAGCAGCGTGTTCAGGGACGCGACGAGGGGACGTGCTTCCTCGGGCAAGCCTGTATCGGGCAGTGGCTGCAGTGAGGCGGGATCGCGCGCCTCTACCGTTCCCGCAAGTCGATCGAGCGGCCGCAAGCTCATACCGACGAGGAACCAGATTGCGAGCCCAAGCAACGGAACGAACCACGCGAACGGCAGCAGGGTTCTCAACGCCAATCGCGCGGCCTGCTCGGAACGGACGCTCATGGGCTGCGCCACCTGGATCACCTGGCGACGCGCCTCCGCGCCGAACACCCGCCACCGTCCACCGGTCGTGTCCACGGTGGAGAAGCCGAGCGTCGTGATTCCGGGCAACACCGCATGCGGCTGCGAGAGGTAGATGCGGACGCCATCGAGACTCCACACCTGCACGACAAAGTCGTATCCCGGCTCATTGAGGGTGAGGTCCGGAGGCGCCGCGTACTGGAACGACTGGTCGCGCAGCGTCAGCGCAGTCTGGCGCAATTGATAGTCGAAAAACGCGTTCGCTTCGGCTAGAGCGTTGCGATAGATCTGCCAGCCACCCGCGAGCCCCGTCAGCAGCACCGCGCCGAGCAACCAAACGAGCAGGCGCGCGCGGATCGATTTCATGGAACGGGGGCGACGCGATAGCCGACGCCGCGCACGTTGCGGATGAAGTCCGTTCCGAGCTTCTTGCGCAGACTGTAGATGTGCACTTCCACCGCGTTGCTCTCGACTTCGTCGCCCCAACCGTACATCCGCTGCTCCAGCTGCGGGCGCGACAGGATTGCACCTGGGCGGTCGAGCAGCGCCTCCAGCAATGCGAACTCGCGGGCAGACAGCGTAACCTCCTTGCCGTCGCGAAGCACCTGATGCGTCACCGGGTTCAGCGATACGCCAAGATGCTCGATCACGGGCTCGGCGCGGCCGGACTGTCGGCGCAACAGTGCGCGGATGCGGGCGGAGAGTTCAGTGAGGTCGAAGGGCTTGACGACGTAGTCGTCGGCGCCGGCGTCGAGGCCCTGCACCTTGTCGGTGACGGCGTCGCGTGCGGTCAGGATCAGCACCGGCAAGGCCTGTCCACGCGAACGCAGCGCCTTCAGCACATCGAGGCCGCCCATCTGCGGCAGGCCGAGATCGAGGAGCAGCAGGTCGAAGGTCTCGATCTGCAGTGCATGATCCGCGGCCTTGCCGTCACGTACCCAGTCGACGGCAAAGCCGTCGCGCTTCAGGCCCGTGGCGACGGCCTCACCGATCATCGTGTCGTCTTCGACGAGCAAGAGCCGCATGGGTCACCCGTCGCGGCAGTTCGTCGAGGTTGGGAGGGGAAGCGGAGCGCTACTCATGTCAGCGGGATCGTAGCACCCTCCGCGCAGGCCCCGTTTGCCTGCGCGTGCCGATTGCAACCGATCAGGGCTTGTCGCTGACAATCCGCACGTCGGGCAACGCGTCCGGATTCGCGGGGATCTCGTTGCCTTCGCTGGCGGGGAACTTGTTCATCTTGAACAGCACGGCCATGACATCCGCATACTTCTGGTCGCTGAGGCTGCCCGGCGCTGTCGGCGGCATCATCATCTTGAGGTAAGCGAACAGCTCGGCGACCGACTTGTCCTTCCAGTTGAACATGAACTCGGGACCTACTGCCGACGGTACGCCGCCGCCACCGTGCATCGTTTCGCCATGGCACAGCACGCACTGGTCGGTCAGCACACTCTGGCCGCGAGCGGCCTGCGCCTCCGTGTAGATTCCATCCCACACAGTCCGACCTTCGGCGCCGAAAGAAATGCCTGCGCCCGCTGCGAGTGCAGCCAGCCCGAGAACGATTGCGCCACCGACGATCCGCTTGCTCATCTGATTAGACTCTTTGCTGCAAAAACTGGAAGCGCGTTCCGGCACCCACGCCGGGCTCCCTTGAGGCCAAGTATGAAGCGGGGGCCTGAACGCATTCTGAACACGTGAGGCCCCGCCAAGGTTTCGTGACTTACCGCTCAGGCAGCGCGAACACGAAGATGTTGTTGCCGGCGCTGGCGCGCACTTCCGGCGTCAGCTGCGACGTGCCGCCACCCGCGAGCGAGATACCCGTGCTGACCGCGACATACTGGCGACCCTTCACCGAGTACGAGATCGGGTAGCCCGTGACGCTGGAACCGAGGTTCACTTCCCACAGCACCTTGCCCGTCTTCTGGTCGAGCGCACGGAAGCGGCCCGCCGTATCGCCACCGAACACGAGTCCGCCTGCAGTCGACACCAGCGACATCGTGCCCGCGCGCTGCTCGTACTTCCACAGCGTCTTGCCGGTCTCCACCGAGATGGCCTGCACCGTACCGACCTTGTCGGTTCCCGGTGCGATGCTGGCCTTGGAAGCAACGGCATACAGCGAGTCGAGGCTTGGCTTCGACGCGATCGCGGTGACCTGCGCGCACGTGTTCTGCAACGGGAAGAACATCACGTTGCCAAGCGGGCTGTAAGTGCCCGCCTGCCAGTTCTTGCCGCCATTCGCGTTGGGGCACACGGTGACCGTGTCGCCCTGCTTGTGCATCAGCGCCGCAGGATTCACGGTGACCTTGCCGGTCGCACCGTCGATGTTGCTGATGACGGTCTGGTAGACGGTCGGACGCGCCCACAGGAATTCTCCCGTCGCGCGATCGAGCGTGTACACGAGGCCCGTCTTGCCCGGGATACCCGTCAACACCTTGCGCTTCTCGCCCGGCTTCACCCTTGGGTTGATCCAGGTGACTTCCGACTTGTCCGGCGTCACGGCCGTGTCGACGAGGATGCGCTCGAAAGGATGGTCGAGGTCCCAATGATCGACGACGTGCTGGTAGTGCCACACGATCTTGCCGGTGTCGGGATTAATCGCGAGCGTGGAGTTGTGGTACAGGTACTCGTGATCGTTGCCGCCCAGCATGAACTTGGGTGCCGGCGACGTCACGCTGGTGCCGATGTACACGAGGTTCAGCTCGGGGTCGTAGCTCGGGACCAGCCACGTACCGGTGTGCCAGCGTGCCTCGTCGGGAAGATCGGCCCAGGTTTCGCTACCGGGTTCGCCGGGGCGCGGCATCGTGCGCGTGCGCCAGAGTTCCTTGCCGGTCACTGCGTCGTGTGCAGTGATCACGCAGGCATCGGGGCCGCCTTCAGGCTCGCAACCGCGTCCCGCAATGGCCTTGCCGTTGACGATGATCGGGCCGGAGGTCTGCTGTGCGCCCTTCTGGTAATCATGAATCTTCGTTTCCCAGGCGAGCTTGCCGTTCTCGGCGTTGATCGCATACGCATAGTTGTCCATGCCCATGTCGATGATCAGCTTGCCGTAGATCGCCACGTTGCGATTGATGGATGGCACCGGGAAATACTTGTTCGCATCGGCGGGGATCGGGCGACGGAATTCCCACTTGAGGTCGCCGCTTGCCGCATCGAGTGCCTGCGTGAGGTCGCTCGGATTCGGCAGGAACATCACGCCGTCGTGCACGAGTGGCATCGCTTCCTGGATGCCGGCGCCCATGGCACGCGACCACACCATCTGCAGCTGCTTCACGTTGCGCGTGTTGATCTGGGTCAGCGGGCTGTAGTCCCAGCCGGCCTGGTTCTGGCGCCACTGCAGCCACTCGCCCGGTGCTGGGTTGCGCAGCATTGCGTCCGTGACGGGGCTGATCGAGACAGTGCCCTGCGCGAGGGCAGGTGCGCCGGGAGGGCCGGGCGGCTGTTCTGCAGCAAGCGCCACTCCGCCAATCACCGCCATGATCGCTGCCGTCAGCGCCGTCCTTGTCAGGACTACCTTGGATACCTGCATTTGTTTTCCCCTGGGATATTGCTTGGTCTGGAATCGGGAATGGCGCGCCTTGGCCGCGCGTCACTCGGTTACTTCGTCTTGCTGTTGCGGGTCAGATACGCAGCGATCGCGTCGAGCTGCTGGTCGTCGATCTCGGTCTTGCGGAAGAACGGCATGATCGTGATGCCCTGCCTCACGAACAGCTTCACGAACTCCGGCGTCAGATCCGTTCGCTCGTGGAGCAGACCAGGTACCGCGCCCTTGTACTTGGCACGGAGCGCCGTCTCGCCGGGCAGATACGGCGCTCCGTTCTGCCCGATGCCGGGACCATGACAGCCAGAGCACCAATACTTGTACAGCTTCTCGCCTTCGGCGATCTGCTGTGCCTTGCCGGGCGCCGCTGCGAAGCCGGTGGTGGCAATGCCCATCAGGGCGAACAGGGCGAGGACTCGCATTTTCATGCCTTCCTCCCGCCGCGCAGGTGCCTCGGCCAGATGCCGCCGCGACCGGCCGCAATGATGCCGTTCGGATCGACGGCGTCCTTGAGCTGCTCATTGAAGCGCCGCAATGCATGGTCGTTGTACGAATACGAATCCGCGACGAGATCGGCAAAGGCGGGCGGTGAACGGTACTCGGCCCAGCCGTGCTCGGCCGCCACTTCGACGACGCGCTTGAACGCTGCCATCGACTTGGCATTGATCTCCTTGTTGCTGCGACTGACCGGCATACCGACGATCATGACGAACGCGCGGTAGATCCACGTGGCCGGTGTCTGGAAGATGCCGCCGACGTTCAGCCCGAACTCCTGGTACACCTTCGCGAACGCACGCTGTGATTCGAGGATGGCCTCACCCGTCTTCGGGATGATGGGCGCAAACCAAAGATGCCCGTCCGTCGGGCTCGGGTTGAGTTCCGAGCGTGCGCCGATCGAGAAGATCGACATCGCCGGAATGCCCACTGCCACCTTGTGCTCAACCGCGGCCTTCTGCTCGTCGGTCATCGGGAAACGGTAGCTGTGCCCGTCACGGAACGTGCTGCCGGGAATGGAAGCGCCAATCCGTTCGCGCGCGTATTCCCAGTTGGCGGCGACGGTCTTGGCGGGTCCGTAGAACTGCAGCTCCACTTCCCACGAGGGAATCCCTTTCGCTGCGCCGAATCGGTCGAGTTCCTCATCGCTCGGGCCACCGGCCTTGCCGACAAGCGCACGCAAATCCGGCTCGTTGCGTTGTGCGCGGCCGAGCGGGCTGCTGTAGTTCGGCTGGCCGATGAGTCCGATGTGCTCAAGATAGTTGACGTGGTCTACCAACGCGATGATGTCGTGCCGCTTCGGCACGCTGACGTAGCCCGACTGGTAAGCCTCCGGCTCCGGCATGAGCCAGAACCCCATCTTCGTCACGATGCCGAAATTCCCTTGTCCGAACAGGCCGTCGACGTAGGGACCGAAACCGTACTTGTAGTCCTGCCAGCTCTTGGCACCCGGGAGCGCGCCCATGCCTGTGCGCATGATCTCGCCGTTCGGCAGCACGACTTCCATGCCGCAGTGGGAACCGAAGTGGTCGCGGAACGCGCCGAAGGTGTAACCGACGCCATGGTCGAGCGAGTTGCCGATGAGGCTGCCCCAACCCGGGTCCGGGCAGTCGATCCAGACCTTGAGCTTTTTCTCCTGGATGTGGCGGTACAGATCGAAGTACGCGACGCCGGGCTCGACCAGCGCGAAGCCCCGACGGTCATCGACTTCGAGAATGCGATTCATCCGCTTGAGATCGAGGACGACACTGCCATGCAGGTTCGGCGCCGAGCCGCCGTAACCGACGTTCTTGCCGGTCGAAATCGGATACAACGGGATCTTGTGCTCGTTGGCTGCACGGACGATGGCCTGCACCTGCTCAACGGTATCCGGTGCCACGGCTGCGGAAGCGAGCAACTCCTGCGGCGTCCCCCACATCGGCGAGTACGCATCGCGATACAGCGCGACATCCTCATCCGAAGTGAACACATGCTTCTCGCCGACAGCGGCCTTGAACTTCGTGATCGCGGCGTTGAAGTCGGCTGCGCTCACGCCGGCAGGCAAAGTAGCCATCTGGATCCCCTGAAGAGTATTGGGCAGGCGATGCGTGAAGGATCAAGCCTTCGGCGCAATGACCCACGAGTAGAACGTTTCATCGTCCGGCAGGCTTGCGGCCCCGCGCGTGACAACCGTGCGCTCGGCCGGCTGCGAACAGCCCGCTGCACACTGCGTGACCGTGGCCGCCATCAGGCGTACCCAGTCATTGCCGGCTGGGATGAGTGCGGCGGCGGTCGAAAGCGACTCGGCCGGACCGGACAACCGGTGCTCGATGACGCCGCCACCGAGGCTGTGGTGCTCGGCGCGGAAAACCACGCGCAGGCCACGGTCCCAACCAAAGTGTTCGAGCACGAACAGGGGACCGTGCCGCGTGAAACCGGCGATCGGCTTCGGCTCGGCGCGCCAAGCGAGGTCGAGGTCGTGGTACCAGAAGTCGGTGACGTCCCCCGCCTGCATGGCGTGGCAAGCCAGCCCAAGATTCGAGGCCACGTCGCCGAAAGCCTTCCCTTGGGCGAACCGGTCGTCGAACAGCACCTTGTAAAGCGGAATCGTGGGGACCGACGGTGCGACGGTTGCCTCGGCGCCCGATGAGAAAAGCCCACCGGCAGCGGGCAGGGCGGTCGCAGCCAGCCCGATCTGCAGGAATTCCCGGCGATTGGTCATGATGTGTTCCCCGTAAATCGGCCGTTATTATAGAGCGTCGGGCCGGGCGTTTGATCCCGAGTGCACTCGATTTCTTGGTGTGCCGGACACGCGCGACAACCTGATACCCGGCAAGCCGAGCGGCCGGCCGACTTCGAGTCTGAACTTGGGCCGTGCCCGGTGAATTGTGCTTTTTCGTCGCCGGACGGCAGGTGCCTCAGCCGACCCTGAAGTCTCGACCCGGCTGGAAATGGTGCGCCCGACAAGATTCGAACTTGTGACCCCTGCCTTCGGAGGGCAGTACTCTATCCAGCTGAGCTACGGGCGCGTAGTTGATGGCTTCAAGGGCGCGCATCATACCAGCGATTCCCGCACCGCAAACGCAACTTGGCGGGCGGGAGACCTCGTGACTTTCGGCCTTGGCGTCTGGCTGGAAGGCGTGGCCCGGGCGGAACGGCCTCAGTCCACGGCGAGCTGCCTGATCGTGTCGAGGAAGGTGCTCTGCACCAACGTGGGCTTCCAGCCCTTGCGCAGCGTGAGCCCGATTGATCTTTCCGTACCCGGCAACGGTTCCGACAAGGTCGCAAGGTAACCCCGGGTCACGTCGGGGCTCACCTGGCGCTGGGACAGCAGAGCCGCCCGGTCGCTTTGCAACAGCAGGCCGCGGGTCGTCACCAGGGAACTGCATTCGATGAGATGGGCCGGCGGCGCCACGCCACGTGCGATGAAAAAAGCGTTGAAGTGATCGCGGGCCGGCGTACCTTCCCGCGGCACAATCCAGTGGAGTCCAGCGAGCTGGGCCACGCCCGGTTTGCTGCCCTCGAGCAACGGATGGCCCCGCCTGACAACGATCGACAGCGGATCATCGAACAGCCGCTCCTGCACAATCGCTAGCGTCGGCCGAGGGAGCCTCAGCGCCCCGAGCATGATGTCGATGTTGCCATGCAGCAATTCATGCAGCAGATCGTCGTAGGGCCCATCCACCACCCTGACCCTGGCCGACGGGTGCCAGGACAGCAGACGGGTGATCGCGTCAGGCAACAGCTTGGTTCTCGCCAGCGGCAGGCAACCGACCACGATGCGGCTCTGCATCCGGCCATGAAGTTCATCCACCTCATCGAACCCCTGGCGGATCTCTGCGAACGCGAGGCTGGCAGAGCGGGCCATCTGGCGCGCGGTCACTGTCGTCTCGACTCCATTGCTGCGACGGCGGAAGAGAGAACAGCCGCACAGCTGCTCGAGTTCCCGGGCCGAGCGATACACGCTGGGTTCGGAGAGCCCGAGCCCACGCGCGGCCAGGCTGAATCCACCTGATTCGACCACCGCCACCAGCGCGCGCAACTGGGTTGCCGTCACGCGCCGGTGCAAAGGCTCATCGCCTGGTACCAGTTCCAGGGCGTTTTCACTCTCGATGCTTTTGAGCTTCTGGAAGGCGCGGTCGATGCGAGCAATGAATCGCCGCCCCGATTCGGTGGGTCGCATGCCCGCGCCGGTGCGCTCGAACAGTCGCTCGCCCACGCGAGCCTCGAGGCGCGCAATGGCCTGTGTCACGGCGGACTGGGACAGATGAACGTTGGCGGCCGCATGACTGATGCTGCCGAGCCGGGCGATCTCGGACGCCGCATGCAGGTGCCGTAGATTCGGAATATCCTCAACCATAATAGGAAAAACTTATAGCACACGACGGAAATCGAGGATGTGGCGCCGGGACTTTCGGCTGATACTTGGGAGGTCGTTGGGCTGAGTCTGGCAACAGACCGCCTGACCCAACTGGCGCAGCGGTGATCACACAGGAGTGTTGCAATGGCGGTCGTGGTCACGGGCATTTCGCGAGTCGCCGCTGCAGTGGTGCAGGGATTCGCAAGGTTAGGCGTCGCGACGGTGCACGAGGCACAAGGCCGCAAGGGGCTGCTGCCGTCGTATCTGCGGCCGATTTACCGGCCCGCCCACATCGCAGGAACAGCAGTTACCTGTCAGGTCGCGCCAGGCGACAACTGGATGATTCATGTTGCCGTCGAGCAATGCGAGCCGGGCGACATCCTGGTTGTCGTGCCGACGAGCGCCTGCGAGGACGGGTACTTTGGCGATCTGCTGGCAACTTCTCTGCAGGCCCGCGGTGTGCGCGGGCTGATCATCGATGCCGGGGTACGGGATATCGCGACGTTGACGACAGCCCGTTTTCCGGTCTGGTCGAAGGCGGTCTATGCGCAGGGCACGGTCAAGGAAACCCTCTGCGACGTGAACAGGCCGGTCGCTTGCGGCGGCGCCATCATCAGGCCCGGCGACCTGATCGTGGCTGACGATGACGGTGTAGTGGTGGTCAGCCGGGCTGAAGCGGAGACCGTGCTGGCGAGCTCACTGGCCCGCGAGGCCAACGAGGAAGAGAAGCGCCAGCGCTTCGCCAAGGGCGAACTCGGCCTCGATGTCTACAAGATGCGCGAGCGACTCGCCGCCAAGGGCCTCAAGTACATTTCGGCAGCAGACGACGAATAGCCCATGAACCAGGTCGCCATTCCATGCGTTGTCATGCGGGGAGGCACCTCGAAGGGCCTGTACTTCCACGCCAGGGATCTGCCCGCCGATGCCGCTACGCGTAACCGCGTCTTGCTGGCCGCCATGGGTTCGCCGGATGTGCGCCAGATCGACGGCATGGGGGGCGCACACCCGCTGACCAGCAAGATCGCGGTCATCAGCCCACCTTCCCGCGAGGACGCAGACGTCGACTACCTGTTTCTGCAAGTGTCCGTGGATCTGGCCGAAGTCAGCGACACACAGAACTGCGGCAACATCCTCGCTGGAGTGGGGCCGTTTGCGATCGAGCAGGGACTGGTCAGCGCGGCCACAGGCGAAACGCTGGTCCGTATCCACATGGTGAACACGGGCAGCATCGCCGTCGCCCATGTCAGTACTCCAGACGGAATCGTCAACTATGCGGGCGATGCCGTCATTGATGGCGTGCCGGGAAGCTCAGCGCCGATGATGCTGGATTTTCTCGAAGTGTCCGGTTCCAGTTGCGGCGCGCTACTGCCCACCGGAGCGGCAGTGGACCAGGTGCAAGGGGTTGAGTTGACCTGCGTCGACAACGGCATGCCGGTCGTGCTGCTGAAAGCGGCGGATTTCGGCAAGACCGGCATCGAGACCCCCGCAGAACTGGAAGCCGACCTGGAACTGAAGCGCCGGATCGAGGCCATCCGCCTCGAGATCGGGCCGCGCATGAACCTCGGCGATGTCGCGAAGAAGACGGTCCCCAAAATGTGCCTGATCTCGCCGCCATTGCACGGCGGTGCCATTGCGACACGCACCTTCATCCCGCACCGGGTGCACGAATCGATCGGCGTGCTGGGTGCCGCCAGCGTCGCGGCCGCGTGTTTTCTGCCAGGCTCCGTAGCCCAGGCGATCTCCGGACAGACACCCTCATCCGGGGTCCATCAGGTGGACGTCGAACATCCGACCGGCTTCCTCACCGTCGAGATCGCCGTCGAAGTTCGTGGCAATGCAGTCCACCTCGAACGCTCGGCGCTGCTGCGGACCGCACGCAAGCTGATGCAGGGTGAGGTCTTCGTACCCGGTGCGACGTGGACGAAATGAAGCGGGCGGCAACAGAGTCTGGGGAGCAAACGACATGCTGATCATCGATTGCCACGGTCACTATACGACGTCGCCAGACGCCCATCAGGCGTTCCGCAAGGCGCAGCTCGCCCGATTCGGAAATCCGGCATTGCCGGCCCCGCTGCCAGCGAAGATCAGTGATGACGAGATTCGCGAAAGCATAGAGAAGAACCAGCTGCGGCTGCAGCGGGAGCGCGGCGCGGACGTCACCTTGTTCTCCCCTCGGGCGTCCGCGATGGCGCACCACGAGGGCGACAACGCCGTATCGAAGGAGTGGGCCCGCGCCTGCAACGACCTGATCAAGCGGGTCGTCGACCTGTATCCGGAGAACTTCATCGCCGGCTGCCAGCTGCCGCAGTCTCCGGGCGTCTCCATTGCCGAATCGATCGAGGAACTGGAGCGCTGCGTGAACGAACTCGGCTTCGTCGGCTGCAACCTGAATCCGGACCCTTCGGGCGGCTTCTGGACTTCACCGCCCCTGACCGACAAAGCGTGGTATCCGTTCTTCGAGAAGATGGTTGAACTCGACGTGCCCGCGATGATTCACGTATCGAGTACGTGCAACCCCAATTTTCACGCGACCGGCGCCCACTATATAAATGCGGACACGACTGCGTTCATGCAGTTCATCGAGGGTGACCTGTTTCGCGACTTTCCGACACTGCGCTTCGTCATCCCGCATGGCGGCGGCGCAGCGCCCTACCACTGGGGGCGATATCGCGGGCTCGGCGACATGCTGAAGCGACCGCCGCTGAAGGACCACGTGATGAAGAACGTGTACTTCGATACCTGCGTCTATCATCAGCCGGGCATCGATCTGCTGTTCGAGGTCATCGATATCCACAATATCCTGTTCGGTTCGGAGATGGTTGGCGCCGTCCGCGGCATCGATCCCGAAACCGGCTTCTATTTCGACGATACCAAGCGCTATGTGGACAGCCTGAAGCTGTCTGATAGCGACCGGGTCAAGGTGTACTCGGGCAACATCAGGCGCGTCTACCCGCGACTCGACGCAATACTGAAGGCTCAAGGAAGATGAGCAACTTCACGATGGACCCGAACTGGCTGTGCTTCGACCCTGCCCCAACGAAGCCCACCTTCCGGCCTCCGCCTCATGCCGTCGATGCGCATTGCCATGTGTTTGGCCCGGGAGACAGCTTCCCCTATGCGCCGGAGCGCAAGTACACGCCGTGCGACGCACCGAAGGAATTGTTGTGGAAGTTGCGCGAGTTCCTCGGCTTCGAACGCAACGTCATCGTACAGGCCACCTGCCATGGTGCCGACAACCGCGCCCTGGTCGATGCCCTGGTGAACTCGAACGGCCGTGCCCGGGGTGTAGCGACCGTGCGCCCCTCCGTGACCGATGCCGAATTGCAGGCCCTCCACGCTGCGGGCGTCCGCGGTGTGCGGTTCAATTTCGTCAAGCGACTGGTGGACGCCGCGCCCAGGGACTCGATGCTTGCGATTGCCGAGCGGGTGGCGGCGCTCAACTGGCACGTCGTCATCTATTTCGAGGCTGCCGATCTGCCTGAGTATTTTGATTTCTTCAGTGCACTGCCGGTGACAGTCGTTGTCGATCACATGGGACGGCCGGATGTCACCCGGGATCCGGATGGCCCCGAGTTCGGCTTGTTTCTGCGGCTGCTACGCGAGAATCCCAATATCTGGTCGAAGGTTTCGTGTCCCGAAAGGCTCTCGCAATCGGGCCCGCCGCAGTACACCGATGTCGTGCCC
The DNA here is from genome assembly GCA_903884105.1 of uncultured Pseudomonadota bacterium. GTDB lineage: Bacteria > Pseudomonadota > Gammaproteobacteria > Steroidobacterales > Steroidobacteraceae > CAIUGU01. The sequence goes on along the minus strand of CAISDJ010000137.1, from coordinate 81,559 downwards.
TTCGCACGACGGATCGTCGAGGAATTTCCGGACCGGGTGCTGTGGGGCACGGACTGGCCGCATCCCAACCTGAAATCCCACATGCCCGATGACGGCTTGCTGGTGGACCACATCCCCGCCATCGCAAGGACCGAGACGCTGCAACGCAAGTTGCTGGTGGACAATCCGCTCAAGCTTTACTGGCCCGAGGAGGTGCGCTGATGGCGCTCGACAAGCCCTATGCCGATGTGCCCGGCACGACGATCTTCGACGCAGACATGGCGCGGCGCGGCTACCACCTGAACCAGTTCTGCATGTCGCTGATGCAGGCCGCGAACCGGGAGCGCTTCAAGGCCGACCAGCGCGGTTACCTCGACGCATGGCCCATGACGGAAGAACAGAAGATGGCGGTGCTGGCCCGCGACTACAACGGCATGATTGCCCTCGGCGGCAACATCTATTTTCTCGCCAAGATCTTCTCGACGGATGGCCAGTCGTTCGAGCAGGCCGCCGCCTCGATGACGGGCCTCACGAGAGAGGCCTACCGCAGCATGATGCTGGGCGGGGGCCGCTCCCCGAAGGGCAATCGCTACAAGGGAGAAAAGACCGATGGCTAGAATCACCGCGGGCGTAGCGACATCCCATGTGCCGGCAATCGGTGCCGCGATCGACAACGGATTGACCGGAACCGACTACTGGAAACCGGTCTTCGCCGGCTACGACTTCTCGAAAGAGTGGATCCGCAACAACCAGCCGGACGTCGTCATCCTGGTCTACAACGATCACGCCTCCGCGTTTGGCATGAACATGGTGCCCACGTTTGCGATCGGCTGCGCCGACGAGTTTGCTCCTGCCGATGAAGGCTGGGGCCCGAGGCCGGTACCGAAGGTCGTGGGCTGCCCCGAGCTTGCCTGGCACATCATGCAGTCCGTCATCCAGAGTGATTTCGATCTGACCGTCATCAACGAGATGGCCGTGGACCACGGTTTGACCGTGCCGCTATCGCTGCTGTTTGGCCAGCCGCAGGCCTGGCCGTGCAGGGTCATTCCGTTTGCGGTGAATGTGGTGGTGTATCCACCGCCCTCGGGGCAACGGTGCTACCAGCTTGGCAAGGCCATTCGCCGGGCCGTCGACTCGTTCGACGAGGACCTCAACGTGCAGATCTGGGGAACCGGTGGCATGAGTCATCAGCTGCAGGGGCCGAGAGCGGGCCTGATCAACAAGGAGTTCGACAACGCCTTCCTTGACCGGCTGGCGGGCGATGCGGAAGCACTCGCGAAAATTCCTCACTTGGACTATGTCCGTGAGGCGGGCTCCGAGGGGATCGAACTCGTGATGTGGCTGATCATGCGCGGTGCGCTGAACGCAAAGGTTCGCGAGTTGCATCGTTTCTACCACGTGCCGGCATCGAACACGGCAGTCGGGCACATGGTGCTCGAGAATGTGGATTGACCGTTTACCGAAGGACAAAACAGATGAAAGTAGTGCTGGCCGGCGCAGGCGCATTTGGCAAGAAGCATCTCGACGGCATCCGCAAGATTGCGGGCGTCGAAGCGGTGTCGGTGGTCGGGCGACGACTGGATGCGACGCAGGCCGTCGCCGCCGAGTACGGCATTCCGCATGCGACAACGGACTTGAGCGAAGCGATCGCACAGCCCGGCGTTGATGCCGTCATCCTGTGCACCCCGACGCAGATGCACGCGAGCCAGGCCATAGAGTGCATGGCCGCCGGCAAGCACGTGCAGGTCGAAATACCGCTCGCCGATTCCTGGGCGGATTCGCAGGCGGTGCTCGACAAGCAGAGAGCCACTGGCCTCGTCTGCATGGTCGGCCATACGCGCCGCTTCAACCCGTCCCACCAATGGGTGCACAACCGGATCAGGAAGGGCGAACTCAAGGTGCAGCAGATGGATGTGCAGACCTATTTCTTCCGGCGGCAGAACATGAATGCTGCCGGTGAGCCGCGGTCCTGGACGGACCACCTGCTGTGGCACCACGCTGCCCACACCGTTGACCTGTTCCAGTACCAGACGGGGAGCCCGGTGGTGACGGCCCATGCCATCGAGGGGCCGGCCCATCCACAACTCGGCATCGCGATGGACATGTCAATCCAGCTCAAGGCTGCGAATGGGGCTATTTGCACCTTGTCGCTGTCATTCAACAACAACGGGCCGCTCGGCACCTTCTTTCGCTACATCTGCGACAACGGCACCTATATGGCCCGGTACGATGATCTCGTCGACGGTTTCGAGAAGCCGGTCGATGTCAGCAAGGTGGATGTCTCGATGAACGGGATCGAACTGCAGGACCGCGAGTTCTTCGCCGCCATCGCGGAGCGACGCGAACCCAATTCCAGCGTCGGCCAGGTACTGCCCTGCTACGAGGTCCTGCACAAGCTTGAGCAGTCGCTCAAGTCCGGGAACTGAATGACGATCGAGACGAGGCAACTCGGCGCCTCCCTGGTTCCCCCGATCGGTCTCGGCTGCATGGTCCTGTCTCACGCCTACGGTGAGCCGCCACCGGCAGCCGTGGGTGAATCAGTCTTGAGGACCGCACTGGACCTTGGCATCACGCATTTTGACTGCGCGTCGCTGTACGGATTCGGCAGGAACGAAGAACTGGTCGGCCCGTACCTCAGGCCGGTTCGGGACCGGATCGTCCTGGTCAGCAAGTGCGGCATGCGGGGCGAGAACGGCAAGAGGACCATCGACGGCCGGCCGGAAATACTGGCACGTGATCTCGAAGCGTCACTGCGCCGCTTGCAGACCGACAGCATCGATCTCTACTACCTGCATCGCGTCGACGGCAAGGTTCCGGTCGAGGACAGCATCGGCGCGATGAGTCGCTTCGTCGAGCAGGGCAAGGTTCGTGACCTCGGCCTGTCAGAGGTGTCTGCTGCAACGTTGCGGAGGGCGCATGCGGTGCATCCGATCGCGGCCGTGCAGTCCGAGTATTCGTTGTGGAGCCGCAATGCCGAAATCGGGGTTCTGCGTGCCTGCGCCGAACTGGGCGTCGCCTTCGTCGCCTTCTCGCCGCTTGCACGCGGGTTCCTGACGTCGGTCGATCTCAAGCCCGAAGGGTTTGCCGACAGGGACATACGCCTCGGCATGCCCCGCTTCCAGGAACCGCATTTCTCCCAGAATCGTGAATGGCTGCCACGGTATCGCGCGATCGCTGCCGAGGTGGGCTGTACACCGGCACAGCTGGCGCTCGCATGGGTACTGCACCAGGCGCCAAACATCCATGTCATTCCCGGTACGACGGCAAGTTCCCATCTCACGGAAGACGTGGGTGCAAGCCAGGTACGGCTCGAGCCTGGAGTCCTGCAAGCGCTGGACGCGCTGATCAATGTCAGGACGGTCAGCGGCCCCCGCTACCCGGCAGCGACACAAGCGGAGATCGATACGGAGGAATTTACGTATGGAACCTCTGGTTGAGCTGGCCGGAGGCAGCCGGCACGGGGACCGGTCCCCGGAATCGTGACGAGAGGCGACGGACGGGTTTATGCCGCGCCGCGAGGTCGCTATACTGCCGGCCCTTGAATGGGTGGCCCCGTCCTTGCGCCTGGAGACATCGTGAGCGATTCCTCTGATCAGTACAGTGCCTCGCACGACAAGCATTTCTTCGACACCTTCATGCTGGTGATCGGCGGTTTGGTGTTTTTCGCCTTTTGCCTGTACATCCTGGCCCGGGTGATCGCGTCGAATACCCAGGAACAGTACGTCCTGAACGATCCGACTTTCACGCATGCCGAAGATGAACGGATCAAGCCCGTGCAACTGCTTGCCGTTTCCGGGCGGGACAATGCGGCCGTCGAGGCGGCTACGCCTGCGCCTGCGGCCCCCGCCGCTCCTCCCGCCGTGATGACCGGCGAAGCCGTCTACAACATGGCCTGCGTGGCTTGCCATGGCATGGGCATCGGCGGCGCGCCGATCTTCGCCAACAAGGCCGCCTGGGCACCTCGCATCGCGCAGGGCCTCGCAACCCTCAAGGACCACGCCCTCAAGGGCTACCAGGGCAAGGCCGGGCTGATGCCCGCCAAGGGCGGCCGCGTGGACCTCGCCGACGAGTCCATCCTCAACGCCGTCGACTACATGGTCAACGCGGGCAAGTAGCCTGCTGAATCAAACACCCCGCGGCCGCTCCAGGCCGCGCAGGCTGATCGCTTCGCGCAGATGGACTCCGAGAACCGCCCTGGAGTCAGCCAGATCGGCAATGGTCCTCGCGACCTTCAGGATGCGGTGATACGCGCGAGCCGACAGCTGGAAATGCTGGATCGCCCGTTCCAGCACTGCCAATTCCCCCGCTTGCGCCTTGCAGTGGGCCTCGACGGCGGCCACATCGAGATGTGCGTTCAACGCTCCTTGTCGTTCCCGCTGAATCGCACGCGCGGCCTGTACGCGGTGCGCCACCCGGTCACTGCTTTCGCCCTTCACCTTCGTATCCGACAGCATTGCGGTCTCGACGCGCGGCACTTCAAGCTGCATGTCGAGACGATCGAGCAGCGGTCCCGAGATCCTGAAGCGGTAGCGTTGCACCTGCTCGCCCGTGCAGCGGCAACGGCCTGCGGTGTCGCCGCGATAGCCGCACGGACACGGATTCATCGCGGCGACCAGCTGGAAGCGCGCAGGAAACTCGGTTTGACTTGCTGCGCGCGACACGGCAATCGTCCCGGCCTCGAGCGGCTCGCGCAGGACTTCGAGCACGCGGCGATCAAACTCGGGCAGTTCGTCGAGGAACAACACGCCGTGATGGGCGAGCGACACCTCGCCCGGGCGGGGATGCTTGCCGCCGCCAACGAGCGCGATCGCGGACGCAGTGTGATGCGGGCTGCGGAACGGGCGCACGCGCCATTCACCGAGATTCACGGGCTGGCCGATCACCGAACGGATCGCGGCCACTTCGAGCGCCTCCTCTTCCGTCAGCGCCGGCAGCAGTCTCGGTAGCCGTTGCGCAAGCATGCTCTTGCCGGAGCCCGGCGGACCGACGAACAGCAGACTGTGGCTGCCGGCAGCAGCGATTTCCAGCGCGCGGCGCGCGAGTGGCTGGCCCTTGACGTCGGCCAGATCGGGGCCCTGCGCCTGCGGTGGCGCGCGCTGCGAAGTCGCAAGCAGTGGCAAGGCCCGATCACCGCTCAGATGCGCACACACTTCAAGCAGGTGAGCTGCTGCCGCGATGCGGCCGTTGCTGACCAGCCCGGCTTCCTCCGCGTTGCCCTGGGGCAGCACGAGCAAATGACCAGCGCGCTGTGCTGCGACGGCCGCAGGCAACACCCCCTTGGCGAGCCTGAGTTCACCGCTCAAGGAAAGCTCACCGTACAGCTCGCAGTGCTCGAGCGCAGCGGCAGGGAGCTGACCGGCCGCCACCAGGATGCCGATCGCAATCGGCAGATCGAAGCGGCCGCCTTCCTTGGGCAAATCCGCAGGCGCCAGGTTGACGATGATGCGGCCGGGGGGGAACTCGAACCGGGAATTGGTGATGGCGGCGCGGACGCGATCGCGGCTTTCCTTCACCACGACTTCGGGGAGGCCGACGATGCCGAACGCCGGCAAGCCGTTCCCGATATCGACTTCGACGCGCACGAGCGGCGCTTCCATGCCGAACTGTGCGCGACTCAACACCGTCGCAATCGCCATCCATGGCTCCAGCATATGCTGCAGTGCCGCCAGCGAGGGCTGGACTACCTTGTCACCGCTCCATCAGGGAGCGCGCTTGAATCAGCCTTCCTGGCGACCCGTCTCCAGGGCCGCCAGCCGCGCTTCCAGCGCCGCCAGCTTTTCGCGGGTGCGCTTCAGCACTCCTGCCTGCACGTCGAATTCCTCGCGCGTGACGAGGTCGAGCCTGGCCAGGCCGGACTGCAGGACCGACTTGAAGTTCGACTCCAGCTCCTGCTTGAACGCGGCGATGCCGGGAGGCAGCGCGGCTGACAGGCGCTTGGCGAGATCGTCGATGAAGCGTGGGTCCATGGGAATTGTGCCTGTGAGTAGAGAGCGTGGGCCCGGTCGACGAGTCGGCTCGTCATGAGCCAACTTGGGCGGGTGCGGGCAGACTAGGATCGTGCTTCGATTCTGACAAGCCCGACAAATCGGGTTAATTGTCCAGATTCTCGCCCTGTGGCAGCGCGACGCCCAGGCTCAAGGCCGGCAAACGGGCTGTTTCGCTCCGCCGTGAAGCAGCCCGAGGCACCCCTGCACCCGATTGGTGCGCACGGACCCCTCATTCATGAGCTAGCCCACTGTTCCGTGGCCCCGACCGGGCGCCTGTTGCGTGGCACAGAAGATGCATTCTGGTCTCAGCGCGGAATCGAGCTTGAACCTCGGTCTCCGTCAGATCTGTCTCTGTCCACCGGGAGTTAGGCGCCGCATGAAGCTGATTACCGCAATCATCAAGCCGTTCAAGCTGGATGATGTCCGTCAGGCCGTCGCGGATATCGGCGTTCAGGGCATCACGGTGACCGAAGTACAGGGATTTGGACGTCAGCGCGGCCACACGGAGCTCTACCGGGGCGCCGAGTACCGCGTGGACTTCCTGCCCAAGACCAAGATCGAGCTGGCCGTGGACGACTCCGTTGTCGAGCAGGTGGTGGAAGCCATCACCAACGTGGCCCGCACCGGCAAGATCGGCGACGGCAAGATCTTCGTGCTGAATCTCGAGCAGGCGGTCCGAATCCGCACGGGCGAGACCGGCGCGGAAGCCGTCTGATCGGGGGCTTCAGGACAGAGATGAGTCGCACATCGGGTTCGCTACACCGGCTTTGATTCAGGTTTCCATTCCGCATCCTCAAGAAGTACCTCGCAGGAGAACGACAGTGAAAAGATCTCGCGTGTTCAACCCACTGTGGAGCCTGGCGCTGCTCGCGCTCTCGCTCGTCGGGCCAGGGCTGACCCTGGCGCAGGAGGCTGCAACGCCGCCCGATCCGGCGGCGGTGACCCAGGTGGCGGCTCCTGCCGACGCGGCCCCTGCAGCGGCTGCTGAAGCGGCTCCGGCGGAAGCGGCTGCAGCTCCTGCGGCGCCCACCTTCGACAAGGGCGACAACGCCTGGATGCTGACCAGCACGCTGCTCGTCATCATGATGGCCATCCCCGGCCTGGCCCTGTTCTACGGCGGCATGGTCCGGTCGAAGAACATCCTGTCGGTCTCGATGCAGATCACGGTGGTCTTCAGCCTGCTGGCGGTGTTGTGGGCCATCTATGGCTACAGCCTGGCCTTCACGTCCGGCAACGCGTTCATCGGCGGATTCGACCGGCTGTTCCTCAAGGGAATGCTGGATGCGGCGGGCAACATGATGCCTGCGGCGACGTTCAGCAAGGGCGTCTACATCCCTGAGTATCTGTTCGCCGCGTTCCAGATGACTTTCGCAGCAATCACGCCCTGCTTGATCGTCGGGGCCTTCGCGGAGCGCATGAAGTTCTCGGCCGTGCTGTTCTTCATGGTCCTCTGGTTCACGTTCTCCTACCTGCCGATCGCGCACATGGTCTGGTTCTGGGCCGGTCCGGATGCGTACACGGATGCGGATGCGGCGGCAGCAGCCACTGCTGGCGCCGGCTTCCTCTTCCAGAAGGGCGCCCTCGACTTCGCAGGCGGCACCGTGGTGCACATCAACGCGGGAATCGCAGGCCTCGTGGGCTGCATCCTGGTCGGCAAGCGCAAGGGCTATGGCGTACAGGCCATGGCGCCCCACAACGTGCCGTTCATCATGATCGGCGCAGGCCTCCTGTGGGTGGGCTGGTTCGGCTTCAACGTCGGCTCCAACCTTGAGGCCAACGGCTTTGCGGCCCAGGTCTTCATCAACACGTTCCTCGCCACGGCGGCAGCAGTCGTCAGCTGGTCCTTCGCTGAGTGGATCCTCAAGGGGACGCCGACCATGCTCGGTGCAGCGTCGGGTGCCATCGCCGGCCTTGTCGCGATCACCCCAGCCTGCGGCTGGGTGGGTCCGATGGGAGCCATCATCATCGGCCTGCTGGTCGGTGTGATCTGCCTCTTCGCGGTCAGCAAGCTGAAGAGCGCGCTGGGATACGACGACTCCCTGGACGTCTTCGGCGTCCACTGCGTCGGTGGCATCTTCGGCGCCCTCATCACGGGCGTGTTCAACGACCCGGCGCTCGGCGGCACGGGTATCTACGACTACGTCGCAGGCACTTGGGGCTACGCAGGCATGGGCACTCAGGTGCTCGCTCAGGCCTGGGGCGTCGGCGTGACGATCGTGTGGTCCGGTGTGGTGGCCTACCTCGCCTACAAGATCGTCGACCTGACGATCGGCCTCAGGGTCTCGGAAGAGGTGGAGACGGAAGGTCTCGACACGGCCGAGCACGGCGAGCGGGGCTACAACCTGTAACGGTCAGTCCGAGCTACGGGACCGGCCCCAAGGGGCCGGTCCCCCAAACCGGAGACGGGCGCCCCTCAAACGGCGCCCGTTTTCATGTCGGCCCCTCCGTTTCGGCTTGCGGGCCCCATTCGGCTGGCAGCCGGTGCCGATCCTGCTACACTCAGTCCACTGCTCAAGGACCACGGAGACGGTCCGGATCCGAGCCATAAGTACCGGGAGTTATTGATGAAACTGATCACCGCCATCATCAAGCCGTTCAAGCTGGACGACGTCCGGGAAGCACTGTCGGAAGCCGGGATCCAGGGCGTGACGGTCACGGAAGTGAAGGGCTTCGGTCGCCAGCGGGGCCACACCGAACTCTACCGGGGGGCTGAATACGTCGTCGATTTCCTCCCCAAGACCAAGATAGAGGTCGCCGTGGACGATGCCCGGGTCGAGGCCGTCATTGAAGCAATCACCACTGCCTCACGGACCGGGAAGATCGGCGATGGCAAGATCTTCGTGACGGAACTGGCCCAGGTCATCCGGATCCGCACCGGCGAGACAGACTCCAACGCGATCTGACCCAGCGCATTTACCGACTCCGCCCAGAGGAGGTTTGCCCCATGCTGCGACTCGCATTCGGCCTTGCACTCACCCTCGCCCTGGCGTCTGCTGCGTCGGCAGATGTCTATCGCTATGTCGATTCCAAGGGCAACGTCCAGTACACGGACAAGCCCGCGCTGCTGCCTGCGCAGAAGCTCGCCGTGCAGTCGCACCCCACTGATGCGACGGAAGTGGAAGCCGGCTCCGCGGCGGAACAGGCCCGGACTGCCGCCGCCGATGCTGCGCGTCAGCAGGCCGCTGCGAGACAAGCAGACCAGAACAAGGCGGGCAAGGTCACGGCAACCGCGAAAGCCGAACAATGCGTGAAAGCGCGTGAGCGCAATGATGCCTACAGCACCTCGAAGCGCCTCTACGAGACGCTTCCTGACGGCGAACGCCGCTACCTGACGGACGCCGAGCTCGACGACGCCCGTGCCCGCGCCGAAAAGGCCGTCGCCGACCTGTGCAAGTAACAGGCAACCACTGAATGCCAGGAATGCCGGCACTCGCCGACGTATCCATCCGGTCTGGAGTTCCTCGTCAATGAAAGTCGGCTTCCTCGGGTTGGGCGCCATGGGGCTGCCGATGGCCCGCAACCTGCACAAGCACGGTTTGCTCACTGCGGCTTGGAGCCGCACCGCCGGCAAGGCCACCGAGCTGGCGACTGAAACCGGTTGCATCGCCCCGGCACTGCCCGCAGACGTGGCAGCGTTGTGCGATGTCGTCGTGTCATGTGTCTCCGCAGACGCCGACGTGCTCGACGTCATCACAGCCTCGCTACCCGGCCTCAAGCCCGGCGCCATTTTCATAGACTGCTCGACCATCAGCGCCGACACGGCGCGACTCGCCGCGCAGCAGCTGCGTCAGCGCGGAATCGAGTTCCTCGATGCCCCCGTGAGCGGTGGTGTGGAAGGCGCGCGCAATGGCACGCTGGCCATCATGGTCGGCGGTGATGCGGCGACCTTCGAGAAGGCACTGCCCGCCCTCAACGCGATGGGCAAGACAGTCACCCACTTCGGGCCGACCGGGCTTGGCCAGGCGGCGAAGGCCACCAACCAGCTCATGTGCGCTGGTGTCATCCAGGCATGCGCCGAGGCGATGGCGTTCGCGAAGGCCGAAGGCCTGCCCCTCGACAAGGTGATTGATACCCTCGGCAAGGGTGCCGGCAGCAGCTGGTACTTCGTCAATCGCGCACCGAACATGGCCCGCGGCAGTTTTCCCGCCGGCTTCCGGTTGGCGCTGCACGACAAGGACCTGAAGATCGTACGGGACATGGCAGCTCGCCACGGCGTGCAACTGCCGCTGATCGAGATGACGCTGCTGCACTACCGTCGCCTGCTTGAGCAAGGCTATGGCAACGAAGACATCTCGACGCTGTTCCGCCTCAAGGAAGCCCTGTTCGACGACGCCGCCCGTGCGGCCAAACCTCCTTCATGACCGACGCCGCGCCCGAGGCACGTGCCCGCGCGCCGGACACGGTCACGTTCTTCCTTCCTGATTTCTGCGCCGCCCGCGCGACACTCGCGATCGTGCTGATCGTCGAGCTGGTCGCGTTCGTGCTGGCCATTGCGCGGCACGCGACCCAGGCCAGCTTCTGGATCGACCTCGCGAGCCTCTCGCTGTTTTTGCTGTGGCTCGGACTCTCTTCGTCAGCGGTGCTGTGCCGCAGCCGCAGCTGGCTGGCCACGATGTCGGCACCGCGCGCCGCCGCGACGGCCCTCGGGCTGCTGCTGCTGACCATCGCGCTCATCGCGGAAATCATGTTCCAGACCGGACGGCTGTGGTCGCGCGGCCTGGTTGGCATCGCTTCGATCTTCCCGACTGACCACGCCGGATTCCTGCTGCGCACGATCTCCATCGGGTTCATCGTCAGCGCCCTGGCGCTGCGCTACTTCTACGTGTCGGCGGAGTGGAAGCGCAGCATCGAACTCGAAGCCCGCGCCCGCATTCACGCATTGCAGGCCCGCATCCGGCCGCATTTCCTGTTCAACAGCATGAACACGATCGCGTCACTGACGCGCTCGGACCCGAGCCGCGCCGAAGAAGCCGTCGAGGACCTGGCCGACCTCTTCCGTGCCAACTTGAGCGATGCCCGTACGCGCATTCCGCTCAAGGAGGAACTGGAAGTGGCGCGTATCTACCAGCGCATCGAACAGCTGCGCCTCGGGGACCGGCTGCAGGTTCGCTGGAACGTCGAGGATATGCCGATGCGCGCGCTGGTACCGAGCCTGCTGGTCCAGCCGCTGCTCGAAAACGCGGTGTATCACGGCATCGAAACGCTGCCGCAGGGCGGTACCGTCACCGTCACCGGCAGCTTCGACGGTTCGATGATCGAGCTCGAGGTCCGCAATCCGCTCTCGTCCGTCCCGGCGACGAAGGAGCGGCGCGGCCACCGGATAGCACTCGACAACATCCGGCAAAGACTCGATCTCGCCTGGCCGGGCCAGTCTCGCGTCGAAGTGACGCAGGAAGGCGGCGAGTATCGCGTGCTGCTCGCGTTTCCCTATGAAGGGCCCGCCGCGTGAGCGCGCGAGTCCTGGTCGTCGACGACGAAGCGCCGGCGCGCGACCGGCTGAAGCGCCTGCTGGCGGAAATCGACGACTGCGAATGCGTGGGTGAAGCGGCGGATGGCCACGAGGCGCTCAAGGCCTGTGCGGCGCTCGAACCCGGCATCGTGCTGCTGGATGTGCGCATGCCGGGCTTGAGCGGCATGGAAGTCGCGCGACATCTCACTACACTAAAGGAGCCTCCTGCCGTCATCTTCACGACGGCCTACGACGAATACGCGCTCGAAGCCTTCGAGATGCAGGCCGTCGGCTATCTGCTCAAACCGGTGCGCAAGGAGAAGCTGGCGAGAGCGTTGCTGCACGCGGCGCGCATCAACGGCCCGAGCCTCGCGAGGGTCGCGGCTGCCGCAAGGCTTGAGCCCCGCCGCCAGCACATCTGCACACGCCTCGGCGAGCAGCTGAAGCTGATCCCCGTCGAGGATATCTACTGCTTCCTTGCGGACCAGAAATACGTGACGGTCCGGCACGCGGGCGGTGAAGACCTCATCGACGAACCGCTGAAGGCGCTGCACGACGAGTTCTCGCCGGACTTCGTGCGCATCCATCGCAATGCCCTGATCGCTGAAAAGCACATTGCTGCCGTGGAAAAAGTGACGGAAGGCCAGTATGCGGTGCGCATGCGGGACCGTGCGGAACCACTGCAGGTCAGTCGACGCCATGCCGGCGAACTGCTGCGCCGCCTGCGCGAGGGCATCCCTGACTAGAGGCTCGCGGTTTCTATTGCCTTCTCTATCCCGCTTTCCCGGGTCGAACGAAACGCAGCAGACGCCGAGCGGCTTCGATCAGGAGCGCAGCCTGCCCTGCAAACCGCAGCGCCTTTCCTGGACCCAACAGCAATCCGAGCGCTGCCCCGCCCGCGAGAACCGCGGGCCGCTGCAGAAACTTCCGGGCCGAGCCGAGCCCGACCTCGACACGCCTGACCCGGGCATCGATTTCTTCGACCGCTGCGGCGAGCCGCTGCCGCTGCACGGCCGACTTCTGTTCCAGCATGGCGCGGCGTTCCTGCAGCTGGCCGAGTCGCTTGCTCATGCCAGCCTCATCGACGCGAACCAAGGTGCTCGCGATCCTTCGCGAATTCGGCGATGGTGGCCTCGAAGAGCCGGCCCCTCGCCTTCAACTTGGCGCGGAGCATGAGGACCGCGACGACAGCGAGCAGGAAGAAGAATCCCATGACGAGCACGGCGGCCATCAGGCGGTGCGTCTCCCAGAACGCGAAGATCAGCACGAGACCACCGAGGAACAGGCCGGTTCCGGCGGCGAAGACGGCAACGAACGCCCACAGCAGCATTTGCGCAGCCTGGGTGACCTCCTGCTGCAGTTCGGTGGACAGGATCTCGAGACGCGTCTGTGCGATGCCGACCAGGTTGGCCAGCACTTTGGCCAGCGAGCCGAGCAGGCTGCTGACCGGGCCGGGTTCTTGTGTGTCGGCAGGATCGTTCATGGGACGCCTCGCAATGCCGGTCAGCGGCGACCGAGCAACAGGCCCACCAATACACCCACTCCCGCCGCGATGCCGACGGCGGCCCAGGGGTTCTGGCGCACGTATTCCTCGCCGTTGCTGACGAGTTCGCGCGCTTGCCGCAGGGCATCGTCTTCGGTATCGACGAGGCGTTCACGCGCGGCTGCGAGCGACTCCTCTGCGCGGGCGCGGGCTTCCTGGATCTTTTCGCCTGCGTGGCCAGCCGTGGCCCTGAGCAGAGCTTCCGCATCCGCGACCACGGCCTGCAGATCCGCCAGCAGCTTGTCGGTCGTCACTTCTTCCGGCTTCATGGTCTTCGGCATTGCCGTCTCCTGTCGAACCCTGCGTGCATCATGGCGTCCGATCGATGTTAGTCGCGCGCGACAACAATCAGCAAGCGAGTGATAGCATGGTGGTCAATTCTTACACCCGGAATCCGCAGGCAACGTGGCAGGAAACAATCCAGTGACGGACCCGACACCCGACACTCGCCAACACGCCTCGCCCTTCTATACACGCGTATTCGCCATCGCCACGGTGCTCGTGCTGGGTACGCTGCTGTACAGGCTGCTCGAGCCGTTCTACTCCGCCGTCACCTGGGCGCTGTTCATCGCTTTCCTGCTGCATCCGCTGCATAGCCGGCTGACGCGGCGGTTTGGCAATCGCCGCCCGCTGTCCGCGTTTGTCCTGACGCTGGCAACGTTCGTGGTCCTTGTAGGTCCGTTGACCGCGCTCACGGCTGCCATCGCGTCCCAGGCCGGCGACCTGCTGCAGCTCGCACAGGGAACAGTAACGGAGCACGATTTCGGCAGCATCAGGAGTATCACGGACATCCCGGGGATCGGCCCGGTACTCGACTGGTCGCAGCGGAATCTCGGGATCTCTGCCGCACAGATCCAGTCCTGGGTCATCGGCGGCGCGCAGGGCGCGCTGCAGACCCTCGCCTCGATGGGCGGCAAGGTCTTTTTGGGCGCGATCGGGACGGCGATCAGCTTCACGCTCACGATCTTCCTGCTGTTCTTCTTCATCCGCGACGGCGACCGCATGATGGCCACGGCTCGCGCACTGATCCCGATGTCGCCCGCACACAAGGCGCACCTGTTCGCGCACATCGGTGCCGTCATCCGGGCGGTGGTGTATGGCACGGGACTGACTGCACTACTGCAGGGAATGCTGGTCGGCATTGCCTTCGCGGTGATCGGCTTGCCCTCGCCGCTGGTCTTCGGCGTGCTGGCCGCACTCCTGGCATTGCTGCCGTTCGGCGGCACCGCGCTTGTCTGGGGCCCAGCCGTACTGCTGCTGGCCGGGCAGGGAAGATGGGGGGCGGCCACGCTCCTGCTGGTCTGGGGCGCGTTGCTGGTCGGCACGATCGATAACCTGCTCAAACCCATCTTGGTCTCGAGCCGAGCCCCCGTGGCAACGCTGACGGTGTTCATCGGGGTCTTGGGCGGAATTGCCACCTTCGGAGGCGCAGGGCTGTTTCTCGGTCCTGTCCTGCTTGCGCTTATCATTGCGCTCGTTGAGTTTGCTGCTGAGGTCCGCCGTGAAGCGGACGGGTTGAAAGCGAGACAAGAATGACTAGTGATGCCGGAGCCCCATTGAGGATTGCCACGCGGCAGAGCAAGTTGGCGTTGTGGCAGGCCGACCACGTCGCTGAGCGCCTGCGTGCCGCCCATCCGGGTCTCGAAGTCGTCCTCGTCCCCATGACGACGCAGGGTGACCGGGTGCTGGACCGCGCGCTCGCCCAAGTGGGCGGGAAGGGCCTTTTCGTGAAGGAACTCGAAGTGGCCTTGGCCGAGAACCGGGCGGACATCGCCGTGCATTCGATGAAGGATGTGCCGGGTGAGCTGCCCGACGGCATGATGCTCTGTGCCTTCCTGGACCGCGCCGATCCGCGCGACGCGTTCCTTTCGCAGCGCTACCCTTCGTTCGGCGCGCTACCCAAAGGCGCGCGCGTGGGCACGTCGAGTCCGCGGCGCCAGTGCCAGCTGAAGGCTCTCAGGCCCGACATCGAAACCTTGCTCCTGCGCGGCAATGTGGAAACCCGCCTGCGCAAGCTGTCGGAAGGTGAGTTCGACGCCATCGTGCTCGCAAGCGCCGGCCTCAACCGGCTCGGCCTCGCGAGTCATATCACCGAACTGCTCGACACCGAGCGCAGCATTCCGGCCGTCGGCCAAGGCATCGTCGGCATCGAATGCCGCACGGCAGACGCGCGCAGTCGCGAACTGACCGCCGCGCTCAATGACCGCACGGCCGAGCTTTGCATCACGGCAGAGCGCGCCTTTGCACGCCGGCTCGAAGGCAGTTGCCAATCACCCATCGCAGGCTTTGCGGAGCTGTCCGGTTCGTTGCTGACGCTCCGCGGGATGGTCGGATCGATGTCGGGCGACCCGCTGTTCAGGGGCCGGGTCGCGGGGCCCGCAGACTCCGCCGCATCGCTGGGATTGAATCTCGCAGAACGGCTGCTCAATGACGGCGCAGACAAGCTGCTGGAAGAGATGCGAGCCGAGGCAACCTCTTGATCCCGGCCCCGACGCCGGCGCTGACCGGGCTCACGGTACTCGTGACGCGTCCAGCGGATTCAGGCGCGTCGTTGTGCCGGAAGATCGTGTCGTTAGGGGGCGAAGCCATCCCGCTGCCCGCGATCGTCATCGAGGGACTCAAGGAACCGGTCATCGTCTCGAGCGACCCTGACCCGGGACCTCACGGTTACGACGTCGTGATTTTCGTCAGCCCGAACGCGGTCGCCCACGGGCTGAAGGCTATTGCCCGGACCCCGGATATGGTCATCGCCGCCATCGGCAAGTCGACCGCCGCCGCATTGACAGCCGCAGGGTCCGCTCCCGCCCTCGTTCCGGAAACCGGCTTCACGAGCGAGGCGCTGCTGGCCCATCCCGGGTTGCAGGCAGGCACGATCCATCGGGTGTTGATCGTGCGAGGAGGCACCGGCCGCGAGGTGCTGGAGGAAACGCTGATCACCCGTGGCATCGAGGTTGACCACCTCGAGGTGTATCGACGCGTTCCCGCCGACCTCGACGACGCGGCGCGCGCAAAGCTGCTTGGGCGCTGGCGCGAGGGTGGCATTGACGTGGTCACTGCCACCAGCAGCGAGATCCTGCACAATCTGCACCGGATGCTCGGTGTTGACGGCCAATCGCTGCTGGCCGCAGCCACGATTCTGGTCGTGAGTCCGCGGCTTGCGGAGGTCGCCTGGGAACTCGGCTGCCGCGGAGAGATCCTGCTGGCGCCTGCTGCTGATGACGATACGCTCGCCGGCATGCTCGCGCGCTGGCGGACCCGCGCCCGGACGCAGTAGGCGCGCAGGACACCCGTCAAGGAGCGGGAGCAACCTGCTACGATTGGGTGTCGCGAACCCGCCGCACGATGTCCCGATGAATGACGACCCCTCAACCGTCCTGTTTGCCGACGACGAACCCCGTCCCGGCCGTCCTGGCCTGATTGCCTCGTTGCTCGCAGGCCTGGCGCTGGTCATCGCGCTGTTCGTCGCCTTCAGTGGCCGGTCGCTCGACAGTCGGCTCGCCGACCTCACCGAACAGACCGCTTCGCTCGCAACAGTGCAGCAGCAACTGACTACCGAACTCACTGCTCTCGCCGAGCGCGAAGCCGCGGCGAACGACGCCACCCGCACGCAGATCGAAACCCTGCTCAGCCTGTCGCGTGATGTCGCTGCGCTTGAGAACACCACGGCCGAACTACAGGACCGCATGACGCTGCCACAGCGATCGTGGGCAAGGGCGGAGGCACTCGCGCTCCTTGCGCTTGCGGAGCGCCAGCTGAAGATCGACCGGAATATCGATGCGGCCCTCGACGCAATGACGACGGCTGACAGCCGGCTCGCACAGCTGCGCGAACCCACGCTGAGCACGGTACGCAAGCAGCTCACCGCGGACCTGGAGTCGCTCCGGTCGTTCGAGAGACCGGACCTCGACCGCGTCACTGCCCAGCTGCGACAGGCTGAGATCGATGCCGCCGCGTTGACCACAGCAGGGATTGCGGCAGAGGCTGCCGCGGAGACTCTTGCGGTTGGCACAGACGCTCAGGGTCCGCTCAGCAGAGCGTGGCTGCTGGTGCAGCAGGCACTGGGTTCGCTGGTGACGGTCCGTAGCACGGCCGCTGGATCGAGCGCCCTGCTGACACGCGACGAGCAGAACCTGCAGCGCCAGCAGCTGCAGTTGCTCCTGCTCGAAGCACGGCTTGCCATCGCACGGGCTGACCAGAAGGCCTTCGCCACTGCCATTGGCGAAGCCCGCTCGTGGCTCGGCGCCCGCTTTGCACGGAGCGATGCAGGGGTCGTGAAGCTCGGCAGCGAACTTGAGCAGCTCGCTGGGATGGATATCGCCCCCACGCTGCCCGACGTCTCGGGTTCGCTGCGCCTCCTGGAACAGATGGTGCCGATCACTCGAGCCAGTCCATGAAGCGGGCGTGGTACGCCGCTGCCGCACTGCTGATTGGCGCACTGCTGGCCGAGGTCCTGCTGCCCGACCCCGGCCACGTCTCGATTTCGCTGCGCGGGGTGATCGTGGACATGTCGGTGCCGGTCTTCACGCTGCTGCTCGTGGCGTCGTACGCTGCCATCCGCCTCGCGATCCGGCTGGTGCAGGCGCGCAAGTTGCTGCAGGAAGCACAACTCGGGAGACGCCGTGACCGCGCGCGCCGCTCGCTGGCCCAGGGGCTGCTCGAACTGTCGCAAGGCGAATGGCGGGTCGCGGAAGACACCGTCACGCGATCAGCGCGCGACAGCGAGTCGCCGCTCGTGCATTACCTCGTCGCCGCCCGCGCCGCGGACCTGCAGGGCGAGCGCACTCGCTGCGAGGAATGGTTGACCAAGGCACTCGATTCGACGGCAGGAGACCGAGCTCCGGTCCTGATAACGCAGGCCGAGATCCTGCTGCGGCACAAGCAGCCCCAGGCAGCGCTGACGGTCCTGCAGCAGCTCGAAGCCAGCGGCGAACGCAATACTCGCGCAGTGGTGCTGCTCGCGAGGATCTACCGGCAGACAGGCGACTGGGAACGGCTGCAGCAACTCGAGCCCCGCCTGCGCGGTGCCCGCGGCATTTCGGCGGCAACCATCGACGAAATCGTCGTGCAGATCTACCTCGACCGGCTCAAAGCGGCAGGCGGTTCCCTTGACTTCGCGAAGGTCGAAGCCGCCTGGGATGCGGCGCCCGATTCCGTGAGCCGCCGGACTGACGTCGTCATCGCCTATGCCCGTGCAGCGATGGCCTGCCGCGAACAACGGCCCGCGACGAAGGCACTGCGCGAGTTGCTCAATCGGCAATGGGACGAACCCGCCGTGCTCGCGTTCGGTGAGCTTGAGCCCGCCGATCCGCTCGAGGCCCTCGATACGGCGGAGAAGTGGCTGCGCAAGCACCCCGAGGATCCCGCGCTGCTGCTGACCTGCGCACGATTCTGTATGCGCGCCGAACTCTACGGCAAGGCCCGCAGCTACCTTGAAGCCAGCGTACTGATCAGGCCGCGTCCTGAAACGCTGCACACGCTGGCGACGCTGCTCGATCAGCTGGGGGAACGCAACCGGGCGTTCAGCGCGATGAGCGAGGCGCTGGTCCTTGCCGTGGGCCGCAGGCCAAATCTGCCCAAGCTGCGTGCGCAGCGCCTGCTGGACCGACGGCACAGCACGGATCGCCGCCGCTCGTGAAGAACGCGACCGTCACGCTCCTCCCCAGCCAGCGAGTGCTGTTGGTCAGCGAGTTCGAGTCGATCCTCGATGCCGCGCTCCGCGCAGGGATCAACTTGCCGCACAGCTGCAAGGGTGGCCATTGCGCATCGTGCCGCGCGCGGATCCTGTCGGGCAACGTGCGCTACCCATTCGAGTTGCCGCCCGGCCTCACTCCACAGGAGCAGAGCGAAGGCTTCGCGCTGCTGTGCCAGGCCCGTCCGGCCAGTGCCGAGCTTACGATCGAACTGCGCCACACCCACCTGCCTGCCGTCGACACGCAGGTCCGCAGTATTCCCTGCCGCATCGAGCACATGGCACCGCTTGCGCCCGACGTCATGGAAGTCACGCTGCGTCTGCCGCAAACGGAACTCTTCAGCTTCGTCGCAGGGCAGTACATCGACATCATGTTGCCGGGCAGCCGGCGCCGCAGTTTCTCTCTGGCCAATCCTCCGCACGAGAGCGCGCGTCTGGTACTGCACGTCCGGCGGGTGCGGGGTGGTGAATTCACTCAACAACTGTTCGAGTCGATGAAGGAAAAGACGCTGCTGCGCATTGAAGGACCGCTCGGCCAGTTCGCGTTCCGGGAAGCGTCTCCCCGTGCGGCACTGTTCGTGGGCGGCGGGACGGGTTACGCACCGCTGCGGGCCATGCTGATGTCGCTGCTGGAGCGGGGCGACACGCGGCCGCTCGAACTCTACTGGGGGGCGGCGGCGCAAGCAGACCTCTATGCCGAACCTGAAATCCGCATGTGGATGCAGCAGCACCCCAACCTGCGATTCACGCCGGTCCTGTCGGCACCGTCGGCAGGATGGAGCGGCCCAATCGGCCTCGTCCACAAGGCAGTGCTCGCGGAGCATCCTCGCCTTGCCGACTACGACGTCTACGCCGCGGGACCTCCCGCAATGATCGAGGCGATCCGCCACGAGTTCATTGCGGCCGGGCTGCCGCAGGAACAATTGTTTTTCGACTCGTTCGACTACGCGCCCGACGCACTCGCCAAGCTCAAGGCTGCGGGCTCTGTCCCATGATCTCGGCGATCCCAGCCGTACAACGCGTTGTCATCGTTGGCTGCGGTTACGTCGGCAAGCGACTCGGGCTCGCGCTCAGGTCGCGGTGCGACGTGCTCGGCATCGTGAGCCGCGCGGCGAGCCTGGCAGGCCTTGAGGCTATCGGCCTGCCCGGCCAAGGGGTGGATCTGGATGCGGGCGCTCCGCTGTCCCCTGACTGGGCCCGCGACGCGGTCGTTTTCTATCTCGTCCCGCCCGCGACCGATAGCGAAAGTGACGTGCGGCTCGCGCACCTGTTGAACGGCATGCGTCGCCGTCCGCGGTTGTTCGTGTACATGAGTACCACGGGCGTATACGGCGACGCCGAGGGAAGCGAGGTGACGGAACAGACCCCGGTGAATCCGCTCACCGCGCGGGCGCGTCGGCGCGTGACTGCCGAGGGCATGGTGCGCGTATGGTGCACAGAACGGGAAGTACGACGCGTAGTCCTCAGGGTCCCCGGCATCTATGGCCCTGGGCGACTACCGCTCGGACGGCTCGCAACCCGCGAGCCTGCGGTGAGGGTCGAGGAGGCCGGCATCGGCAACCGGATTCACGTCGACGACCTGGTCTCAGCCTGCATTGCCACACTCGATATGCCGGATGCACGCGGAATCTACAACGTCACCGATGGTTCACCGATGAACTCAACGGAGTTCCTGTTGCGTGTGGCCCGCGAGGCGGGATTGCCGGAGCCGCCGCAGATCTCCATGGACGAAGCGCAGCTGGTGCTGAGCCCGTCGCGGTTGTCATTCCTCAATGAATCCCGGCAGGTCAGCAATCGCAGGATGCTGCACGAGCTGAAGGTGCAACTGCGCTACGCGGACGTGGACGAGGGGATCCGGCAGAGCCTTGCTGAAGAAGGCCAAGGAAGCAGTGGAAGTGGAGGAAGGTGAGGAAGCCGGAGCAAGAGATTCCGCATCTCCCGACCTCTTGCTTCCCGGCTTCCCGGCTTCATTAGCTTGCCTGGCTTTCTGCCTGCGGCTCCGTCAGGCCGGTAAGCTCTTCTTGCTGCCGAGCCACTTGGTGACCGGCTCCCACTGCTGCCAGTCCGGCCAGGCGAGGTACTCGGGCAGGTCGAACACGCTCATGCCGCGCTGATAGGCACGCAGGTAGTTGGTCGATTGCCGCAGCGCCGTCAGATAGGGCACTTTGACCTTGTTCAGGTACTTGTCGAGTTCCTCGAAAATCAGCGTGTTTTCACGGACGCGATTGGCGACCACGGCCAGGCGGGCCTGCTCGCGCTGCACGCGACCGAGTTCCAGCAGCTCACCCATAAAATGGGCGGCGGCTTTCATGTCGATCGGTGACGCGAGGACGGGCACGATGATGGTTTCGGCGCGGCGGACGAGTTCATTCATTTCGGCACCATGCGTGCGCGCCGGAGCGTCGATGACCAGCACTTCGGTGTCGCGCGGAACGCTGCGCAAGCCATCGTCGAAGGCAGCGACGCCCGTGATCTTCGGCAATTCTTCAGGGCGGACTTCCAGCCAGTCGAGGCCGGTTCGCTGCGGATCGTAGTCGGCGAGGGCGACCTTGGCTCCCTCCTTGGCGAAATATCCTGCGATGTTCGTTGCCAAGGTGCTCTTTCCACAGCCGCCTTTGGCGTTCATGACCATGACGTGGCGCATTGAGTCCCCTTACTCCTCTTTATTGATCCATCACCCAGGACTGTTTCAGGGACGCCCTTGCCGAACTGCCTCGCTCAAGGGGGGGCAGGGATCAGCCCGCCCACGACAACACCCGGTCCTCCGCTTCCGGTGGCGTTGCCATGACGCGGCACAAAGCATCACGAATGGTTCCGAGCTTCCTTGCAGGTGTTAACTTAAGGTGGCATTGGACAAATGTCTACGGATTCGGAGTAATCAATACTTGGGGTATTCCCGGATGGCGTTTCACAATCCCCCGCGCGAGGGCATCGCGGCCCTGCTGAAGTCCGCCCGCACCCTCGCGGTTATTGGCCTGTCAGAGAACCCGTCCCGGCCAAGCTGCAGCGTCTCGCTGGCCATGCAACGCTATGGGTACCGGATCATTCCGGTGAACCCGGGCATCCGAACCTGGCAGGGCATCGCGTCCGTCCCGGACCTCGACCATCTGGAGTCCGTTATCAGACCGGGCGACAAGGTCGATATCGTCAACGTCTTCCGTCAAGCCCGCCACGTGGACGCCATCGTCGACCAGTGCCTCGCGCTCGGGCTGCCCGTACTCTGGTTGCAGCTGGGTGTCGTGAACGAGGTCGCAGCCGAACGGGCCCGGGCGGGCGGCATGACCGTCGTGATGGACCGATGCATCTACGTCGACCGCGCCGCGCTCCGGCCATCGCCGTCCGCCTCTGCTATCCTTTGACCATGCTGCTGTCCTTTACGAAGATGCAAGGCGTCGGGAACGACTTCATTGTGTTCGACGCTCCCGCAGATGCCCGACTGCCGGATGCAGCCACGTTCCGCAAACTCGCCGATCGCCGGACCGGCATCGGCTTCGATCAGGCGCTCGTGCTCCAGCCGCCGCGCCGACCCGGCACGGACGTCTTCTACCGGATCTTCAACGCCGACGGCTCCGAAGTGGAACAGTGTGGCAATGGCGCGCGTTGCATCGCCCGCCTCGTGAGCAACCGGCGAGCGAACACGGGTGGCCTCAAGATGGACAGCCTGGGCGGCCTCGTGAATGCGCGGATCCGCGACGACGGCCTCGTGTCCGTCGATATGGGGGTCCCGAACTTCGACCCGAAGTCGCTCCCGTTCGTCGCTGACCGTGAGGAGGACCTGTACCCCATCAACGTGCTCGGCCAGCACTTCGAGATCGGCGCGGTGTCGATGGGCAATCCCCACGCCGTGCTGCGGGTGCCTTCGGTCGCCAGCGCGCCGGTGGACAGTGTGGGTCCCGCCATGGAGAATCATCCGCGCTTCCCGAAGCGGGCGAACATCGGTTTCATGGAAGTGGTGGACAGCGGGCAGATCCGGCTGCGCGTGTTCGAGCGCGGGGTCGGCGAGACGCTCGCATGCGGCACCGGTGCATGTGGCGCCGTGGCCGTGGGCCGCCGCCTCGGACTGCTTGGGTCTTCGGTCCAGGTCGACCTGCCCGGTGGCCGCTTGACCGTCGAATGGGAAGGCTTGAATAAGCCGCTGTGGCTGACAGGCCCTGCCGAGAAGGTCTTCGAAGGCAAGATCGAAGTGTGAAAGACTGAAGCGTGAGAAAGACCTAATGACCAAACAGAGCATTCGCGGCGTAGACACGGTCGCCACGTCGGAAGAAGCGGTGGCAGACTACCTGCAGAACCACCCCGACTTCTTCGAGCGCAACGCGAATGTGCTGGCCCGCCTGCGCGTGCCGCATGAGCGCGGCGTCTCCACCGTCTCGCTGGTCGAACGCCAGGTGCTCGTGCTGCGCGACAAGAACCAGAAGCTCGAGAGCAAGGTTCGCGAGTTCGTCGACGTCGCCCGTGCGAACGACGCCCTGTCCGACAAGATCCATCACCTCGCCCGCCGGCTGATCCGCGCCCGCGGTGCTACGCAGCTGATCGACACGCTGGAGGCCTCCCTGCGCGAGGATTTCGGCGCTTCGCAGTGGCTGCTGGTCCTGAACCGCACCGACGTTCCTGAGCTGAAGCAGCTCACGAGCCGCCATCTGCGGGTAGTGGAACGCTCGAATGCCGAGCTCAAGATGTTCGATACGTTCTTCGAGTCGGCCCGGCCCCGCTGTGGCCAGGTCCGCGACAGCCAGCGTGACTACCTGTTCGGCGAAGGGACCGTAGCCATCGGTTCGGCTGCTCTCCTGCCCCTGGGCCCGAACTCGGCCTTCGGCCTGCTCGCCATCGGCAGCCCGGACGTCGACCGCTTCCACCCCACGATGAGCACGGAATTCCTGGCCCGGATCGGCGAGCTCGTCAGCGAGGCCGTCGGCGCGCTGTAGGCACCAGAGTCGGGGGTCGCTCACGCCCATGCTCGACTCTGCACTCGCCTGGATTCCCCGTTTCCTCACCCACTTGAGGAGCGAACGGCGGCTGTCGCCCCACACGTCGTCGGCTTATGAACGCGACCTCGCCAAGTTCGTGGCGTTCTGCGACCACGAGCGGCTTGACGACTGGCCTGAACTGGACACCCACCGCGTCCGCGCGTTCGCCGCACGCGAGCATCGTCTTGGCATGTCGTCGGCGAGCATCCAGCGCCGGCTTGCTGCGGTTCGCTCGTTCTGCGAATTCCTGCTGCGCGAAGGTGTTCTGCGCATCAATCCGGGCGTCGACATCAAGGCACCCAAGGGCCGCAAACACCTGCCGCACACGCTCGATGCCGACCAGATGGCGCGATTGCTCGAGTTCCGCACCGACGACCGGCTCGACACACGCGACAAGGCGTTGATGGAATTGCTGTATTCGTCGGGCCTCCGCCTGTCCGAGCTGGTGCAGCTCGATCTTCAGGACCTCGACCTCAAGGACCGCACGGTGCGAGTCCTCGGCAAGGGCAGCAAGACGCGCATCGTGCCGGTGGGCGGTCACGCGGTCACGGCGCTCGGCCTCTGGCTCAAGGAGCGGGGCGCGCTCGCGGGACCCGGCGAATTGGCAGTGTTTCTGGGCCGGAACGGAGGACGCCTGGGCGCCCGCGCCATCCAGCTCCGCGTGGCCCGGTGGGCGCGGTTGCAAGGCATCGGCATCCCGATGCATCCGCACATGTTCCGGCATTCCTTCGCGACGCACCTGCTTGAATCCAGCCACGACCTGCGCGGCGTGCAGGAACTGCTCGGCCACGCAAATATTTCCACGACGCAGATCTATACCCACCTTGATTTCCAGCATCTCGCCAAAACATACGATGCGGCGCATCCCCGCGCGAAGCGCAAGACCGCCGGCTAGTTGAATCCCATGACCACACCCTCCGCAGCAGACTTCCACGGCACGACCATCCTCTCGGTCCGGCGCAACGGCGTCGTTGCCATTGGCGGGGACGGGCAGGTCACGATCGGCAGCACCGTCATGAAGGGCAACGCCCGCAAGGTACGGGGCCTGTACGACGGCAAGGTGCTGGCCGGGTTCGCCGGAGGCACCGCCGATGCGTTCACGCTGTTCGAGCGCTTCGAGGGCAAGCTGCAGCTGTACGGCAACCTGACCCGCGCGGCGATCGAGCTGGCGAAAGACTGGCGCTCCGACCGCAGCCTGCGCCGCCTTGAAGCGCTGCTGTGCGTGGCCGACGTGCGCAGCTCGTTCATCATCTCGGGCAACGGCGATGTCATCGAGCCCGAAGAAGACCTGATGGCGATCGGCTCGGGCGGGACGTTTGCCCAAGCCGCAGCCCGTGCGCTCCTGCAGAATACAGAGCTCGATGCACGCACCATCGTCGAGAAGGCGCTCAATATCGCGGCCGACATCTGCATCTACACGAACCGGAATCTGACGATTGAAGAGCTGAGGGGATAGTGAATCACTTCCCGCCAAGCTCGGGGAAGCAACGAAGCTGGGAAGTGAGGAGGCCGGAGGGTAAGCGGAAAGAGGCCCTATCTGGCTTCCAGACTTCCTGAGCTTCCCGGCTTCCTGGACTTGTCACTCCCTTTTTTCATTTACCTGACCACCGACCACTCTCTTGCCACCATGTCCGACATGACTCCCCGTGAAATCGTCCAGGAACTCGACAAGCACATCGTCGGGCAGAGCGCCGCCAAGCGTGCGGTGGCAATCGCGCTGCGCAACCGCTGGCGCCGCATGCAGGTGGCAGAGCCGCTGCGTGCCGAGATCACGCCGAAGAACATCCTGATGATCGGGCCGACGGGCGTCGGCAAGACGGAGATTGCGCGCCGCCTTGCACGACTGGCGCGCGCACCGTTCATCAAGGTGGAAGCCACCAAGTTCACCGAGGTCGGCTACGTCGGCCGCGAGGTGGATTCGATCATCAAGGACCTGCTCGACGTCGCCGTGAAGATGACGCGCGAGATGGAGGTGGAGAAGGTCCGGCACCGCGCGATGGATGCGGCCGAGGATCGCGTGCTGGACGCGCTGTTGCCGCGTCCCCGGTCGATGGGCTTCACTGCGGAGGGCGACACCGCCGCGAAGGACAACGACACGCGACAGCGCTTCCGCAAGATGCTGCGCGAGGGCGCGCTTGACGACAAGGAAGTCGAGATTGAGGTGCGCGCGCTGCCCACCGGCGTCGAGATCATGGCGCCTCCCGGCATGGAGGAACTGTCACAACAGCTGCAGGGCATGTTCCAGAATCTGGGACAATCGCGCACGAAGGCCCGGAAGCTGAAGGTAAAAGAAGCCCTCAAGCTGCTGACCGACGAAGAAGCCGGCAAGCTGGTCAACGAGGAAGAGCTCAAGGCGCGGGCTCTGAAGAATGCCGAGGAGAACGGCATTGTCTTCATCGACGAAATCGACAAGATTGCCCGCCGCCAGGAAGCGGTAGGCGCCGATGTGTCCCGCGAAGGCGTGCAGCGCGACCTGTTGCCGCTCGTGGAAGGCAGCACCGTTACCACCAAGTACGGCATCGTCAAGACGGACCACATGCTGTTCATCGCGTCCGGCGCTTTCCACATGTCGAAGCCGTCGGACCTCATTCCGGAGCTGCAGGGCCGCTTCCCGATCCGCGTCGAACTCGAAGCGCTCAAGGTCGATGATTTCGTGCGCATCCTTACCGAACCGGATGCTTCGCTGTGTGCGCAATATCAGGCGCTGCTGCGAACCGAAGGCCTGGAACTGACGTATGCAGAGAGCGGCGTCCGGCGGATTGCCGAGGTCGCTTTCCAGGTCAATGAACGCACCGAAAACATCGGCGCCCGTCGGCTGCACACCGTCATGGAGCGGCTGCTGGAACAGGTGTCGTTCGATGCCGCCGAGGGCGGGACACGAGAAGTCACGGTCGATGCCGCGTATGTGGATCGGTACCTCGGCGAACTGGTGAAGGACGAGGATTTGACGAGGTATATTCTCTGAATCGGTGGTCGGTGGTCGGTGGTCGGTGGTCGGCACAGATGCTCTCAGTGCAGCTTGCCGCAGTCGAACTCCTCCATCGCCGTGCTGCCACCGACCACTGACCACCGATCACCAGTCACTTCCCCATGCCCCACCCCACTTCCATCAAGCTTCGCACCAGGTCGCGCGTCCTAGACGTGACGTTCGACGATGGCGGCCACTTCGAGCTGCCATTCGAGTACCTGCGCGTCTACTCACCGTCGGCAGAAGTGCGGGGCCATGGCCAGGGACAGGAAACCCTGCAGCTCGGCAAGCATGAAGTCCGCGTCACGTCGGTGGAGCCGGTGGGGCACTACGCGCTGAAGCTGGTGTTTGACGACGGCCACGACACTGGCCTCTACACGTGGGCCTATCTCAAGGAACTGGGCGAGACCCGCGCCATCAAGTGGCAGCAGTATCTCGATCGAATCAATGACCTTGGCATCCCCTACCCTACTCTGGGCGTGAAACCCACATGAGCCAGGAACTCGCATCGCTGCGAGATGCCTTGCGCGAGTTCGCCGCCGAGCGCGACTGGGATCAGTTCCACAGCCCGAAGAACCTGGCCGCCGCACTGTCCGTCGAGGCAGCCGAGTTGCTTGAGCAGTTCCAGTGGCTGTCGGAACAGCAAAGCCGTGCACTCGACTCCGCCCAGCTTGAAGCCGTGCGCCAGGAGCTGGCCGATGTCCTGCTGTACCTCGTCCGGCTGGCCGACAAGCTGGACGTGGACCTGATCGCCGCCGCAAAGGCCAAGCTCGGGCTCAATGCCCTGAAGTACCCGGTCGACAAGGCCCGCGGCAGCAGCCGGAAATACACGGAATATTGAGGAGGGCTAGTGGCCGGTGGCCGGTGGCTGGTGGCTGGTGGCTGGAGCCAGCAGCTCTCAGGGATCCCGCTTCCTCAAGCCTCAAGCCTCAAGTCTCACCCTGCTACAATGCAGGCCTTCATGAACGCGCCTAACGAATCCGGGAAATCCGCCTCAGGCACCGTCGACTTCGGCTACACGGAAGTTCCCGTTGCCGACAAGGCGCGGCGCGTGCGCGAGGTGTTCGAGTCGGTCGCCGGCAAGTACGACCTGATGAACGACCTCATGTCGGGTGGCATGCACCGGCTATGGAAACGCTTCACGCTGGGACAGACGGGATTGCGCCCGGGTCAGGCGGCGCTCGATGTTGCGGGCGGCACCGGCGATCTCGCGGCCGGCATGTGGAGGCAGGTGGGCCAGGACGGCAAGGTCGTCCTCTCCGACATCAATGCCGCGATGCTCGCCCAGGGCCGCGACAGTCTCCTGAATCAAGGCATCGTTCGCGGCGTCGAGTTCGCGCTGGCCAATGCCGAGTGCCTGCCGTTTGCCAATGAGTCCTTTGACTGCGTCACCATCGGCTTCGGGCTGCGCAATGTCACGGACAAGCAGGCTGCGATTGCGTCGATGTATCGCGTGCTCAAGCCCGGTGGGCGGCTGCTGATCCTCGAGTTCTCGCACCCGACCGCACCCGGCCTCAAGCCCGTGTACGACGCGTACTCGTTCAGCGTCCTGCCGTGGCTGGGCAAGGTCGTTGCCAACGACGAGGCCAGCTATCGCTACCTTGCCGAGTCCATTCGCCGGTTCCCGAAGCAGGACGACCTCGCCGACATGATGCGCACTGCCGGTTTCGAGCAGGTCCGTTACAACAACCTGAGTGGCGGCATCGTCGCCTTGCACCGCGGATTCAAGCTGTGAGGGCGGGCGCGGACAGTGGCCGGTGGTCGGTGATCGGTGGCCGGTGGCCGGCAGGAGCCGCTCTTCCGACAGGCACGCGAACCTCATTCCTCGGCCGATCGGTAACCTTGAATGCACCGTCTTGGGTATGTGCATCCTGACCACCGATCACCGATCACCGATCACCGATCACCGACCACCGACCACCGATCACCGACCACCGACCACCGACCCCATGCTCCTCTCTCCCATCGCAAGCCTGCTGAACCGGACCATTGCGGATTCGACGACCGCTGCCGCACTGTGCCGCAAACTGTCGGGCCGCGTGCTCGCGCTGCACGTCACCGGCATGAATGTATCGATCTACTGCCGCTCGGATGGCCAGAAACTGGTCCTGTCGACAACACACGAAGGCGCGGCGGACGCCACGATCTCGGGCAGCCCGCTTGCGCTGTTCGGCCTCGTGACGAAGCCACCCGAGTCCCAGATCCGCTCCGGCGTGGTGCGCATCGAAGGCGATGCAGAGGCGGCGCAGAGTTTCCAGAACCTGCTGAAAGCCGCGCGGCCCGATGTGGAAGAGGAGCTGTCACGCGTCGTCGGCGACGTGGCGGCTCACCAGATCGGCTCCATTGCCCGTAGCGCGTTGAGCTTTGGCCAGAAGGCTACGAAGACCTTCGGCCAGAACCTCACCGAGTACCTGCAGGAAGAAGGCCGCGACCTGCCGACCCGCCTCGAGGTCAACGAATTCGGCTCCGGCGTCGATCGCATCCGCGACGATGTCGAACGGGCGGAAGCGAAGCTCGCGCTCATTGAGCGCAGGCTCGCGAAGTGACCGGTGGCCGGTGATTAGGGCGCATTCGCCACCCCGCAACCCCGGACTTTCTGCTGGAATGACTGCACACCGACCACTGACCACCGACCACCAGCCATGAAGCTTCGCGTCCTGTCCCGGCTGCTCACCATCCAGCGCGTGCTTATCAAGCACGGGCTCGATGACATCATCCTCGCCACGCATCTGTTCCGACCGCTGCGGTTTGCGTTCTACCTGTCGCCAGGCGCATGGTTCCAGAGCGGCAAGGTCAAGGGCACGCGCGCAGAACGGCTGCGGCGGGCACTCGAGGAGCTCGGCCCGATCTTCATGAAGTTCGGCCAAACGCTGTCTACACGCCGCGACCTGCTGCCGGCCGACATCGCCGATGAACTCGCCAAGCTGCAGGACCGGGTACCGCCCTTCCCCAGCGCTGTCGCGCGCAAGCTCGTGGAAGACGCTTACGGCAAGCCGGTGAACGAGGTCTTTGCGAGCTTTGACGAGAACCCGCTCGCAGCAGCCACCATCGCGCAAGTGCACGTGGCCAGACTCAAGGATGGCAGCGAGGTCATTGCGAAAATCGTGCGCCCGGGCATCCGCGCGCTGATCGAGCGCGACATAGAAGTGATGCTCGCACTGGCAGAGCTTGCGCGGAGGTACTGGAGCGAAGGCCATCGGCTGCGTCCGGTCGAAGTCGTCCGCGAGTACGAGAAGACCATCCTCGACGAGCTCGACCTGATGCGCGAGGCGGCGAATGCGGCCCAGCTCAAGCGCAACTTCGCGACGTCCAAGCTCCTTTATGTGCCCGGCATCTACTGGGATCTGTGCCGCAAGAACGTCATGGTGATGGAGCGCATCCACGGCGTGATGATCAGCGACCTGGAGGAGCTGCGCCGGCGCGGCACGAACTTCCAGCGGCTCGCCGAGAACGGCGTGGAGATCTTCTTCACGCAGGTGTTCCGCCACAACTTCTTCCATGCCGACATGCATCCCGGCAACGTGTTCGTGCAGATCGACGATCCCGAGTTCCCGCGCTACGCTGCCGTGGACTTCGGCATCGTTGGCACGCTCGCCCCGCGCGACCAGCATTACCTCGCCGAGAACTTCATGGCGTTCTTCGACCGCGACTACCGTCGAGTGGCCCAGTTGCATGTCGACTCGGGCTGGGTCCCTGCCGGCACTCGCGTCGACGAACTGGAATCCGCTGTGCGCACGGTGTGCGAGCCGATCTTCAACAAGCCGCTGAAGGAGATCTCCTTCGGCCAGGTGCTGATCCGTCTGTTCGAGACAGCGCAGCGTTTCGAGATGACCGTGCAGCCGCAGCTGATCCTGCTGCAGAAGACGCTGCTGCAGATCGAAGGCCTCGGGCGCCAACTGTATCCGGACCTCGACCTGTGGAAGACGGCTCAGCCAGTGCTGCGCGAGTGGATGCAGACGCGGTACAGCGTGCGCGCTGTCGTGCAAAGCGTTCGGACCCAGCTGCCCGATCTGGTCGAAGCGTTGAAGCTGACGCCACAGCTACTGCAATCGACGATCCAGCGTGCAGCCGAAGGTCGCTTGCGTTTGCCCGTGCAGACCGACCATCTAGAGGAGATGCGCTGCGAAGCCAAGGCCAGTGCCGACCGTCGCGATGCCACGATTCTTTCTGCAGCGGCCGGACTCAGCGGCGTCCTGTGGTTCGCGCTCGTGCTCGATCCCAAGTGGCCAGGCGTGGCGTTGTTCGCCGCGGCGATCGTGAACTACTGGTATTCGAGACGCCGCACTTGATCCGGTCTCGGGTACACCGATGACCGTCTGGCCGTTGCTCGCGATCGGCGCCGCCGGCCTTCAAGTCGTGCGCAATGCCTCGCAGCGTTCCCTCACCGAGCGACTCGGCCTGTGGGGTGCCACGTACATCCGCTTTCTGTACGGCTTGCCGTTCGCGCTGATCTGGTCGGCAGTCATCCTTTACCTCTATGGCCCGAGCGGGTTGCCTTCCTGGGCCTTTGTCGGCTGGGTGTTCCTCGGCGCAACGACGCAGATCGCGGGGACGGCTGCACTCATCATCGCGATGCGCACGCGGGCCTTCGCCGTCACCACCGCCCTCCTGAAGACAGAAGTCCTGGGCTCTGCCGTCATTGGCTTCTTCCTGATCGGTGACCGGCTGTCCGCTGGCGACTGGCTCGGCGCCTCCATTGGTACTGTCGGCGTGCTCTTGATGGCACACGTCAGCGTAGATCGCAGCGCGTTGTCCGCTGCCTTCGCCGGCGCAGGCTCCGGGATTCTGTTTGC
Organism: uncultured Pseudomonadota bacterium; assembly: GCA_903884105.1. Classification (GTDB taxonomy): domain Bacteria; phylum Pseudomonadota; class Gammaproteobacteria; order Steroidobacterales; family Steroidobacteraceae; genus CAIUGU01. The sequence goes on along the minus strand of CAISDJ010000137.1, from coordinate 50,187 downwards.
GTTCACGGCAGTGGGCTATCGCGCCGCCGCGTTGGCATGGGGAGGAGAACCGTGGATCGGCGCGGCGGCAGCGCTCTCGTCAACGCTCACGCTGCAGACGCTCATGGGCGGCGTATTCATGTTTTTCCACGATCGGGTCGCCTTGCGCGGGGTACTCACGGCATGGCGCCCTTCCCTCATTCCCGGTGGCGCAGGATCCATTGCCTCTGCGCTGCTACTGACGGCCTTTGCCACAGGCCCTTCAGTTGCCGCAGTGAAAACCGTCCAGCTCGTCGATGTGTTGATCGCCTGGGCCGTCTCTCGGCACATGTTCCGCGAGAAGGTCGCGCCGTGGGAAGTTGCCGGCGCTGTTCTCGTCGTCATCGGTGCGACTGCTGTGTTGCTCTGAAGCGTTTCAGAAGCTCCCTTCGGCTCCCGCCTCCGGTCGGGGCAGCCGCGGTGCCGCTTTCTCCGACCCGGGGCACATGACGACTTCATTGCCATGGAGCCGCGCGACCTCAGCCCATAACCTGTCGCAGCCGCTCGCGAGAGGTAGCGAAGCGAATGCAATCAGAAGACGCACTGGAATATTGATCATTCCCCTGCTTTCATTAGACGATTCGGACGCGCGCTCGTGCCGGACCTGGCGGACATGCAGAACTGCACGGCATCCCTTCAAGGCTTGAGCAACTCAATCCATGTCGCGTGGCCGAAGGCGCAGAGCTCACCGTCTTCATCAAACAGCGCGGTACCGGCGCGATATTTTCGGCCGTCGATCGAGATCTTCCAGCCCGTGACGACGCAGGGTTCATCGACATGGACCAAGCGACTCACGTGTACGGCAAATTCGCCAAGCAACGCTTGACGACCATAGGGAATAGAAGCGAAGGCGCCGGGGCAATCGAGCGCAGCCCAGACGAATTCCGGTTTTATCTTGCCGTTGTCGTCACCGAGCGTGGCGTCGGGCAGCCAGGGCGCAGCAACGATGTCCCTACCGGGGACTGCGGAGGCAAAGATCCGCATCCCGTCGCCGCGATGGCGCTCGGGGCCGCAGACGAAGCACGTGGGATACAGGTTGTTCTGAAAGCCTGCGTAGTGCTTTGAGGCCGCCAGGGCATCGAGATACGTCGGCGGATTGGGCACATCAACGACGACTTCGGTCTTGAAGACTGTTGCAATCACGTCCTCGCCGTTCAGGACCTGCCATTGATCCTGCCAGGCTTCGCTTTGCAGGCGCCGGATGGTGAGGAGCACCCCAAGCGGCAACACTTTCTGCAGCCGGATCTTGACCTGGTCGCCGATGAGGCTCGCGATGAGTCCACAGACGTACCCGCCGTTGCCCGAATCGCGCGGGCCGTTGAAGCGGGGATCGATGACGAACGAAACTTCCGGTGAAGCCATCATGATCTCAATCTCGGGGCGGGCTGCAGTGCCAGCAGTCGGAGAACTGCCCCTCGATAGTCTCGCCGCACGCAGGACATGTCCAGTCGGCAGAAGGCTTGAGGGGTCGAAACTCGCCGTCGATCAGGCCCTTGGCGGTCAACGCATCGCGGTCGTTCTCGAGCCAGAGCTCGGGCCAGCAGTCGACGAACGGGATCTCACCTAGCGCACCCATCAGCCGATCGTTGCGGATCTGGCAGGCGATACCCGACGCTACCAAAACGTTGCGCAGGTGAGCGATCTCGATCAGCGACTCTGCAGTGTGGATCTTGCGCATCCGGTGCCGCCGGGTTGACTCAATGCGACTTGCGGGACTGCAGGAGCCCCCAGGCCAGCGGCAGCAGCGACACAACGATGATCACGATGGTCACGATCCCGAAGTTGTTCTTGACCAGTGGCACGTTGCCGAACAGGAACCCGCCCCAGATGAACAGGGACACCCAGGCGATGGCACCGCCCAGATTGTAGGTGGAGAAGGTGGTTTTCTTCATGTGGCCGATGCCGGCGACGAACGGCGCAAACGTGCGGATGATGGGCAGGAAGCGGGACAGCACGATGGTCTTGCCGCCATGCTTGTCGTAGAACGCCTGGGTCTTGAACAGGTACTCGCGCTTCAACCCGGGGATCTTGCCGGTGAATGCCCGGGGTCCGATGTAGTGGCCGATCCGGTAATTGAGTTCGTTACCGAAAACAGCGGCCACAATCAGCAGCAGCCAGAGGAACACCGGATTCAGCGTACCGCTCTGGTCCACTGCGGCCAGCGCACCCACCGCGAACAGCAGCGAATCGCCCGGCAGGAACGGCGTGACGACGAAGCCCGTCTCGGCAAACACGATCAGGAACAGGATGCCGTACATCCAGTACTGGTACATCGCCACCAGATCGGTAAGATGCCGATCGAGGTGCAGGATGAAGTCGACGAACCAGGTGACTAGCGGCATGGCCTGCTACTTCGACGTCCACCAGGCGACGAATTCATCGAAGTCGATCGAGCCATTGCCGCTCTTGTCAATCTCGTAGAAGCCCATCAGTGCCTCGTCCGGCGCCACATCGGAATCGAGATCCGTCAGGAACTCGCAGAACTCCTCGAACGTGATCCGGCCGTCTTCGTTCGCATCGTTGAACGCGAAGTCCTCGCGCAACTCCTCGATCTTTTCCTTGGAGAGTCTGGCCATAAAATACGTCCTCTGATGAATCGGGGAAGTTGGGGATGCCCGGAAGTGAAGGAAGCCGGAGGTGAGGCAGAGAATCGGCACAACGCTACTCTGCGCTGGCTTCCCTGGCTTACGTCGCTTCCCCGCTTCCTGGCGTTGTCATGCTACTCGGTTCACGATGCTTTCAGGCCCCGCAGGAACGCGGCAGGGTCTTCACCCCGTTCGAGCACTTCCACCAGCGCGGACCCCACGACGACACCATCCACGGCCGGCCCCATGCGCTCAACCTGTTTGCGGCTGCGGATGCCGAAACCGGCACACACGGGCAGCGGCGACACGGCCTTCACGCGCTGCATGTACTCGACGACTTCCTCAGGCAAGTCGACGTTCTTGCCGGTGGTCCCGGTCATGGTCACAGCGTACACGAAGCCCTGGCTTGCCTTGCACAACATTGCGAGCCGCTCGGGCGGGGTCACGGGTGTCACCAGCTGTACCAGCGCGAGGCCGACCGGCTCGAGCGCCGCGCGCATGTCGGCGCTCTCTTCAAACGGCAGATCCGGAATGATGAAACCCGACACGCCCGCCTTGGCCGCGGCCTGCGGCAGCTCATCCAGCCCGAAGGCGAGCAACGGGTTCAGGTAGCTCATCAGCAGGATCGGCGCCTTCGGCTTCGGAGTCTGCGCTCCCAGCTCGGCCAGAATCCACTTGAGCGTGGTGCCCGCGGCCAGCGCAGCACGGCTCGAACGTTGGATGGTCGTGCCATCCGCCATCGGGTCGGTGAACGGAACGCCGATCTCGACGACATCGGCCGCATCGGCCACCGCATGCAGATGCTTTGCAAAGGAGATTCGGTCGGGGAATCCACCCGTCATGAAGGCGACGATGGCCGGCTGCCCCTTGGCGCGGGCCGCGTTGATCGCGGCGCTGATCGTATCGCGCGGAAGCATCACAGGACTCCTTTCAACAGCGTCCGCTGCAGCGTAGGCATGTCCTTGTCACCCCGGCCCGACAAGCCAATCAGCACCCGCTTGCCAGGATTCTGCTTGGCCCAGCGCTTGGCGCCGGCAAAGGCATGCGACGATTCGATCGCTGGAAGAATGCCCTCGGCGGCGCAGACCTCGGCGAGCGCGTCGAGCGCTTCTGCATCGGTGGCCGCTTCGTAACGGACGCGACCGATGGTTTGCAGCAATGCGTGCTCGGGTCCCACGCCCGGGTAATCGAGGCCGGCCGACACGGAGTGCGTCTCCTGGATCTGCCCGTCATCGTCCTGCAGCAGCAATGAGTAGCAGCCTTGCAGCACACCCGGCTTGCCATACGCGAGCGATGCCGCGTTCTGGCCGAGCCCTGTGCCGAGACCGCCTGCTTCGAGACCGAGCAACTGGACCGACCGATCCTTGACGAACGGATGGAACAGGCCGATGGCATTCGAGCCGCCGCCGACGCAGGCAATGGCGATATCGGGCAATACGCCGGTGGCTTTCAGCATCTGCTCACGCGCCTCGCGTCCGATGACCGACTGCAGTTCACGGACAATGTAAGGATACGGATGCGGCCCGATCGCCGAGCCGAGACAATAGTACGTGCCGTTCGGATCGGAGACCCAGTCGCGCAGTGCCTCGTCAACGGCTGCCCGCAGCGTCTTGTCGCCACTCGTTACCGGCATGACGGTCGCTCCGAGCAGCTTCATTCGGCCGACGTTGGGTGCCTGGCGCTCCATGTCGACAGCGCCCATGTAGACGACGCAAGGCAGACCGACCCGTGCGCACGCTGCGGCCGATGCGACGCCATGCTGGCCTGCGCCTGTCTCGGCAATCACCCGCTTGGCGCCGAGTCGCTTCGCGAGCAGCACCTGACCGATCGAGTTGTTGATCTTGTGCGCGCCGGTGTGCGCAAGGTCTTCGCGCTTCAGCCAGATGTCCGCGCCCCAGCGACGCGACAACTCGCGCGCATGGGTAAGCGCAGTCGGGCGGCCCACCCACGACGACAGCTCGGCGTGAAACTCCTTCAGGAAATCCGGATCGCGCAGGTAGCGCTTCACGCCGGCTTCAAGCCGATCGAGCGCCGGGACGAGCGTCTCGGGTACGTAGCGGCCGCCGAACGGGCCAAAGCGGCCGTGCTCGTCCGGATACATGTCGTTCATCACGTTGGCCATCAGCGCCGCGGTGTCCAGGCCCTTCAGGTCAGCTCTCATCTCGGCTCTCTCACTAGTCGTACTCTGTTCATTGTTCAGCGCCAGGCCCGCGGCGCTGCTGCCGCGCTGCCCGGACAAACTCTGCAATCCGCGCGGGATCCTTGATGCCCGGCGCTTGCTCGACACCACTGCTGACGTCAACGCCAGCGGGCCGCACGGCGCGAATCGCCTCAGCGACGTTGGCCGGCGTCAGCCCGCCCGCCAGGATCACCTCGCACCGACGCGCCAGCGTCAGTGCACTCGACCAGTCCGCCGTGGTGCCGGTGCCGCTGACCGGCCCCTCGAACAGCACGCGTCGCGGCAGCGGTGTTGGCAATACCCCGCCACTACGCAACACCGGCAGGACAGTCATGCCGGTCGGGACAGCAAGGTGGGCAAAGTCCTCGTAGTCAGTCTGGACGATATCCGGCTGGAACGCGCCCAGCACCGCATCCAGCTCGGCTTGCGATGGATGCAGGAATACGGCTACTTTCAGGATGCGCCTGGGCACCTGTGCCGCGAGGCGCGCAGCTTCCTGTGGACTGACGTAGCGCTTTGACTGCGAAAAGAAAACGAAGCCGACGGCATCCACGCCCGCCGCCACGGCTGCATCGATCCCCTCCGCTGTCGTCAGCCCGCATACCTTCACCCACAGCGGCGCTGATGGCGAGGCATGCTGGTGGCTTTGGGGCGGCAGCGACATGGTGGTCAGGGCTTCGCCGCGCGCCGCGCAAGAGCATGCTCACGGCCGGCAACGATCAATTCGCTGGCGAGCTCACGTGGACGATCCGAGTTCATCAACGAGCTGCCGACGAGCGCCATCGTATAGCCCTGATCGACAATCCGGCGCACGTCATCGACAGTGCCGACTCCGCTTTCCGCCACCTTGGGGTAGCCCTCTGGCAGAAGCTCAGCCACTTCGCCGAGGCGCGCGAAGTCGACCGACAGTGTCTCGAGATCGCGGCAGTTCACGCCCACGAGCAGCTGCTCCTCGCGTCCCTGACGGTGCTTGAGGATCTCCTTTGTGACTGCGAGATCGACAGCATCAAAGGCCTCGATGAGCACGAACATCTTCAGCATGGCCGCGCAGTCGAGCATTTCAGTAATCCGTCCGGGATTCAACATGCGCACGATGACAAGCACGCCGCCGGCACCCGCCGCGCGGCCCTCCATCACCTGGTACGGGTCGACGAGAAAGTCCTTTCTCATCACCGGCACGTTGAGCGGCGCCAGTACACGAACCGCCTGCGCGAGATGCGCGAGGCTGCCGCCAAATCGCTTGGGTTCGGTGAGCACCGAGACCGCAGCTGCACCACCCAACCCGTAGGCTGCCACGCGGCTCTCGACATCCGTCGTATTCGCAGAGAGGTCGCCCGCCGACGGTGAGTGCAGCTTGCACTCGGCAATCAGGTCGAAGCCTTCGCTCGACAGCGTGAGGGGCGGCGCGGGTGCCATATCGATGACGCGGCTCCACAGCGCTTGTTCGGTTTCATGGGCGCGCGCGGCTTCGAGCCTTGCGAGGCTGGTCTGCGCCATTTCTGTCAGTAGACCGGACATGGGTCAGTACCGGTGGCCGGTGGCCGGTGACGGGTGACAGGACTTCATGGCTTTCACTAGCTCCTGGGGACCGACTGCGACGCGGCAGCAACTTTCGTGTTTTCAGCGTTGAACGCGGCCAAGCGTTCGAGCAACTGCAAGCCCTTGCCTGCATCGATCGCTGCTTCGGCCGCGCGCGCCGCCGCGCGCGGATCCGTGATCGTGCCGGTAAGCTCAAGGACCAGCGCTGCACCGAGGACGATGGCATTGCGATGCGCGCCCCGCTCCTGGCCGGACAACACGGTCCGCAGGTGGGCTGCGTTGAACTCGGCATCGCCGCCCTTCAGCTCATCGGCGGTGCACTTTGGCAAGCCGAAGACATCGGCATCGCGCACCGACGCGCGGACCGAACCCGGGCGAACATCGAACAATGTGAATGGACCCACGGGCGTCGCTTCATCCCAGCCTGGCTCGCCGTGCACGACGAAGGCGCGCTCGAGGTTCATGCCACTCAACGTGTCGGCCATCAGCTTCGCGGTGTCGAGGTTGAACGCGCCGATCAGGTGGTACTGCGGCTCGGCAGGATTCGTGAGAGGTCCGAGGATGTTGAACACAGTTCGCACACCGAGTGCCTGGCGAATGGGCGCCACGGCTTTCATCGCCGGGTGATAGTGAGGTGCAAACAGGAACGTGAAGTTCGTCTGGTCGAGGCATGCGCCGGCGGCCGCTTCGTCGAGCGGCAACCTGAGACCCAACGCTTCCATCAGGTCCGCACTACCCGACTTGCTCGAGATGGAGCGGTTGCCGTGCTTCACCACACGCAGTCCCATCGCCGCGATCAGCAATGCCGTGCCGGTCGACAGATTGAAGCTGCCCGAGGCGTCGCCGCCGGTTCCCACGATATCGACCAGCGGTACGCCGCGATCGATATGCGGACGGCGGGCAAGACCCCGCATGGCGCCGGCAAAGCCGCGGACTTCGGCAGGCGTTACGCCCTTGCAGCGGAGCGCAATCAACAACCCGCCCGCCATCGCCGGCGAGACGCTCGACTCGGTCAGGGCCAGCAACAGGTCCGCGGCCTCGGACTCAGTGAGGTCCTCCCCGGCGAGGAGCTGCTCAAGCGTCTTTCGCAACGCCATGGTCTGGGAACCTCTGATTGACCTATCCGCGCTCGCGACGGCGAGCCATTTCGTGCAGGGCGAGGCGCGACGACCGCTGTGTACTTGATGTACTCAAGGGAGGAGCAACGCTGCCATGCACGAAATGGATCCCGTCCCGATCAATGAATGAATTCAACATTATATGGGTTGCGCCTCTAATCCTCTGCTGCGTCGTTACGGTCCTTGTCGATATTCCCGATATCGCCTGCGGACCGATGCCTCGCAGCAGAGGATTGGAGACGCAACGCGAGTGCGGATAGGTCAATCAGAGGTTCCCTAGCCCTCCGGTTCGCGCTGGCCGGACTGCATCTTGAGGAAGTTTCCCATCACTGTCGGGCCCTCCGGGGTCAGGATGCTTTCCGGATGAAACTGTACGCCTTCCACCGCCAATGTCGCGTGGCGCACGCCCATGATCTCGCCTTCCGGGGTCTGTGCCGTGACTTCAAGCGCCGCAGGCAGGGATTCCGGCTGGGCGATCAGCGAATGATATCGCCCGGCCTGGAACGGCTGGGACATTCCGCGGAACAGCGACTTGCCGTCGTGCGTCACCATCGACGTCTTGCCGTGCATCAGGCGGCCCGCGCGCACCACCTTGCCGCCAAACACTTCGACCAATGACTGGTGCCCGAGGCAGACGCCGAACACCGGGATCTTGCCGGCAAACGCTTCGATCATCTGCATCGAGATGCCGGCGTCGTACGGCGTGCCCGGCCCGGGCGAGATGCACAGGTGGGTCGGCTCGAGGGCGCGGGCCTCTTCGATCGTGATCTGGTCATTGCGATGGACGCGCACGTCGGCGCCCAGGATCAGGAATGCCTGCACGAGGTTGTAGGTGAACGAATCGTAGTTGTCGATCAACAACAGTCGGGGAACGCTCACAATCCCTCCTCGGCAAGCTTGAGTGCGCGGCGCAGGATGGCGCTCTTGGCCAACACTTCCTCGTACTCCATGTCGGGCTTGCTGTCGGCCACGATGCCGGCGCCTGCCTGGAAGCTGTAGGTGTCGCCGCTGAACACGAGTGTGCGGATGGTGATGGCCTGGTCCATGTCGCCGCCATGTCCGAAGTAGCCGACGGTGCCGCCGTACAGACCCCGCCGTACCGGCTCGAGTTCATCGATGATTTCCATGGCTCGTACTTTCGGTGCGCCGACGAGCGTGCCCGCAGGGAATGCGGCTGCAAACAGGTCGAACGCATCGTAGCCTGCTGCCAGTTCACCCGTCACGCCGCTGACCATGTGCATGACGTGGCTGTAGCGCTCAATGGACTTGTAGGGCTCGACCCGCACGGTGCCCGCCTTCGCGACGCGGCCTAAGTCGTTCCGCGCGAGATCGACGAGCATGACGTGCTCTGAATTCTCCTTGGGGTCTGCGCGGAGTTCGGCTTCGAGTGCACGATCCGTGGCGTCGTCGGCGCCGCGCGGTCGTGTGCCGGCGATGGGACGAAGGTATGCCCGTCCGCCGATCAGCTTCACCAGCGCTTCCGGAGACGACCCGACGATCACGTTGTCGCCGAGGTCGCAGTAGTACATGTACGGAGAAGGATTGAGCAGTCGCAGCGCCCGATAAGTCTCGAACGGATCGAGTTCACAGCGGCCTGAAAAGCGCGACGACAGCACGAGCTGGTAGACATCGCCTGCCGCGATGTACTCCTGCGTACGCAGCACGCGTTCGATGTATTCGTCACGCGTGAGGCTCGCCACCGGCTCGGAGTACTTCGCCTTGCGACCATTGCCGGGCAATGCGCCCCGCATGGCGCGGATGACTTCGGTGCGGAGCACCTGCCGTTCGGCTTCACTGCCCGCATGCAGCAGGGCAATGTTGTGGGAAACGTGGTCGAAGACCAGCATGGACTTCGGTGCAAGGTAATGGGCGACCGGCGCCTGCGTATCCGCCTTCGCCAGCGAGGGCAGCTTCTCGAAGTGCCGCACCAGGTCGTAGCCGGCGACGCCCACCAGTCCACCGAGCAACGGCAGGCCCGGAATGGCGGGCTGAGGCAGTGGCGCAAGAGCCAGCGCGTCGCGCAAGGCGGCCAGCAGCTCGACTTGGCTTGTCGGCACCGGCAGGGACTTGCCATCGACTTTGAGGCCGGTGTGGTCCAGCCGGACTTCCAGGCAGTCGCCGAAGCCGATGAACGAGTACCGGGCAAACCGCTCGCCACCCTCGACGCTTTCGAGCAGGAAGCGGGGCTTGAACGGCTTGAGTTTCAGGAAGGCCGAGACTGGGGTGTCCAGGTCGGCAGCTATGTCAAATGGCGGTTTCATCGGCTCCTCTACCAGTCGTTCTTCGCGTGTTCCAGAAACCCGAGGAGCGGGCAACAAAAAACCCATCCCCGGAGCTCGGGAGATGGGTTTTTCGGGATTCTATTTTAAGTCGGCGCGCGCCTTAAAGCCTATCCGGGACCCACTCCCTCAAGAGTTGGGCCACCACCAGCGGGCAATGCGGATGAGGGGGGCAAGGGGTTTCATGGGGAGGCAGTATTACCGTCCGCGGCGGGGAGCGTCAAGCGGGAAGCTGCGGCGGCGACCCCGTGCCCGCCCGATGTGCACCCCGTCGCCGCACGTACCAGCGAAAGCCTTACAATGCAGACGGCCCGGCGCCCGACGCGAGGATAAGGACAATGAAGATTCTGGTTCTGCACGGCATCAACCTGAACCTGTTCGGCAAGCGCGACCCGAAGCTGTACGGCACGGTCACGCTCGCACAGATCGACGCCCAGCTGCAGGCTTTGGCGAAGGAGCTAGGCACGGAAGTCGAGACCTTCCAGACCAACCATGAAGGCGCGATGGTCGACCGCATCCATCGGGCCCATGCCGAGGGCATCGACGGCGTGCTGATCAATGCGGGTGCCTGGACACATTACAGCTACGGGATCCGCGATGCGCTCGAGATCCTGACCGTGCCCGTCATCGAAGTCCACATGTCGAACATTCACGCGCGCGAGGAATTCAGGCACCACTCGGTGTTCGCGGCGATCGTAAAGGGACAGATCAGCGGCCTTGGGGTCGACAGCTACCTGATGGGATTGCGGGCCGCGGTGTCGGCTGCCGGCGCATCCGGCAAGAAGTAATTACTCGCGCAAGCGGCGGTAGTCGCCTGCGCCGAGCGGGACTGCGTCCGGGTCCCCGAGGTCGGCGAGCCGCAGTCGATAGGTTTCGCGGGTGCTGAAGGCCGCAATCGCCGCGATGATCGTCACCGCAAACGTGATCGAGCCCACTACCAGCGGAATATTGGTCACGCCAGGCGCCGCTACCCATGCGAACAGCGCAGGCAACATCGCGGTGATGAACGTGCCTACGTTCTGCGAGATCGCCATGGCCGACACGCGGGTGCGCGTCGGAAACAGCTCGGGATAGAAGCTCGGGAAGACGGCGTTGTAACCCTGGTAGATCACGCCCCACATCAGCAACGACAGGCCGATTGCGAGCGGCACGCTGCCGATACTGATCGCATAGAGATAGCCGAACGACAACAGCCCCGCGCCAAGCGAACCGCCGATGATGAGCGGCCGGCGGCCAATCCTGTCCGACAACCGCCCGACAAACGGAATGACGAGCACGGCCACCAGGTTGCCGAGCACGGGGATCCACAGGTAGACGTCTTTGCTGAAACCGATGCCGTAGGCGGGTTGCACTGCATAGGCCGCGCCGAAAATCGTCGCAACGACGGCGATGACATTCATCAGCGCCATGCAGACGACACGCAGCATGTCCTTCCAGGAGTGCTTGAGCGCCTCGAGGACTGGCGCTTTCGCCACCGCACCCTGTGCCCGCTCCGCCTCGAAAGCCGGCGTCTCCTCCACCTCGCGGCGAATCACGTAGCCGGCAACGATCACGAAAAAGCTTAGCAGGAAGGGCACGCGCCAGCCCCACGAGTTGAAGTCTTCCTCAGGCAGGTAATGGGCGAGCGGCAGGAACACGGCGGCAGCCAGGATCTGTCCGGCCTGCACGCCCTGCAGCGTAAAGCTCGCGTAGTAGCCGCGATGCCCCGGGGGCGCGTGCTCGAGGATCATCGAACTGGCACCGGACAACTCGCCCGCAACGGCAAAGCCCTGGATGAGGCGCAGCGTGACCAGCAGGATCGGGGCTAGAACACCGACTTGTGAATAGGTCGGCAGCAAGCCCACTGCCAGCGTCGATGCACCCATGATGAAGAGACACACGAGCAATACATTCTTGCGGCCGTGCGTATCGCCCCAGTGCCCGAGAAAGAAGGCGCCAACGGGCCGCGCAACATAGCCCACGCCGTAGGTGGCCAGCGACGCGACGATGGCCACCTGCGGATTGCCCGAGGGGAAAAACAGCTGTGGAAAGATCAGCGACGCCGCAGTGGCGTAGATGAAGAAGTCGTAGTACTCGAGGACCGAGCCAACCCAGCCACTGGCCGTCGCACGCCGGGTCTGGGGCGACCGGCCGGACGTCCCGTGATGTGGTGTTGTCATGAAGCGCGTTCACTGCCTTGCACGAAGCCCGGTTCCGGTCCGTAACCTGCGAACGGCTCCCTGCCTCAAGCGGCAGTCACGATCCCCCGAGCCAGTGGCAGGGCAGCTACTGTATTGCAAGCAACCGCCCGTTCCAATGGCTGACGCCGGGCCAGTCGCCCTAGCCGCCGAAGCCCCCCCCGAACCTCCCGGACACAAAGCTCAACGCAGACAACACCTGCACGATGGCCGCCGACCGCAAGACAAGCGGCAGGGGCAACTCAGTCAGACGCGCTCCGAAAGGGGTGGCTAACAGATACAAGGGCAACACCCACAGGAAGGCCGTGCCCCAATGCGACTGCAAGTCGATTCCGACTAGGGCGCAGAGCATCACCATCGCGACGAAGGGGCCCCAGAAATGAATGGCGAAGAAGCGCCGCACTTCCGGGTCAATCGTGGGTTGATCGACCTCTGGGCCGGTTGGCCGATCCGTGCGACTGCCCCACTTGAGCAATCCCAGGAACACCAGAATCGGGGCGAGACGCAGCATCTGGTGAGTGACGAAGCGGAAGATGTCATCAAGCCGCCCCAGCATGCTGAGATCCGCGGCCAGGCGCGTCGCCGCATACTGGAAGCTTGGAAAGTGGTTATTGAACAGCCAGAGCGCATGCGGGATCAGGATCACGGATGCGACCAGGCCGGCCACGACCACACCTCTCAAGATGGACTTGAGGCGACCTTCGCGCACCGTCCAGAAGAAGGCGAGATTGCACGCGATGGGCACTGCCATCTGGTACTTGGACAGCATGCCGAGTCCCCAGCAGATGCCTAGTGCGCTCCACCAGCGGAGCTGCCATGTCGACCTGACTCGCCAGCAACAGTACAAGGAACCTGCGTAGGCCACCATCAACGCAGTGTTGTGGTTGTAGAAGTGCATGCGAAACGTGTAGTAGGAAATGCACGTGATCAGCAAGGGCGCGAGCCACTTCGCGGTCGAAGGCAAGGTTTCGCGCGCGACCAGTGCCGCGCCCAGCGCCACGAGCGCTGTCTGGACAGTGCCAAGGAAGTACGTCAGCGGTACGCCTGTCGGCAGGACGTGTTCGAGGAGCCATAGCACGATCGTCGGCCACGGCGGATGCTTGTCATAGCCCCAGGCCGGTTCCGTGGCCCACCGCAGCTGCTCGAAGTTGTCGCCGGGCACTTCAGAGCCCGCGATCTGCGGCAACAACGTCCACAACAGCAAGTAACCCAGAAAGAAAGCGGCCAGCCACCAGGCTTCGGTGCGCGCCTGCCGTTGCGGTAACGCGAGCGGTGACAGGGTCGCCGTGGCTTTTTGCTCAACCATGGTCGCCCCCCTGCGTAGCGGAGCTGCGGTGACAGGTGCAGCCACGGTTCGTGTCGGAAGGAAACGCCGAAGGACCTCTTGCGCGAGTCGTCATGCTCATCTCCGACCAAACCGTTTACTGCCGTTGCAGGAACCGACCTGCGCGAGTGCAAACCGCAACCATGCCACCGGCACTTCGCGGTGCCGGCTGGACTCCTTGTCGCTGGTAAATCAGTTGATTTCTGAAGAGCCTGCCGGTCAGGGCAGGCTGAGAGGCTCGAATGGCAGCTCAGGGGGTTCGCACGCTGCGATCTCGCTGCCACTGATCACTGTTGCCAAGTAGAGACTTTTCCGGAAACGTAATGAATAGTCAAGACAATGTAAGCTTTCTTGACATATGTCAGACGTCATCGGGGCGGCCTGCCGCTGACCCAAGCGCCTCGTTGCAGGCACCACACGACTGGTCCTCGCGTTCGCGTTGGCGTTGATCGCGCTCTTTTTCGGCGCGCGAGCTGCGCGACCTGCTGAATGCGTTGCTGATGGCGATGACGTGCGTGGTCTTTGCCCGCTGGGCGGTGATCACGATCATCGTGAGGGGGAAACACCCTGCCAAAGAAAAAGGCGGAACCCCTTGAGAGGATTCCGCCCTGCTTGCCTTGCCGACCCGCGCTGCGCCGGCCGGCTCAAGTCAGCGATTACTTCTTGGCGAGGCCCTGGACTGCCTGGAGGGCAGCCTCGACGTTCGCAATGGGAGCCACGTTGGCGATGGTCACCACCACCTTGTGGTCGGGCGTGACGATGAAGGTGGAGCGCTCCGCGAATCCGTGGTCGATGGCGCGGCCCTGTGTGTCCTTGGCGCCTTCACGAACAGCCACTTCGAGGTCGTACGCCTTGGCGATCTTGCCGTCGGCATCGGACACGGTAGCGAACTTGCCGGCGCAGAATTCCGGATCGGCAGAGAACTCGTTCAGACGATCGATCTTGTCGAGCGACACGCCGACAACCGTGGCGCCGGCAGCTGCAAACTTGTCGTAGTTGACGGCGAACGTGTGGGCCTGCAGGTTGCAGCCGTTCGTGTAGGCGCCCGGGTAGAAATAGACCACCACCGGGCCCTTCTTCAGTGCGTCGTTCAGCGAGAACTTCTGGGTCTTGCCGTTGAAGGACGACGGAGCAGTGAAATCCGGGGCGGCGGCACCGGGCTGCAGGTCGGCCAGGGCGGGTAGCGCGACGACCGTGGACAGCAGGGCACCAAACAGAGTCTTCTTCATGGGTTTTGCCTCAAGGCGTAAGGGGGCATCAGGGTAAGGGACCACAATGCCGATTCTTGACCAACTTATGGGTGGCCCGCAATGGCCGAAGTCGGTCAGGACCGCGTCAAGACTGGCCAGGCACCTAGAACATCGTATACGACATCATCCGACCCGCCAGGATCACGATCGTCCACATCACCAGTGACGACAGGCCCGCGAAACGGACGGCCGCCGGAGGCTGGGGCGAGGCGTCCCATTCCGGCCGCGTGCGCCCCGTCGTGAAATGGAAGTAGAGGGCGTTCAGGCCCGCAAGCACGATGACGGCGATCTTGATGCGAAAGAACAGGTTGCCGTACGCCGCCGTGGCAAAGCCCGCAAACAGCAGCAAGCCGCTTGCGAACATCAACGCAAAGCCGGTCAGGAACCACGGCGCAAGGCTGCGGTTCATTTCGGATACCCGGGCGCGTGTCATGGAGAGGCCCATCAGCCGCAGGTCGAGCCACATGAGAGCGCCCACCGACAGGACGATGCCGAGCAGATGAACCCCGACCAGGATCTGGAAGCCATAGGGCGACTCGCGAACCAGCACCGCGGGCCCCGTCTCGTACAGCCATTCGCAGAGTTCGAGGAGTGTCATGCTCTATTCGAAGAGGATGTAGGCGGCAGCGGCGACTGCCAGGCCAAGCCACAACAGGAGGCCGACTGCCCCGGCGATCTTGAGCGCCGCCCCGTCGATACCTGAGTTGCGCGCCACGCGGGCTTGCCACGCGAAGTGCAACAGCGCAGCCAACAGCAACAACAGCATCTTGATCCGGAAAATGTCATTGCCGATCGCAGCGACGGCTTTCCACGACACCAGCAACACGCCCGTGACGATGCTGATGACGAGACCCCATGCGATGCCACGGCTCGCCGGTCGAACGACATCCATCACCGGCACCGACGGTACGATCATGCCGAGCAGCCGGAGATTGCCAACGAGCGCGCCGCCCATCACGAGCGCATAGCCGACCACGTGGACGGCGCTCAAGGAAGCGACGACCCACATCGACGTGCCCACCACCTGGGCCACGTGCGTGGATTCGAGCCAGGCAGCAAGGGAGTCGAAGACTGACATTGGGTTGATGGATGGGGAGTCGATAAGGAAGGACTGCTCGTATGCTAACAGAGGCATTGGCTCAGTTCGTTCGGGATTTGGTGCCTTTGCCGCAGCGCACACCGGCAGTGCAGAAGGGTAGCGCTGCTGCGCCCTTGCAGGGCGGCATTCGCACGACGATTGGCGCGGGGCGAGCCGGACTACCCCTGTTCGGCGCCGGAATGTCTTTAAATTGCGGCGAGCCTGCCAAGGCTCAGGTCGTGTGCAGCTGGAAAGAGCCGCTCGGCCCCTTGCGGAACTCGAAGACATCGTCGGTGTGTCTCGCGCTCCCGGCATGCTGGTGGACAAAGGCCACGCTGATTCCCTGGATCGCATCCAGCTCTCGCATTCCAGCCAGCTTCTTTTCCACTGCACCGACAATCATCGCCGACTCAGCCTCCATGTCCGCGACTGCAGCCGTATCTCCGTCGGGTCCGGTGATCGACACCACGATGTGGTACTGGTTGCGGGTGACCTCGATGGCTGCCGCTTCGTGCTTCGACGACGCAGCCGCTGCTTGCTGAATCTCAACCACGCTCTGCCAGTTCATCGCAATGGGCCGTTGTGCATTGGTCGGCTCCGGACTGCAGCCGGAGACGGCAAGCACCGTCGTCGCAGCAAGCATCGCAATCCACGTTCCGCGCCTGTTCATGGCAAGTCCTCCGTCAATCTGACACTCGGTAGCGACCGGGCGGGCGCTACGGCTCGACGGAACCCGTCTTGCTTCAAGAAGGCGCCTCGCAGAAGAGATACTCCTTTCGCGGGTCTCCAACCAGCAGCAGAACCACCCACTCCGCAGGTGAACTTCCCTATACCTGTTCCGGGCAGCGCGCCTGCCCGGCTATCTGGCAAGCAGTCGCCTGACGTTTGCGCCGGACAACAGTCCCCTGAGTCGCCGAGGCTCGCCTGCATTCGACTCCGTGACCGGGATGTGGGTCAGCCGCGATGACTCGAACAAGCGGTGGACCGACGCCACAGTCGCGCGTTCGAGATCCTTCACGTCCAGTGCCCGCCAGTCGGTCAGTCTCGTCATGATGTCCCGCACCTCTACATCCTTGCGCTGTCCGGCGACGGACTGGATGTGGCTCAGGGGCTTCTCGCTCATGATGTCGTACGCGGTAATGAGACCCACGACCCGACGCGCCTCGCTGGTGACGAATGCGCAGCGGACGCCCGCGTGCTTCATGTGCTCGAGTGCCTCGTCGATCGGCAAGCGCTCACCCACGACCACGGAATGGCGTTCGCGGAAATCGGTCATGACCGTGATGGCCGGATCGTCCGGGTTGGAGAACCACGGATCAGCACCCGGTATCGGCAGGTCGGGGCTGGTGATGGGCTTCAGGGTCAGGATGTGCATGACGACCTCGCTCGGGATGAGTGCAGGCGGTGTGCCCCGCCTTGGAAGCCACCCTAGGTCTTGTCGCCTTAAGCCAGACTTAACGGGCTCCCGCGGTCGCCCTGCAAGAGCGGGATTGGCGCAGCCCACTGGTCCCGTATCGTATAACCCACGCCAGGCGTCGTGCTCCGCTCTGTACCGGACATACCTACCCGATCGGGGGGCTTGGGTCCGCCCGGACCGACGGCATCGGCCACTTCACGAGGGGCAACCTTCGCGAGCCATTGCCGTCACAGAATGCAGATTCGGGCTGCTGGGACGTCTTGTTCGTATCGCGGCCCGGTGTCGCAGACACCCGTACCATTTACTGGAGAGAGGGCGATCGCAAAGAGCGCAGCGCTAAGGACGGAACCGGCACCGGGGAATGCGTCCAGGATGCAAGGCAGTGTAAGCTTGGGCGATGAACAAGACAGCGTTCGTTCTCGTCCACGGGGCCTGGCATGGCGCTTGGTGCTATGAACGGGTGATTCCACTCCTCGCCGGTCACGGTTTCACGGCGGTCGCCCGTGACCTGCCCGCACACGGACTCAACGCGCGCTTCCCCGTCTCGTACGGTGTGCGGCCGCTCGATCCGGCCGTGTTCGCGACCGAAGTCTCGCCGGTGGCGGGTACGAAGCTCGATGACTACTCGGACAGCATTATTGCAACGATCGACGCCGTACGCGCCGGCGGGCATGACAAGGTCATTCTCGTCGGCCACAGCATGGGCGGTGTCGCCATCACGGCCACGGCGCAGCGGGCGCCCGAGAAGATCAGTCGACTGGTGTACCTGACGGCTTTCCTGCCCCGCGCGGGCGTGCCCGCAACGGACTACATTCATGCACCGGAGAATGAAGGTGAACAGGTTGCGCCGCTGCTGCGCTCGGACCCCGCAGTGACAGCCGCCCTGCGCATGGATCATCGCAGCCCCGATCCGGCTTACCGGGCCGCGGCGAAGCAGGCGTTCTACGCCGATGTCAGTGACGCGGAATTCGACGCTGCGCAGAACCTGATGATCCCGGATGTCCCGGTCGTTCCGTTTGCAACGCCGATTGCCACCACTGCGGATCGATGGGGATCAGTGCCCCGCCACTACATCAAGGCCCTGCAGGACCGCGCCATCCTGCCGGCGCTGCAACAGCGTTTCATCGACGAGGCGGATGCCGCAACTCCCGGCAACCGTACGCGCGTGCATGCGCTCGACACCAGCCACTCGCCATTCATCTCGGCACCGGCTGCGCTGGCACAGCTGCTGGTCGACATCGCGGCGGGCTGAGGTCGCCTGCACCGCTGCTCTTCGGTCCTGCACTCGCAGCTCGCCGCGTCGTCCGTGCTGCCCGCGGCTTTGTACTTCACGACCTTCGGATAGACGCGGCATGACGAGCCGATGGAACTTCTGTGCCTTGGGGCGGGCAACTGTCCCTGGAATGGTGCTAGGCGACGACGGGCATCCGGACCGAGACACTCGTGCCGCGCCCGGGTGGGCGAAGAATCTTGAGCGTGCCGCCGAGCGCCTCGAATTTCTCGCGGAGGCCGAGCAGGCCAATGGAGCCCGGTTTTGACAGATCGGCTTTGGCGAGGCCAATTCCGTCATCCGTAACTTCAAGGACGAGGTGACCCGCCTCCGCCTTGAGGTCCACGTCGACCTTCGTCGCCCGCGCATGCTTTGCGACGTTGGTCAGCAGTTCCTGCGCAGCGCGGAAGAGCACGAGCCGGGTTCCTTCATCGAGCATCGGAAACCGGCCGATTTCCCTCACATGGATGGTGAGTCCGGAATCCGCTCCGAAACGGTCAGCAAGTTCGCTCAATGCGACAAAGACAGACAGATGGGCGAGCGCCGTAGGGCGAAGATCGTTGGCAATCCGGCGGATCTCCTCCATTGAGCGGACCGCCGCAGCGGCGAGCCTTTCACAGAGCTCAACATCCACCTCGTTGCGCAACGCCATCGACTTCAAATGCTCAAGCCCGAGCCGCATGGCGAACAACTCCTGGGCGATGCCTTCGTGCAGCGCCTGCGCGATGGAGCGACGTTCCTGTTCGCGGATCGACTCGAGCCGCTGTGCCAGGTCGCGGATCTTCTGGTACGACGCGCGCAGGTCCGTAATGTCTGTGGCAAGCGCGTACAGGCCGACAACCTTGCCTTGCTGCTTCAGCGGAGCGTACTTGACCTGCGTATAGCGGATGGTGCCATCGGGCTGGGACTCGACCTGCTCATAAGACTGCCGTTCACCGTTGAGCGCCGCTTCGAGGAAGGGCGTCAACTTGGTAAAGGCCGATTCACCTAGAATCTCTCTGGCGTGCTTGCCAGCCCCTCCCCCAGGAGGCAGCCCGAAATGCACCTCGGCGGCACGGTTTGCGAACCGGTTGGTCCAGCCGTCCATATGCCACGAGGTGATCCGCGCGGGAACGTTGTCGAGGATGGTCTGCAAGTCCGCTTTGGCGACACGCAGTTCGTCGGTGAGCTGCCTTTGTCGCGTGATATCGATGAACGTGGCCACGACCGCAACGGGTCCGCTCACTCCCGTGGAAAAGATCGGTTGGGAATTGACGCTCAGCCAGCGGACTTCGCCACGTCCGTCATGAACGCCCATGACTTTTTCTCGCAGTGGGCGACCCGTGCGCAGCGTCACCATCGCCGGATGATCGTTTCCCGGATACGGCGTTCCGTCTTCGTGGGTCGCGCGCCAGGCCGGATCCATCGAAGTCCTGCCCAGCATCTGGTCGCGAGTCAACCCGAGAATGGCCTCGGCAGCAACGTTGGCCTCCACGAGGCTGCCATCCCGCGCGTGCAGCACCACGCCTTCAGCCAGCGCGGCGCACATGCTGCGCAGCGTCTCAGCGCTGACGGCCTGAAAGTCGCGATCAATCGTGGCATCGATGACACTCATGATTTGCACACTGGACGCACCGGGCGGGACCCGCCAGCCCGGCTAGTACCTATAGCATTCGACCAACCTTTGCTTGCGCGCGACCAGCCATGCGGCTGCCGTTACGGCAACGCGCACTCGAAGCTGGTGGCTTCATCCGTGCTGCCGGGTCCCTTGTACTTCGCGACTTTGGGATACGCGCACAGCGGCCGTGTCCGCGTGGTCTTGCCACCCTCGATCTTCGACGCCACGATCTGCTCGGGCGCGATGCCCTTCTCGACCCAGCCCTCGAGCGAACTCAACCCGTCGAACGAATCGGGGCCGGGGCCGCCGCGGCAGTGTTCCATACCGGGAACCATGAACAGGCGGTGGAACTTCTGCGTCTCGGGCAACGCGACGCTCTCCGGGTGGCCACCTGCAGTATGCCCAACGACGCTCTCGTAGTAATTGATGCTGTTGTACGGCGAGATGCCCCAGTCTGCCCAGCCGTGATACTGGATCAACTTGCCGCCGCGCTTCGCGAACGGCGTCAGGTCCGCGTTGACGGAATTCAGGATGGGGCCGGCTGTCTTGTCTGCGAGCGCCACGTCCTTCACGAGGTCCAGCGTTGCGTAGTTCCACGCCGGATTCTGGAAGACGAAATAGCGATAGAAGTTCGCTGCCCACGGCACCTGGATCGAGGCCATGCGCTGCCACCCGGGTTCGCTGCCAGGCGCAAAGCCGGGGAAGACGCTCTTGCCATCCGAGCCTTTTGCATCGGCGTAGATCTTCTCGACGGCCGTCACTTGGGGTGCGGTCAGGCAGGACGCTGAATCCGCGCCTTTGCACAACAACGATGCCGGTTTGAACTCGCACTTCAGCGGATTCTCGATGACGCCGTCCTTCACGCCATCGTTCGCATCGCAGGCCTTGAGTGCGGCGGCGTGGATCAGCGCAAACTTGTCGATGGGTTTCTCGAGATCCGTCGCCGGATCGACGCGTGCGTGCAGCCCGAACGCAATCTGGCCCGCCTGCAGGTGTGTCCAGTAGTTCGCCGGTGCGCCTGCGAGAATGCCGTTGTAGTCCTCGGGGTAGCGCTGTGCTTCGGTGAGCGCCTGATGACCACCGCTCGAGCAACCGGTGAAATAGCTGTACCGCGCCGGATTGCCATAAAACGCACTGACGATCGCCTTCGACTTCACCGTCATCTCGTGGATGCCGCGATGGGCCCAGTCGTTGACGAGGCCCGTGTTCAACTTGCCGTCCGCGCCGATCACCCAGGTGGCATCACCACCGCCGCTCTTGTGCCCGGTATCGGTGGAGGCGACTGCATAACCTTTCGCCACCGACGCAGCCATCGGCTGGTATTGAATCGCGCCGAGCAGTGCACCCAGGCCCACGCCCTGGAAGCGGCCATTCCAGTTCGCAAGCGGCATCCATACCTCGAAGTTGATGGCAGGCTCAACGGTACCGGCCACACGGCAGAAGGCCGCTTGCACGACGACAGGATTGGCCTCGGTGCCAGGGACGGTGAAGCCGGACTGCTGGATGGCCTGTGCCAGCGTGATGCGCGTGTTCGGCAACGCTTGGCTTGCAAGCGCTGCGCACCGCGCGGCGACATCGCCTCCGGCGTCTGCGGCCAGTGCCGTGTGCGCCAAGGCACTGGCAACGGCGAGCGCGAGCGCCATGGAACCGGTTGTGGTGATCCGCATTGTCATGTTCTTTCTCGTGCGAAGAGGTGCAGGCAAGGCGCTCGGCTTCATCGTTAGGCGTGCGATCTTAATACGCCTGCGAAACCGGGGACACTGCTGATTCCAGCGAGCGCGGTGCAACAGAACCGGCAAGTCCCGCGAAGCCCTTGCTGCGCTCTGACCGGCGCTCTGCGGATCAGGGCGCAACCAGCCCGGCATCGGCCAGCAACGCCTTGAGCGGCGCGATCTCGCTTTCATACTTGCGCCAGCGCTCCACTGCGGTGCGATAGATGGGCTGCCGCACTTGCACGGAACTCGCCGTGGCGACCGGTGCCGAATTCTGCTCGAAGGCAAGACAGGCGGGGTCCCAGTCGAGGCCGCAGAATGCCACGAGCCGCCGCGCTTCGGACTCGGTGTCGGCGACGATGGACTCGTAGTGGACTTCGCAGTAGTTGTCCGGAATCGTTTGCAGCCAGTGGTTCGCCAGCACGTCGAACTCGATGTAGTAGCGCCCCGCATCCAGCAGGTCGTAAGCATAGTTGTAGTACGAGAAGCTGGTCGCGAACAGCTGGCGATAGTTGCTCAAGGCGGTGTCGAGCGGATTGCGGCGCAGGCAGATGATCTTTGCATTGGGCAGTGCGCGATGGATCAGTCCTGCGTAGAAAAAATTGAGCGGCATCTTGTCGATGAAGTGCGGAGTGTGTCCGGTTCTGGGCCGCGTGCTCGCCACGTACTCTGCGCCCACTCGACCGAGATTGACGGCCTCTGCTGCCGCCAGCGTCTCCGGGTCGAGGACGAGTCGGGAAGACGTGCGTGCCTCGCGCTTCAGCGCAAGCGCAAAGTTCGTCAGTTCGCCCGCCGCGAAGACGGCGGGATGACTGGACAGGATGCGCTCGACCAGCGTCGTCCCGGTTCGCGGCATGCCGACGATGAAAATCGGCTCCGCCGACTCGCAGCCTCGGGGAGCACCGTTCATGATCGATGCCACCTGCTGCTTGGCGGCGGCGAACAGCGCGCGATCCGCTGCAAACGAGTAGTGGATGGCCTGCCGTTTGCGTCGCTTGCCCCGCTCGAGATACGCAAACGACCTGGAGTACTCGCCAAGGTCCTCGAATTGCTTGGCGAGTGCGTGGCAGAGATGGAGTTCCGAGTCCGGGTCCAGCGAGCGTTCATTTAGCAGCGCATCCAGCCGCGCGACTTCCGCTTCAGAAAACGGGACGCGACGCACGTGCGCAAGTGAGGACCATGCCCTGAAACAGGCGGGATCAATGGCCAGTGCCTGGCGATAGGCGTCGGCGGCCGCAGTGAAATCGCCGGTGAACTGCAGCGACGCACCGAGATTGTAGAAATAGGGCGCCTTCGTAGCGTCGGCTGCCACCGCACGGCGGAACGGATCGAGCGCCTCCGCGTGGGCGCCCGCTCGCGTCATGACCACACCGATGGTATCGAGCGTGAGCGCACCAGCAGGATGCAACGAGAGCGCCCTGGCCGCCGCCTCAAAGGCTTCGCGAGGCCGCTGTAGTGCGATCAGGCAGCGCCCGAGCTGTGCGTGGTATTCGGCATTGGCGGGATCGAGGTGCAACGCCCGCTCGACCAGCTCCACCGCCTTCGGAAAGTTGTCGTGGGCGGCCGCGAGCATCGCGAGCAGAAAAAACGCGTCGGCCGAATCCGGCCGACGCGTCAACATCTTCAGGCAGAGCTCGTGTGCAAGGCGGTACTCGCGGCGATTGAGGGCCCGCTCCGCCTCCCGCAGCCACGTCACCAGCTCGTCATGTTCTGCGGATTCGTTCATTCCCCCCGGATGATAGCCGAAGGCACCTGCATCAGAGCTTGAAGTCGTACGTGAAACGCAGCCCGATCTCGCGTGGGCGCAACACGTCTTCCATGTAGCTGCGCACCCGGACCGGATCGCCGTTCTCGTCCGTAACCGTCTGGATGAAGTTCCGGTTGGAGCGCACCCCCGTCACCGCGTACTTGTTGAGGAGGTTCCTGGAGTACAGGCTGAGGCTCCATGATCCGCTGTGCAGCGTGGCCGCGGCATGATGGATGCTGTATCCGGGCAGCGTCTCGCCGCTCTCGCGCAGGCCGACCTTCGTGATGATGTTGCCGACCATGGCGAGGCCGTAGTCGAAGTCCAGCGTCCAGTCCGAGCCGAGCGGCATCAGGTAATTGGCCTGGAACGTCGCCTGACTTTCCGGCGAGCCCGGGAGGCGATCGCCAGCCCGGCCGTTCGTGAACGTGCCAGTGAAGAAGCCGGGAGGTCCGCTGCCGAGCAGCAGCGACGGGGCATCCGCCGACAACTCGGCCTTCGTGTAGGCATAGCTGCCGCTCATGGTGAGCCGGTCCGTCAGCTTCGCGTTGGCGGACACTTCGATGCCCTTGGACTCCGCGCCTTTGCCGTTCTTCGTGATCGCCGCGGATCCTACGAGTGTCGCGCTCGACAGCTGCGGATCGACCCAGTCGATGAAGAACACGGAACCGTTCAGCGTCAGCGTGTTGTTCAGCCACCGGCTGCGGATACCGAGTTCGTAGTTGTTGGTCTTGTCCGGAAAGTACTCGAACTCGCCGGCGCCCGCGCAAACCGTCTGGGTAGTCGACCCGCTCTCGCACAGATCGAGCCCGTTGCTGCTGCCGATGCGATAGCCCTGGCTGAACGTCAGGTAGCCCATCAGGTCGTCGGTGAACTGGTAGCGCGTATTGAGCTTGTAAAGCGCACCGCTATCCTTTTGCCCGCTCGGATTCAAATCGACGTTGATGTCGTCAGGTCCCGCCAAGCCCAAGGCCGTGTAGAGCATCGGGAAGGCGGCACCGCTCTCGGCGGCGTAATCGTACTTGTACAGGCGGGCGCCTGCCGTGACCTGCCACTTCTCCGTGAAGTCGTAGCTGATTTCGCCATACACGGCCTTCTCGGTGAGGTCTTCGGATGCCGGAGAAATGTACTCGATATCGTCCGGACGGCCCGTACGACCCGAGAAGGCGGCAAGGTACTCGTCGTATTGCGGCGTGAATTCGATGCTGATGCGGTCGCCGTGCAGCTTGTTGTAGAACAGGCCGCCGATCCAGTTCAGCGGACCGTCGGATTTCGAGACCAGCCGCAACTCCTGGTTGAAGGTCTCCTCGCTGGCCAGGTCACGCGTGAAGGCGGAGAAGGTCGGGAACGCTTCGTAGCTGTATTCGAGCGTGATCAGCAGGTCGGTCTGGTCGCGGCCGCCGATGTCCTTGTAGCGCGATTTGGCGGTGGCGGAGGTCAGTTCCGCGAAGCCAAGGTCAGCCGTGATCTCGAGCGCGGTGAGGCGATTGATGCGCTTGTTGGGCTCGAGGTAACGGCTTGCGGACTCGTAGCGGCCGGTACCGAATGCGGCGACCGAGTTTCCGTTTCGGCCGCCCGCATCCATGGCCTGGAAATAGTGAGTGAAATTGACGTCGACGCCGGGCATCGGCTGGGCACGGAATGCCACGCGGCCGGACATCGTCTCGGTGGAATTCGTGTCGTTCTTGCGGAACAGGTTCGCCGCCACGGCCGACGGACTCGCGAAGTTGGGCTCGGGATCGGACAATCCTGCCTGCTTCACCAGAAAAGGTTGGTCGATGAAACCGGGATCGTCCGTGTAGTCGAGTGACGCGCGGAACGCAAAGATGTCGCCGAAGGGAAGATTCACAGTGAATCCCCCTTGCTTGCCCCATTCATCACTCTGCGAGAGGCTATAGCCGCTGCCACGCAGCGTGAGTGCCGTGGCGTCGAGCTGCGGCCGGTTCGGGATGTAGCGGATCACGCCGCCCATGGTGCCTGAACCATAGAGCGTGCCCTGCGGCCCGAGCAGCACTTCGACGCGCTGCATGTCTTCGAGGCCAAGGTCGATGTAGAGCGGAATCTCGCCGACATAGGTGGCCACGATATCGCCGCTGCCGTTGCCTGCACTGTCCTGTGCACCGACGTTGCTGACGTTGAGGCCGCGGACGATGATCTGGTTCGACGTGCGCTTGCCCTGGTCGATGACATACAGGCCAGGGACCGCACGCCCCAGGTTCGCGAGGTCGGTGATGCCTTGCTGCTTCAGCTGCGCGCCGCTGATGGCGGCGATATTGAGGGGGATGTCCTGGATGTCCTCCGCGCGACGCGTCGCCGTGACGGTGATCTCGGCGATTTCGTTCGCCGGTTGTGCCGCCTGCACTGAGACTGCGGCGAGCACGGCAGAAATCGCTGCGGCCAACCGGTTGGCACCGGTGCGCTGGGTCAGGGTATCCATGAAATGCCTCGTTTCAGTGTGATTCGGGTGTACGAACGGCGCACTGCCAGCCACTCGAATAAGCGAACTGCTCCGCGAAGAACAGGGCGCAAGCGACATGCCGTAACGTCTGGCTTGAAGAATGCCAGTGTTTGCCCGCCTAGAAAAAGTGCATGAGTCTCTGTTCTTGCTCAATTTTGATGCGCGAACGTGGACGAGCGCCTCCTGCCGGGGCATCGGCAGCGCTTGCGGCGGTTTCGCCGCCACGGAGGAGAGCCTTACTTAAATATGCGCACTGGGGGACCTCGCCGGATTCCGCGAGGGGTTCCGAACCCGCCTATTCTGCAATGCCACGGGCCCGGAACAGGGCCTTTGCAGCGGGGGAATTCAAGTACTTGAGGAAAGCTGCAGCAACATCGGGGGCGGGGGCCTGCCGCATCTGGGCAATGGTATACGTCGTGTAATTCTGCAGCTCAGCAGGCAGCTCCCCGACCAGCACAACCCCCTCGTCGCGGGCCGACGCAATCTCGGTCAGTGCGCCAAAAGCGAGTTCGTTGCCCTTGCCCTGCGCCAAGCGGTGCATGGCCTCGGAACCTCGGTCCTCACGGACCAATCGCCCCCCGATCTGGTCGAGAAGTCCGAGTTTCTTCAACAACCCTTCCGAATACACACCGGTCGTCCCACGACTCAAGACCACGGCGTCTGCGGCCAGCACGGCGCGCTTTATCGCCTCAACGGTGGCGATAGCCGGCTGAGTTGCGCCCTGACGCACTGCCATGCCCACACCGACGCGTCCGAGTGTAACGGCGCCGCCGATCAGCAACCCAGCCTTCGTCTGCTCCTCGATGGTGGCAGGGGTTGCGATCGCGAGATCCCATACTTCTCGCGCCTCAAGGCGTTGTTTTACCTCGGGTGCCGTCTGGATAGTGATGCGGACGTCGTGGCCCGTCGCCTTCTGGAACGCCTCGGCGGCAGATCGAATGCCAGGTTCGACTGCGCCAGTGCCGAGGACGGTGAGCGTCGCCGCGTTGACACCCTGGCAAGACAACAACAGGGCAATGGTCACTAGACTTCTGCGCAGGATCATCGAGGGTCTCCTTGGGAAACAAGACGTTCGGCCTGGCCGCGGCGACCGCGCCGTGTGCTGACCGTGGCTTTCCATGCAAATCCAGATTACTTTACACGCCACTGCATCCACGGGATTCTGCCATGACAAACACCCCCCTGCGCTCTCTCGCACGTCTTGCGGGACGCGTGCTTCTCATCGGCAGCATCGGACTCGGTTCGGCTGTTGCCGTGCAAGCGGCTGCCCCCGCGCCCATCCAGCCCGCCTTCAAGCTCGGCACGTTCGAAACCCAAGGGAAGACGTTCGTCGGGCTCGTGCTCAAGGACTCGGTGGTCGTCGATTTCGCCGCAGCTCACACCGCCATCCGCACGCCCGCCTCGTCGATCGTCGCGCCCACGGACATGAAGGATCTGATCACCCGCTACGACGCCGGCGTCCGTGAACGCATCCTGCAAGTCGTTGCCCTGGTCAACTCGACGCCACCGACGCAGCGCCTGCCGTACGTGTATCAATTGAAGGAGGTGCGCGTACGTCCGCCGATCATGTATCCCGGGAAGCTGCTGAACGTGGCCGTCAATTACCGCGATCACGACACCGAAATGCGCGGCGTGCGCGACATGGGCGTGCCCTTGAACAACGGGCCGGGCGCTCCTCCTCCCGGCACGAAGAGCGCGACCGCCATCTGGGAGCGCGCGCCGGACGACAAGCGCTGGAATCCGTACATGTTCCTGAAGGCACCGTCAGCGATCATCTCTGAGGGCGAAACCATCCTGCTGCCGCCGGGCCGCAAGATGGTGGACTGGGAATGCGAGATGGGCGTCGTCGTCGGCAAAACTGCGAGCCGCGTGCCGCTGGCTCAGGCCGCCAACTACATCTTCGGCTATACGCTCGAGAACGATGTGTCCGACCGCGAAGGGCGCGGTGATACGCGTTACGGTTCGGACTGGATGATGGGCAAGTCGCACGACACCTTCGCGCCGATGGGCCCGTTCATCGTGCCGAAGGAATTTGTGCCGAATCCGCAGAACCTCACGATCCGCTTCTCGCTGAACGGCCAGGTACTGCAGGAAGACAACTCCTCGCTGATGATCCACACCGTGTTCGAGCAGATCGTCTACGCGTCGAACATCATGACGCTGCAGATCGGAGACGTGATCGCCACCGGCACACCGGGCGGCGTCGGCAATGCGCGTAAGCCACCGATCTTCTTCAAGGACGGCGACGTCTCAGTCTGCACCTACGAGGGCATCGGCACGCTGACCAATCCGGTCAAGGCGCTGCAATAGCTGCAGCAATCGCTACTCGGTCGCGACGACGATCGACTGTGCGTTAGGGGCATTCAGCATGATCGCCGACAGGATGGCGTCGATCGTCGGCTCCTTCGTTGCGTAGTGTTTGCCGTCGTCTGTCGTCAAGGTCACGCTGAGGTCGTGCAGCTGGGTCACGGCCAACACGCGGCCTGACCGCAACAGCGCGATCGCCTGATTCCAGTCCACTCGCTGACCCGCGTTCACTTCGCCCGAAGCCGCGGCGTCAGGGGACGCATACGGCACCGCCGTGGCACAGGCCACCATGAACGAGAGGCCCGCGACCACCGCAGCAGCGTGGAGACGCCTCACACTACCGCTCCGAACAGCCGCCCGACACCTGCCGTCACAACCATGGCGACCAGGCCCCAGAACGTCACGCGCAGAATGCCTTTGCCCATCGGGGCACCGCCCGTCCGCGCGGCAAGTGCGCCCAGCACGGTTAGCAGGATCAACACGACAATCCCGATCCCCGGCAGCAGGAAGCTGTCCGGCAACAGCGTCACGGCGATCAACGGCATGATGGCGCCTGACGAAAATGTGGCGGCGGAGGCCCACGCGGCCTGCAGCGGCTTTGCCATCGTGATCTCGGACATGCCGAGCTCATCACGTGCGTGGGCGCCGAGCGCATCCTTGGCCATCATCTGCGTCGCTACTTGATCGGCCAGCGTGGGCTCGACACCACGGCCCACGTAGATGCTGGCAAGCTCAGCGCGCTCCGACTCCGGATCGGTGGCCAGCTCCTTGCTCTCGCGCGCGAGGTCGGCTTGCTCCGTATCGGACTGCGAGCTCACGGAGACGTACTCGCCGGCAGCCATGGACAGCGCACCGGCGACCAGTCCGGCGACGCCCGCCACCAGCACCTCGTTGCGCGAGGCCGCCGACGCGGCAACGCCGACCACGAGGCTCGCCGTTGAAATCAGGCCATCGTTGGCCCCCAGAACGGCTGCACGCAACCAGCCGATGCGCGATGCGCGGTGGAGTTCTCGATGTCTCATGGGAAGTAGGGGATAGGGGATAGGGGATAGGGGATAGCGAAGAGTCTTTACTTTCCCGAAGACGGTGTCCATCGGGATCTCCCGTTTTGCTATCCCCTATCCCCTATCCCCTACTTGATGCCAGTAACCTGCCGGCACCAACTCAGCAATGCCTCAGGCGGCATCGCACCCGATTGCCTGCCGATCTCGCGACCGCCGCGGAAGGCAATCAATGTTGGAATGCTGCGAATTGCATAGCGTCCGGCGATGCCCGGCTCCGCCTCGGTATCGACCTTTGCCAGCCGGACACGAGGCTCAAGCCTGCGTGCTGCGTCGGCGAACACCGGCGCCATCATCTTGCAGGGGCCACACCACTCCGCCCAGAAGTCGACGATCAGCGGGATCTCGCTGCGCGTCAGTTGCCGGTCGAACGTTGCCGCATCGAGCGACGCGGGCTTTCCCTGGAACAGCGGCTGCTTGCACTTGGCGCAATGGGGAGCATCGGCGAGCCGACTCTCGGGGACGCGGTTGACCGCGGTGCACGCGGGACAGACGATGTGCAAGGAAGGCGCGTTTGGTTCCATGAGTCCTGTTTAGGCATCAAGGTCGACGATTTCAACCCCCAAGCGTCCCGTTACAGCCTGCCGACCGTCCTGGCCAGACGCAGCTGCGCAAGGCTCGCATCAAGCGCTGCATTCTCCCGATTGCCGAGGCTCTGGACACGCAATGCCTCTGCCTCCAGAACGCGGGTGCTGTTGACGAGGCCAGCCGCGTACTGCTGGTTGGCAATGCGCAGGTTCTCCTCTGCCTGCTCGACGGCCCCTCGAGCAACCTCGGTGCGAGCCCGGGCCTCCTGCAACGTGAACCATGCCTGCCGCACTTCCAGTGCAATCATCGACCGCAGATCGACCAGGCGGTGCTCCGTTGCCCGCTGCGTCTGGCGCAGGCTGGCGCTGCGGTTGCGGACCTGGCCGCCGTCGAACAGCGCCCACTTCAAGCCGACACCGGCCATTGCAAACGTATCCCGATCCAGCGCCTGGTTCTCCAGGTACTGATAGCCGCCACTCAGGCTGATCTGTGGCGCGAGTCTCGAACGTTCTGCTTGGGCTGCATGGCCGAAAGCCTGTCCCTGGGCATCGAGCGCCGCGATCTCACGCCGATTCTGCAGGGCTTCCCGCTCAAGCGCAGCAACCGGCGCGCTGCCGATGTCGGCGGCGGCCGGGGCCACAACCGGAGACAGCGTGAAATCGCGGTCGAGTGGTAGACCAATCCGGCGGTTGTAGAACGCTTTTGCCATTTCCAATGCGTTCGCCGCCTGCAGCCGGCCTTGCTCCGCATTGGCCCGCGCTACCTGCGCCGAGAGCAGGTCGTTGCGCGGCACGACCTCGCGAGTGAACATGGCATCGACGTCCGCAACGTAGCGAGTGAGGCTATCTACATTGCTTTGAGCAATCGCCAAAGCCCGCTCCGCGCGCTGGACGGCCACGTAGCTCTCTGCCACGGCGAACCGCAAGTCCGACTGCGCGCGCTCGGCGTCAGCGGATCGTGCCGCCCCGCCGGCTTCCGCTGCGGCAATCTGGCTGGTGATGCGGCCACCGGTGTACAGCGGTACATCGACACTGACGCCCGCCGTGACAAAGTTGTCGTGGCTGAAGATTTCGGGCAGCTGGAAGGGCAGCGCGGTGGTCCCGAAGCTGAATGCCGGGGCATCCTGCATCTGCGTGAACGCGCCGCTCGCCATCAACGTCGGCCAACGCTCTCCCTTGGCTGCTTGCACGCTGAGCCGCGCGGCTTCGGCATCACTTTGCGCGGCCGCGAGACCGGGATCGTTCCGCTGAGCCAGCGTCCAGGCTTCTTCCAGTGTTTCCGCTCCCGCAGAGAGGGAGAACAGCATCGCACTGGCCGCGAGCGGCAGCGTCGCAACGCGCCATGGAGGGAAGCGGCTGCTCACTTGAGCAGCTCGATGCCGAGGGCCTTGAGGACGTACTTCTCATAGACCGGAATCGTTTCGCCGGTACGGATCTTGCGCAGGAAGTACTTCTCGAAAGCGATCTTCGCCAGATGCACCCATTTGCCCTCCTTCGCCCAGGTGACGTTGCGCGGCGGGATCTGCGGCAGCGCCACGAAGGCTGCACCGGTATCTCCGAAGTCCGCGAGACAGATGGCATTCCAGGTCGCCCGCGATTCCGGAGGCTTGCCTGCGATCTCGGCCGCAAGGTTGTGGGCCAGCGCCGTCGCCATCGATTCGATCATGTAGCCGGTCTTGGGTGCGCCCGTCGGGACTGGAGTCGGCTCGACCGGCGGAATCGCCACACACACGCCTGCGGAGAAGATGTTCTTGTACTTCGGGTTGCGCTGGTGGGCATCGATCAGCACGAAGCCACGGGGATTGCACAGCCCGGGCACGGCTGCCACTACGTCGACGCCCTTGAAGGCCGGCAGGATCATGCTGTACGCGAAAGGCAGCTGATGCTCCTTCTTGACGGTCCCATCCTCACCGAGCTCGATCACATTGACCTTGCCGGCTTCAACGGAGGTGACCTTTGCATTCGTGATCCACTTGATGTGCCGCTGGCGCATTTTGCTTTCCATCAGTCCCTTGCTGTCGCCGACGCCGCCGAGGCCCAGATGGCCGATATAGGGCTCACTGGTGACGTAGGTCATGGGCACGCGGTCGCGAAGCTTGCGCTTGCGCAGATCGGCATCGATGATCATCGCGAACTCATAAGCGGGGCCGAAACAGCTGGCCATCGGTGCGGCCCCGATGACGATGGGCCCGGGGTTCTTCAGGAACTCCTGGTAGCCGGCCCAGGCTGACGCCGCGTGGTCCTGGGTGCAGATCGACTGCGTGAAGCCATCGGGTCCGAGACCCGGAACCTCTTCGAAGGCCAGGCGGGGACCCGTTGCGATCACGAGATAGTCGTACTTGTGCACGGTGCCATCGGCAACAGTGACGGTCGATCCTTCCGCATCGATGGCGATCGCTTTTTGCGGAACCCACTCAATGTCCTTCATTGCCAACGGTTCCGCGAGATCGACACGGGTTTCCTCACGCGTTCTCCAGCCCACGGCCACCCAGGGATTGGAGGGAGTGAACTCGAAATAGGGACTGGTGCCCACAAGCGTGATGCGGTGTTCCTTTCCGAGCAGCTTGCGCAGCTCGTAGGCGCTCGGCACGCCGCCGATCCCAGCTCCCAGAATGACGATGCGTGCCATGGACTAGACCCCTTGAGAAGCCGTGCCGACCCTGCGCAGATAGCTGCAGTACAGGAGAGGTATGAGCACGAGCGTGAGTGCGGTGGACACGAGAATGCCGAAGATCAATGACACCGCGAGTCCGTTGAAGATCGGGTCATCAATGATGAAGAAGGCGCCGATCATCGCAGCCAGCCCGGTCAGGACAATGGGCTTGGCGCGCACCGCAGCGGCGCGGATGACGGCGTCGACGAGATCACGACCTGCCGCCACCTCGAGATTGATGAAGTCGACCAGCAGGATGGAATTGCGCACGATGATGCCGGCCAGCGCGATCATGCCGATCATGGAAGTCGCGGTGAACTGGGCGCCGAGGAGCGCATGTCCCGGCATCACGCCGATGATGGTCAGCGGAATTGGCGCCATGATGACAAGCGGCACGGCGTACGACTTGAACTGCGCGACCACGAGCAGGTAGATGAGGATCAGCCCCACCGAGTACGCGAGCCCCATGTCGCGGAAGGTCTCGTAGGTGATCTGCCACTCACCGTCCCACTTGATCGAGAAGCCCTCGGGGTTGGCCGGCTGGGAAATGAAGCGTTGCTCGATCGCGGGGTAGGCATCCCGCAGCTTGCCGATGATGCCAAACATGCCGTAGAGCGGACTGTCGATGTCCCCGGCCATGTCCCCCGTGACGTACGCCACCGGCAGCAGATCCTTGTGGTAAATCGCGCCGTCCCAGGTCGATTCGGTGACGGTGACAACTTCGGAGAGCGGAATGCCCTTCCCGCCCGATGACGGCACCTCGAGCGCCAGCACGGCTTCGATCTCGCTCTTCTCTGCCACCGGCAACTCGAGCCGGACCGGCACCGGATAGCGTTCGCGACCTGCATGCAGGTAGGTCGCATCCTGCCCGGACAGCGCCATTGCCAGCGTCTGCGCGACCGCCTGCTGGCTGACCCCAAGCAGCGCAGCCTTGCCACGATCGACACTGACTACATAGCGGGTCGAAGGCTTTTCGATGCTGGAATCGACATCAACAATGTCGGGCGTTGCCATGAACACATCCCGCACCTGCAATGCGGTCGAGCGCATCGCCGCGTAGAAAGGTCCGTAGATCTCGGCCACGATTGGCGCCTGGACAGGCGGACCGGGAGGGACTTCCACGAGTTGCACCGTTGCGCCATAGCGCCCGCCGATCGCGGTCAGCGCCGGGCGCGCAGCGAGTGCGATTTCGTGACTCTTGCGGTCGCGCTGGTGCTTGTCGGTCAGGTTCACCTGGATGTCGCCGACGTTCGGACCTGCGCGCAGGTAGTACTGACGCACCAGTCCATTGAAGTTGATCGGCGCAGCCGTGCCGGCATAGATCTGGTAGTCCGTCACCTCCGGGAGCGTTGCAACGGAACCGG
Source organism: uncultured Pseudomonadota bacterium (assembly GCA_903884105.1). Lineage (GTDB taxonomy): Bacteria > Pseudomonadota > Gammaproteobacteria > Steroidobacterales > Steroidobacteraceae > CAIUGU01. The sequence goes on along the minus strand of CAISDJ010000137.1, from coordinate 16,530 downwards.
CCAGTTCATCCAGCACACGGGTCGTGGTTTCGAGCGCCGTTCCCTCTGGCAGGTCGACGACGATCTGGAACTCCGACTTGTTATCGAACGGCAGCATCTTCATGACGACCCACTGCAGGCCGACCAGCGAGACCGCCACGAGGATCGAGATGGCCGTGCCCGCATAGAGACGGTGACGACGCTTGCGGCTGTCCGTCCCCCGCAGGAACCGACCCAGAATACTCTCAGCCAGCGCATCTATTTTTGACGGCCCCAAGTCGTGCGCTGCGTGCGTAGCCTGCAGATTGCCGAGCAGGCGACGCGACAACCACGGCGTGAACACCAGGGCAATCGCGAGCGAGATGATCATTCCCATGCTGGCGTTGATCGGGATGGGCGCCATGTAAGGCCCCATCAATCCGCTGACGAACGCCATGGGCAGCAACGCCGCGATGACGGTGAACGTTGCGAGAATGGTGGGGCCGCCGACTTCATCGACTGCCTTCGGTACGATCTCGTCAGGAGCGCCACCGCCCATGAGCATGTGCCGATGGATGTTCTCGACGACGACGATGGCATCGTCCACGAGAATGCCGATGGAGAAAATCAGCGCGAACAAGGAGACACGGTTGATCGTGAAGCCCCAGGCCCACGACGCGAAGAGCGTTGCCGCCAGCGTGACGATTACCGCGGCACCGACTACCACGGCCTCCCGCCAGCCCACTGCGACGATGACCAGCACAATCACGGACACGGTGGCGAACATCAGCTTCTGGATCAGCTTCTTCGCCTTGTCATTGGCGGTCTCGCCGTAGTTGCGCGTGACGGTCGTTTCGATGCCTTCCGGGATGAAGGTGCCCTTGATGGCTTCGACCCGCTCGATGACCTGGTCGGTTACTTCGATGGCGTTGCGGCCTGGCTGCTTGGATACGGCGATCGTGACAGCGGGCGCATCCCCGGAAAGCGAGATGCCTCGTGTGGCGGCAGCAGGGCCCGCACCGAACTTCACATACTGTTCCGGCTGGTCCGGACCAGCTTTCACCTCAGCGACATCCTCGAGATAGACAGGACGTCCCTCCTGCATGCCGACGACCACTTCGGCTACGTCATCGCGGTGGGCCAGGAACGCTCCGGCTTGCACGGGAATCACGCCAGCGTCGCCCACGACCTCGCCCGCTTGCAGGACGACATTCGCTGCCTTCAACGACTCGATCAGACCGAGCGCAGTCAGGCCATGGCCGGCCAGTCGCTGCGGGTCGAGTGAGACATGGACAGTGTCGTCCGGTCCGCCGAGGGTGTAGACGTTGCGCGTGCCCGGGACCCGCTTGATCTCGGCTTCGATCGCGTGGGCGACCTGGCGCAGCTCATAGGCTCCACGGTCGGCATCCTGCGTCCAGAGCGTCAGCGAGAGCACCGGCACGTCATCAATGCCCTTCGGCTTGATGATCGGCTCCAGCACGCCGAGTCCTTGCGGGCGCCAGTCCCGATTCGAATACACCGCGTTGTAGAGCCGGACAATGGCTTCGTTGCGGGGCTCGCCCACATCGAACTGGACCGTGAGGATCGCAGCGCCGGGTCGCGATACCGAGTACACGTGCTTGACGCCATCGATCTCTCCCAGCACCTGCTCCATCGGCGACGACACCAGGCTCTCGACCTGCTCCGCGCTGGCTCCCGGGAACGGGACGATGATGTTCGCCATCGTGACATCGATCTGCGGTTCTTCCTCGCGTGGCGTCACGAGGACGGCGAACACGCCGAGCAGCATCGCGGCCAGCGCAAGCAGCGGCGTAAGTTCGCTGCGCAGGAACAGCTTTGCGATGCGGCCGCTCAGCCCGAGTCTCGGGGAGTCCATCGTCAATCCTTTTTGGCAGCGCCGGTGCGCAGCTGCTCGAGCGCAAGGAGGGGATCGGTGATCAGCACCTCGGAAGGGTCAAGCCCCGCGAGGACTTCAACCCTGTCGTCAAAGCGATGCCCGACACGGACCTGCCTGAGGGCGATATGGCCCTCGGCTCCCTGGACGTACACGGCAGTCACTTCACTGCGCTCGACGAGTGTCTTGACCGGAATCAGCAAGCGCTCGGACTCGCCGACGACGAATGCCACTTTCACGAACATGCCGGGATACAGGTCGGCGGCGTTTTCTGGCAGGTCCACCCGGACGCGGAAGGTGTTGGTCTCCGGAGAGGCCTGCGGCGACAAGGTGAGCTTCGTTGCATCAATGCGTCGACCGTTGACATAGATCGCTGCCTTGCGGATCACGCGAACATTCTCGACAAGGCTCTGGGGCAAGTCGACATTGACGCGCAGGTACTGCAGCGACAGTCCACTCATCAGGGGAGTGCCTGGCTGTACCGATTCGCCGGCCTGCACCAGTCGGCGCGTGACGACACCAGCATACGGCGAGCGGACTTCGGTATAGCTGACGCCCTCGCGCGCAGCACTCAACCCGGCGCGTGCGGCGGCCAGCCGAGCGGCGGCGGCATCGCGGTCGGCCAGCGCCTGGTCGTATTGCTGGCGGGAGACGGCGCGATCCGCGAGCAGACCCGCGATACGATCAAACCGCGTGCGGGCTTCAGCCTCACGTGCCGTTGCTTCCGTCAGGGCAGCCTGGGCCTGATCCAGTCCGGCCCGTTGTTCGGTATTCTTCAAGCGCACGATCACCGCACCGGCGGGTACGAAGTCATTCACGTCGTAGAGCACTTCGAGCACCCGACCCGACGTCTGTGCGGAGACTGTTCCCTGATTCACCGCCTCGATGGTTCCATCAACGCGTCGTTCGAGCGGTGCGCTTTCGCGCTGGATGGTGAGCGTCGGCAGCGGTTCGGCGGCGTAGCCGCTGGCACTGACCGTTCCACACAGGAACAGCAGCGGAGCGAGATGGCGACATGGAACCATGGTCATGAACCTCTACGGGATCAGAATGCCGCGCCGGCCTTGACGCCCGCTTTCTTCAGGATGATCGCCAGCGGACAGAAGCCGGTGAACGAGGACTGCAGCAGGTTGGCGCCGACGAACGCCGTCAGCCAGAACCAGTTGGCACTGACATAGAGTCCGAGACCCAGGCTCACCAGGACCACGGTGCCGGCAAACGCGAGGACGAAACGGTCGATGCTCATGTGAAATCTCCGCAACAAAGGATGGAAGAAGGGTGCGCGACAGTTCGGGCAGGCAACCGTGTCGGCGGTACTTGGCGCGGAACATCAAGCAGGCGCGGCATAATGCTCGCTATCCGGTCACGAGCGAGTCCGGGAACACTACGTAACGACCTAGCGGGCAGCGGGAGACCGGATACCGGCAACGCTGCTTCCTGGCGAATCGACCCGCTACCGTCCGGACATGTGTTGTGCAAGAGTGACATTCTAAAAGCCCATCGCCGGTGCCGAGGCCCCGCCCCGATGGATCACGGTATATTAGCGTTTACTAATTTAGTCAATACTGATATCATGAGCCCATGAGCACCAGCACCCGCCTGAAACAGGCCCGTTCCGGGGCGAAAACCCGGGTCGTCGGCAAGACGGCGCTCGCACCCGGTGAAATCCTGGCGCATGCCGCCGAGGCGTCGGCGTTCCTGAAGGCGCTCGCCAACGAACAGCGCCTGTGCATCCTGTGTGCGCTGCTGGACAAGCCGCTGTCGGTCAGCGAATTGAATGAGGAGGTGGACCTCAGCCAGTCCGCGTTGTCGCAACACCTTGCCGTGTTGCGCGCAGGTGGCATGGTCACGGCCGAGCGTCAGGCGCAGACCATCACGTATTCGGTCCCTGACGGGGATGTGCGCCGGGTGCTTGGCGTGTTGCAGGACATCTTCTGTGCAAAGTAGACCGATCTTGACGCAAGGCGACAGGCGGGACACATGATTGCCCTGCTCGCCCCTTTGCTGGGCGCGGTGCTCGTCGGTGCGAGCCTCGGCTTGCTCGGGTCGGGCGGCTCCATCCTGACTGTGCCGATTCTGGTGTTCCTCATAGGGCACCCTGAAAAGAGTGCGATTGCGGAGTCGCTCGCGATCGTCGCCGTCATCGCAGCAGTAGGCGCCGCTTCCAGCACAGTCCTGAAGCAGGTGCACTGGCGCAGCGTGACCTGGTTCGGATTGCCGTCGATGGCGGGCGCGTTCGTCGGCGCGTGGGCCTCGCAGTGGCTTTCCGGCAGTGTGCAGATGCTCATCTTCGCTGCGCTGCTGTTGCCTGCCGCCTATCGCATGCTGAGTCCGAAGGAAGTGCAGCCGCGCCTGTGTCGTCCCTTCTGCCTGAGTGGCGCTGGGCTGGTCGTCGGCATTCTCAGTGGTCTGGTTGGTGTCGGCGGCGGCTTTCTCTCCGTACCGTCACTGATGCTGCTGGGCGGCCTTTCATTGCGCCTCGCAACCGGAACCAGCCTCGTCGTGATCGCACTCAGTTCCGCCATCGGATTCGCCAAGCACCTGCACTTGCTGGATCTGGCGGGTCAGGCGGTGGACTGGCGGACCATCGGTCTCTTCATCGCGATTGGCGTACTCGCCAGCGCAGGAGGCCAGTGGCTCGCGACACGCGTACCGGCAACCAGCTTGCGTCGTGGATTCGGTGTCTTCCTGCTCTGCATGACGGCCTTCATGGCCTTCGCAACGATGTGGCGCTAGGGACCCGTTTTTCCGGGTGCGCGCTTGAGCTTGATGTAAGTATCGACCTCACGAGTCAGAGCATTCAGCGGGACGGGTCCGTTGGCCAGCACCGCGTCGTGAAATTCACGGATGTCGAACCGGTCGCCGAGTTCACTCGCCGCACGCTGGCGAAGCTCCAGGATTCGCAACAATCCCACTGTATGGGCCGCGATCTGGCCTGGTGACACGCTGATCTGCTCGACCGCCTCTGCCGCCAAATCACGCGCCATGGGCGTGTTGTCGAGGCAGTACTGGATGGCCTGCTGCCGCGTCCACTTTCGCGTATGCATGCCGGTATCGACGACAAGGCCTGCAGCACGATTCAACTCCATGACGAGTCTGCCGTACTCGGCTGCTGCAGTATCGTAGCCGCCCACTTCCTTGGCGAGTCGTGCCGCGTAAAGTCCCCAGCCCTCCGTGAATGCAGGGGCAGGGAAGGACTGCCGGAACGCCGGGAGCAACTTGAGCGAACGAGTCCTTGATCGCTCAAGATGCTGGCCAGGCCACCCTTCGTGGTACGCCTGAGACTCAAGTTCGTACTTCGGCAGGTCCGCCATACGGGCGAGGTTCACGTAGTACGTTGCGGGCCGCGAGCTGTCGACAGTCGCACTCGCGTAGAACGCCTTGCCGGCTGATCGCTCCTGCAACGATTCCACTTGCTTGACGACGAGGGGTTCGTCAGGTGTCGCACTGAAAAGCTTGCCGAGACGTGGCTGTACCGCTTCAAGGCGTTCGGCCGCCTCCTTGAGGTAGGCGGCGCGCCCTGCCTCCGTGTCCGGATAATGGGAGTCGGGCCCACTGTTCATGGCCTTGAACAGGTGCGGCAAGGACCCGGTGGTGTCGAGCCTCTCGCTCAAGGCCAGAATCTCGCCCTGCAGCCGCGCAACCTCGGCGAGGCCCATCTCGTGCATTTCGCCTGGCGAGAGGTCCGATGTCGTGTAGAAGCGCAGCATCGCGCGGTAGTAACCCTCACCGCTCGGCAGCTTCGAGACCCCGACGTCGTCCGTTGCCTTCTTCTCCATCTGCTTGAGCTTTCGCGACAGCGAGTCGTAGGCCGGTTTGACTGATTCGACGAGTGCGGCGGTGGCCGACTCGATCAGCGCGATCCGCCGCGCTTGAGGCAGATCAATGGCAGCGACTTTGCCCCTGAAATCCTCGAGCAGAAGGCTGTCGAACGTTGATCGATCGAATGGCCTGCCCTGCAGCAGATCGCGAATGTCGGACGCAACCTGCGGGAAGACGAATTTCGGCGGGATGATCCCGGCTGCCTCGCTCGCAGCCAGCCTCGCCTCCACCTGCTGGAACAACGGTTGAATGCCCCTGAGCCGCGCTACGTAGGCCTCCGCATCGGCATCGTTCCTGATCACGTGCACGTTGACGAGGAATGCGGGGACCTCGAGATGCAGGCCGTCGTATGGGTTGATGAGGAACGGGTACAAGCGCCAGCGATGCAGTTCGATGCGGCGCTCAGCCTCGTTCTCGAACAGCTCGTAACTCTCGCGCTGATCGGCATCGAGCTTGGTGTAGTCGAGCATCAGCATGTTTGCGAGCTCGGTGCGGATGCGGAACTGGCGCTTGTCAAGCGCTTCCACCGACACGTCATCCCACTTGTTGTCGTCGGCACGCTGGCCAAGCCGGGACCTGAGCTCAGGGCTCTCTGCCAGGCGGGCCTCCCAGGCCTTCGCCAGAAACGCATTGAATGAGTCGCCCTCCTGCTGCCGGCCGGCCGCCACTTCGGTGGGGTTCGGGCCAGGCTTGTCGCAGCCCCCTAGCAGGGCGGCGCTGGCGGCCAGGAGCAGGACTGATACCGAAATGGGCTTCATGGGTGCCGTCAGGTGAGCTTTCGGCTATTGTAGCCAGAGAAGTTTGAACACACCTATATGAAGCTCCAGCAACTCCGGTACTTGGCTGCCGTCGCCCAGAGCGGCCTGAATATCACGGCGGCCGCCGAAAAGCTGCATACCTCCCAGCCGGCCGTCAGCAAGCAGCTGAAGCTGCTCGAGGATGAGCTCGGCTTTCGCATTTTTGTCCGCAGCGGCCGCACACTCACGAAGATCACGCCGGCCGGCCAGCAGGTCATCGACCGCGCCGTCAAGATCCTGCGCGAGGTGCAGAACATCAAGGGCATCTCTGACGACCTCAAGGACGAGCACCGCGGCACGCTCTCCATCGGCACCACGCACACGCAAGCCCGATATGTGCTGCCCTCGGTTATCCAGCAGTTCCGCGCCCGGTATCCCGAAGTACGGCTGCACCTGCATCAGGGCACTTCGGAACAGATTGCCGAAATGGCGGCACTCGACCGCATCGACTTTGCCATCGCCACGGGATCGCACGAGTTGTTCCCGAACCTGGTGTTGTTGCCCTGCTACCAGTGGTACCGGCGCATCGTCGTTCCCGCGGGTCATCCGCTGGCGCAGGTGAAGAAGCCGACGCTGGCGCAGATCGCCGCGTACCCGATCGTCACGTACGTCTTCAGTTTCACGGGGTCTTCGTCGCTGCCGCAGATCTTTGCGAAAGCGGGACTGACTGCAAACGTGGCGTTGACTGCGCGTGACGCAGACGTCATCAAGACCTACGTTCGCCTGGGCTTTGGCGTTGGCATTCTGGCCGACGTCGCCGTGGACCCGGAGACCGACAAGGATCTCGTATCCATCGATGCCTCGCACCTGTTCCCGCTCCATACCACCTGGATCGGCTTCTCGCGCGGGGGCCTGCTGCGTCGGTACATGTATGAGTTCATGCAGCTGTTCGCGCCGCACCTGAAGCGCCGGCTGATCGACGACGCGGCCAATGCCGCAAACCAGCAGGAAGTCGATGCGCTGTTTGCCGATATTGCGCTGCCGATTCGCTGAGCGGCCGACCACGGCGACCCCTCTCGCCCTCCTGAAAAGCAGAAGGGCCACCCCGCGGTGGCCCTTCTTTCGTTTCAGCGCCGACTGAGCGTCAGAACGACGCCTTCACCGTCAGGCCGTAAGTGCGCGGTTCGCCCGGCTGGCCAATCACGAGGCCGGTGCTGCCCGACTGCGTCGTCAGGTAGTCGAAGAACTGCCGGTCAAATGCGTTGTGCACCCAGCCGTAGACTTCCCATCCCCTGTCTGTCTTGAAACCCAGACGGAAGTTGGCCAGGCCATAGCCGGCAACATCGGTGTACAGCGAACGCGACGGATTGGACGAGAACTTCGAACGGTAGCTCGCGTCCGCCCCGAAGTAGGCATCACCGGACTTGCCCAAGAGCAATGTGGGCCGCTCGTACTGGAAGCCATACGAGAACGACAGCTTCGAGATACCAGGCAACCACTGACCCGAGATGTTGCAGAACGCAGGGCTGAAGCCGCCTGCCGTGCCCGGTGCGCTCGCCGGGTTGGCAGCCGTCGCGGTGGCGCCGCCCGCCAACTCCGGCGGGCACGGTGCATCGGGGAACTCGACGTACTCGTGGTCCGTGAGCGCGCCGTTGACGTACAGGTTCAGGCCTGCAGCAGGACGCGCTGCGAGGTCGGCCTCGAGGCCGCGAACACGAACCTTCCTGGCGTTCGCGAGATAGCCACGAATCACGTTGGCCTGGCTGTTCGTCACCGTGGCCTGGTAATCCGAGATCTCCGTCCAGAAGCCGGCCAGGTTCAACGTGACCGTACGATTGAGCAGCTGCGTCTTGAGCCCCACCTCATAGTGGTTCTCGGACTCCGGCTTCACGGTTTCGACGGCAGTGATCGGTGCGTTGTTCGCATCGAGCGGCAGGCCCGACAGGTTGATGCCGCCCGATTTGAACGAACGCGCATACGTCGCGTAGCCGAGGACATCCGGCGTGAAATCGTACGAGGCCGTGAAGTCACCCGAGATGTTCGTGTCGTCGAACTTGGGCCGGTAGCTCTGCGGGGCCAGCACGCCAAGCTGTGCTGCGGTCAGCGCCGTGTTGGTGGCATTGGTGACCGTGGCAATGTACTTGCCTTCCTTCTTGTCGTAGTTGAATCGCAGGCCCGGTTGCAAGCGGAACGAATCCGACACATGCCACGTGAACTGGCCGAACGCCGCTGCGCTCGTGTTCTTGAGACCGATGTCATTGTTCGCGCGCAGGCCGTTCAGGATGGATGGCACGCTCTGGTTGGCACCACTCAACAGCCATCGGCTGGCCAGCGCGCCCTGCTCCTGGACGCCCTTCGTGTCGATCGTCTGGTAGAAGCCGTACAGGCCCACCACATAGTCGATGCTGTCCCCGGCGGCCGCATATCGCACTTCCTGCGACCACTGCCGCTGCTGCGACGGGTTCTGCGAGATCGTCGTGATAGGCAGGCCGGTGAAGTCGCGGTCATTCGCCGGACCCCAATCCCACTTGCGGTAGGCGGAGACCGACGTCAACTGGCCGGGACCGACCTTCCACTCGGCGAGGACGGAACCGCCGCCGAACTGCTGCTCCGCTGACAGCGTCGCATCGATGTCGGTAAGGCGGTCGAATGCGTTCAAGCTGGGCGGGGCATAGTTGTTGGACGCCGCTGCGAGCGCGGCGTATTGGCGATTGAGCGGGCGCTGAGTCGCGCCGGTCCGCACGTACACCGTACCGAAACCGTACGGATTCTGGCGGGAGTAGTCGGTGGAGAACGTAACGTCCAGCGAATCGGTTGCCTTCCACAGCAGTTGTCCCTTGAAGCCCAGGTTGTTCTGCTCGTTGACCCACTTGCCGGTCGTGACGTTGTAGATCGTGCCACGGCGGTCGGTGAACGACGTGCCAATCCGGAACGCCAGTGTGTCGTCGATCAACGGCGCGGAGATGGATCCTTTGGCCTGCACGTAGTCCAGGTTGCCGTAGTTGATCTCGGCACGACCTTCCGTCGTAAAGCTCGGCTTGCGCGTCGTCACGTTGATGGCGCCAGCCGTGGTGTTCTTGCCGTAGAGCGTGCCTTGCGGTCCGCGCAGCACTTCCACCTGGTCCACGTCGAGGAAGTCGAAGGTCGCAGTGGCACTGCGCGCGTAATAGACTTGATCAATGTAGATGCCGACGCCCTGCTCGATGCCGTCGTTCGTGAGGCCGAACGGCGCGCCGAGGCCGCGGATCGTGGCCGCCGAGTTGCGGGGATTGCTGGAATAGAACTGGATCGACGGCTGCAGCTGGGTCAGCTTGCCGACGTTGAAAGTACCCGTCGACTCGATGGTCGCGGAGTTGAGTACCGAGATCGCAAGCGGCACATCTTGGGACTGCTCTTCGCGGCGACGCGCCGTGACGAGGACGTTGTCGAGATTGTTCGCCTTCGCAGCTTCGGCCGCGTGAACCGGGGCCGGAACCGTCCCCACAAGCGCCGCGGCAATCGCCGCCGCGAGACTCAACGTGTAACCGGCGTGTTGCGTGAAGGTAGGTCGTGCGCTCACTGGTAGTTCCCTGCTGTATTGAAGACGACGGCGCATGCAGCGCCCGATGGACCAGCATGCTAGGGACCGAAGAGTGAGATTGCAGTCGCGTCACCGTAACAAAGCGGTTACGTACGCGATGGGGTGGGTGAAGATTCGGGATAGGCGCAGGTCATCGGCGCATTTCTTGATTTTGTTACCTGTCTGTAACCGGCATGCGACTGACCCATAACCGTCGGTCGGACTACCATGCTGCCCTGTATCACCGAAACCGGAGTGCCTGTGTCCATGAAGAAGAATCGCTGGCTGCATGGCGCTGCCGCGGCGGTGGCCCTCGGTGCCCTGCTGGGTGGATCGATGGCGGCCCATGCCAAGAGTGTCACGCTGCTCAATGTGTCCTACGACCCGACGCGCGAGCTGTACGTCGACTACGACAAGGCGTTTGCCAAGTACTGGAAGGCGAAGACCGGCGATGATGTGCGGGTGAACCAGGCCCATGGCGGCTCGGGCGCCCAGGCTCGCGGCGTGATCGACGGCCTGCAGGCGGATGTGGTCACGCTCGCACTGGCGGCCGACATCGATGGAATCGCTACCAATGGCAAGCTGCTGCCGGTGAACTGGCAAAGCCGGCTGCCGGACAACAGCTCTCCGTACACATCGACCATCGTGTTCCTGGTCCGCAAGGGCAACCCGAAGAACATCAAGGACTGGAGCGATGTCGTGAAGCCGGGCATCTCGGTCATCACGCCGAATCCGAAGACTTCGGGTGGCGCGCGCTGGAATTATCTTGCGGCCTACGGCTATGCATTGAAGCAGCCGAACGGCAATGACGCCACGGCCAAGGAATTCATCCGCAAGCTGTACGGGAACGTGCCGGTACTCGACACGGGCGCACGCGGCTCGACCACGACGTTCGTGCAGCGTGGCATCGGTGACGTGCTGCTGGCCTGGGAGAACGAGGCGTTCCTCGCGATCAAGGAAGTCGGCGCAGACAAGCTGCAGATCGTCGTTCCCTCGATCAGCGTGCTGGCTGAGCCGCCGGTGGCCGTGGTGGACAAGGTCGCATTGAAGCGCGGCACCAAGGACGTCGCCCAGGCTTACCTTGAATACCTCTATACGCCAGAAGGCCAGGAAATCATTGCCCGCAATTATTATCGCCCGCGCGATGCGAAGGTGGCCGCCAAGTACGCCGCCCAGTATCCAAAGATCCCGCTGACCACCATCGCTGACTTCGGCGGCTGGACCAAGGTGCAGAAGGAGCACTTCGGCGATGGCGGCGTGTTCGACCAGGTGTATACGCCGCAGTAGATCGTGGCGCGCACGTATCGATCCCCCGCCAGGTCGCTTTGGCCGGGCAACCTTTGACCGCCGCCCAAGTCTCTTGCGCGGCGGCTTTTTGGGTCTCGCCAAACGGGGCTTCGGCTAGAATCCGCCGGCCCAACTGCACTCACTTACCTTGATTTGTCCCATGACCCAATCCCGGCCGTTCGTTAGTGCCCTTTGCTGCTTGCCCGCGTTGTTCGCTGTCGCAGGCAATGCGTCCGCCGCGGAATCCGCGGCGAAGCCGTGGAATCTCCACGATGCAGTCGGTGCTCCCTCGAACCTGCAGTTGTCCGGGTCGGTGCGTGCGCGTCTCGAGACGTTGTCCGGCCAGTCGCGGGTCGGGCTCGAAACCAGGTTCAATCTGGTCAGCCTGCGCTCGAACTTGTTTGCCGAGTACCACAAGGACTGGTTCCGGATCGGCGGCGAGCTGTGGGACAGCCGCGCCTATCCGCAGGAGCCAACCAGCGGAGTCAGCAGCAACGACGTCAATGCGCTTGAATTCGTCCAGGCTTACGTGGGCGCGGACTTCGGCGCTCCCTTCGGCAAGGGATCGGCTGCTACTGCACAGCTCGGGCGGTTCGTGCTGAACCTCGGGTCACGCCGTCTCGTGGCGGCAGATGACTACCGCAACACGACCAACGGGTACTCGGGCCTGCGCGTTGACCTCAAGTCTGCTGCCGGCGCCACGGCAACACTCATTTACACGGAGCCGCAAGTCCGGTTGCCCGACGCGCTGCCGGCCGTATTGCGCAACGACGTGAAGCTCGATCGCGAGAGTTCGGACCTCGTGCTCTGGGGCGGTATCGCTGCCGTGCCCAGGCTCCTGCCGTTCGCAACGCTCGAGGGATCGTGGTTTGGCGTCCGCGAGCGCGATCGACCGGACCTCGCCACTCGCGATCGTAACCTGCATACCGGCGGGCTTCGGGTGTTCCGGGATCCGAAGGCGGGGACCGTCGATTTCGAGCTCGAAGGCATTCGCCAGACGGGCACGGTGCGTGCAAGCACGGCGGCCAACGCTGCGCTCCTCGATGTCTCGGCGTCGTTCTACCATGTGGAAGTCGGTTACCAGCGGGCTGCAGGCTCCAAGCCCCACCTCGCTTTCGAGTACGACTACGCGAGCGGCGATGACGGCGATACGAAGTTCGGCCGCTTCGACACGTTGTTCGGCATGCGTCGCGGCGACCTCGCGCCATCCGGCATGTACAACGCGATTGGTCGCACCAACCTGCAAGCGCTCGGACTGCGCATTGAAGCCACGCCCACGGCCCGCCTCGACTACATGGCCAGCTATCGTGCGCTGTGGCTTGCGTCCCGGACAGACAGCTTCTCCACCACGGGCGTTCGCGATGCCACCGGCAGGTCGGGCGACTTCGGAGGCCACCAGTTCGACGGCCGACTGCGCTACTGGGTGATCCCGCGATCGCTGCGGCTTGAAGTCGATGCCGTGATCCTTGCCAAGGGCCGCTTTCTCGACCGTGCGCCGAACGCCCCGCAGACCGGCGACACGCGCTTCCTGTCGGTAAACATCACCAGCCAGTTCTAGGAAGGGTCGTCGCCGTGCCCGATTCGGTTATCCTCCCAAGCAGGTAACCAGAGGCGGGGGACGACATGAAGTTCAAGGAACTGCTCGATTCGTGGCGCGAAACCTCACGGCCGGTGAAGACCGCGCGTGAATACGCGATCCGCCTCAACATCGATGACGCTGCCCGCATCCATGCATTGGCCGACCTGTTTCCCGGCCACTCCGAAGAAGACATCCTCTCCGATCTGCTTTCAGTGGCGCTGCAGGAAGTCGAGGGCGCGATGCCGTATCGCCCGGGTGCGAAGGTGATCTCGCACGACGAACAGGGCGACCCGATCTATGAGGACGTGGGACTCACGCCGCGCTTCGGCGAGTTGGTGAAGATGTATCGGCAGGAGGTGGGGAAGAAGGCGCGCTAAAGAGAACAAGAAAAAGGCTGCCGCCAAGCCAGAGTAAGGAGCAGGAGCAGGAGCAGGAGCAGGAGCAGGAGCAGGAGCAGGAGCAGGAGCAGGAGCAGGAGCAGGAGCAGGAGCAAGAGCAGGAGCAAGAGAGAGAGAGAGAGCGGGGTTTCCGCGCGAAGACGGCGTGGTCTGGTACAGCCATCGCTTCCGGCTTGGCAACGCCCTACTTGGCGCAGGCCTACCTACGGCAGCGCACTTGGCGGAAGCCCGTCCAAGTTCTAGCCGATAGCGCGATGAGTCGTCGCGCCCTACTTCTTGCCCTTGTCCGTCCCTGCCAGCCCCTTCTTCATCTGGATCCACTGATCCAGCTTCTTAGGGTCCTTGACCGGCTTGCGGGGTTCATCGGCAACCTTGGCCTTGGATGCCGAGGCACTGTTGTAGGGATTGAAGCCCGTTTCGCGGTTGGGCAGCCGCGGCTCGTCGAGCGACAGCTCAAATCCCTTTTTCTTTTGCGGAGCCGTAGGTGGCGTCTCGACGATGGCGAGTTCCGAAGCCTCGAGCTTCTTGAGCCGTTGCGTGCTGACTTCGCGGCCGAACACACCGGTGGACGTCTGCCATTCCCAGGTCGGATTGCCGCGGGCATCGAAAGCCACACGGCCCGAACTCTTCTCGGTGGTCGGTGCGGGCGGCGGAGCTCCGGGAGGGGACTGTTTGTCCTTGGGATCGCTCATGGGGCTTTGGGGGCTATGGGCGGGTGCGCGCAATCATTCTGTCCGTCCCTTCAGGGACTTGCAATAGGACGACGCCGGAACCATTGTCAGCTTCCCCCCTTGAATCCTGCGCCATGGCTACCCACCCCCGATCCGTGACCCGTTCAACAGAGACAGCCGGCGCGCGCAGCGGCTTCTTCGGCGTATTCAAGTACAGCCGGCGCGCCCTCGACCTCGTGTGGACGACCAGTCGGTCCCTGACGGTGGGCCTCGCCCTGCTTACCCTGGTGGCGGGCGTGCTGCCGGCGGCGGTCGCGTACGTAGGTGCATTGATCGTCGATGCCGTCGTCATGGCCATGCAAACCCATGCCGCGGGTTCGACGCGGCGCGTCATCGAGTTGGTGGTTACCGAGGGCCTGCTCGTTGCCGCCACCGCGGGGGCGCAGCGGGGACTATCGCTGTGCCAGTCGCTGCTGCGGGCGCAGCTTGGACAAAGGGTCAACGTGATGATCCTGGAGAAGGCCCTCACACTCGACCTGTCCCAGTTCGAGGACTCCGAGTTCTACGACAAGCTGACGCGCGCGCGCCGCGAGGCGTCAAGCCGGCCGCTGTCGCTGGTGATGCGCACCTTCGGCCTCGCCCAGAATGCGGTGTCGCTCGTGAGCTTCGGCACGCTGCTCGTGCAGTTTTCGCCGTGGGCTGTCGCGGTGCTGCTGCTGGCCGGCCTCCCGGCCTTCCTCGCCGAGGCAAAATTCTCCGGCGATGCCTTCCGCCTCTTTCGCTGGCGGTCGCCCGAAACCCGCATGCAGCTGTATCTCGAAACGGTCATTGCGCGCGAGGACCATGCCAAGGAAGTGAAGCTGTTCGGCTTGGGGCCCCTGCTGCTGGAACGCTATCGCACCATCTTCCGGAAGCTCTACAAGGAAGACCGCGACCTCACGATCCGCCGTGACAGCTGGGGCTTCGGCCTCGGGCTCATCGGGACGCTCGCGTTGTATGGAGCCTATGGATGGATCGCACTCACGACGATTGCTGGCCGCATCACGCTCGGCCAGATGACGATGTACCTGATGCTGTTCCGCCAGGGACAAAGCGCAGTCTCGGCGAGCCTCTCGGCCGTCGGCGGCATGTACGAGGACAACCTGTATCTGTCCACCTTGTATGAGTACCTCGAAACACCCGTGCCACCGGCGAGAGGCGCAGCGATCAAGGGGCCACACCCTGAGGACGGCATTCGCTTCGAGAACGTGAGCTTCAGCTATCCCGACGCGGACACGCCGGCGCTGGAAGACATCTCCCTGCATATCCGGCCCGGCGAGTCGCTGGCCCTCGTCGGCGAGAACGGATCGGGCAAGACCACGCTGATCAAGCTGCTCACGCGCCTCTACCATCCGACCTCAGGCCGGATCCTGCTCGATGGACAGGACCTCGAGGAATGGGATGAGCCCGCTTTGAGGCAACGCATCGGCGTGATCTTCCAGGACTTCGCGCGGTATCAGCTGCGCGTGGGTGAAAACGTGGGTGCCGGCGATGTGCGGTACTTTGAAGACGAAGCCCGTTGGCGCGAAGCGGGCGAGAAGGGCATGGCAACGCCCTTCGTCGACACGCTGCCACAGGGCTACGGCACGCAACTCGGCAAGTGGTTCAAGGAAGGCCGGGAACTGTCCGGCGGCCAGTGGCAGAAGATCGCGCTGGCCCGCGCCTTCATGCGCTCGGAGGCTGACATCCTCGTGCTGGACGAACCGACCTCGGCCATGGACGCCGGTGCCGAAGCCCAGATCTTCGAGCACTTCCGCAACCTGACCCACAATCGCATTGCCATCCTGATCTCGCACCGCTTCTCGACGGTGCGCATGGCGGACCAGATCATCGTGATTCGCGACGGCCGCATCATCGAGCGCGGCAGCCATGATGAATTGATGCAGCTCGACGGGCACTACGCCCATCTGTTCAAGCTGCAGGCCAAGGGCTATCGCTGAACGGAGTCGCCCTGCGTGGCCAGAGCCCACTCCGTATCGGCGGATTCGGCAGCTTCGGCCTGATCGGCGCGCAACCAGAACATGGCGTCCTGCAGTTGGCGTGCATCCTCGCCAAGCCTGGCCGTGGCCTTGTCGAACAACGCCACGGCCATCCTCTGCCAGCTGTATCGGTTTTCCATGGAGGTGCCCCTTAGAAGTCCTGCACGAAGGCGCTGTTGACGGCGGCGAGCGGGGACCGACCCTCTTCATAGAGGTACCGCCACGCGGACCAGTCGATATCGGTGGGTTCGATGTCGGAGAACAGCTCGTGATAGAGGTCGCGGATCGCCTCGACGACTTCCAGCTGCCAGTGGATCCAGGTCTGCATAGTCACGCGCTTCCTCCTTCGTACATGGTTCGTTGTCCTGAGTGTCGAAATCGGGAGTACCCGAGGGGCGCCACCGTAGTACGGACCAGCGGGGATGCCCAGCTTGCCTTCCCGCAAGACAGTACGTAGTTCTGACTATAATGCGGCCCGGTTATCCACTAGGAGTCCCGCTTGAAGGACCGATTCGACTGTTCCAAGTGCCCCGGGTACTGCTGCAGCCATCCGCGCATCGAAGTGACCGAGACCGACATCAAGCGGCTCGCGAAGCATTTCGGGCTG
>CAISDJ010000136.1 GCA_903884105.1 uncultured Pseudomonadota bacterium | reverse complement strand
CGGATTGTCGATGTCCATGCCGTCTGCGGCCCACTGCAAGTGCTGCGCCTCCTCCTGCAACGTCGCCGCTTTGTCAAGGACTCGGGTCCGCTCAGCGAGCAACTGGTCGCGCTCCTGCTGCATGCGTTGCCTGCGGCGCTGGGCCCTCTCCCGCGAGATCAGGAACAGCGGCTCGTTGCCCTCGCTGTCCGGGAGCAATTCCATGGACATGGTCGCCTCTTCCTCGTCGTCATGCGCCGACTCCTCGTCGGCACGCTCCGAGGGCAGTAGCCCGCGTAGTTATTAAGGGCGAGCTCGCCCTCGACAGCGTCCATGTTCTCAAAGTCCAACTCCTCGAGCTTCTCGAGCTTCTGTTTGATCTCTACGATCACCTCGTCGAACGTATGGAGCGTACTGGCAAGGGCCGCGCTGGGCTCGCAGCTTGCCGTTTCCTCCCGGTGAGCCTGGAGCCAGGCAAGGTGGTTGTTCAGATCGTTGCGGATATCGTCGCGGCGCATCGCGAGATTCTTCGCATCATCCTCTGACTCCTCTAATCCAGCAGCGACAAGGGCGGCATGGTCGGTGGTAGGAATTGGCTCGTCGTAGGAGCTGTCCTCGTCCTGATCCGTATCGGAATCGGTCGCCCTCCTGCGCCCGCCGCCGGTAAGCTGCAAGACCGAGTGCCCCTCGACCAGCGCGATGGGGACGTCGGCAGCGCCGGAAGCAGCGCCAGAGGAGGCGGCAGCGCCGGAAGCAGCGCCAGAGGAGGCGCCAGCGGCGATGACAAACCCAATGGCCTTCAGCTTCGTCGTCTTATTCGGAAACACGTGGCTCGACAAAGGAGCCCCGCTGCCACGAACGAGCTCGATGTTCTCGACGTCCACCTTCACGCCGTGCTTCTTGAAGATGTCAATGGACAGGCGGACCTTCACCTCCATCGCGTCGAAGGGCTTGTCGTACTTCTTGATCACCAATATCCCCCCCTCATCGTACGTCACCACCACCATGTAGAGAGTGCCAGCAGCAGCGCTGGTATCCTCGTCAACTGCCACCGTGAAGTACTCCTCCGGTGTAATCGCCATGGTTTTCTCGCGGCACTCCGGGCAGTTAAGGTCCGGGCTGGTCTCGACGAACTCCGCGTAACAGTCCTCATGAAGCCTGTGTCCGCAGCGCCCCGCTAACAAGCGATCGCCGATCTTGAAATCAGTGATGCAGATCGGACAGGTCATGCCGAAGCGCTTCATGACACACTCCTCGTTCTTCAGCTCCTCCTTCAACGCAGCTTCGGTAAAAATCTGACGACGACCTGCGGCGGCAGGGCCAGTGGCGGCAGGGCCAGCGGCGACAGGGGTAGGCATGTCGTTGAGGCCGGCAAAGTTGATGTTGAGGCCTCCATCGCGTTGAACGGCACGTCGGTTGGCGGCAGGGCCAGCGCCAATCCTCGACATGATCGTGGCGATGCGGGCCTGCATGATATCCGCGTTGCACCTGTCGCAGCACACGCCCTCGTTCGCCAGCGGCGCCGGGTTGTGTCCCGCGCCTTGCCTGTAGAAGTAGCCCTTGCAGAGCACGCACTTGAAGTGGGGATTTTGCTGGCAGACCCGTATCCAAGTCGCAATGTACCGCTTCACGTAAGCGCTAGTCCTCCCTTCGGCAACGCCGCCCTCCGCCGTCGAAAGGAAGAATCTGAAGGCGAAGGCAGGGTCATTGAACCCGAAAACCATCATGTTGTGCTCACGGAGCTCCGGCACAACAGCAATCTCCTCCACCCGGCTCCAAATGAAATCGGCTCCCTCGGCAGCGCCCATGACGTCGACGAAGTGCCTCACGCTGCAGTGAGCGCCGTTCTGGGCATGCAGCATGGCGACGTGACTGGGATCGTGGCCTTGCGCAAGTGGAATGATCATCCATTCCATGACCACCTCGTTGGCCTCACCGCGGAGAGGCCACTCGTGCTGCTGCGCGCGCCTGATCCAAGTAGCAGCAGCCATTGCTATCGCTTCGAATTGGGTGCCCGAGCCGCGGGCGAACGTTAATAAGGCAGCCTCTCCACGGCCTGGGAAAGGGGGCGCTTGAGCCAAGACGGCTACAAACAAATATACAAATTACATGCCCAAACCAACTGACACCAATCAGTTGGTTTGGGCATGTAAATTGATCTTTCCCGCCCCTTGTTTGCTCAGCCGTTTCACAGCAGAGCAAACAAGGACAGCGGGGGGAGTATAAGGCAACTCCCGGTGCCACGCTGCCCCGCTACTTGGACCGTTAAAGGGACCTATGAACGACAGAGTCGGGAATCAGATCGAAATCGACAGCGTCGGGAGTCGAATTTGAATTTACTGGACCAAGCGGATCGACAGCGTCGAATCTGACGATGGAATGTGAACGACGACAGCGTCGAAAGACAGAGTCACAAGTCCAAACTGAGATTTGTGGAGTAAGATCGAAATCGACAGAATCGCAAGCTAGGAATGTGAGGATTTTGACCGAAGCGACAGAATCGCAAGCTGGAGTGTGAGGAATTTGACCGAAGCGACAGAGTCTCAAGCTGAAGTGACTTACTGGGACCCTGAGTGCGACGAGATTCCGTCCATTTTCGCCCCAAGTTCCTAACACCTAAGGTGAGCAGAGCTTCTGCCAGGAGACTTGCGGTCTCACCGGCAAAGAAAACGAGGGCTATTAAACGTGCGTCGGTCCTGTCCATTGGTGGAGGGCTGTTTTGGGAAATCATAGCCCGGGTTGCTAAGGTGAAAAAATGGGACAGGAGCCGACAGAGTCGTAAAAAGAAGGGCTACTGTACGCGGCTCACAAGCGCATGCGCATGGCGACCAAGGCCTTGTCCAAGCCATCGAAGCTGCTGCGCGTCAGCCACACCGCCCTGATGGACAACATCTGCAGCGGCACAAGCCACCTGTTGTCATCGTTGTCCTTGTAGTGGGCGATGTACCCCTTCGCCGCCAACTCCATGTCCGCCGCCGTCCCGTGCGG
>CAISDJ010000135.1 GCA_903884105.1 uncultured Pseudomonadota bacterium | reverse complement strand
TGCCGGCGCAGTAACGATGGTCCTGACGGACCACTTCTTCGGCACGACGTTCTTCTCTGCCACGGGCGGCGGCGACCCGGTCCTGTACCAGCATGTGTTCTGGTTCTTCGGGCACCCCGAGGTCTACATCATGATCCTGCCGGCGTTCGGCATCGTGTCGGAGATCATTCCGACCTTCTCGCGCAAGCCGCTCTTCGGCTATGACGCGATGGTGTATGCAACGGCCTCGATCGCCTTCCTGTCCTTCATCGTGTGGGCGCACCACATGTTCACCACCGGCATGCCGCTGGCTGGCGAGATGTTCTTCATGCTGTCCACCATGCTGATCGCCGTGCCCACGGGCGTGAAGGTCTTCAACTGGACGGCCACGTTGTGGCGCGGCTCGCTCAGCTTCGAGCCACCGATGCTGTTCGCGCTGTCGTTCCTGTTCCTGTTCACGATCGGCGGCCTCTCGGGGTTGATGATGTCCCTCGCCCCGGTCGACTTCCAGTACCACGACACGTACTTCATCGTTGCGCACTTCCACTATGTCCTGGTGCCCGGCGCCGTGTTCGGCATCATGGCAGGCGTGTACTACTGGCTGCCAAAGTGGACCGGCCACATGTACAGCATGACGCTGGCCAAATGGCATTTCTGGTTGTCCACGATCTTCGTGAACGTGTTGTTCTTCCCACAGCACTTCCTGGGTCTCGCCGGCATGCCGCGCCGGATCCCCGACTACGCCACCCAGTTCGCGGAGTTCAACATGATCTCCTCGATCGGTGCGTTCGGCTTCGGGCTGTCGCAGTTGCTGTTCGCGTACATCATCTGGGCATCGGTCCGGGGCGGCGCGAAGGCTTCTGACAAGGTCTGGGACGACGCGGACCCGCAGGGTCTCGAATGGACGGTGCCTTCGCCGGCACCGCACCATACATTCGACGTTCCTCCGGTCGTAAAGTAATTCTCGGGGCGCAGAACTGGGCAGATGAAAGTGGGGCAGGAAACCATGGAAACGGATAGCAACCGGAAAAACCGCATTCGCAGGAATGTGCTTCTTCTGGCTGCGATTGCCCTCGCGTTCTATTTCGGCTTCATCTACATGGTTTATTCGCGCTCGCCGTGAACGAAAATCTCCGCGTCGAAAACCGCAAGTTGACCCGCCAGCTGTGGCTGATGGCGGCAGGAGCTTTCGGGTTCGGTTTCGCGCTGATTCCGCTCTATGGCGTCATATGCGAGGTGACCGGCTACGGCAATCGCGCTGCGCTTCGGGAGGCTTCTGCGGCCGTGGAATCCGCAGCAACCGACCGGCGCGTGACAGTGGAGATGATTTCGGCGACGCCGACTTTCGGCTCGTGGGAGTTCCATCCGCTGGCTGCCAGCATCGTGGTGGAACCGGGCAAGCTGTATGAAACGAAGTTCTACGCGAAGAACCTGCAGGAACAGGCGGTCACGGCGCAGGCCATCCCGAGCATCGCTCCCAGCCTGGCCACCCGGTTCTTCCACAAGACCGAATGCTTCTGTTTCACGCCGCAGCATTTCGAGGGGCTTGAAGGCCGCGAAATGAGCGTGCGCTTCATCGTCGATCCGGACCTTCCGGGCAACGTCGACCGCGTTACGCTGGCTTATTCGATGTACACCGTGCCGCAGACGGCTGCCGTACAGTGAGGATTCGGAAGGCAGGGCACTGTGCCTGGCTTCCATGTCGATTGATTGAGTGACGAGAGGGTGGCGGACCTGCCTCGGCAGGACTGCCACTGGTGCAACAGAGAATTCAGAAGACGATCATCAGGACATTCAGATAATGGCTCACGCACATTCGGAACAACCTGGCAGCAAGTACTACATCCCGCATGGCAGCCACTGGCCGATCATCGGGTCGATTGCGCTGTTCATGACGGTGGGCGGCGCCGCGATGTGGCTGAACCACTCGAGCCCCGGCCCGATGGTCATGTCGGCCGGCCTCATCATCGTGGCGACGATGTTTGCCGGCTGGTTCGGCACCGTCATCAACGAAAGCGAAGACCACTTCTACAACGAGCAGGTCGACAGGTCGTTCCGCATGGGGATGATGTGGTTCATCTTCTCGGAGATCATGTTCTTTGCCGCGTTCTTCGGCGCCCTGTTCTACACACGGCACCTCTCCGTGCCCTGGCTGGGTGGCGAAGGCGTCAAGATCTTCACCAACCTGCTGCTGTGGAAGGACTACGAGACGGCGTGGCCGACCAATGGTCCCGCTCAAGTCGGCGGCGACTTTGAAGTCATCCCGGCATTCGGCCTGCCCGCGATCAATACGGCGATCCTGTTGATGTCGGGTGTCACGATCACGATTGCCCACCATGCCCTGAGGGCTGGCAATCGCACGGTCCTCAATATCTTCCAGGCAGTGACCTTCCTGCTGGGGTTCACGTTCGTCTACCTGCAGGCGACGGAATACATGGAGGCGTACCACGAACTGAACCTGACGCTGTCCTCGGGTATCTACGGCTCCACATTCTTCATGCTGACGGGCTTCCACGGCCTGCATGTGACGATCGGCGCGATCATGCTGATGGTGATCTGGTTCCGCTGCCTGAAGGGGCACTTCACACCGCAGCAGCACTTCGCATTCGAAGCCGTCGCGTGGTACTGGCACTTCGTGGACGTTGTGTGGCTCGGCCTGTTCATTTTCGTCTACTGGCTGTAAGCCGAGCGCCCGAAACGGGCAGAATCGAAAGCCGGGCCAGACGAAACAGGTTTTGGCTGGCCCGGTTCCGTCTTGGGACTACTTGCCGAGCTCGTGCGGCTGGATCATGCCCTGCGACCACGCCAGCAGAAGCAGCAGGAACAGCGCAACGGACAGGACGATACGGAACGTCAGCGCCTTGATGGTGCCGGATGAGGCACCCTTGCTGTTGACGAGATGAAACAACCCCGTGCCCAGGCTTATGACGATGCCGATCAGGCAGGCGACAATCAGCAGCTTGATCACGGTACACCCGGACTATTGAGATGTGGCGCCGGACTGGCGAGTGACGATTATATGCCCGTCCGAATCCGCAATCGCGTCTTTGCACCCGGCCTGCTCGGCACCGCGCTGACTGTGCTGGTGCTGGCGGGACTGACGAATCTGGGCTTCTGGCAGTTGCGAAGGGCTGATGAGAAGCGGGAATTGCTGTCAGCGTATGCAGCTGGTCAGGGGAACCGCGTTCCGCTGACCTCGGGCGATGCAAGCGATCTGCCGAGGTACCAGCAGGCCTCGGCGTCTGGAAAGTATGAATCGGACAGGCAGCTCCTGCTCGACAACATGCCTTCGAAGACGGGCGCGCCTGGCTTTCGCGTGATGACGCCTTTCCGTCTCGACGAAGGGGACGGTCTCGTGCTGGTCGATCGGGGCTGGATTCCCGTTGGACCGGATCGGTTGGTACTGCCCGGCATCGACGTTGATGGAAACCATCGCGAGATCCGGGCCATGCTGGATGTGCTGCCGCGACCCGGTGTCCGCCTGGGTGCTGCCGACGACGCGGCGGGGATCTGGCCGAGAGTGGTCAACTTCCCGCAGCATGACGAGCTGGTGGCAATGTACGGCGAGCCGCTGCTGCAACCCGTGATGTTGCTGGATCCGGCGGAGGAGGCCGGATACGAGCGCGCGTGGGCAGCTCGCTTCGGCTTCGAGCCGGAGCGCCATGTCGGCTATGCGATCCAGTGGTTCTCGCTGTCGGTGACGTTGCTTGTCTTGTACTTCGTCGTGAACCTGAAACCGGCGAATCGCGACCTGAATTGAACCGGATTACCGAGATGACGACCGTCGACACACAGACAAACCCATCCAAGGGCTCTCGCCGCCAGCTGTGGCTGGTCGTCGCTCTGTTCTTCGTGCCCTTGGGCGTTGCCTTCCTGACTTACTACGGCAATGTCGGTTGGCGTCCGCAGGGCAGCACCAACAAAGGCGAGCTGATTGATCCCGCAAGACCGTTTCCGGAAGCGGCCCTGGTGACACCGTTGGGCAGGGCAACTGCGGCGAACTTCTTGCGCGGCAAATGGAGCATCGTTTTTGTCGGGGCCGGGGCCTGCGAGGAAGCGTGTCGCAAGGCCCTGACCGACATTCGCCAGGTCCGCCTTGCGTTGAACCAAAACAGCTTCCGCGTACAAAGAGTTTTCCTGTACTCGGGGTCGTGCTGTGACCAGGCCTATTTCCCGGCCGAGCAGGCCGGGCTGATCACGGCCAGTGTCGACGATGCGGCGGGCAAGGCGGTGCTCGCCGTCTTCCCTGTTGGCAACGGCGTCGAGGCGCTCGCCGCCGGTAGGCTCTATCTCGTCGATCCGCTCGGCAATCTCATGATGAGCTATGAGCGTGGTGCGCCCGTGAAGGGCCTGCTCGATGACCTCAAGAAGCTTCTGAACCTGTCCCACATCGGCTAGCCCTCGTTCATGCGCCACCAGCGAACTTCCACTTTCCGGCGCATCGCCCTCGGGGGCGCGATGCTGGCATTCGTCGTAGTGGTGCTCGGGGCGTGGGTGCGCTTGAGTGCTGCGGGCCTCGGCTGCCCCGACTGGCCGGGTTGCTATGGCCACCTCACGGCGGGACAAGCTGCGCAGAACCTTGATGTCATCACGAATGCATTTCCCGACCGGCCGTTCGAAGAGCACAAGGCCAGCAAGGAGATGCTGCATCGCTACTTCGCGGGGACGCTCGTTCTGGTGATCGTAGCGCTGGCTGCCTTTGCGATCTGGAATCGCCGCGATCCCGCGCAGCCGGTGAAGTTGCCCGTGCTGCTCGTCGCGATCGTGGGGATGCAGGCCCTCCTCGGAATGTGGACCGTGACGCTGCTGCTGAAGCCACTGATCGTCGTGCTTCACCTGATCGGCGGCTTGACGACATTGTCCTTGCTTGCCTGGCTTGCCGCTGGCAACTCGCGGACGACAAGACCCAGACAGGAAGCGGGACTGCGAACGCTGTCGCGGATCGGCCTCGGCGTCCTCATTTTCCAGATCCTGCTCGGCGGCTGGACCAGCTCGAACTATGCAGCGCTCGCCTGTCCGGATTTCCCGACCTGCCAGAACGCGTATTGGCCGACCATGAATGTCGATGACGCCTTCGTGCTGTGGCGCGGCCTCGGGATCGACTATGAAGGCGGAGTCCTCGATCATCCCGCTCGAGTGGCCATCCACTTCGTGCATCGCCTGGGCGCGGTGGTTGCCGCGTTGACACTGGGATGGCTCGGCATTTTCGCGTGGCGCAGGGCCCAGACAAGGGCCGTGCAACTGGCGGGTGCAACAGTGGGTCTCGTGCTGCTGGTACAGCTCATCCTGGGACCCTTGATGGTGCTAGAGGGCCTGCCTTTGGCTCTGGCAACGGCCCACAACGGCGTCGCGGCACTTTTGCTGGTCTCGGTGGTGCGTCTCAACCGCCTGCTTTGGCCACCGCCCGGCGCGCTGTAGACTCCCGGCCACTGCACTCCCTTCATGCCGACCGAGACAGAATTGCCGCTTGCCAGCCCCCTTCAACCCGTGACACGTACTGCAACCTGGCGGGACTACTACGAGCTTGGCAAGCCGCGCGTGGTGCTCCTGATCGTGTTCACCGCCGTTGTAGGCATGCTGCTCGCGACACCGGCCTTGCCTCCCTTCAATGCCCTCGTCTTCGGCACGCTAGGCATTGGACTTGCGGCATCTGCGGCGGCAGCCATCAATCATGTGCTCGACCGCCGCTTCGACATCCAGATGTCACGGACGCGCTTCAGGCCGATTCCGTCAGGCCATCTATCGGAGCGGCGCGCGCTGGCTTACGCATGCACACTCGCCGTGCTGTCGGTTGTCGTGCTAGTCGGCCTGGTCAACTGGCTGACGGCGATCCTGACATTCTGCTCGTTGATCGGCTACGCAATCATCTACACATTGTGGCTCAAGCATGCGACTCCGCAGAACATCGTTATTGGCGGGGCGGCGGGGGCAGCCCCTCCTGTCCTCGGATGGGTCGCGGTCACGAACCACGTCGATCCGTATTCCCTGCTGTTGTTCCTCATCATCTTCACGTGGACGCCGCCCCACTTCTGGGCACTCGCGATAGCGCGCCGCGACGAGTATGCCAAGGCCGGTATTCCCATGCTGCCGGTGGTCTACAGCGTGGAGTTCACCCGCCTGCACATCCTGCTGTATACCATCCTCCTGGTGCTCGTCACGATGCTGCCATACCTCACGGGCATGAGCGGCCTCATCTACCTGGCCGGCGCAGTCCTGCTGGGTGGCGCCTTCATCTACTACGCGCTGGCGCTCCTCACGAGGCCGACCGAGCTGCTGCCGATGAAGACGTTCGGCTTCTCCATCACCTATCTCGCCGTGCTGTTCACGGTGCTGCTCGTCGACCACTACGTGATGATTCGCTTCTGAGGAAGTCACCTCGAATTCGGGTATCTTCGGCACGATGAAGCCGGCGCGCTCCAAGACCCTGATCCCGTGGCTGCTGCTCATCGTTGTAGCGCTGATCGCGTACGGGTCGCTTTATCCCTTCAACTTCAAGCCGGATACCATCAGTGGCGGGCTCCTCGCAGCCTTGCATGAACTGTCATGGGCGCGGGCGGGGCGCGGCGACCGCGTCTCCAACGTCCTCCTCTATATTCCACTCGGTTTCTGCCTGTTCCTGTGGTTCGAATCTGGCAGGCAACGCCTGCTGGTTGCACTGTTGGTGGTGGCTCTCGGCGCCTCGCTTTCGCTGGTCATCGAAGTGGCCCAGATTTTCATCTCGCCGCGGGTGCCCAGCCTCACGGACCTGACCCTCAACACGCTTGGAACGCTCGCGGGGACGGCGGCAGGATTCGCCTGGCGCTTCATCAGCCGGCTCATTCCGATGCCCACGGTCGGGGGAAATCGCGACGATCGATCCGCACTCGTCGTGATCCTGCTATGGATGGGATGGCGCTTTGCACCCTTCGTACCGCAGATCTCTCTGGCAAAGATCAAACTGGCACTCGGCCCGCTGTTTGCGCCGCATTTCGAAGTTGCGGCAACGCTCGGATACCTGGCTTGCTGGCTAGTCGTCGCGCAGGCCGGATTGACACTCGCATCGCGGCAAGGCGGCATCGAAACCTTGCTTGGCCTGATTGCAGCAGCGCTGGTCGGACGACTGTTGCTGGCCGGCCAGGTGTTTGTACCGTCCGAGCTGCTGGCACTGCTCCTGTTGCTCCCCGCGCTGGTGGTCGTCAACCGGCTGTCCGCACTGCCGCGTCGCCTCATGATGTTCAGCGCCGTGGGCGCGGTCTTTCTCTTCGAAAGGCTCGCTCCCTTCATATTCACCGGTTCGCCGGGCGAATTCGACCTGTGGCCCTTCCTTGGCTGGATCGAAACCGGCATGCCCATTGATCCCCGCGGACTGCTCGCCTTCCTGTTCTTCTGCTGCGCGCTGATCTGGCTGCTCAAGGAAGCGGGCATCCCGATGGATTTCGCTGTGGCTGCGGTGGTCGGTGGTGTCCTTGTCGTTGAACTGCTGCAGATGTGGCAACCCCACCAGTCTGCATCCATAACGGATCCGCTGCTGGCGTTGGGCGCGGGCCTGGTCCTCAGGGTGCTGGATCCCGCGCCGCAGAGGCGACACTTGTCGTTCAAGTAGCCCGTCTATTCGCCGATCCTCGCGCAGCCGCGCAGACTGCGGCCGTCCAGGGTCAACTCTGCCGTATACGCAAAATACTCACCGGACATGGAGTCACCGCAAGTGCTACCCATGATCGTGATCTCCAGGGCCTTGTCGCCGCTGGTGCCACGATACGTTACTGACCCCTCGGCATCCTGGGTTTCCTGTAACGCATACTTGGAGGGAGTAGGTGAGCTCGCCTGTCGCAGCAAGAGCTGATCGCTGCCGATCTCGACGGACCAGAACGGTTCGTTGCCGCGAGCGAGGGCATGGTACGCCGGGGCCGTCGCCGGACACCCGATTCCCTCCGCTGGCACGCCCGCATACAGGAGCTCTTCAAGGACAAAGGCGTGCTTGAAGGAAGCGGGGATGGAGGTCCCGGGAGGTGAAGCAACTCGATTGCCACGGATTTCCACGAAGAGCGGGGTTCCGGGTTCTCCTGCCAACTTGGCGTAGGTCTCATCGAGCGTCTGGTCATCCTGTTGCGCAAGCCAGATGTCCTCACTCTGGCCGCAAAAGCGCAGTACCCGGGTGTCCGCGGTCAAGGCAATGGTGCCGCGCTTGATCGCCAGGCTGGATTCCGTGTCGCCAGGAGCCGCTGCTGCGCTGGCCGGCCCCGAATTGCCTGCCGCCGGCAGCGCGGCCGTTTCCGGTACGTTCTCATCACGCTGGCAACCAGCAACCGTAGCCAACGCAGTAACTATGAGTACGGCGCCCGTATGGGTGAGAGCTGTTTTCAAAACCGGATCCTCAACACGCGGTTGCACGTAAGCGTACCAGAGGACGGAACGCCCATCTGCGCTACAATCGCGCCCCCACATCGGACCTAGGGAACCTCTGCACGGGTTTCGCGACCGTTGCGTCTCCAATCCTCTGCTGCGAGGCATCGGGCCGCAGTCCATGTTGGGAATATGGACAAGGTCCGTAACGACGCTGCAGAGGATTAGAGGCGCAACCCATTGAATGACTATCCATACTTTGATCGGAACGGCTGCCATTTCGTTCATGGCAGCGTTGCTCCTCCCTTGAGTACATCAGGTACACGGCGTTCGTGGCGCCTCGCTCTGCACGAAATGGCTCGCCGTCGCGGCCGTGAAACCTGCGCAGAGGTTCCCTAGCGCATGGACCTATCTCCACTGCTTGACTCCCTGAATGATGCTCAACGCCAGGCAGTCGCGGCACCGCTCAAACCCACGCTCGTTCTCGCCGGGGCGGGCAGCGGCAAGACGCGGGTCCTGACCCATCGCGTCGCTTGGCTGGTACAGGTCGAAAACGTCTCGCCACACAGCATTCTGGCTGTCACGTTCACGAACAAGGCGGCGGGTGAGATGCGTAGTCGCATTGAAGCCATGCTGTCTCTCCCCGCAGCGCCGCTCTGGGTCGGGACCTTCCATGGCATTGCCCATCGGCTGTTGCGCATGCATTGGCGCGAGGCTGGCCTGCCTCAGGCGTTCCAGATCCTGGATTCCGAGGACCAGCAAAGGTCAGTACGCAAACTCATCAAGGGCCTGAATCTCGATGAGGCACGCTGGGTGCCGAAGGAGGTGACCTGGTTCATCAACGCGCAGAAGGACGAGGGGCTGCGACCCAAGCACCTGAAGGCGGATGGGGATCCCACTCGCGAGCAACTGATCCGGCTTTACGCGGCTTACCAGGAGTCGTCTGATCGGGCCGGCGTCATCGACTTTGCGGAAATGCTGCTGCGAGTCTATGAGTTGTGGCGGGACAATCCGGACCTCGCGGCACATTACCGCGCCCGCTTTCGCCACGTCCTCGTCGACGAGTTCCAGGACACCAATACGGTCCAGTACAAGTGGCTCAAGGAAGTGACTGGCAGTACCGGCGTTCCGTTTGTCGTTGGCGACGACGACCAGTCGATCTACGGCTGGCGCGGCGCAAAGATCGAGAACCTGCACCAGTTCCGGCGCGACTTTCCGGATGTTCAGATGTTCCGCCTGGAGCAGAACTACCGCTCCACCGGTAACATCCTGGCCGCAGCCAATGGCCTGATTGCCCAGAACAGCGGTCGCCTTGGCAAGAACCTCTGGACCAGCGGCGACAAGGGCGAGCCGGTCCGGCTGTATTCAGCCTACAACGAACGCGATGAAGCGAACTTTGTCGTGGAGCGCATCCGGGAATGGACGGCCAAAGGCGGCAACCGCCGGGGCTGCGCGATCCTCTATCGCTCGAATGCGCAGTCTCGCGCGTTCGAAGAGGCCATGCTCGTTGCGCGCATGCCGTACCGCGTCTATGGTGGCCTCAGGTACTTCGAGCGGGCGGAAATCAAGGATGCCCTCGCATATCTGCGCTTGATGTTCAATCGTGCAGACGATGCTTCATTCGAGCGCGTGGTCAATTTGCCGACGCGGGGCATCGGCAACAAGACCCTCGACACGATCCGCGACTACGCTCGCGCGAATGCCTGTCCGCTTTGGCAGGCGGCAGGCGCCACGATCACCGGGCTCGGGGCGAAGGCGGGCACCAGCCTGCACGCCTTCCTCGCATTGATAGAACGTCTCGACAAAGAGACTCAAGGCATGGCCTTGCATGACCAGGTCGATCGCGTCATTGAGCAGAGCGGCGTGATCGCGCATCACCAGAAGGAGAAGGGTGAACGCGGCGAGGCCCGGGTAGAGAACCTGGAGGAACTCGTGTCTGCGGCGCGCGGCTTCGACACGGAGGAGACGGGCGACATGTCGCCCTTGGCCGCTTTTCTGTCACACGCGGTGCTTGAGTCGGGCGAGGGTCAGGCTGATCAATGGGAGGACAGCGTCCAGATGATGACGCTGCACTCCGCCAAGGGACTCGAGTTTCCGCTCGTATTCCTTTGCGGACTCGAGGAGGGCCTGTTTCCCCACCAGCGTTCGGCGACGGACCCGGCTCGGCTCGAGGAGGAGCGCCGGCTCTGTTACGTCGGGCTGACTCGCGCAATGCAGAAGCTGTTCCTGACCTACGCTGAGCAACGCAGGCTCCACGGTGTAGACAGCTATGGATCCCCGTCGCGCTTCATTCGCGAGCTGCCCGCGGAAACGCTGGAGGAGGTCCGACCACGGATCCAGGTGTCGCGGCCTGTCTTTGTTCCGCGGAAGCCCATGATGGAAGAAGAGCCCGTAGCGGGCGTCAAGCTGGGCCAGCGTGTCCGCCATAGCAAGTTCGGCGACGGCATCGTCCTTGAGCTCGAGGGACAGGGCAGCCATGCACGGGTCCACGTGAACTTTGAACGGCAGGGTGCCAAATGGCTGATGCTGGCCTATGCCAACCTGGAACCCCTCTGAACAGGGCTGTCCTGATTACGCCGGATCGGTCCGGCCACGCGTTCTGTCCGACTTGGGTTAGAATGCGCTGCAACAAGGCCGCCCTTTCAGCGGGCGGCGACTAGAACGACGGCAGGCCCCTACAGGCAGGCATCAGTGAAAATCATCATTCTCGGCGCTGGTCAGGTCGGCAAGACGGCGGCTCATCATCTCGCTCGCGAGGAAGCCAACGAAGTCACAGTCATTGACCAGAATGAGGAGCTTCTGCGCGACCTGCAGGACCGTCTGGACATCCGCACCGTCGTCGGCAATGCAGCGTATCCGGGCACACTCAGCGCCGCGGGAGCCAAGGACGCGGACGTCATCATCGCGCTGACCAACAGCGATGAAGTGAACATGGTCGCCTGCCAGGTCGTCTGGAAGCTGTTCAACAAGGATGCCACGCGCATTGCTCGCATCCGGTCCGGCGACTACATCAAGCATTCCGGGCTCTTCACGGACGAGGATCGCGCCTTTGCGGTCGATGTCACCATCAGCCCCGAACAGCTGGTGACTGAGCATGTAGCCCGCCTCATTCGCTATCCCGGCGCTCTCCAGGTGTTGGACTTTGCAGACGGCAGAGTCCGACTCGTCGGTACGCGTGCCCTGAAGGGTGGTCTGCTGGTTGGACAGAACCTGTCAGCGCTGCGTGAGCACATCCCGGGAACCGATGCGCGAGTTGCCGCCATTTATCGCGGAGGTCAGAGCATCAAGCCGGAAGGCAAGACGGTCATTGAGCACGGCGACGAGGTGTTCTTCCTGGCGGCACGCAAGGACATCCGTCTGGTGATGAATGAAATGCAGCGGCTGGAGGATCCGGTACGGCGGGTGGTCATAGCCGGCGGCGGCCACATCGGTTTCCGCTTGGCGCAACTGCTCGAGAAAGAGCACCAGGTCAAGCTGATTGAGCGTGATTTCAAGCGCGCTCGCCAGATATCG
Source organism: uncultured Pseudomonadota bacterium (assembly GCA_903884105.1). Lineage (GTDB taxonomy): Bacteria > Pseudomonadota > Gammaproteobacteria > Steroidobacterales > Steroidobacteraceae > CAIUGU01. The sequence continues at coordinate 39,400 of CAISDJ010000135.1, read as the reverse complement.
GAGCAGCTCTCGAATACCATCGTGCTGAACGGTGATGCGGCCGATGAAGAACTGCTGCTTGAGGAGAACATCGATTCCTCAGACGTGTTTGTGGGCCTGACCAACTCCGAGGAAGCGAACATCCTGTCGGCCATGCTGGCCAAGCGCCTGGGGTGCCACAAGGTCATGGCCCTCATCAACCGGCCGGCGTATGCCGAACTGATGGAGAACGGCCCGCTCGACGTGGCGTTGTCGCCGCAGATGGTCACGATTGGCTCACTGCTGGCGCACGTTCGCAGGGGCGATGTCGTCAGGGTGCATTCGCTTCGCCGGGGTGCAGCGGAGGCCATCGAGGCGATTGCGCACGGCATCCAGGGTGAGAGCCGCGTCATCGGCAGGCGGATCGAGGATATCGCAATGCCGGATGGCGCCACCATCGGAGCGGTGGTAAGGGGTGACGAGGTGATCATCGCGCATCACGACACCGTGATCGAGCGCGACGACCACGTCATCATGTTCCTGACTGACCGCCGGCATGTGGAAGCCGTCGAGCGTCTGTTCGAGGTTCCAAAGCGGTGGCGCGGCTGATGCACAAGCGGGTTGTCGCATGAACCTCGCCGTCGTCCAGCGGATCCTGGGGCTGTTGCTGATGATCTTCAGCGTGACGATGCTGCCGCCGGTGGCTGTCTCGCTCTATTTCCATGATGGCAACTGGTCCCCGTTCCTGGATTCGTTCATTGCGTTGCTCGCCGTGGGCGCATTGATCTGGTGGCCGGTGCGGGATCGTCACCGTGACCTGCGGCTGCGTGACGGATTCCTGGTGGTCGCGCTGTTCTGGGTCGTGCTTGGCATCGCAGGAGCCGCGCCGCTGGTGCTGTCCGATCGACCGGACATGACGCTGACCGATGCAGTCTTCGAAGCCGTGTCGGGATTCACGACAACGGGTGCCACGGTGCTGATCGGTCTCGATACGTTGCCGCAATCGGTGCTGTATTACCGCCAGCAGATCTGCTGGTTCGGCGGGATCGGCATGGTCGTGCTGGCTGTCGCACTGCTGCCAATGCTCGGCGTCGGCGGCATGCAGCTGCTGAAGGCCGAAACACCCGGGCCGGTGAAGGACGCCAAGCTCACGCCGAGAATCACGGAAACCGCGAAGGCGCTCTGGCTGATCTATGTGGCGATAACCGCCGCCTGTGCGCTGGCTTTCTGGGCGGCGGGAATGAGTTTGTTCGATGCCATCGGGCACAGCTTCGCGGTGCTGTCGACCGCGGGCTACTCGACCCATGATGCCAGCCTCGCCTACTTTAACAGCGCCACGATCGAGATGATCGCGGTCTTCTTCATGTTCCTGGGGGGGATGAACTTCTCGCTGCATTTCACTGCGTGGCGGCACAAGCGCCTCGGCGACTACTGGCGTGATCCGGAGTGGCGGGTCTACGCAGGCATTCTGACGACGAGCGTGGTTCTCTGCACTGCCACGCTATGGTTGTCCGGCTACAAGTCGACCCCCGTGGAAGCACTTCGAGTGTCGCTGGTGCATGCGGTTTCAGTGCAGACCAGCACCGGCTTCACGACGGAGAATTTCGCACTGTGGCCTGGTGCGCTGCCCCTGATCCTGGTGTTGACGATGTTCATCGGGGGCTGCGCAGGTTCGACCGGCGGCGGCATGAAAGTGGTCCGGTGGCTGATGATCTGGAAGCAGGGCGGTCGCGAAGTCTTCAAGCTGATCCATCCGAGCGCCGAGATGCCCGTGAAACTCGGCAACAAGGCCCTTGAGTGGCGGGTGATCGACGGCATCTGGGGCTTCTTTGCGGTCTATGTGGTCAGCTTCGGCGTCCTGATGGTGCTGCTCATGGCAACTGGCGAGGATCAGGTCACTGCGTTTTCGGCGATTGCAACCTGCATGAATAACGTCGGGCCCGGTCTGGGTGATGTGGCTTCAAACTTCACGTCCATTAGCACGCCTGGAAAGTGGATCTCCATCCTTGCGATGCTGCTCGGGCGCCTGGAAGTTTTCCCGTTGCTGGTGTTGATTACGCCGACGTTCTGGCGCAAATAGCAGGCGGTTCCTCGTAGGCGGCCAGCGCCGCCCAATTGCCTTGCCAGCATGCGTTGGCGTGACCCAGAATTGTACGATGTTGAGCAGCCCGCCCAAGGGGGTTCCCTGCCTTGGTGCACCCAGCGCATGGCCACCTCGTTCGAACAGGATCTCTTAGTGAAGCGCGCGAGGAAACTGCTGTTACTGCGGGTTGGACTGGCGTCTGCGGCCGTCCTCGCGGCATTTTTTGCGATCTACGTTGCCTACCTGGATCGTGTCGTCACGCAGCAATTCGAAGGACGACGCTGGACACTGCCGGCCCAGGTGTTCGCGCAGCCGATCGATCTCTACGTTGGCCAGTCCATCAGCGCGGCCGTGTTCGAGCAGGAACTGAAGCGGCTCGGGTACCAGCAGGCGGGTCAGGCTGACCGACCCGGAAGCTATCGCAGGCGCGGCGACCGTTTTGATTTCATGAGCCGGCGCGTGCAGTTCTGGGATGAGACTCGTGATCCACAGTCGATCGCAGTAACCTTGCATTCGGGCAGCATTACCGCGATCGAGGAACGTTCCGGCGCTGAGGTACCCATCTTCAGGCTGGACCCTCTGCTGATCGGGAGCATCTTTCCGGTCCATGGTGAGGATCGTGTGGTGCTGACACCGGAAGAAGTACCACCGCTGCTTCCAGCCGCTCTGAAGATCGTCGAGGACCGCAAGTTTGATTCGCATTTCGGCATCGACCCGATTGCCATTCTCAGGGCGACATTTGCCAACCTGCGTGCAGGACGAATCGTGCAAGGCGGTTCCACGCTGACGCAACAGCTGGTGAAGAGCTACTTCCTCGACAGCAGGCAGACGCTGGGCCGCAAGGTTGAAGAAGCCCTGATGGCGATCATCCTGGATGCCCGCTTCGAGAAGACGGATCTCATGACGGCCTACATCAACGAGATCCATCTGGGCCAGGATGGTCAGCGGGCCATTCACGGGTTCGGGCTCGCCAGTCAATATTATTTCGGCAAACCACTGGCGGAGTTGCAGCTGCACGAAGTGGCGCTCCTGGTCGCTGTCGCCAGGGGGCCTTCGTACTACAACCCGCGGCGTTCCGCGCAACGGGCCCTTGAGCGCCGCAATCTGGTCCTGCAGTTGCTCGCAGAGTACAAGGTGATTGCATCGAAGGAAGCGGATGCCGCCATCAAACGCCCCCTGGGCCTCGCCGGGGACGGCCGGATTGCAGCGGGCTATTACCCTGCCTTTCTCGATTTCGTCCGGCGCACGCTACGGCGAGACTATCGTGAGAAGGATCTGACGGAGGGTGGCCTCAAGATCTTCACGACCCTGGATCCACTGGTCCAGGCGAGTGCGGAAGCGGCGCTGATCGCAGAGCTTGAGCGCCTGGACAAGGCACGAAAGAAGCAGCGCGAGGCATCGCTCGAGGGAGTAGTGGTGATTACGGCCCCGCAGAGCGGCGAGGTCAGCGCCATGGTGGGTGGTCGGCGTGTCGGATACGACGGATTCAATCGCGCCCTCGATGCGAAGCGGTCAATCGGCTCGCTGGTCAAGCCCGTCATTTACCTTGCAGCGATCGAGACGGGCCGCTATCACGCAGCCAGCATCATCGAGGACGGCCCGATCGAGGTGAAGCTCGCGAATGGCCAGAAGTGGCGCCCGCAGAACATCACGCAGGAGATGTTCGGGCCGGTCCCTCTGGTCAGGGCGCTGTCCCAGTCAATGAATCTGGCGACGGTGCGACTCGGTATGGAGGTCGGGTTGCCGTTGGTGACTCAGGAGTTCACCAAACTTGGATTGGAAAGGGAGCCACCCAAGCTGCCCGCGTTGCTGCTCGGCGCGCTGGACGTATCACCCCTTGAGGTCGCGCAAATGTATAACGGGCTGGCGAATGGTGGATTCCGCACTCCACTCCGCGCAGTGCGCGCGGTAGTCGATGCTCAAGGGAAGCCGTTGCATGCGTTTCCGCTCGAGATAGCGCAAGTGGCCGATCCTGCTGCGGTCTATCAGGTCAATCGGATGCTTGTTGAAGTCATGAACCGAGGCACGGGTCGTTCTGCGCGAGCCCGCATTCCGCCCGGGTTGGTCGTCGCCGGCAAGACGGGGACGTCTTCCGATTATCGCGACAGCTGGTTCGCTGGTTTTTCCGGTTCCCATCTGGCCGTCGTCTGGGTTGGCTACGATGACAACAGCCCCACCGGACTGACTGGATCTTCGGGAGCGCTGGCCGTTTGGTCACAGCTCATGGGGAGCCTGAATACCTCGTCGCTGGATCTGTTCCTGCCTGAGTCACTGGAGGAAGCAACCATCGAATACCAGAGCGGGCTGCGCGCGAATGCGGGCTGCGCATCTGGCGTGCTGGACGTTGCGGTACCGCGGGGCGCGACCATCGAGCAGAAGGCAGGGTGCGAGAGCCGCGCTCTCGGAAGCCTCGGTCAGCGGATCAGCGGATTTGTTGAGGGTATGATTCGGCCATGAGGCGAAGCGCTCGTAGACCCGCACATCTGACGTTCATCATTCTGGGAATGGCTGCGCTGGCAGGCTGCGCGTTGCCCGCGCCCTATTCGCCCCCTCGGCCCGCACCCACACCAGTCCCGGCTCCCGGTCCGATAGAACGCGCGCCCCCCATTGAGCCACCGCTCCCAGCCCCGGCGGTTCAGCCCGCGCCCGAGGTCCCGCCGCCGCCCGTGCGTGCGAAAGCATTGAATCCGGCAGCCAGGGCTCTGGTAGCCCAGGCGCAGTCGCAAGCCGCGGCGGGCAACTACGCAGTCTCGGCAGCAAACCTGGAACGGGCGCTTCGCATCGAGCCAGACAGTTCACAGCTTTGGATCGAGATGGGCAAGGTGCGGCAGGCAGAAGGAAATTTTGCCCAGGCTGAGAATATGGCCCGGAAAGCCTTGTCCCTTGCGACCGGCGACCCTCGTAGCCAATCCTCCGCCTGGCGACTGATTGCGGATTCGTATCGCTCACGCAAACGCGTCCAGGAAGCTCGGGATGCGGACGTTCGCGCCGAGGCGCTAACACCGAATTAGAAAAACAGGCGCTAGGCAGCAATAAAGCGGGGTAAAATTAGATAATTGCCTCAACGATTCCCACTTTACTTATATAAGTGGCGTTTGTGTGTAGAATTTATGGATTTTACATCAACCGCGTTGATATTCCTCTATTGTTGAGTGTCTTTCGGAAATGCACGGATTTCTCGGCTGACTTTTTCTTAATTGTCGCCTGATTTTTAAAGCTCATTGGGTTATATGGGCCTTTTTCTGGTGAAAATGGGTTAGTTCAACTCCAATGCGCGCAGTCGGTGTATAGGGCCAATGATCGGACTATTGCAGAGGGTTGCTGACGCCGAGGTACGAGTCGCCGGCAGTGCGGTGGGCGCCATCGGAGCAGGGCTTCTGGTGCTGGTTGGTGTCGAAAAAGACGATACGGAAGCAGTCGCTGAGCGGCTGTTGGAACGAATCGTCACGTATCGGGTCTTCTCAGACGACTCGGGAAGGATGAACCTCGACCTGCTTGAACAGAATGGGGGACTGTTGCTGGTTCCACAGTTCACCTTGGCTGCGGAAACGTCCAAGGGACGTCGGCCAGGCTTCAGCACTGCAGCCTCACCGGAGCTAGGCAAGGCTCTGTTCGAGCACCTTGTGGCGCGGGCCCGGCAGCGCGTGGTGACGGTACAGACTGGTGTTTTTGGCGCGCATATGCAGGTCCGGCTGACGAACGATGGACCTGTTACGTTCTGGCTGCAAACCCGGCCCTGACAGCGCCTGGGGACCCGGCATCCAAAGGGAACCTCGGGGCCGGGACTGGGAAGTGCAGCACATCCCCTTGACGTTCCGCGCGATCATTTGGCGTATGATTCCGCCTCTACCTCAAACCCGTTTGGAGAGAACTAATGGGCATCGGCTTTCGTGAGCTCCTGATCATCCTGGCGATCGCCCTGCTGATTTTCGGCGCCAAGCGGCTGCGTACCATCGGTTCCGACCTGGGTGCAGCGGTGAAAGGCTTCAAGAAGGCCGTCGATGAAGGCGACACCGAGGAATCGGGCAAGCAACTGAAGGCACCTGCGACACCAGACGCGGACTTCGAATCCACGCCAGCTTCCAAGTCCAGCAGCAAGTCAGCCAACGGCTGACCTGCCGGCTGACGGATTGCCATGTTCGAGGTCGGCTTTACCGAGATCATCCTGATCCTGGGTCTGGCGCTGCTTGTGCTTGGCCCGGAGAAGCTGCCGAAACTTGCCGCCCAGATAGGTCGCTGGACGGGGCGGGCCAAGTCCATGGCTCGCCAGCTCAGGGCCCAGCTTGACCAGGAAGTGAATTTTCAGGAACAGCGCACGGCACATGGCAAGGGCGAGTCGGCCGCCAAGGCAGAACCGGCTGGATCCCCGCCCGTATGGCCGCCCCCCGAACCCGTAGCTCCGGCACCCGAACCAACCGCTCCGGTGGAGACAGACAGCTCGGCTCCCGCCGCACCTGCTGACGACCCTGTCTTGAAGTCGGGCAATGAGTGAACCACGCGATGCGCGGGAGAATCTGGCCGAAGGCTCCCTGATCTCCCACCTCCTCGAGCTGCGGGACAGACTGGTACGAGCAGTCATCGCCATCGGCATCGTCTTCGTACCGCTGGCCTACTTCTCCAACGAGTTGTTCACGCTCATCGCCCAGCCGCTGATCAGCAAACTGCCGGCCGATACGTCGATGATAGCGACCAGCCTGATCTCGCCTTTCATGGCGCCGCTCAAGCTCGCGATGATGACGAGCTTGTTCTTGGCGATGCCCTATGTGCTTTTCCAGATCTGGGCCTTTGTCTCTCCCGGACTCTACCGCCACGAAAAGCGCTTTGCGATTCCGCTACTCGTTTCAAGCATCATTTTGTTTTACCTCGGCGTCTCCTTTGCGTACTTCGTGGTGTTTCCGCTGATGTTCAATTTTCTGACGAGCACGGGTCCCGTCGGCGTGCGCATGATGACGGACATATCCAGTTACTTGGACTTTGTGCTGCTGCTCTTCATGGCTTTCGGCATCGCCTTCGAGATCCCCGTCGCCACCGTACTGCTGGCCTGGACAGGACTGGTCAAGCTTGAAACCATGAGCAGCAATCGCGGCTATGTGCTGCTCGGCATCTTCATCATCGCCGCCTTCCTGACCCCGCCGGATGCGATTTCACAAAGTTTCATGGCCGTGCCCATGTATCTGCTCTATGAACTCGGCATCTTGGCGTCGAGGATAATGCTGAAGGAAAAGCTCGCCGAGCGCGCGAAGGCAGAACAGGAAAGCGCCGGCACGTGAACGCGGCAGGCTGACAGAGCGGCATCGCGTTCCGGAGTCGTACAACTGGACCATTCCGCGCGGAACCAAGTGCGCGACAAGGATCGGCCGAGCAATGAATAGCGACAGCGACGAACTGTTCGGCCACCCGAAGGGCCTGTACATCTGTTTCGCCACCGAGCTGTGGGAACGCTTTTCCTTCTACGGCATGCGCTTTCTGCTGCTGCTGTACCTCACCAAGTATCACCTCTTCAATGACGTCGACGGGCTGAACATCCTCGGTGCATACGCAGGTCTTGCGTATGCGTTGCCGGTGATCGGTGGCCTGCTGGCGGACCGCTACCTCGGCATGCGCAAGGCTGTCATGTTCGGCGGCATCCTGCTGATCCTCGGTCATTTCGGCATGGCTTTCGAGGGCGAAGCAGCCCGGCTGGTCGATGGCGTTGTTGTCAGGGATACGGCTGCGCTGCAAGTATTCTATCTGTCGCTTTCCCTGATCGCGGTGGGCGTCGGTTTCCTGAAGCCCAACATCTCCACGATCGTGGGCAGGCTTTACGCCGAGAATGATCCGCGGCGTGACTCGGCCTTCACGATCTTCTACATGGGCATCAACATCGGTGCTTTCGCTGCCACGCTGCTTTGCGGCTGGCTGGGCGAGACCTTTGGCTGGAGCTACGGCTTCGGTGCGGCTGGTGTCGGCATGGTGGTTGGCCTGATCACGTTCTCATGGGGCCAGCAATTCCTGCACGGCATAGCAGAGCCGCACGATCCCGCTATGCTCCGTGCGCGGGTGCTGCCCGGGCTCTCACGGGAAGCCATCATCTATTTGGGCGCGTTCGTGAGCCTCGGAGCCGTGTGGTGGCTACTGCAGCGCAGTCCCGTCGTGCATACGATGCTTGTCTCCTTGTCCGTCATCCTGTTGCTTGGCCTGATATGGTTCCTGAAGGACTGTACTCAAGTGGAGCGCCAGCGCATGGTGGTGCTCATTGTCCTCATCTTCTCCACGGTTGTGTTCTGGGCGCTGTTCGAACAGGCCTCCGCATCGATGACGCTGTTTGCTGATCGCGTCGTCGACCGGAAAGTCCTCGGGCTGGAGCTGAATGCATCACAGTTTGGGGCCTTCAATTCGCTGTTCATCATGCTGCTGGCCCCCGTGTTCGCGTGGCTGTGGATCAAGCTCGCTGCGCGAGGACTGGAGCCGTCCACACCGGTTAAATTCGGCCTCGGCATCATGCAGGCCGGTCTCGGCTTTGGCGCGCTTGTCTTCGGCAGCCAGTTCCCCGATGCGACTGGCCACGTCGCGCTGCTCTGGCTCGTGCTGGCTTACCTGCTTCACACGACGGGCGAGCTGTGTCTCTCCCCTGTAGGACTCTCGGCTGTTACGAAGCTGTCGGTACCGCGCGTCGTCGGCCTGATGATGGGGGCATGGTTCCTGGCGACGGCTTATTCCGAGAACCTGGCTGCCCAGATCTCGAAGATCGCGGCCATCGACTCCGTGCCGGGAGAGAGCGTGGGCATCGCAACCCAGCTTGCGACCTATGCCGGTCTGTTCGGATTCCTGTTCTGGGTCGGGCTTGGCGTAGGCGTGGTGATGATCGTCCTGTCGCCCCTGCTGCGGCGGGGAATGCACGGCGTGAACTGATCACGCGAACATCGAGGCTACTTCCGGATCATCATGACTTCGAAGCGGCCGGTGTTGCCGATCAGTCCCGAGGCCACCCAGGAAGTGATGCTGACTACGATGGAAGCGCCGATGGCTGTCCAGAACCCGGCAATGGAGAAGCCGCTCAGCAGCACTGCGACCAAACCCATCATCGCGGCATTCACTACCAGCAGGAACAGCCCAAGCGTCACCAGCGTCAACGGGAACGTCAGGACAATCGCGATCGGACGAATGACCGCGTTCACGAGTCCAAGCAGCAGGGCAGCGGCGATCAGCACTCCGGGTGAGTCGAATTGCAGCCCGGAAAAGAGCTTCGTAGCGAGCCACAGGCCGACGGCGACGATGGCTGCGCGAACCAGAAATCCCATCATCGTCCGTCTCCTGCCGCCTTCAACGTGAGGTCCGCTGCCAGCCTGAAGCCGACGTAGTCGAACCGGTCACCACGATCAAACCAGTTTCTGGTCGCCGTTCGCAACCAAACCGGCGTGTCGCTCCAGCTTCCTCCACGCAGAACCCGGCCGCAAGCTTCATCGTGCTGGCGCACGGAGCCATCATCAGCGGCACCGACGTAGTCCGGGAAGTAGCAATCGGCCGTCCATTCCCAGACATTCCCGAGGACGTCGTAAAGGCCATAAGCGTTCGCCGTCAGGCTGCCGACCGGTGCCGTTTCCGACCAGCGATCGCCGCCCCCCATGCCCGAGCCGTTGACATACCCGGGCAGATACGATTCGCCCCACCAGTAGTTTGTGGCCGTACCTCCGCGCGCTGCGTATTCCCATTCGGCCTCGCTTGGCAAGCGAAACCTGGAGTTGCTGAGCCGATTGATCCAGGCGATGAACGCCACCGCATCCTCCCAACTGATGTTGGTTGCCGGATAGGATCCCCCGGCCTGTCCGTTGCCGACAGGCGTTCTCCCGGTTGTCTGCTCGAAGGTGGCGAATTGGGCGGCAGTGACTTCGTATCGGGACATCATGAACGATCGCACCGTGACCAGATGGACCGGCTGTTCGCCTTCTCCCCGCCCCGCAGCACTGCCCATCTGGTAGCGGCCCTCCGGAACGACGACCATGTTCGATCGTACTTCGCCAAGCATTCTTGCCACTTGCGGCGACATCGGCGCAGATCCGGGCGCCGGGACCTCATGAGTGGCCGTGCGGCATCCGGCGACAGCGAGAAGAAGCAGAAGGATGCCGCTCAGCAATGGTGATCGGGTCACTGTCGGCACGAGGGAGTACCGTCAACGTCCTGGCGGCCGCCGCAATGCCTTGTCCTGCTCCATGCGCTGGTCAGCCAGGATCATCAAGGCCTTTGAGGTCTGCTCATCCTTGGGATACATGGCGACGCCAATGCTGACCGTGGCGCGCACCATCCGGTTCTCGACCTGCAGCGTGCCTTTGTAGACGTTGTTGCGGATTCTCTGAGCAATGCTGTTCGCGGTCGCCCGGTCCGCGCTACTCAGCAGGACGACAAAGACATCGCCTCCCATGCGGGCCGCCTGGTCGGACGACCGGATCGAGCGACCGATGGCCTTCGCCACCGCGATGATCATCTGGCTGCCAGCCTCGTGTCCTAGGGATTCGTTCATTTGCCGCAAACCATCGACGCCAAGCATCATCATGCTGTAAGCCTGCCCGGATCGCTCTGCCTCGCGATGATGCCGTTCCATGAGGTGTTCGAACGCCTGCAGGTTAAGGAGGCCGGTCAGCCCGTCCGTTGCGGCAAGTTCGGTGATCCTGAGTTCGGTCGCGCCTATCCTCCGTAACATTCCGGCCAGGAGCAGCGAGGCCGCGACGGCAGGCGCAAGCACATTCAGGATGACGGCAGCAGTCGTCACGAAGTACATGTCGTTCATCGCGTCGAGCAAGCCGCTCTGCACAAGCGTCATGACGACAATGGCGACCGCAAGCAGCAGGACTTGCCAAGGCTTCCAGAGGAGCGCACTGGCGATGACGGGTAAGGCATAGAGTGACTGGAACGGGCTGTTCGTTGCGCCTGTTGATGCCGTCAGCAGCAAGGCGAAGACAACCAGTGCGATGACCTCAAGAACGTGCGCAACCTCCGGGTGTTTCCGTAGCCACGGGATTGCCCTGGCGGTGAGCGCAGCGACGGCCATCCATAGCAATCCGGCAATCGCCAGCTTGGGATGGATGAAGTTGAGAGGATCGATGGCAAATGTAGCCGAGCCCAGAACGAGGCCCAGCAGCTCGAGAAAGAGCAGTGTTCGGCCAGTCAGTCGACTGGCTAACGGTACGTCTGAAATCGGATCCATCGTCGGTATGGGGTCGTCTTGCCAAAGGCGACATGGTACACGCAGGAGCAGCAGAGCTGCCCAGATGAGGCCACCGACTTCCCTTAGCCCGCAGCCAGAGTCCGTTCGGGACTCTGCTCGACCCACGACGGATTCGAGCGGCTTGCTGCAAGCAGCTCTTGCAGCACCTGATTGAGAGGCCGCGGTCGACCGAGCGCATAACCCTGCCCGAAGTCCACGCCCAGTCCGGCGACGATGGTCCTGATCGCGTCGCTCTCGATGCATTCTGCGGTCGTGCCGAGACCCATTGCTCTTGCGAGCTGCACGATGGCGCTGACCATCGCTTGCGACCTTGAGCTGGTAATCACATCCCGGATCAGCTCGCCGTCTATCTTCAGGTAGGAGACCGGGAGCGTCTTGAGATAGGTCAACGACGACAGGCCACGGCCGAAGTCGTCGAGCGCAATTTCATGTCCCAAGTCCCGGAGATGGCGCATCAGGGATTCCGCCCGGACAATGTTCGTCACTGCCGCGGTCTCCGTCAGCTCGAAGGAGATCAGCGCCGGCGGCAGTCCATGCGCTCGCAATTGGCGTTCGAGGAACGTCGGAAAGTCTTGATCGCCAATCGATTGCCCGGAAATATTGACTGCAAAGTGGGCTCCGATGGACGCCAGCCTCGCAGCATGGGGCGACAGGGTTTCGAGAACATACTGGACAACCCATCGATCGATGTCGGGGGCCAGCTGGTACCGCTCCGCCGCCGAGAGGAATTTCGATGGTGCGATGCTGTCTCCGGTGGAGTCGATCATGCGCAGGAGCAGCTCGAAGCGATTCCCCTGACGTGCATCTGTCAGTGGCACGAGTGGCTGGGCTTCCATCCTGAAGTAGTTGTTGGCGAGGGCCTCACGCAAGGTACCCACCAGCATCACGTCTTCATGGCGGCGAATGATGCTCTTGTCTGCATCCTCATAGGCCTCGACCCTGCCCCTGCCGCGATCCTTCGCGGCCTTGCACGCAATTTCGGCGGCCGCAAGCGCGTGGGCCAACGGGTTCTTGGCAGGAGTAATGCTCGCCACCCCGAAGCTTGCGGAAATGTCGAGTGGCTTGCCGTCGACCACGTGCCCCAGGCGAGAAATGGCGTCACGGAGTGTTTCGGACAACTGCGTTGCAGACCGCAATGAGCAGTCGCCAACAAAGACGGCAAAGCGATCGCCGGAGATGCGAGCCGCAAGCATCCGCGGTGCCATACTGCGCCGAATCGTTTCGGCAATGCGCACGATGACCTCGTCACCCACGTGCATGCCGTGATGCTCGTTCAGCACGTGCAGCCGATCGATATCGATATAGATGACACAATGCCCGGCATGCCGCTCGGAGCCCGCCATGGCCGCTAACGTGCGCTTCTCGAATGCAGATCGCGTAAGCAACCCAGTGGCGGTATCGTAGGAGCTCTGGAGGACGGACGCGACTCGCCTTGCAAGCAGCTCAACGATGTGAACGTGCCGCAGCTCGAACGGCGGCGCAGAGTCGGCCTTGAAGAGCACCAGAATGCCGGCAACTCGCTGCGTGCCTTGCGATACAGGGCAAGAGAGAACCTTGTAGGGCACTTTGGTCAGCGCATTCACGTCGTCGGCAGTATTGAGCAACAGCGTGCGACGATGCAGCTGGGACCACGTTATCAACTGTCGGTGTGCGCGAGTGAGCACTTCGGCGCCCGTGCCTGGCGGGACATGGGTTGCCGTCCTGCACACGGCAATGCTGCGCTCCGGAATGAGCAAAGCGCCGAGTGAGCAACCAAGGTGCGCAACACAGTTCTGTACGAGCTGGCCGAAATCGTCTGCATCGTGGTCTGTTGCAGAACCGGAAGTGCCGAGCAGCAATTCGAGATCCCGATCGCGCACCGACAAGTGGTTCTGCAGGTCCTGGACGCTGTCTTGATTGGCCAGTTCCCGGCTGAGGACTTCCAGCACCGGCCGCAGCAACCCCTGAATCAGGGTGAAGGGTCGGTGCTCGCCGTTCGCGGTTTCCCGGCACGTGAGCGCGACGATGCCGCGAACCTTCCGGGATTCATCGCGCATGATGCAGACGTAGGCCGCCGTGCCGTGCAGATTGCGGGCGAAGCCGTCGGTATCCGCGCTCTCGGCATCACTGGCGGTCGCGAGCGCGTGCTCAACGAGCTGATTCAGGTCAGGAACGTCGCAGCCGTCAGAGAACCATAAAGGCATCCCGACGCGGTCATAGATGGCAATGCAAAGCGCCCGTGGAAGCAGCATCTTGATCAGCTGTCCGTACGGGTCGAGGGAGGTGGGTGTGGACTGCACCTGGAGCGGCGGCTGTACCGGCAAAGCTGAAAGGGATTCCGTGGGGTTCATCTGGCTCGCTCACAGAAGTCAGAAGGCTACTGCGACCGATGCTCCGGCAATCCGTGAAGCCTTTCCTTGATCGACTGCCCACTTTACAGAATCGGGTAGTGCCGCCGTCAGCACAGCGCTGTAGTTGCACCCATCAGGGCTTGATCAGCCAGAGCAAAGGATCCTGCGGCTGCCCACCCTTGCGGATCTCCATGTACAACCCCGCGTTAGCATTGCCGCCGCTGTCTCCGGCTGCGGCCATGACGTCTCCTGGAGCTACGCGGTCGCCGACGTCCTTGAACAACTGTTCGTTATGACCGTAAAGACTCATATAGCCACTGCCGTGGTCCAACACCAGCAACAGCCCCATCCCTGGCAGCCAGTCAGCGTAGACGACCCGGCCATGAAACGGGGCCCGGACCTGCCCCCCCCGCTCCGTATCGATCAACAAACCTTGCCACTTGAGCGGTCCCCCGGCGCGAAGCTGGCCAAACCGGGCAATTAGTTTGCCCTTCGCGGGCCAGGGCAGTTTGCCCTTCACTCTTGCGAAAGGCTGCTCGGCGAGGACCGGGAAGTCTTCCATGGCTCGCCGCAGTTGTTCCACCAGGCGCTCGAGCGTCTTTGCGTCGCGCTCAAGACGCGCAAGCTCATCTCCCCGGGACTTGATCTGTGACTGCAGGCCCGCAAGCGTTTGGCTGCGGCGATTCCTGGCCTGCGCCAGACGCTCGACGTCTGCCGCTCTTGCGGCTTCGATACTGTCCAGCCGAGTGGCCTCGTCTGCTATGCGCTCGGCAAGCAGCTCGAGATGGGCAACATGGTCGCGAATAGCGCTGATTCGCTCGGCGCGGGCCTGGCCGAAGTAGCCGTAGTAGGCCAGCATCCTGCCCAGCATGGCCGGATCCTGTTGGTTCAGCAGCAGCTTCAATCTCTCGTCTCGCCCGTTCAGGTAAGCAACCTTGAGCTCTCCGGCAAGCGCTTCGCGCTCCTCATCCACCTGCCGCTCTGTCGCCGCCCGCTCGGCGCGGAGCTCACGCAGCCTTTTTTCGGTCGCCTGTCGTTCGGCGCGAGTCGCCGTCAGTTTCTGTTGGGCGGTCTGTATACCGAGCTCCGTATCCTTGAGCTGCACGGTCACGGCATCGCGCCGTTGCACGTCGTCATTGATTGCCTTGCGGATGGAATCGATCCGGCCACGAACCTGGCGCAGTTCCGCCTGGGTGGATTCCGGAGAGGGAGCCGCGCCGTAGACCGGGCCGATGCAAAGCGCCAAGGCCAGGCAGCCGACCAAGATCCACGGGTTCGCACACCTCCGGTGGCGTTCCCCGGGGACTGTTGTGGGATTCGTAAAACTGACCATGCGGACTTTAAGGTCACCCTGCGCGGCGGTTGCTGACGATGTGGGGGTCGCCGCAGACCCCCACAGTCTACAGGGCGGAGGGGGCTGCTATACTGCCGCTCCTTGCCGCCGACGGCCGCGGCGGACCGGCTTTGACTCGCTAACGACCTACGTTGTGACTACATGAACCGTTTTTTTGAATTCGCCACAGCGCATCCGCTGTTGATCGGTGGCATCGTCGTGGTGGCGTTGGTCGCCATCGTGCTTGAGCTTCGACACCGCGCCAGCGGGTCAGCCGCCGTGGGACCGACGGACGCGGTCCTGCTGGCAAATCAGGGAGCGCTCATGCTGGACGTGCGCAACGATGAACAGTTTGCGGAAGGGCACATCATCGATGCGCGCCACGTTCGGGGCAGCGATCTTGAGTCGAGCGTGGATTCCCTCAAGAAGTACAAGGAGAAGGCTGTCGTCGTCTATTGCGACACAGGCGCTACCTCGGCAGCTGCCATGCGGCTGCTGAAATCCAAGGGCTTTTCGAGGGTCGTCAACCTCCGCGGTGGCCTGCAGGCGTGGAAGCAGGAAAACCTGCCCGTGGTCCGCCCGGCCGGCAAAATCTCGGCTCGGATCACAAAGGGCGAAAAGTGAGCACTGACCCCATGAGTAGCCAGCCTCCCATCCGGATTTATTCCACCGCGTTCTGCCCATACTGCGATCGCGCCAGCGCATTGCTGACGCGTAAGGGCGCGACCTTCACCGAAATCAAGGTCGACGAGGATGTGGCGCGCCGTGATGAAATGCTGCGATTGAGCGGTGGCCGCCGCACGGTTCCGCAGATCTTCATCGGCGACCGGCATGTCGGCGGTTTCGACGACCTGTACGCACTTGACCGGAAGGGCGAACTCGATCTCCTGCTGACGACACCGGATTCCTGACAACGCCCGACGACCGTCCAGTCTACGGGCCCCGTCGGACGGCACCCGACCCGGATGGAACGAATTTCCGGCACAATGTGCCCATAACCCTGCTATCAACGACGAAGGAAGCTCCTATCATGGCCGAAGCAGCCTCGCCCCAGAACGGCGAACTCGATCCGAATGCACCGCTGTTTGCTCCGCAGGCGGTCTACGTCAAGGACTTGTCCTTCGAGGCGCCGAATGGTCCGCGCATGCAAAACGGTGCGCCGAATCCGGCCATCAACCTCAGCATGAACACGACGGTGACGGATCTGTCTTTGGACCTGAAGGAAGTTGTCCTGAAGCTCCAACTTGAAGCGAAGGTCGGCGAGACGACGCTCTGGCTCGCCGAGCTGCAGCAAGCTGGTGCGTTTGCATGGAGGAATGTACCTCCGGAGGACCTGCAGCGGCTGGTCGGCATTTTCTGTCCGCAGTACCTGCTGCCTTATGCCCGTCAGACGATTTCCGATCTGCTGCTCAAGGGGGGGTTTCCTCCGTTCCTGCTGCCACCGGTGAATTTCGAAGGCTTGTTTGATCGGGCAGTGGCCGAGTCCCGCCAGCAGGGGCAGCCCGTGGACGCGCCCGCCGCCATCAACTGACATTGGCTGCGGTAATCGCAGTGGCGTCACCCGCCCCTTCGAAAGCCACTAGTGCCATCGCCGTCCTCGGAGCTGGTTCTTGGGGTACGGCGCTGGCCATTCAACTTGCGCGCAAGGGGAACCCTACGGTTCTGTGGGGCCGCAATACCCGTCACCTGTCCGAACTGGTCCGGGAGCGCCGCAATGGCCGGTATCTTCCCGACGCCGCCTTTCCTGAGGCATTGCAAGTAGAGCCGGACCTCTCACGTGCGCTTGCGGGGAATCGCACCCTGCTGCTTGCGGTCCCGAGCCACGGATTGCGCGGCACGCTCACGAGCATTGCGGGGTTGCTCCGACCCGGAATGCGTATCGCGTGGGCCACGAAAGGCATTGAACTGGGGACGGGGCTGCTGCCCCATGAGGTCGCTGCCGCAGTGCTTGGAACCGGGCTGCCGATGGCGGTGCTGTCGGGCCCGACCTTTGCGAAGGAAGTCGGTGCGGGAATGCCAACGGCCATCACCGTCGCCTCCACGGATTCGGGCTTTGCGCTGGAGCTCGCGCGCTGCCTGTCCGACCTCCATTTCCGTGCCTACACATCCACAGACATCGTGGGCGTCGAGGTCGGAGGGGCTGTAAAGAATGTCCTGGCGATCGGAGCCGGCATTTCAGACGGCTTGGGCTTCGGCGCCAATTCCCGAGTCGCGCTCATCACGCGCGGGTTGGTTGAAATGACCCGTCTCGGTATCGCATTGGGCGCCCGGCCGGAAACCTTCGTGGGCCTCGCGGGGCTCGGCGACCTCGTATTGACGTGTACCGACAACGCATCGCGCAATCGGCGCTTTGGCCTGGCACTCGCGGCCGGCACCCCTATCGCGGAAGCGGAACGAGCGATCGGCCAGGTCGTCGAGGGCCTGCCTGCAGCACTCGCGGTCCGTCAGGTTGCCGAACGGGTGGGTGTGGAAATGCCTATCTGCGAGCAGGTCTTTCGTGTCGTGCACGCAGGCCTTTCACCTACCGAGGGCGTTCGCGAGCTGATGAGCCGCGACATCAAGCCTGAGAACGGCTAGCCGGTTGGCGGCGCTTCATCCGACGCCGCGTCGGCCGGCGCTCAACGCCGGGCCGCGCCTGCAAAACCCTGTTGCCGCCAAGCCTCGAAGGCCAGTACAGCCACTGCGTTCGACAGATTGAGGCTTCGATTGTCCGGGAACATAGGGAGAAACAGGCGCTGGTCGGGTGGGCACAGCTCTAGCGTCTCTGTGGGCAAACCGCGCGCTTCGGAACCGAAGACAAACGCGTCGCCCGAGGCGAAAGCCGGTTGGTCGTAGCGTGTCTGGCCTCGGGTCGACACCGCAAACCAGCGAGCGATCGTCAGGCTGTCGAGGCACTCCTCAAGGGAATCCCAGATCCTCACCCGTGTCATTTCATGGTAGTCGAGCCCCGCACGGCGCACTCGGCTCTCGTCAAGCTCGAACCCGAGCGGACGAATCAGCTGCAGCTGCGCGCCGGTGTTGGCGCAGAGCCGGATTACATTGCCGGTATTGGGTGGAATTTCCGGCTGGAACAGGATGATATGGAACACGGGACGGGGCGGTCGCTGCGGAGTGGAGGTGCGGCATAAGGATACAGCGCGTACGGCCCGCGTAAAGCAGAAGCCAGCGAACCGCGTGTTCCGCTAGACTAGAAACCTTGCCGGAGCCTCCATGACTAGCACCCTCGCACCGATGCTGCCACCTTCACTGTCCAGTACGTTCTGTGGCCTCAGGTTCGATTCCCCGATTGTGCTCTTGTCGGGTTGCGTAGGATTCGGCGAGGAGTACACGCGTGTCGCCGGGTTCACCAATCGCGACGTAGGCGGGATTGTCCTCAAAGGCACGACGCCCGAGCCTCGGCTTGGCAATCCTCCGCATCGCGTCTATGAAACGTCCATGGGCATGCTGAATGCCATCGGACTGCAGAACCCCGGTGTCGACACGGTGGTCAGGCACATCCTTCCCACGCTCGATTTCGACGAAACGCGCTTCGTCGCCAATGTCTGTGGATCGACGATCGAAGACTACGTCGAAGTGACGCGACGTTTCGACGACTCACCCGTGAACGCGATCGAGATCAATATCTCGTGCCCCAACGTGAAGGAAGGGGGCGTGCAATTCGGCAACTATCCCGAGATGTCGGCGCGCGTCGTTGCGGCCTGCCGGGCCGTCACCCGCAAACCAATCATCACCAAGCTGTCGCCCAACCAGACCGATATTCGCGAGAACGCGCGCCGCTGCATCGAGGCCGGCAGTGATGCGTTGTCGGTAATCAATACGGTCATGGGCATGGCCATTGACGTCAAGACGCGGCGCCCGGTGATCGGCAATGTGCAGGGCGGCCTCTCCGGCCCCGCCATCAAACCGATCGCCTTGCTGAAAGTGCATCAGGTTTATGAAGTCGCGCACCAGCACGGGGTCCCCATCATTGGACAGGGCGGCATCTATACGGCGGAAGATGCGCTCGAGTTCATCATGGCGGGTGCGAGCGCCGTGGGTATCGGTACCGCGCTGTTCTACGATCCGCATATCTGCAAGAAGATCAATGCAGGTATCGCCCAGTATCTGGCCGAAGCCGGCATGACTTCCGTCAGCGAGCTGGTCGGTAGTCTGGTCACCCACAAAGCCACGGCGGCGCTGCGGCAGATTGCCACGTCCTGCTAATTTGCGGCGGGCTTGCTGGTCTGCTCCGGCAGCAGCTTCTGGGTTGGATACGCGAACCCGATCCCGCGTGATTCGAACGCTTTCAGAAGCCCCAGATTGATGTGGATGCTGCGCATCCATGAGCGCATCCACCTTGGGCTGCAGCACAAAAAACACGGCTTCGGAATTGAGGGCATAGGCGCCCATTTTTCTTGAAGTGACAGCGTTCGAAACGAATTCCAGGTTGTGCGTGAATCACTGCCTCGATGAGGCCCGCAGTCTGCTCTATTTTCTCGGGCGGTATCTCATAGGCGATGCCGATCGTCATGAGGCCGCACCGCTCCTCCATGCGACCGACGTTCCTCAGTCAAATCCTCAGCAGGTCGGCGTTGGACATGATGATCTGCTCGCCACTCACGCTGCGGATGCGCGTACTCTTGATTCCGATATGCTCAACCTGAACCGAGCAGTCGTCGACGACCAGGTTGTCGCCTACCGTGAAAGGCTTGTCGAGCGTGATCGACAACGAGGCGAGGAGGTCTCGCCCAGAATCGTCTGGACGGCCAGGGCGATCGCGATGCCGCCGATGCCAAGGCCCGCGATGAAGTTGATGACGGCCAGCCAACTGACAAATCCCGTATCGTATTCGCTGCGACGGGGTCGTTGACGATCGAGCAGATAGTTGACGATGGCCATCGCCCACAACCCGATCTGCAGCCAGACGACAACAAGGACCAGGATCGTGAGTGCACGATGCACCGAGGCAGGCAGATGAAGGAATGCTTCTGCGGCCTTGATCGCGACAATCCACAGGAACAGGCGACTGGTGCGCGGGATCAGCCTTAGCATCAGCTCCACCGGAACGGCGTGCGCTTCCCCGACCTGGGGCCGTGCCTTGCGGGCTACATACCCGGGAACCAGGGGAAGCACGATGAACGTAACCAGGAAGGCGATAAGGGCGAGCACCCAGTCACTGATGACGTTGCCGAAAAGACGGTATTGCAGAAGGTCGGTCAATTCGGACATCGTGCTCAGGATCAGCGTGGCATCGATGGTCTATTGTGGGGATGAGCACAGCAAAGCCGTGCGCGCCTTCCACAGCGCGCGCGCAAAGTCCTGATTCAGGCTCTGGCAGCTGCGAAGGACAGTGGAAAATCAGGCGTCGTCCATATCGAGATCGCGCAGCTTCCTCGTCAGGGTATTTCTTCCCCATCCGAGCAACTTGGCAGCTTCTTGCCTGCCACCCCCTGCCTTTCGGAGCGCAGCGCGGATCAACGTGCGCTCGAACTCCGGCAGCGCGTCGTCGAGCAGCGGCTTGCCGCCGGCAAGCAAGCGCTTATCCGCCCAGCTTGTCAGTTGGCGAGTCCATTCGTCTTGCAACTTCTCGGGACCTGGAACGCCTCCGAGGTCGGCGGGAATGTCTTCTGACGTGATCTCACGGCCGGGCGCCGTGACGGTCAGCCGCCGGCATGCGTTCACTAGCTGGCGCACGTTTCCCGGCCAGTCGAAGCTGGCGAGCGCAGCGGCTGCTTCCGGAGTCAGGAGCTTCGGCTCGATGCCGAGCTCAGTGGCAGCCGCGTCGAGGTAGTGGAGCAGTAGCTCGGGTATGTCTTCACGCCGCGAGCGCAATGGCGGCACTTCGATACGGATGACGTTGAGGCGATGAAGCAAGTCTTCCCGGAACATTCCTTGGGTAACGCGATCCTCCAGGTTCTGGTGGGTCGCAGCGATCACACGCACATCGGTACGGACGGGGACCTGGCCACCCACTCGATAGAACTCGCCTTCGGCCAGCACGCGCAGCAGGCGCGTCTGGAGTTGGGGTGACATGTCGCCGATTTCGTCGAGGAAGAGCGTGCCGCCATCGGCTTGCTCGAATCGTCCGCGACGCAGAGCGTCGGCTCCGGTAAACGAACCCTTTTCGTGGCCAAATAGCTCGGACTCGAGGAGGTCGGCGGTGAACGCGGAGGTGTTCAATGCGATGAACGCCTTGTTCGCGCGTGGGCTGTGTCTGTGCAGTGCCCTGGCAACGAGTTCCTTTCCCGTTCCGGATTCACCCGTGATCAGGACGGTCATGCTGGAACGCGAGAGCCTGCCAATGGCGCGGAAGACTTCCTGCATGGCCGGCGCTTGCCCGAGCATTTCCGGGATGCGGCGCGCGTCAGGAACGACCTCTTCGCCCCGCTCCTTCTGGTGGGCAGCGCGACGCACGAGGTCCACCGCCTGGTCGATGTCGAAGGGCTTGGGCAAGTACTCGAAGGCACCCCCTTGGTAGGCGGCTACTGCGCTGTCGAGGTCGGAATGCGCCGTCATCACGATGACCGGGAGCTCTGGCTGACTGGCGCGGATCTCGGTCAGCAGCTCAAGTCCGCTCTTGCCCGGCATGCGGATGTCGGTCACCAGAACATCGGGTCTGCCACTACGCAGCGCGGCGATGACTGCATCGGCGTGTTCGAATGCGGTGGGCGTCATGCCACCTTGACGCAGGGCGCGCTCAAGTACCCAGCGAATGGAGGCATCGTCATCGACGAGCCAGACATTAAGTGATTTCGTCTGCATCAGAGGTACTAAATGGCAACAGGATGGTGAAGAGGGTCTGGCCAGGCCGGCTGGTGAATTCGATCAGGCCGTCGTGACGGCTGACAAGGTCTTGTGCAACGGCGAGTCCAAGGCCAGTGCCTTCCGCGCGTCCGGTGACAAGTGGATAGAAAAGCGTGTCGCGCAAGTGTTCTGGCACGCCAGTCCCCGTGTCCTCGAACTGGATGCTCGCCACGAGGCGGTAACGACGAGTGCCGATGCTGACGCTGGTGAGTGCGCGGGTGCGCAGGACCAGTCGTCCGGATTGGCCAATCGCCTGGATAGCGTTACGGCCGAGGTTGAGCATGGCCTGGATGATTTGATTGCGGTCGAGCTTGATGGGCGGCAGGCTGGGATCATAGTCACGGTCGATGACGACTCCGGGCGGTGCCTCTGCGGCGAGCAGATGGCCGACGTGCTGGAGCAGTTCGTGAATGTTGATGGATTCCTTTCGTGGTGCGTGCGCGGGTCCAAGCAGAGCGTCGACCAGACTCACGAGGCGATCTGCCTCATTGATGATGACTGTCGTGTATTCACGCATCGACGCATCGGCTAGCTGCCGATCGAGCAGTTGCGCTGCACCTCGCAGCCCACCCAGCGGGTTCTTGATCTCGTGTGCCAGCTGGCGAATCATCGCGCGGCTGCCCCCGATCTGCGTCAGCAGGGCGGTATCGCGGGTGACGCGCTTGTGCTGGGTTGCATCGGTGATTTCGACGAGCATGCCGCGCGGTGAATCCGCTTCCTCGAAAGGCGCGACCGAGCAGTCGACGACGAGCTCTTCCTCGCTGGTAATCGGCCGGATGGTCAACTCGCGGCGTGAATACTGTTGTGAGGTCTGCGCCGCACGTTCGAGGACTGCGGTCAGGCCGGCTGTGTCGCGAAACAGCTCCGACAGTGGACGACCACGCACTTGATTGCGACTGACTCCGAGCAGCGTTTCCGCCGCTACGTTGAGGTAGAGAAGTGTCTGGGTCCGATCAACCAACAGTACGCTTGTGGTCAGCCCGTCCAGGATTCGGGCCAGGTCGGTCACGGGCGGCGCGAGAGTGCGGGGTTCGGCTGACATGGAGTGAATGTCAGGACGAGCCAGGGGCAAAGCGGGTCGTCGGGAGTGGCAGAGAACCGCAGGGGTTGGCGGCGATATTCAGATGGCGGTCTAGCGTCTCGGGGGCGGCCGCAGAGTGGGGCCGACGGGAGGCTGGGCGACCGATTCCTGTCGGACGAAGAACACCACTTGCTGTCCCTGCTGGACGAGCTTCCCAGCATCGTCGAACACGGAAGCAACCAGGCTGTGGGTGCCCCTCGGTACATCCTGCAGATCGACTGCCAGTGCGCCAGGCGCAAGATTCTCGACTCGCTTGCCGTCCAGATAGACTGCGAGGGTATGACGCGGCCGGATTGCAGGCTCGAGACGCATCCGCACCTGCACGACACCGCTGGTATTCACTACCGACTCTTCGGGAGCCGGCTTCCAGATTTCGAGTTGAGAATACGGAGGCTGCACAGAAACAGCGCGAGCCGCTGTGGTGGTTCCGGCGGGTGAGGCGAGGTCCGTTTCCGGGACTGGTCCTGACTGAACCTTGATATCGATCCGCACGGCACCGGGTACCGGCCGGTCGGCATAGTGAGTCACTCCTTGGGAGTCCACCCATTTCCAAACGCCTTCCGCTGCATGGGCCGTTGATCCAAGTGCAGCCAGGAACATCAGTGAAATGCGCAAGTGCATGACGCCAGAGCATATCCGCTTCGCCTTAGGCTTACAAAAGCGGTGACGACGATTTGCGACCGCCGTCACCGGACTAGCCCGGCTGAGAAGGTGGCGCCAAGCCGGAGGACCCGGCGCCACCAGGGTTCTCAACAGCTGTAGTACAACTCAAACTCAAGGGGATGCGGAGCCATCCGAACCTTGGTCACTTCCTGAGCCTTGAGCGCGATGTAGGCGTCGATGACGTCGTCTGTAAAGACGCCGCCAGCCTTCAGGAACGCGCGATCCTTGTCGAGCGCAACCAGCGCCTCATCCAGTGAGTAACAGACTTCCGGAATCAGCTTGGCCTCTTCAGGCGGCAGATCGTAGAGGTCCTTGTCCGCCGGTTCGCCCGGATGAATCTTGTTCTGGATGCCATCAAGTCCAGCCATCAGCATCGCGGCGAAGCCGAGGTACGGGTTCGCGGTCGAATCCGGGAAACGGACCTCGATGCGCCGTGCCTTGGGGCTCGAAACCCACGGGATACGGATGGAAGCCGACCGATTGCGCGCGGAGTAGGCCAGCATCACAGGTGCTTCAAAGCCCGGCACCAGACGCTTGTAGCTGTTGGTGCTGGCATTGGTGAATGCGTTGATGGCCTTGGCATGCTTGATGATGCCGCCAATGTAGTAGAGGCAGGCTTCGGACAGCCCTGCGTAGCCATCACCTGCGAACAGCGGCTTGCCGTCCTTCTGGATAGATTGGTGAACGTGCATGCCGCTGCCATTGTCACCGGCCATGGGCTTTGGCATGAAGGTGGCGGTCTTGCCGTAAGCCGCGGCGACATTGAGGATCGCGTACTTCAGGATCTGGACTTCGTCGGCTTTCTTGACAAGGGTGTTGGCGCCCACGCCGATTTCGCCCTGGCCGGCCGTGGCGACTTCGTGGTGGTGAACCTCGACAGTCAGGCCCATTTCCTCGAGTGCCATGCACATCGCGGAGCGGATGTCCTGCTGCGAATCAACCGGCGGAACCGGGAAGTAGCCGCCCTTCACGAACGGGCGATGGCCCTTGTTGCCATCTTCGTAGTTCTTGCCGGAGCTCCAGGCCGCCTCGGAAGATTCAATTTCGACGAACGTACCGGACATCGCCGTCGCGAAACGAATGCTGTCGAAGATGAAGAATTCATTCTCTGGACCGAACAAGGCACTGTCGCCGATTCCGGTTGACTTGAGATACGCCTCGGCACGCTTGGCGATCGAGCGCGGATCGCGTTCATAGCCCTGCATGGTCGCCGGTTCGAGTACATCGCAACGGATGATGAGCGTCGTCTCTTCAAAGAACGGGTCCAGCACGGCCGTATCCGCGTCGGGCATGAGCACCATGTCGGACTCATTGATGCCCTTCCAGCCGGCGATCGACGATCCGTCGAACATCTTGCCGTCCTCGAAGAAGCTGGGCTTGACCTGGTGGTGCGGAACCGTCACGTGGTGCTCTTTGCCACGGGTATCCGTGAACCGCAGGTCCACGAATTTGACTTCTCGTTCCTTAATTAGGCTGAGCACATCAGCGGGGGTCGTCATGAATTTTCCTCCGGTAAACGGCGAGATGGAGTCGCCCAGGGCCGCTCACCGCATCGGCTGCCCGGGCCAGGTAGACTGAATCCAGGGAATTGCAGGAACCATGCCAGCGCACCGTGATGGCGCAAGTCATTGGTTCTGAGGAATTGGCCTGGGGGTTTGGTTCGTACCCGCTCCATTATAGAGCATCCTGGGAGAGTAGACGCCCCACAAGGGGGCTGCTCTTTAACTTGGGCGCTGTCATGCTGCGCAACGACATGGGTAGCGACGCTCAGCCGGCGAAAGCGGCCGGGTTATACTCGCGCGCTTTTCGCGGCCGGGTAGCCTCGAAGGCAGTGATCGTCCAACAGGCGCGACAGGGCAGTAATGGAAAAGATGTTGGGGGGTGTTCCGCCCCGGACCTTTCAGGAACTGATTTTCGCTCTCCAGCGGTACTGGTCAGATCAGGGTTGCGTCATTTTGCAGCCCTACGACATGCCGATGGGTGCGGGCACGTTCCATACCGGCACTTTCCTCAGGGCGCTGGGTCCGGAGCCTTGGAGCGCCGCCTATGTTCAGCCCTGCCGCCGCCCCACCGACGGGCGCTACGGCGAGAACCCCTTCCGATTGCAGCACTACTACCAGTTTCAGGTCATCATCAAGCCGTCGCCCAAGAACATCCTCGACCTCTATCTCGGGTCGCTCAGGGAGCTCGGGCTCGATCCACTCATCCACGATGTCCGCTTTGTCGAGGACAATTGGGAATCCCCCACGCTCGGTGCCTGGGGCCTAGGCTGGGAAGTGTGGTTGAACGGCATGGAAATTACGCAGTTCACGTACTTCCAGCAGGCCGGCGGTCTTGATTGCCGTCCGGTTACCGGCGAGATTACCTACGGGCTCGAGCGGCTGGCCATGTACCTGCAGGGCGTCGAGAGTATTTTCGATATCGTGTGGGCCGACGGCCCGTTCGGCAAGGTGACGTACCGCGATGTTTTTCAGCAGAACGAAGCCGAGATGTCGGCCTACAACTTCGAGCATGCCGATACAGCGGTGCTGTTCGCGAGGTTCGATCATTGCGAGCGGGCGTGCCGGACCTTGCTGGAAAGAAAGCTTGCGCTCCCCGCCTACGAACAGGTGCTCGAGGCCTCTCATACATTCAACTTGCTGGATGCTCGCCGCGCCATTTCCGTCTCCGAGCGACAGCGCTACATCCTGCGGGTTCGCGGCCTCTCCAAAGCAGTCGCTGAGACGTACTTCGCGACACGCGAAGCTCTCGGTTTTCCGCTCCTGACCTCCGGCACGGCGACGTCCGTCTGAAAGACCCCTTACCCATGGCTGTATCACACACCCAGCATCGTGATTTCCTCGTCGAGATAGGCACGGAGGAGTTGCCACCCAAGTCCCTGCATGCGCTGGTCCAAGCGTTTGCCGACGGCATTGAGCGCGGCCTGAATAGCGTGGGCATCGGATTCGAGAAGGTGGAGAAATTCGCCACGCCGCGTCGCTTGGCGGTGCGTGTATCCAAGGTGGCCATCGAACAACCTCCCCAGGAAATCAGACGGCTTGGGCCGGCCATTGGCAGCAGCTACGACGCGAGCGGACAGCCCACGAAAGCGGCGCTCGGATTTTCGGCGTCTTGCGGGGTCAGCATAGGCGAACTGACCCAGGCCGATGGCCCCAAGGGGAAAGTGCTTGCCTATACCGCGACTCGCCCGGGCGAAAGTACTGCCGCATTGCTGCCGGCCATCGTCAGTGCTTCGCTCAAGGAGTTGCCAATCGCGAAGCGAATGCGTTGGGGCGCGGGTGATGCCGAATTTGTGCGCCCGGTTCACTGGGTTGTGATGCTGTTCGGCAATGATATTGTTGAAGCTGAGATTCTGGGTATTGCCAGCGGCTCCACGAGCCGCGGCCACCGGTTTCATGCACCGGACGCGATCAGCATTCCCTCTCCTGCAGCCTATGAGGCAGTGCTTCGCGACCAAGGGAAAGTATTGGTCGATCTGGGGGAGCGGCGCGAGCGCATCCGCAACGGAGTTGAGCGCGCGGCTATGGCCGTCGGTGGAATCGCGGTGGTCGGCGACGCTCTGCTGGATGAAGTGTGTGCGCTGGTGGAATGGCCCGTACCGATTGCCGGGCAGTTCGAAGCTCGTTTCCTGTCTCTGCCTGCAGAAGTACTGGTGGCAGTGATGCAGGATCACCAACGCTATTTTCCGGTACGGGACGGTCAGGGCAGTTTGCTGCCCTGGTTCATCGCCGTGGCAAACATCGAGAGCCAGGCTCCGGAGAAGGTACGTGCCGGAAATGAGCGCGTCATCCGTCCGCGGCTTGCGGATGCGGCGTTCTTCTGGGAAACCGACCGGAAGGCCCTCCTCCAAGAGAAACGGGATGGGCTGAAGACGGTCACTTTTCAGCACGGTTTAGGATCGCTGTTCGACAAGAGTGAGCGGGTGAAGCGGCTGGCCGCTCTGATTGCGGCCAAGACGGGCTCCGACCCGCAACTGGCGGCCCGCGCGGCCGAGCTGTGCAAGTGCGACTTGCTCAGTTTGATGGTGGGAGAGTTCCCGGAACTACAAGGCACCATGGGGCAGTACTACGCCCGCCTCGATGGCGAGACCGAAGAAGTTGCACGGGCTGTCGCGGAGCACTACCTGCCGAGGTTCGCGGGTGACGCACTGCCCGCGTCCCAGGCAGGCATGGCCGTGGCGATTGCAGACCGCATCGATACGATTACGGGCATCTTTGCGATTGGCCAGAAGCCGTCGGGCACTAGAGATCCATTCGGCTTGCGGCGCGCTGCCCTCGGTGTGCTGCGCTTGCTGATCGAGAAGCGCCTTGACCTCGATCTCCTGCAGCTCATTGACCAGGCTGCCGATTCGCTGCCCGCCGCGGGAGAGGGTGAATGGCGTGCCGGGGTGTATGACTACATCATGGAGCGACTGCGTGCGTACTACCTCGAGGAGGGGTCGTCGGAAGCGATCACGGCCGAGATGTTCGATGCCGTACTGGCAAATCGTCCTGGATCGCCGCTGGATTTCGATGCGCGGATCCGTGCACTCCAGCAGTTCCTGCGGCTTGATGACGCGCCGAGTCTGGCCGCAGCGAACAAGCGAATCGCGAACATTCTGCGGAAGGCGGACGGTTCCGCCACTGGTGTGGTCAGCTCTGAGTTGCTGACGGAACCCGCCGAGCGGGCACTGTTCGAACAGGTGATGGCCATGGAAAGGGTCACGGCTCCCTTGGTTGGTCGCCGCGAGTACACGCCGGCGCTCAGCAAACTCGCCGGTTTGCGCGCGCCCGTGGACGGGTTCTTTGATTCGGTCATGGTGATGGCAGACGACAAGGCAGTTCGCGAGAACCGTCTTGCGCTGTTGGCGCGATTGCGCAAGCTTTTCTTGCACGTGGCAGACCTGTCGCGCCTGCCAGGCTGATCGCCATGCAATGGCTCGGCTCGCTGCTCTTCACGACGTACCTGTTTGTATCGACATTGTTCTACGCTGTTTTCGTGCTGGCTGTGTCCTGGTTGCCGGACAGCAGGCTGTATGGCGTAGCGCAATTCTGGGCGAGGAACCAGCTCTGGGTGCTGAAGAAGCTCTGCGGGCTGAGCTATACCGTTGAGGGCCTCGAGAATATTCCTGCTGGGAATCACATCTCTATGTGGAAGCACTCGTCGGCCTGGGAAACGATTGCGCAAATGGTGGTTTTTCCTCCGCAGTCCTGGGTATTGAAGCGGGAGCTGATGTGGATTCCGGTCGTCGGGTGGGCCATGCGCTCGATGCGGCCGATCGCGATCGATCGCAATGCCGGTGCCTCCGCGGTGAATCAGGTTGTCTCGCAAGGCAAAGAGCGGCTGGCTGAGGGCCGGTGGATTCTTGTGTTTCCCGAGGGGACAAGGATGCCGCCCGGCGAAACCCGTCGCTATGGCGTGAGCGGAGCTTTGCTGGGAGCGAGGACCGGGCGCCTCGTGGTGCCGGTCGCGCACAACGCCGGTTTCTTCTGGCAGCGTCGCGGACTGCTGAAGCGTGCTGGTGTCATCCGTGTCGTTGTGGGCCCGCCAATTGCGACTGAGGGCCGCGATCCTCGCAGCATCAATGACGAGGTCCAGGCATGGATCGAGTCCACCGTGGCCCGACTCAAACCCGAGTTCGGCCCCAGCGTAGGGGCCGCTTAGAGCAAGCGCCCTTGGACTAGATGTCGAGGTTGGAGACGGACAGCGCGTTTTTCTCGATGAACTCCCTGCGAGGCTCCACGTGGTCGCCCATCAATGTTGCAAAGATGTCATTGGCGGCCTGAGCGTCCTCGATCCTGACCTGGAGCAAACGTCGTTTTGTGGGATCGAGAGTTGTCTCCGAGAGCTGCCCCGGATTCATCTCGCCTAGACCCTTGTAGCGCTGGATGGATTGTCCCTTGCGAGCCTGGTCGAGCAGCCAGTTGATGGCCTGCTTGAAGCTGCCGACGTCCTGACGGTCGTCGCCTTTGGCCACATAGGCACCCGGCTGGATGAAGCCTTCCAGCATGCGGCCGAATTCCGCGATGCGCCTGTACTCGGCCGACTCGAAAAACTCCCGGTGAATGTGTTTCTCGGTGGTACTGCCGTGCTCAATGCGGGTAACGAACAGTTTTGGATGGCCCGCCCCGTCTTCGGCCAGGACGCGCACTTCATATCGCCGGGCTGCATCGTCCGGTGCGGTCAGCTGCGCAGCCAATTGTCTACCCCAGTCCGAGAGCCAATTCACGTCGTCATGCGAGGCCGTAGTGACCTCGGGCACGTACAGTAGCTGCTCGAGCACTCGCTGGTCGTAGCGGCGTGCCGAGCGACGGATGATCGCGTTCACTTCCATCCAGCGGCGCGCGAGCGCATCCAGCGCGGCACCTGCGACAGCCGGTTGTGCGGGATCTGCATGTAACTCTGCGGAGTCGAGGGCCGCTTTGAGCAGCATCGCGTTCAATTCCGCGTCGTCCTTCACGTAGTTTTCGGTCTTGCCCTTCTTCACCTTGTAGAGCGGCGGCTGCGCAATGTAGATATGGCCGCGCTCGATCAGCTGGGGCATCTGTCGGTAGAAGAACGTCAGCAGCAGGGTTCGGATATGCGAGCCGTCTACGTCGGCGTCGGTCATGATGATGATTCGGTGGTAGCGCAGCTTCGCCACATCGAAGTCGTCGACACCGATGCCGCACCCCAGGGCCGTGATGAGCGTTCCGACTTCGGCGGACGACAGCATCTTGTCGAAGCGTGCCTTCTCTACGTTCAGGATCTTGCCCTTGAGCGGCAAGATGGCCTGTGTGCGCCGATCCCTGCCTTGCTTTGCGGAACCACCTGCCGAATCACCCTCGACCAGGAACATTTCTGACAGCGCTGGATCTTTCTCCTGGCAGTCGGCAAGTTTCCCGGGGAGTCCTGCGATGTCGAGGGCGCCCTTGCGCCGGGTCATTTCGCGTGCTTTGCGGGCCGCTTCACGGGCTCGGGCGGCATCCACGATCTTCGCGGCGATCGCCTTGGCTTGCGTGGGGTTCTCAAGGAGGAATTCCTCGAGCTTCATTGCAACTGCTGACTCAACGATGCCCTTGATTTCGGATGACACCAGCTTGTCTTTGGTCTGCGATGAAAACTTGGGGTCCGGCATCTTCACGGACAGGATCGCCGTCAGGCCCTCGCGGGCGTCCTCCCCGGTCATGGCGATCTTGTCCTTGTTGGGGTACTCACGCTCGATGTAGTTGTTGAGCGTGCGCGTCAGGGCGCTGCGGAAGCCGGCAACGTGGGTGCCCCCGTCTTTCTGGGGGATGTTGTTCGTATAGCAGTACATGCTCTCTTGGTAGGAGTCATTCCACTGCAGGGCGAGCTCCACGGCAATCGCTTCCTGCTGGGTGCGGAACCAGATGATGGCGTCATGGGCAGCGGTCTTGTTGCGGTTCAGGTAGCGGACAAACTCGCGCAGACCGCCCTCGTACTCGAAAACCTCGCGTTTGTCGTCTCGCTCATCGACCAACGCGATGCGCACCCCTGAATTGAGGAAAGACAGCTCTCGCAGTCGCTTCGCCAGAATGTCGTAGTGGAACTCGATGTTCGTGAAGATCGCTGCGCTTGGGCGGAAGCGAATGACGGTACCTCGTTTGTCGGCTGTACCAGTCACGGCCAAGGGAGCCTGAGGATCTCCCAATCGGTACTCCTGCGTGTGGATGCGTCCGTCTCTAAAGACCGTGAGTTGCAGATACTCCGAGAGGGCGTTTACGACGGAAACGCCAACTCCATGCAGGCCACCCGAGACCTTGTACGAGGAGTCGTCGAACTTGCCGCCGGCGTGCAGGATAGTCAGGATGACCTCGGCGGCAGATCTGCCCTCCTCCGGATGGATATCCACAGGTATTCCACGGCCATTATCAGCCACCGTGACCGATTCATCGGCATGAACGGTGACCGTGATTTCGGAGCAATGGCCGGCCAATGCCTCATCAATCGAGTTATCTACAACCTCGAAGACCATGTGGTGCAGTCCGCTGCCATCGTCGGTGTCACCGATGTACATGCCTGGTCGCTTGCGGACTGCATCGAGACCCTTCAAGACTTTGATTTTACTAGAATCGTAGACGTCGTTGTCGGTCATTGGCCAGTCCTGATCAAGGTTTTCAAGAGTATACCACTGGAGCCAGTTTCCCCTGTTCCACGTGAAACACTCGCCCTGGAAGTCGCAGATCCAGGCGCGAAGGATCAAGGGCAGTAACGATCAATTGGGCAGGCACACGCACCACAACCCGCAAGAGGCGCCGTAAGTTATCCACATCTAGCTCGGCAGCCGGATCATCCAGTAGAAGTGCCGTTTGAGGACCCCCAAAGGTCGCCCGATGTTCAATCTGAGAAAGCAAGAGACAGGAGGCCAGCAGCTTCTGCTGCCCCCTAGAGATACGATCCTTCGCGGGACTGCCACCCACCCTGACAATCACATCGGCCCGGTGGGTGCCCACGGACGTCGCTCCGCGTTGCAGATCACGGCTCCATGCTTCCTCTAGCGCGGTCACGAGGGACTTCTCCTGAGCCCACCCCTGTTGAAGTGAGATCTCGACGTCCAGTCCCAGAAGCTCGCGACCGAACTCAAGAACGTACGGGGCCAGAAGCTCTACGTATCGAAGCCTCTGATCATTGATTTGACCCCCCGACGCCAGAAGCTCGGGGTCCCAAAGGCGCACCTCAGTGGCAGGCCGCTTGGCCTTTAGGGCAGCATTCCTTTGTTTCAGAGCGCGCTGGTACCTACGCATCGCACCCACGAAACCTGGTTCCACGTGGAACACCCCCCAATCCAGGTAGCGCCGCCTCTGCGTCGGCCCATCGTCAACCAAACGATGAACCTCAGGATCAATGACCTGAGCCGGGAACATCGCGGCCATTTGAGCGAAACCCGTGGCGGGTTGGCCCCCAAGCCGAATCTCACTCCCAAGACGCGAACCGCGCACACCCAATGACGATGATAGACCCGAAGACCCAACCACCTGCCCGACGACCATGAACTCGGACGTGCCGGCACGAATCAACGGATCCAATTGAGGACTACGGAACGAGCGCCCGCAACTCAGGAAATAGAGCGCTTCAAGCAAGCTTGTTTTGCCTGAAGCATTTTCGCCCGCAATCAATGTAAAGCGGGGATCGAAGTCCAGCTGGGCATGGGCAATGCAGCGAAAATCCCGGACCTCGAGCGCGCTAAGCGTCATGCCGCCTTCAAAGTCACCACTAGGACAAGTTTCCGCCGGATGATGAGCACCCGCCTACAAGCGCATCGGCATCACAACATAGCGGGTATCTGTCGCACCTGGCGCATTCACCAGGCAGCTATTACTGGAATCGGTCAATCCAATTTCGACTTCATTGCCATCGACCGCAGCCAGCGCATCCAGCAGATAGTTGACGTTGAAGCCAATCTCCATTTCGTCTCCGTCATAACCTACATCCAACTCTTCCTCGGCCTCTTCCTGCTCCGGGTTGTGAGCCTGCAACACCAACGTCTTCAGCTTCAGGCCGAGCCGGATTCCGCGGAACTTCTCGTTGCTCAAAATGGCTGCACGTTGCAGGGCAGCCCGCAACGTATCGCGATCTGCCTTCACCAAACGCGGTGGATTCGGAGGGATGACTCGACTGTACTCCGGGAAACGGCCATCAATAAGCTTCGATGTGAAGCGAATGTCGCCAATATGGATCCGAACATGGTTGCTACCAATGGCCAACTCTACCTCACCCTCGCCGGACAGCAGGCGCTGCAATTCCAGCACGCCTTTTCGTGGCACGATGACCTGCAAAGGCGGGGCACCTGGTGCGATACCGGTATGGTCGAGCGCAATCTGGCACAAAGCGAGACGATGGCCGTCAGTCGCTACTGTTCGAAGCATTTTCGAGTCCACTTCAAGTAAAAGACCATTCAGGTAGTAGCGAACGTCCTGCTGGGCCATGGAAAAGTGGGTCTTGTCGAGCAACCGCCGGAAGTCAGCTTGCTTCAGCTTCAAGGTTTGCTGGGCATGGATCTGCTCCACGGTCGGGAAGTCTCCGGCCGTCAAAGTCGACAGCGTGAAGCGACTCTTTCCGGACCGGACAAT
Source organism: uncultured Pseudomonadota bacterium (assembly GCA_903884105.1). Lineage (GTDB taxonomy): Bacteria > Pseudomonadota > Gammaproteobacteria > Steroidobacterales > Steroidobacteraceae > CAIUGU01. The sequence continues at coordinate 5,918 of CAISDJ010000135.1, read as the reverse complement.
TGCCCTCTCCCCATCCACGGTTACAGTGACAGTGGCCTTTTCGGGAAGCGCCCGAATGATGTCCAGGAGTTTTCTACCCGGGACCGTAACGTCACCTGGCTCCTGAAGGTCCACGGCCGAAGAAGCGACGAGCTCCACTTCAAGGTCCGTTGCTGTCACGGAGAGCTTGCCGTTCTTGCCTGACAACAGCACGTTGGCAAGGATCGGCATCGTCTGCCGCCTTTCAACCACACCCATGACGTTTTGCAGAGGAGCCAGAATGGCTTCGCGTTCCGCGCTGAACTTCATTGCTTCACCTTGAACATCCGATGGAATAGCTCGCCGTCAGCAATCTTAAGGTCTTATATAGATATAAAGTCTTATATAGATATTAAGAGTTATTACTATTATTACTGGCGGCCAAACCTGTTAGTAAGTCCCCAAAACACTGGTCAAACAGAATCTTGCGTCAAGCATAAGCAGGCGCGCAAACCCGGTATCGCCTGTCATCAGCCTGTGTGCTGCCTGTGGATGAATCTGCCCACCGGCGAACCCACAGTTTATCCACAAACCTTTCCCCAGCTTATCCAGCCAGAGTGCGCAACAGATTCAGATAGTCTTCGTTCGTCCGCGTTTCCGTTTCCCGCAGTTCCTTGATCTTACGACAGGCGTGCAGCACCGTCGTATGGTCGCGACCGCCGAATGCATCGCCGATCTCGGGCAAGCTGTGATTCGTGAGTTCCTTCGCCAATCCCATTGCAAGCTGTCTCGGGCGGGTGATGGAACGGCTGCGGCGCTTGGAAAGCAGGTCAGCAACCCGAATCTTGTAATACTCGGCCACGGTTTTCTGAATATTCTCGATGGTTACGAGACGATCCTGCAACGCAAGCAGGTCGCGCAGCGCTTCCTTCGCAAAATCCAGCGTAATCGGCCGACCAGTGAACTGAGAATTCGCAATGACCCGCCGCAATGCCCCTTCCAGCTCGCGGACATTGGACCGGATGCGCTTCGCAATGAAGAAGGCCACCTCCTCGGGTAACTCAACGTGCCCTTGCGCAGCCTTGCTCATCAGGATCGCAACGCATGTCTCGAGTTCAGGCGGTTCGACGGCCACCGTTAAACCCCACCCAAAGCGCGACTTCAGCCGCTCCTCCAGGCCGACCACTTCTTTAGGGTAGCGATCGCAAGTCAGAATCACCTGCTGCTGGCCCTCCAGAAGCGCATTGAACGTGTGGAAAAACTCCTCCTGCGAGCGCTCCTTGCCGGCAAAGAACTGGATGTCGTCAATCAACAGCGCATCCAGCGACCGGTATGCCACCTTGAACTCGTTGATGGTGTTGTGCTGCAGGGCCCGAACCATGTCGCCTACAAAACGCTCCGAGTGCACGTACGCAACCCGAGCGCCCGCATTTTTTTGCCTGATCATGTTCCCAACGGCATGCATCAGGTGCGTTTTCCCCAAGCCTACCCCGCCGTAGATGAACAGGGGGTTATAGGCCTTGCCCGGGTTCTCCGCGACCTGGATCGCAGCCGCCTTGGCGAGCTGATTGCTCTTGCCCTCGACGAAATTGGCGAAAGTGAACTCGGAATTCAGCCGCCCCCCAAAAGCGAGGGTAGAGGCCACGTCTTTGGCTGGAGACCGCACCTCTGGGACGGCTGCCGCCGGCCCGGCAACAGGAACAACTACCCGGAGCGACCCAACCTCAAGAACGACCAAAGGAGCGGGTTCAGGAGCCGACAAGAACACGAGCTCCCGAATCCGGTCGACGACATTCTGGTTGATCCAATCAACAACGAAGCGATTGGGCGCCAACAGGTGCAGGACACCGTGTTCCTCGACAGCGCGAAGAGGCCGGATCCAGGTGTTGAAGTGTTGCTCTGGCAACTCGGCTTCGAGTTGTCTGAGACAAAGGCTCCACAACGAACCGTGCACAGGTCGTCCTCTCGAAGGCAGTCGGGTCAGGCTTTGGGCGGGGAGCGAAGGGAGCGGAGTCTATACCGATGCCCGCAAGGTTATCCACAGGTTCGACCTGTAGCCGGCCCACGCGAGTGGAGCGCGAGAGCCTCATTCCCACCCGCAGGACCGGCTTGACACTCGCGGTCCCCGTGCGTACCCTTGCCGCCTTCTTTTTGGACCCACCAATTCGTTGTTTTAAGGGCAGTTTCGGATCCGGAAGAAGATCAGCGTTAGGCCGATCCCGAATTTGCAGCCACTCCCTCGGAAGTCATTGTCATGAAGCGTACGTATCAACCCAGCAACCTGCATCGCAAGCGGACTCACGGGTTTCGTGCTCGCATGGCAACCAAGGGCGGCCGTCTCGTGCTCGCCCGCCGTCGTGCCAAGGGCCGCAAGCGTCTCACTGTCTGACGCGTTTTCGACGCTTATTCCATCCATCAAGCCGCAGACCCGACCCTGCCGCCTGACCCCGGCGCAGCGTCTCAAGCAGAAACGAGAGTTCGACCTCGTCTACCGGCAGGCTCGTCGGTCTGCTGATTCCTTTTTCACGGTTCTCGCCCGCACGAACAATGGGAATCTCGCTCGGCTTGGGCTGTCCATGCCGGCGAGAGTTGTCGGAAATGCTGTTCGCCGCAACCTCGTCAAGCGGCTCGTTCGGGAGTCGTTTCGCTTGCACCAGCATGGACTGCCAGCCGCCGATATCGTCGTCAATGCACGCAGCGGTGTGCGAACCGGCGACAATAGTGCGATCCTGCGCAGCCTAGAACGTCATTGGCAGGCCGTATCCGTCGCATGCGCTCGTTCCTGATTTTTCTCCTGCACATCTATAGAAGCGGAATCAGTCCACTCCTTGGACCGCGATGCCGCTTCTATCCGAGCTGCTCCTGCTATGCCCAGGAGGCAATCAGGCAGCACGGTTCGCTTTCAGGACTCTATCTCGCAGTGCGTCGCCTGCTCCGTTGCCATCCCTGGCATCCGGGCGGGTACGACCCTGTGCCGGTAGAGCCGCCCCTTCACCGCCGGACCCCGTCTCTTCATGGATAACCAACGCATCATTGCCTGGGGCGTTCTGTCCCTTCTCTTGTGGCTCGGCTACGTCACCTGGCAGAAGGACTACGCTCCGCCGCCAACAGCGGCATCACAAGTTGCCGCGACTCCCGGCCCGCGGACCAGTGAATTGCCGTCGCTGCCCTCGAGCGAGGCCACAACGCCAGCCACAACCAATGCCGCTGCGCCAGCAGTCACAGCAACTCCCGCCGTGGTCGCCGAAGGCGCAGCCCAGGCAGCAATCGTCCGCATTCACACGGACGTGCTCGATGTCAGCTTGAGCACACAAGGTGGCGAACTGCAGACCGCGGACCTGCTCAAGTATCCGCTCGTGAAGAACCAGCCCGACGTACCTGTTCGCTTGTTCAACAGCCAGCCCGGCAACAGCTTGTTTCTTGCTCGCTCCGGGCTGCGGGCTGCCGAGGGTCGTGGTGAACCGACGCATCTGGCGATCTACCAGGCTGCGGCAACCGAGTACCGTCTTCAAGACGGGCAGGACGAAGTAACCGTTCCGCTGACGTGGACGGACGGCCAGGGCATCACGGTCACGAAGACTTACACCTTCCGCCGCGGCAGTTACGCAGTGCCCATTCACTACGAGGTGGCCAATGAGTCTCCAACAGACTGGAAGGCCGCCTCCTATTTGCAGCTCGTCAGGCACTACGAACCCGTCAGCCGCTCGATGTTCAACGTCGAGAGTTATGCCTATCGCGGCCCCGCGGTATACAACGGCAAGGCCTATCGCAAGCTCAATGTAGAGAAGGAAGAGGACAAGGCCTATCAGGCTTCCTTTGCCGGCGGCTGGATGGCCGCCATGCAGCATCACTTTGTCGTTGCTGCCGTGCCCCCCGTCGGTTCGAGCTACGACTATCAGCTCATCATTGATGCGAACAACGACTTCGTGATGTCCTATCGGGGCCCGGTAAAAACGGTTGCGGCTGGCGGGACTGGCCAGTACGAGGAAACGGTGTTCGTCGGCCCGAAGCTGCAGGACCAGCTGGCGGTCACGGGCCCGAAGCTGCAGCTCACCGCGGACTACGGCATGCTCACCATCATCTCGCGACCCCTGTTCTGGTTGCTTGAAAAGGTCTTCGGCTTTGTCGGCAACTGGGGCTGGTCCATCATCCTGACGACCTTCCTCATCAAGCTAGTGTTCTACAAGCTCACCGAGACGAGCGGCCGCTCGATGGCGAAGATGCGCAACCTGGGTCCGCGCATCAAGGCCGTGCAGGAACGCTTCAAGGACGACCGCGAACAGCTCGGCCGCGCCATGATGGACCTTTACAAGAAAGAGAAGGTCAACCCTGTCGCCGGCTGCCTGCCCATTCTCGTGCAGATCCCCGTGTTCCTTGCGTATTACTGGGTGCTGCTCGAGAGCGTCGAGATGCGCCAGGCTCCGTTCCTTGGCTGGATCACCGACCTCTCTTCGCGCGATCCCTATTTCGTGCTGCCCGTGCTGATGGGAGTGGCGATGTTCGGCCAGTTCAAGCTGAACCCGCAGCCGCCCGATCCCATCCAGGCGAAGGTATTTGCATTCATGCCCGTCATCATGACGTTCATGATGGCGTGGTTCCCCGCCGGCCTCGTGCTCTACTGGATCACGAACACTGTGCTGTCGATCGCGCAACAGTGGAACATCAACCGCCTGGTCGTTGCAGGGAATAAAAAGGACTGACGGGCCCGCGGACTCAGGTGCCTGCCATCGTGAACCCGGACAGGGTCAGGTCATGAAAGCCGGCGTCAGCCACGACACCGATACCATCGCGGCGATTGCAACCGCCGCCGGGAGGGCCGGCATTGGCGTGGTCCGGATCTCTGGCCCGCAGGTTCAGGCAATCGCCACGGCAATCCTCGGCATCCTGCCGAAACCACGCGTTGCCACGCTGCGGCCCTTCAAGGGCGCGTCCGACGAAGTGTTGGACAGTGGACTCGCGCTCTACTTCGCAGCGCCTGCGTCGTTCACCGGTGAAGATCTTCTCGAGTTGCAGGGCCACGGCGGCCCGGTCGTGCTCGACCGCTTGTTGCAGCGATCCCTGGCGCTCGGTGCGCGCCTTGCCGAGCCAGGCGAGTTCAGCCGCCGCGCCTTTCTCAACGACAAGATCGACCTCGTCGAAGCGGAAGCCATCGCGGACCTCATCGACAGCGCCACCGAGCAGGCAGCGCGCGCGGCCGTTCGTTCGCTGCAGGGAGAATTCTCGCTGCAGATCCACTCGCTGGTGGAAGCCATCACGGCCGCCCGGATGCATGTCGAAGCGGCCATCGATTTTCCGGACGAGGAGATCGATTTCCTCGACGACGCCACCTTGCGGTCCAGAATCGACCACATCCTTGATGCTTTCAAATCACTTACCGCGGCGGCCCGGCAGGGTACGCTGCTACGCGAAGGCTTTCGCGTGGTCATTGCCGGCAAGCCAAACGCCGGCAAATCGAGTCTGCTGAATCGCCTGGCCGGATATGAAGCTGCCATCGTCACTCCGCTTGCGGGCACGACGCGTGACCCGCTGCGCGAGCAGATCCACCTGGACGGCCTGCCTTTGTACCTTGTCGACACGGCGGGACTCAGGGACAGTGCGGATCTCATCGAAGCCGAGGGCATCCGCAGAGCGCGCGATGAGATGTCGCGCGCGGACCGAATCCTGTACTTGATCGATGCGGCCGCGCTGCCAACGCCGGCAACGCTGGAGCAGGAGCTCGCGGAGTTGCCGCCGCAGATCCCAGTCACGCTCGTGCTCAACAAGATCGATGCGACCACCGTCAATGCCGGTGTTCCCTATGAGGCCTGGCCCCAGCAACGGATCTCGGCGTTGACCGGGGTGGGTTTGCCGGAGCTGCGCGATCACCTCAAGCAGGCAGCCGGATACCGTAGCGCCGACACCGGTGTCTTTTCTGCCAGGCGGCGACATCTGGACGCGCTTGCGCGGGCTGGACAGCAGGT
>CAISDJ010000134.1 GCA_903884105.1 uncultured Pseudomonadota bacterium | reverse complement strand
GGTCAGTTGGGGCCTGGTGGCCGTGAAGGGTTTGGGTCTGGATGACGCGCTATTGGGATACGGAAAAGCGACCGGTCTCGTCGATGCATTCAAAAACCGTGATTCCGGACGTCTGGCTGACAGCAAGGGCTGGGCCGCGGCAGGCTCCGGGTTCTTGAGTGATATACGGTCGGCGTTCACTGACTCCGATTACCGGGCTGCTGCCTTCAGCAACAATGATGTGGCCTCCACTTTCGAGGCGTGGGGAGGCCAGCCGACATCGAGCTATGTTGACGCCAATGCCCTCAGCACCTTTGCCGACCTGCACGACCGCCAGCGCAACTATCTGGCCATCGAGTGGCGTCAGGTAGCGGCGAATGTGACCACCCGGGTGTTCAGCCCCTTCGCCATTGATCGCAGCGCTGACGTGGAGACCATCCAGCAGTCCAACCGGATGATCTCAGGTCAGGTCTCGGGCTTCGACATGAACTCGGTGGTGAAGTTTGCGGAGGCGAGCGTAGGTGGCGTGGGTGGTGATCCCAGCAAGACGCCCGGCTGGTTTGGTTGAGAGGGGGTAGGGACTGGGCGTGGCGCGTCTTGTCTGGTGTAGGAGCGCGCCATGCGCGCGATAACTCTGGTCTTGCGGGCATGGAAGCCGCCGGCGCTGCTGGAGCTATGATGAGTGCACGCAGCGCCACGGCGCCGCGGGTTTCAGAGGGTGTCTCAGGGAGGATCTGGCAGCCGATGGACTACTTCATGCGCGCGGCCATTGCGCAGGCCCGCCTCGGTCTTGCCGAGGGCGGTATTCCCATTGGCGCGGTCATCGTGCACCAGGGCCGCATCATCGGCCGCGGTCACAACCGTCGCGTTCAGCGTGGCAGTGCGATCCTGCACGGCGAGATGGACGCCCTGGAGAACGCCGGGCGTCAGCCCGCCGCGGTTTATCGTGAGTGCGTGCTCTACACGACCCTGTCGCCGTGCGCGATGTGCAGCGGCGCGATTCTGCTCTACGGCATTCCGCGCGTCGTCATCGGGGAAAACCACACGTTCATGGGGGAAGAGGTTTTGCTGCGTTCGCGCGGGGTCGCGGTCGAGGTGCTGCAGGCCCCGTCATGCGTTGCGCTGATGCGGGAGTTCATCGCGGCGCGGCCGGAGCTCTGGAACGAAGACATCGGCGTCTGAGGGGCAGCGTCAGCGCGAACAGCCCCTGCGGCTGCAAAACCTGCGGCGCATCAGGCGTTCAGGCCAGCGCGCCGATGGCGATTGCGACTGAATCGTCGATGGGGAACATCGACACGAAGCCCGACATGTCGAACACGGACTTGACGTTGCCGCCCACGTTGGCGAAACGGATCGCCCCGCCGCTGGCCTTCAGGAGCTTCGCCGTGACCAGCAGTCCGCGCAGCCCCGCGCTGCTGATGTAGTCGAGTTGAGCGAAATCCATGATGAGGCATTTGTCGCCGCCCGCGATGAGTGCGCGCACCCGGGTTTCGTAATCGGGTGTGGTCACGGCATCGAGCCGGCCGGTGATGGTCACGATGGTCGCGTTTGCTTCCTTTCGGGTCTGGAATTCCATAGTGCCTCGCTGTTGCGTGAGATCCGTCACATGCGTTTCATCAGGACTGTGAGTCTATTCTTGTTCCCGACCCGGCTGTATTCAATCCTGTCGCTCAGATTGCGGATGATCGAGAGCCCCATGTCGTCTGGCTGTTCCCCGCTCTCGAGCGGATTGGCCGGCGCGCCGGTGCTCTCCACCATCACTTCGAGCGAGGCCTTCTTCTCGGAATGCGCGATCGTGAGATCCAGCACCGCCGAACCGAGATACGGGGGGTAGATCTGCAGCAGTTCCTCGATCAGGAGCAGTAGCGTCTGGCGAGTGTGAATTGGCAGGATCTGCTTTTGGCAGAACGCCTCGATCTCCGCGTTCATGGCATAGAGATCGTAGTCGGGCGAGCTGATCCGGTAGCTGAAGCTGCGCACCCGGTCGATGAACGCCTTGGTGCGCTCTTTCTGCGGATTCTCGAAGATCTGCTGCGGCGTGCCTTCCTCGTAGATGAGCCCTTGGTCCATGTACAGGACGCGGTTGGCAACGTCGCGGGCGAACGCCATTTCATGGGTCACGATCGCGATGGTCATGCCTTCGCTGGTCAGGCGGCGGATGACCGCCAGAACCTCGCTTACCGTGGTCGGATCCAGCGCCGAGGTGGGTTCGTCAAACAGTATGACGTCCGGGTTCATGGCGAGGCAGCGCGCGATGGCGACGCGCTGCTTCTGCCCGCCGGAGAGTTCGTCCGGAAAATGGCGCCACTTCTCGGCAAGGCCCACCATGCGCAGAAACTCCATCCCCCGGGAGCGCGCCTCGGCGCGGCTCATGCCGAGCAGCCTGACGGGGCCAAGCGTGAGGTTGTCCAGCGCCGAGAGATGCGAGAAAAGATTGAAGGACTGGAACACCATGTTCATCTTCTGGCGGATCTTCGCCACATCGGTCTTGCGGTCGAGGATGTCGACGCCGTTCACATGGATGCTGCCGCTACTCGGCATTTCCAGCAGATTCAGACAGCGCAGGAAGGTGCTTTTGCCCGTGCCGGACGGGCCTATGATGGCAACGACCTCGCCGCGGTTGATCTCCACCGTGATGTCCTTCAGCACGGTGACCGGCCCGAAGGTTTTCGACAGATGCTCGACCTTGATCATGCCTCACCCTCCCTGGCGCGCTTGAATTTGGGGTCGGTGACTTTCTCGAGGTATTCGAGCGACTGCATCAGGATCCACGAGATGGCGAAGTACAGAATCGCCACCATCACCAGCGGGAAGAAGGCGTCGAAGGTCCGGCTGCGGATGATGTCGCTCGCCTTGGTGAGATCCTGCACGGCGATGTAGCCCACGATCGAGGTCATCTTCACCAGCGAGATGAACTCGCCCTTGAAGACCGGCAATATCCGCTGCACCGTCTGGGGCAGCACGACATAGACGAAGGTCGACGCCCGGGTCAAACCGATCGACACGCCGGCTTCGGTCTGTCCCTTGTCCACGCCCTCGATGCCGGTGCGAAAAATCTCCGAGACATAGGCGGCGAAGTTCATGCCGAAGGCGATCACGGCGACCAGCGCAGGATTGATGGCCACCGAGGCGAATACCACGTAGAAAATCAGCATCAGCAGCACCAGCACCGGGGTCCCGCGCAGCACGGCGATATAGACCCGCGCGCAGGTTTTCAGGAGCGCGTTACCCGACATCCGCATGAAGCACACCGCGGCGCCGAGCACGGTGCCGAACACGGTGGCGAGCACCGATATGGCCACGGTGGTTTTCAGCCCGTCCCAGATGAGCAGGTAGCGATTCTCAAGCACGATGTTGCTGTAGAAGCTGTTGGCGAGACTGCCGAGGAAGGTGCTTTTTTCCGCTTCCCGTTTGGGGTCGGTGCTGGCTGTTGCGATGTTCTTTTTCAGGGCGAACACGCGCGTCCCCATTTCATAATACGGCTCGGAAAAATCGATCTGCTGCTCCCGTTCTGCGGTGACGTAGATCGAACTGGCGATCAGCGCGGTCTTGCCGGTGGACACCGCGGCGATCAGGCTGCCGAAGTCCATGTTCGAGAAGCGGACCTCCTTGTCGAGGCTGGCACCAAAGCGCTCGACGAGCTCGATGTCGAAGCCCACGAGCCGGCCGTCCTTGACCGCCGTGAACGGCATGCCGACGTCGCTGACCCCTGCGATCAACACGCCGCCGGATCGTGGATTGTGGATTGGCGGCATGGTCTCGTCGCGTTGCTCCATCCAGCGACGGACCATGTTGTCGTAGACACCGTTGCGGCGGATATCGGCGAGGAAGCGGTTGAACTGTTCCCGCAGGGCGTCGTTCGTGCTGTTGAAGCCCGCGGCGATGGGAAAGGAGAACAGGGGGTCACCCACTATGCCGATGCTGCTGTCGTGGCGCAGGACGTCACGCAGCGGTTCGGCGTCGAACAGGGCCGCGTCGACCTTGCCCGTCCTGACCGCGAGTACCACGTCGGCCGGAGTTTTGTACTGGAGGATGGTGGCTTCGGGGTAGTTTCGCGTGGCGAAGGTATCGTGTGCTGATCCGAGCAGAACGCCGATCCGCTTGTCTCGCAGGTCGGCGGTCGCGGCGAATGTTGCGTGCTTGCCGTTGGCGCGCGCCGCCGGCCCGTTCGGCGCGGCGGCGTCCGGGCGCCTGACCAGTGCCGAGATGTCGTTGCTGAGGTAGGGCATCGAGAACAGCACCAGCTTGCGGCGCTCCTCGGTCACGTTGAAATTCGACAGCGCGAAATCGATCTTGCCCGCCTGCAGTGCGGGGATCAGTCCCTCGAAGGTCATATCGACGATCTCGATTTTCTTGCCGAGACGTTCGCCGATGATCTGGGCGAGTTCGATATCCAGGCCAGTGATGACACCGTTCGCGTTGAACGAGAAGGGTTCGACCAGTGCACAGGTGCCCATGCGCAGCACGCCTTGCGCGTGGCTGTCGTCGACGCGAGGACGCGTTGGTACGCGGGTATACATCGAATCGACCCACTTCTGCCGCAGACCGGCGAGCACGCCTTCGTCCTGCAGCGCGCGAAGTACCCGGTCCAGATCTGCTAGCAGTGCTGTGTTGCCCATGGCGATGGCGGCGGCCACCTCGAGCCGGGCCACGGGCTCGTCGATGATCCCCAGTTCCGGATTCCTTTCGGCGAGGTTCAGCAGCACGCTGCGGTCGTAGACGAAGGCGTCCGCCTTGCCGGTCCGGACGGCAAGGGCGGCGTCGGCTGCCGCCAGCGCCACCTGGAAGTGGGCGTGAGGGAACTGCCTGCGTGCGGCAAGGTCACCCGCTGAACCTGAGAGCACGGTAATGCGTCTGCCCTCGAGGCTCGCGAGCCCCGGGGTAGCCTTGTGTGCCGCAGGGACCGTACCCCGTGAGTTCGCGGTTTCCGCCACCGATTGCTTCACCAGCATGACCTGGGCATTCGCGTAATAGGGTTGCGAGAAGGCAACTGATTTGCCGCGTTCGGCGGTTGCGGTCATGCCGGTGACGATGAGATCGATTTTGCCGGACTGCAGCGCAGGTATCAGCGCCATGAACTTCATGTTCGAGAATGCGACGGGCCGGCCGAGCTTCGCGCCGATGAGGCGGGCCAGTTCGCCGTCGTGTCCCGTTACCCGGCCTTGCGCGTCCACGAAGCTGAACGGTTCCCGGGTGGCGCTTACGCCGATGCGCAGCAGCTCACCTTTTGCGGGCAGCGCGATGTCCACTTCCTCGTAGGGGCCGAGGTCGGGTTTGAACCAGCGGGCCTTCATCGACTCAAGCGTCCCGTCGGCCTTCAGCTCCGTGATGATGCCGTTTACCGCCGCGAGCAGCTCGTCGTTGCCCTTGCGGACAGCGATGGCGCTGTCCTCGTGCGTCAGTGCCTCGGGCAACAGGCGGAATTCCGGATTCTTCTTGCTCACCTGGAGTGCGGCGGGGAACGCCGTCACGATGGCGTCGAGCTGGCCGGACTTCAGCGCCGTTACGGCATCCATGATGTCGTCGAAGCGCTTGATCTGCGCCTGCGGAAAGCGCGCTGCAACGATCGCCTCGCCGGTTGCGCCGGTCATCACGCCGATGCGCGCGGTCGCGGCATCGCTGAAGCTGCCGATGCTTCTTTCTGGCTTGCCGCATCCCGACATGAGGGTTGCGAGCAGCAGGGCAATGCAGGAGCGCAGCAAGAATCGCGTCATGCGGCTGTACTCGTTTTCACGTGGGCGCCGCTCCGCGATAGGTGATCGCGACCATGGTGATGTCGTCGGATTGCGGCGCGCCCGCGGCATGCCGCATGACTGCGGCCCGTACGTGGTGGATCATCGTATCGGGGAGCTCGTGCATCACCTGCCGCAGCGTGTCGAGCAGCGTGGACTCCCCGTACATCCGCTCCAGAGGATCCTTTGCCTCGGTGACCCCATCGGTGTAGAGAAACAGGGTTTCGCCCGGGCGCAGGGTCATCCGTTCGGCTTCATAGCGGACATCCATCTCCGGACCCAGCATGCGGCCGGTGTGGGGCTCGAGCATGCGCACGCCACCCGCGCCGATGAACACCGGCGGATTGTGCCCCGCGTTCGAGAACCGGATCTCGCCGGTTCGCAGGTCAATCACGGCACAGAACACGGTCGCGAACATGCAGCGCTCGTTGTCTGCCGCGAGGATGTTGTTGACGCTCGTCAGGATCTGCTCCGGCTGCCGGAGCCGTTGGCCTTCGGTTTTCAGCAGGGTTTTGGCGACCATCATGTACAGCGCAGCGGGGACGCCCTTGTCGGCGACATCGGCGATCAGGAAGCAGAGGTTGTTGTCGTCGAGAAAAAAGAAATCGTAGAAGTCGCCACCGACTTCCTTCGCCGGGTCCATCGACGCGAAGATGGCGAACTCGGAGCGTGACGGGAACGGCGGAAAGACCCGTGGGAGCAGGCTCGCCTGGATCTCGGTGGCCACCTTCAGTTCGCTCTGGATGCGCTCCTTCGCTGCGGTTGTCTCGGTCAGGTCCTTGATGTATTGCTTGAGCGATACCTTCATTGCCTGGAAGTCGTGGGCGAGTTCACCGACTTCGTCTCGTGAGCGCATCGCGGGCAGCTCCGCGTCGAAGTTGCCGGAGGCCATCACATGGGTGGCGTCGGCCAGCAGGCGCAGGGGCCGGGTGATGGACGTTGCGATACACACCACGGCCGCGATCAGCACGATGATGCCCGCGATCCCCATCAGCGTCACGGTCAGGCTGAGGCGGGTCACATCGGCGAGCAGTTCGCGCTCCGGAAAGAGCACCGCGAGAGTCCAGCCCGTGGAGCGCACCGGTGTGTAGTACATCCAGCTCTTGACGCCGACCAGGCTGTAGTAATTGATGAAGCCCGTGTCGCCGCGGATCATCTTGCGCCCGAGCGAGCGCAGCGCATCGTCGTTGCGCGCCTCTGCGATGCTGAAGAAGGACTCGTTCATGATCGCGTCTTTCAGCGGATGCGCGAGGATCATCGCGCTGCGTGACAGCAGGGCGGCATAGCCAGTGTCGAGTATCCGCACCGACGAGACGATTTCGGTAAGCAGATCGAGAGACACGTCCGCGCTCACGATGCCGCGGAGCGCACGCTTGCCATCGATCTGCGCATAGAGCGGCACCGAATAGGTCGTGGTCAGGATGTTCCCGGCATCCTCGCGGTAGTAGGGTTCGCTCCATCCGGGC
>CAISDJ010000133.1 GCA_903884105.1 uncultured Pseudomonadota bacterium | reverse complement strand
GGGAGAGACACCACCTCCTCTCTTCCTGCTACTTGTCCAGCCACAGCCGGGTCTTCTTGGTGCGCCCGATCTTCTTTTGGAGCTGCAGCACACCATACAGCAGTCCCTCTGCGGTCGGCGGGCACCCCGGCACGTACACGTCCACGGGCACGATCCGGTCGCAACCGCGCACGACCGCGTAGGAATAGTGGTAGTACCCGCCGCCGTTCGCACAGGAGCCCATCGAAATGACCCAGCGGGGCTCGGGCATCTGGTCGTACACCTTCCGCAGCGCCGGAGCCATCTTGTTGACCAGCGTGCCGGCCACGATCATGACGTCCGACTGGCGGGGGCTGGGACGAAACACGATGCCGAAGCGGTCGAGGTCGTAGCGAGCGGCACCCGCCTGCATCATCTCGACGGCACAGCAGGCCAGGCCGAACGTCATCGGCCACATTGAACCCGTCCGGGCCCAGTTGAGAACGGAGTCGACAGTCGTGACGACGAAGCCGCGCTGGGCGACCTGCTCAGCCGTTGCTTCCACCTGATTCGGGGCTGCTAATCCCATTCCAGCGCCCCTTTCTTCCATTCATAGATGAAGCCGACCACGAGGACCAGCAGGAAAATCCCCATGGCAGCAAGACCGAGTCCGCCGATTGAATTGAGAGAAACGGCCCACGGAAACAGGAACGCAATCTCGAGGTCGAACACGATGAAAAGGATGGCGACCAGGTAGTACCTGACGTCGAACTTCATCCGGGAGTCTTCGAAGGCCTCGAAGCCGCACTCATAGGAGGACAGCTTGGCGTCGTCAGGGCGGCGCGGACCCAACAGGAAGCCGAGACCCAATAGCAGCACGCCGAGGACGCTGGCTACCCCTAGGAAAATCAATATCGGGAGATAGTTTTCTAGCATCGCAACCCGCTCATTGAACTCCTGTTCCGAACGGGCCGGGATTGTAGCAGGGAGGTCGCGAGGCAGTAACCCCGTAGATGACGAAAAATCAGCGTTCGAGGAAGCTTCTGGATGCGCGGCAACGCAGCCTCAGTCGCTGCCCCGACTTGGCGATGTGCGCGCGAGCCAATGTCGCAAAGAGGTGCGACGGCGACAGGGAAAAGCTTACGTCGTGCCGTGATGGAGCGGCGGGAAGTTGGAGAACGCGTGCCCCGCTTCAGTCAGTGAAGACTCAAGGATCGGATCAGCGTCGGAAGACCAACCCGCTATTGATCTGCTTTGCTGTTGGGCGAGCACGAGAAAAAAGCAAAATGAGGTATGGGCCGGAGCCTTAGAACTCTACCGATCCCTTAAACAGTAGGTTCGGTGTTGGAAGCCAACCCTGCTTTTGTCTACTTTTCTCTTGGACAACCCCAAGAGAAAAGTAGCAAAAGAGAAGGGTTGGTGCGGATGAGAGGACTCGAACCTCCACGGATTGCTCCACTACCACCTCAAGGTAGCGTGTCTACCAGTTCCACCACATCCGCACCGTGAACTTAAAAGCCAGGTGTTCGGCCGCCCCCAAGCAGCAGCCTCGATCATTCTTGCGACAGATGAACCTCAGCGCTGCGCGGGCGCTGCCGGAGCCGACTCGGTGGCAGCCGGAGCAGCCGGCAATTCGGCTGGAGCGGCCGCCGGAGCCAACGCTGCAGCCGGCGCGCTCGACGTCGCGGGCAGGGTCACCCGATCAATCACGCTCGCCGGAGCGGACGTCCGACCGCCCAGATAGGCCAACGTCAGGCTCGTCACGAAAAACAGCGCTGCAAGCGTCGCCGTTGAACGGGACAGGAACGACGCCGCACCGCGAGCGCCGAACACCGTACCGGACGCACCGGAACCGAAACCCGCACCGGCGTCAGCGCCTTTGCCACGCTGAAGCAGCACAAGTAACACGATGCCTAGACCCAGCAGCGTGTGAAAAATAATTGTGGCGGTATGTAACCAGCTCATGTCAGTTCCAGTAATTCGATCAGCCTTGCACGGCTTTGCAGATCCCGACGAACTCGCGCGCATTCAGCGACGCCCCGCCCACCAGCCCCCCATCCACATCCGCTTTTGCGAACAGTTCGGCGGCATTGACTGCCTTGACGCTGCCGCCATAGAGCACCCGGACAAGGCCCGCGATTCTACCATCCCGCTCAGCCAATGAGACACGGATATGATGGTGCACGTCCTGGGCCTGCTCGGGCGTTGCATTCTTGCCGGTGCCGATCGCCCAGACGGGTTCATAGGCCACCACCGCCCGCTCGAAAGCCGCGATGCCTGCCAGGTCGACGACGGCAGCAAGCTGCCGGTCCACCACGGCAAAAGTCTGCCCGGCATCGCGCTCTTCCAGGGTCTCGCCCACGCACAGAATCGGCGTCAGGCCTTGCGCCTGCGCTGCGACGAACTTGCGGGCCACGAGGGCATCGCTTTCCTTGAAAATCGCCCGACGCTCGGAATGCCCCACGATCACGTAGGTGCAGCCGAGGTCCTTGAGCATGCCCGGCGAAATCTCGCCGGTGAATGCACCCACCGGTTCCGCACAGACCGACTGCGCGCCCAGCTGGATATCGGAGCCCTTGAGCTGCCGGCCAACCTCGGACAGGTAAACAAACGGGGCACAGAGCAGCACTTCGGCCACGCCGGGCTGCGGCAGATCATGGAGCAACGCACCGACCAGCGCCGTGTTTTCGGCACGTGATCCATGCATTTTCCAGTTGCCAGCCACCAGAGGCCGACGATCGTGCTGTGTACCTATGGCCATTCCCTAAGCTGAAGACGCTGAAGCCCAAAAAGGCGCGCAAGAGTAACGGCCAACTGCAGGGAATGCAACGGATCAAAGACCCTTGCCGAAGAAACGAACCCCCTGAACCGCAAGCCATTTCCAGAGGGCCCGCTCCCTGCCTTCAGGCTGCTGCCTGCTCCACGATGCCGGCCAGCTCGGTGACCAGTTCCAGCACCAGGGCCTCGTCCCGACCCTCTACCATCACCCGGATGACGGGTTCGGTCCCGGAGGGCCGCAGCACGACCCTGCCCTCGCCGGCCAGCCGGGCCTCGGCACGAGTGACGGCCTCCTGAATGGCGACGCTTGCATTGACGTCGATCTTTCGTGCCACGCGCACGTTCTTGAGAATCTGCGGGTATTTGGACATGGGTGCCGCAAGTTCCGCGAGGCTCTTGCCGGTCTGCTTCATGATGGCCAGGACCTGCAACGCGCTGACCAGAGCGTCGCCCGTGGTCGTCCTGTCCAGACACAACAGATGGCCTGACGACTCACCGCCCAGGACACCACCCGTCTCACGCATCAGTTCGAGCACATAGCGGTCACCCACCTTGGCACGACGAAAACCAATGCCCAGCTTCTGCAGCGCATGCTCCAGCCCCAGGTTGCTCATCACCGTGCCGATCACCGGTGCGGTGAGGGGCTTTTCGGCATGCCGACCTGTCGCGATCACATACAACAGCTGGTCGCCGTCGACGATCCGACCGAGGTGATCGACCATCACGAGGCGGTCGCCGTCGCCGTCCAGTGCAATGCCCACCTGCGCCTTCACGCCCGGGACGGTGAGCTGCAGCAATGCCGGGCTTGTAGAACCGCAGTCGAGGTTGATGTTCCTGCCGTTCGGCGAACACCCGATCGGGACGATCTCCGCGCCGAGGTCAGCGAGAATGCGCGGTCCGACCTTGTAGCCGGCACCGTTGGCGCAATCGATCACGACCTTGAACCCCTCGAGTGTCATGCCCTCCGGAATCGTCGAGGCACAGAATTCCTGGTACTTCGTCCGGGACTTGTCGACGCGCCGCGCGCGACCCAGCGCCTGGGAAGTGCGTGTAACGGGCGGGTCGTCCATGTGACGCTCGATCTCCCGTTCAACGTCGTCAGACAGTTTCGAGCCATTGCCGTCGAAGAACTTGATGCCGTTGTCTTCATACAGGTTGTGGGACGCACTGATGACAATGCCGGCCACGCAACCGAACTTCTGCGTCAGATAAGCAATGCCCGGCGTCGGCAGAGGGCCGATCAGCATCACGTCGACACCTGAGGCCACGAAGCCCGCCTCGAGCGCTGCCTCGAACATGTAGCCGGACAGCCGCGTGTCCTTGCCGACCAGCACAGTACCCCCCTTGGGGGCCAGGACCTGCGCCGCGGCGCTCGCGAGCCGGAGCGCGAAATCCACGGTCAGCGGCGGCTCGCCAACGGTGCCACGCACGCCATCAGTTCCAAAATATTTCCGGGTCACAGTCACTCCTCGAATTACGCCAATCTCAAAGGCTCTCGAAACCTGCTTGCCGGAGCGCCACCGCGACCTTGACCGCGTCGATCGTGGCTGCCACGTCATGAGTCCTGATGATGCTGGCGCCGGCGAGAACGGCCGCCGTAGCGCCGGCGACTCCCCCAGCCAGCCGTTCGGTCACTCCGCGCCCCAACAGTGCCCCGAACATCGACTTCCGGGACACCCCCACCAGCAGCGGGCACGCGCCGATCTTGAGTTCCTGCAGGTGCGCCAGCAGGGCCAGATTGTGCTCCAGTCGTTTTCCGAAGCCGATCCCGGGGTCCAGGACCAGGCGATCAAGCGAGATGCCCACAGCATTGCAGGCCGCGACCCGTTCCGCGAGGAACTGGCGCACTTCCGCCACCACGTCTCCGTAGCGGGGGTCGGCCTGCATGGAGCCAGGTTCCCCCTGCATGTGCATCAGGCAGACAGCTGCCCCGCTCCGGGCTGCCGCGGCCAGTGCGCCGGGCGCCCGCAAAGCGGCGACATCATTGATGATCGAAGCGCCTGCAGCGACCGCCGCCTCCATGACCTCGGGCTTGCGAGTGTCTACAGACAGGGCCACCGGAGTCCGCCGCGCCAGGGCCTCGATCACCGGAATCACGCGCTCGAGTTCGAGCTCAACGCTGACAGGCGGCGCCCCGGGCCGGGTGGATTCGCCACCGATATCGAGCATCAACGCGCCCTCCTCGGCCATCTGGAGCGCCCGCTCGATGGCGGACTCCACAACGGCATAGCTCCCGCCGTCCGAGAACGAATCAGGCGTGACATTGAGGACTCCCATCACGATGGGGTGCGTGAGATCAAGCACGCTTCGGGCAAGGCGCAACTGCATGGCGGGTATTGTGCCGGGTGTAATCGGGTGCGCAAAAGAAAGGGGCGATGCAGGTGTCCGCATCGCCCCGTCACAATTCCCTCACGACGCGCAGCGTGCGCCGAGCTTCAAGCCTCAGTGCTGGCTGGCTGGCCGACCTAGAGGGGCGTCCGCGGCATCGCGCTCGCGGGGCTTGGCGCCGCCGGCCGGGGGCAGCGAATCGTCCCAGTCAGCGGGCGGACGCGGCTCACGGCCTTCCATGATGTCGCGTATCTGGTGCTCGTCGATGGTTTCGTACTTGATCAGCGCACCGGCCATCTTGTGCAGGTTCTCGAGGTTCGACTCCAGGATATGCCGGGCATTGCGGTAGTTCGTGTCGATCAGGCGACGCACTTCCTCGTCGATGGTCCGCTCGGTGACGTCGGACGTCTTCTTGTGCTGCGTGACTGAACGACCGAGAAACACCTCGCCCTCTTCCTCGCTATACGACAAGGGCCCAAGCTTGTCGGACAAGCCCCACTTTGTGACCATGTTTCGGGCGATTTCAGTGGCCCGCTCGATATCGTTCGACGCCCCGGTGGTGACGGAATCGGAACCGAAGATCAACTCCTCGGCGACCCGACCACCGAACAGCGTGGCGATGCGGCTTTCAAGGCGACGCTTGCTGGTGCTGTAGCGGTCCATTTCCGGCAGGAACATGGTGACGCCGAGCGCGCGGCCGCGCGGGATGATCGTCACCTTGTAGACGGGATCGTGTTCGGGAACCGACAGGCCAACGATGGCGTGACCCGCCTCGTGATACGCCGTGAGCTTCTTTTCCTGGTCATCCATGACCATGGAACGCCGCTCGGCGCCCATCATGATCTTGTCCTTGGCCTTCTCGAATTCTTCCATCGTGACCGTACGACGGTTCGCACGCGCGGCAAACAGCGCCGCCTCGTTCACGAGGTTGGCGAGGTCAGCACCCGAGAAACCAGGCGTACCGCGGGCAATGACCATCGGCTGGACGTCGTCGCCCAGCGGGAGCTTGCGCATGTGCACTTTCAGGATCTGTTCGCGACCACGGACATCGGGCAACTGCACGACAACCTGTCGGTCAAAGCGACCGGGACGCAACAGCGCCGGATCCAGTACGTCGGGACGATTGGTCGCGGCGATGACGATGACCCCCTCGCTGCCCTCGAATCCGTCCATCTCGACCAGCAACTGGTTCAGAGTCTGTTCGCGCTCGTCATGACCACCGCCGAGACCCGCGCCGCGATGGCGACCCACGGCATCGATTTCGTCGATGAAGATGATGCATGGCGCATGCTTCTTGGCCTGTTCGAACATGTCACGGACGCGCGAGGCACCAACACCGACGAACATCTCGACGAAGTCGGAACCGGAAATCGTGAAGAACGGTACCTTGGCTTCGCCGGCGATGGCGCGCGCGAGCAGCGTCTTGCCGGTACCGGGCGAGCCGACCATCAGTACGCCGCGGGGAATCTTGC
>CAISDJ010000132.1 GCA_903884105.1 uncultured Pseudomonadota bacterium | reverse complement strand
CCGTTCGCACCAGGCGGTGCGAATGTCAGTGCAAGGTGGTACAACCCCTATACGGGTGCCTACACTTCTGCTGGTACCTTCCCAGCCTCCGGCACGCATGCCTTCACAACCCCAGGCAACAACGGCTCAGGCACCGACTGGGCGCTTGTGCTGGAGGCGGCTCCCTGAGTTCCTCGTTAGCAGTCAGCCGCCAACGCCGATCACGCCCATCTGGACCAGGCGCTACGAACGCGCAACTGCAGCCGACGCATGATTTGCTCCTCAACTCCCTTGGGCGTTCCGGAGATCCACCAGAAAACAGAAACCAAGCTCACATACAGCAAGGCCCCGAAAATAACGGCCACGATCAACACCATCAGCGATGCTTGGGCGGACAAGCCTGCATCTGCCGAGGCCACATACTCACGAACAGCGAAATACATTGCGAGGGAACCAAGCAACGGACGCCACATGTGGCCAACAAACGTTGCCACCTTAATGTCGAGTACCTTGAAGAGAACGAACCAGCCCACGGGCAGCATTATCAGTGCTGAGCACAATTCAGCCCAGGCGGCACCCAGTGGACCCATCCGCGGAACCAGAATGAGCATCCCTGGAAGCAGCAACACCAGCCGCGCAACCGCAAAACACGTCGTAACTCTCTGCCTGCCGATGGCTATGTAGGCAGGATATGTGTTGGATGCCATCGCACTCATTGCCCCGAGAAAGCCAAACACCTGAAGCAGCGGGACAGCCTCGATCCACTTCCTGGAGAGAACCGCAATGACAAGCGGCTCAGCAACGGCAGCGATGCCGGCAGCAGCGGGCAATGTCAGCAAGGTAACGCCGGACAGCACAGCAAGGAATCCTTCCTTTAGCTTCTCCTTGTCCGCGGCCATCCTTGAATAGCCAGCCATCAGCGCCTTCTCAATAGGCACGACAAGTTCAGAGGTAGGCAACATCCCTATTTCCCTGGCCATGTTGAACAGTCCCAGCCCGCGGGATCCACTCACCCGTCCAATGACGAAACTAGATACTCTTGTATTGATGACGTAGAGGACATTATTGACCAGGAACCAGACGGAAAATGACATGAGTTCGCGCCATGACTCCAGCGTAAACCGCGGACGGTAGGGCACAAGCACGTAACTCATGACCAGCCCGGTCACCCGACCCACGACCATGCCGGCCACCAACGCCCAGTAGCTATTCAGCAGGAGCGCGAGCGCAATGGTTACGAAGAATGACACCAGGCGCTTTGCCGTCTGAAAGGAGAACTCTCGACCAAACTGCATCTCTCTGCGGAATTTCACGGTCCCGATATTCTCGAACGCCTGAGCGAGCCACCCGAGCGATAGACCCCACATCACACCAGTCAGCCGAACCTCGCCAAAGAAGGCCGCTGCTGGCTTGGCAACCAGCACCATGGCCACCGCGATAGCCGTGCGAAAAATCACATTGAGCGTGAATGCCGTGTCGTAGTGGCTCCGTCGCGGTGATTCGGCCTGGATCAGCGCAATGTCGAAGCTGAATACGCTGAAGAGCTCCAGCGTCACGATGACGGACATCGCCATGGCGATGAGTCCAAAATCCTCCGGTACAAGAAAACGCGCCAACAACAACATACTGATCACTCCGAGGCCGCGCTCGGCGAGCCTCATCGCGATCATCCAGACAGAGCCCTTTGCCATCTCCCGCAACATGTTCGAAATTACCCTTGGGCCCGGCCGATACCCAGCCGACGACCGATGCGCCCCGTGATTCGCAGGAAGAGCTTCCCGGGACACAGCAGCAGCGCACCAAGAATCAGCGAGATCCCGTGCCCGAGTACCCGTCCCCACTGAATCCGCCAGCCAATGGTTGCGAGACCACCTCGCTGATACCGCCAGTAGTCTTGCCCACGAAAGGAGATTGCCGCCCGCGAAAGACAGCGCCAATAGTCGGCATGAGCCGCCGATCTCACCGCCGCCAGCTCGTCCGTATTCAGGAATAATGCGCCAAACTGCTCGACGATCAGCAGCCGGTCCAGTTCCATGGGACTGAACGTTTCACGAGTCTTCATGATTGACTCGTTGTCGACTCGCAGTCGGCTCAAGACGGCATGAACAAAGCCGAACTTTGCGTCAGCCAAGATTTCGTACCCGGCCTCTGTGTCCTCATGATACCGACCATCCCGGTAGAAAGGCCTTCTCGACCGCAACAGGTTCGCGCGGAACAACAGCACCGTCGGGGAACCGAAGTAGAATGTTCTCCGCACCAATTGACTGCGACAGATCTCGCGGCCATCAATCACGTTGGTCTGCCAGGCGATGCCCGTACCACAAACCCTGCTTCCATGCAGATACAGCGACCCGACAATGGCGATGGCAGGATCACTCTCCGCGACGGCGACCATCCTCTGCAGACACTCCCGATCAATGGCATCGTCTGCCTGAACGATCTTCAGATACGCGGCTCCCGGGGCCACCTCACTGATGGCTCGGTTGTAGTTCTCCACCTGGCCTGCAAAGTCAGGCGCACGGCAAATGCGGATTCTGGAATCGAGCTTTGCGAACCGCTCCGCAATTTCAAGCGAGCCGTCCGTACTACAGTTATCATAGAGGATGTATTCAAAGTTCCCGTACGACTGGCCAAGAACACTCTGGATACATTCCTCAAGGTAAGGCGCGGTGTTGTAAAAGGGCGTTACTACGCTTACCAGTGGCTCGGCAGACATCACCATACCTCGCAGATTCCCATGCCTGCTTAGAGAGGCAGACGATCGTGATATTACTATGCGCACCCGCCAGGCACGGCGGGCTTTTCACAGCGCCGCGGCCATTGTGTTAGTGGATGGCGTCACAGTTCGCAATCAGGGCTTGTAATATGCTGGCAGAAGAATAGCAGCAGGGGTGCCACGACTCCTGCCGATCACTCTCGAAATCGGCGCCCGAAACACATGAGTACTGGTGTAGTTGTACCCTACTTCCAGCGGGAACCGGGAATCCTGCTGAAGGCACTCGAGTCCGTTTTCGCCCAACACGACGCGGACGTCACCAGTGTTGTCGTCGTCGACGATGCGTCACCGTCCCCCGCCGAAGCAGATATTGCCAACCTTGACGCAGATCAGCGCAATAGGGTTGTCATTCTGCACCAGGCCAATGGCGGTCCCGGCGCGGCCCGCAATACGGCACTCAGCCATTTCGGTACCGATATCGAGTTCGTTGCGTTCATCGACAGCGATGACCAGTGGGACGCCACACATCTCGCTCGCGGCCTCAATGCCCTGGCGAAAGGGTACGACGTCTATTTCAGCAACCTGCTGGATTTCGACTCTCCAATCGACTACTTCCAGCGACGTGGCGGGCTTTGGCGCGAGCACCATCCCCAACTGACCTCGACAGAGCCGGTCTTTGGCTACGCGGGCCGCATGAACGCACAGATCCTGGCAGCCAATTTCATACAGCTTTCAACCGTGATCTTCAGGCGCGCTACGGCGCCGTCCCTGCGGTTTCGGACCGAGTTCCGCAGGGCGGGGGAGGACATCCTCTTCTGGCTGGAACTCGCACGACTCACCAACCGCTTCTGTTACTCGACGGCAATCGAGGTATATTATGGGCGCGGCGTGAATGTCTACCGTAGTGCAGCCAGCGGCAGCCAGGCAGCATTTGAAAGACTGCGAGATGAAACCCGGTTCCGCCGGACCGTGCTGCAGGAGTTTGTCAGCGATCGGCCGGACCGAAGCAATGCCCGACGAGCGTTACGACAGGTGCGAAAGCAGTTTGCTGCAGAGATTCTGCACCGCTTGAGCCGGAGGCAATCGCTGAGCATGACGGAACTCATTATGCAATGGCAGCTCGACCCCTTCTCGGTGCTCTCGTTGCCCGTAAACTGTATTCGTTGCGTGACAGACTGGATGTCTTCTTCACGCGATCCGTCACTGCAAAGTTGACGGGCCCGTCAAACATGGAAGACCAGCCGGGCAGTCCAAGCGCGCCGCAACTGACTAGCGGGACAACAGCCAGACTCGACCAGAGACCAGCACCATGCTCGGCATAGTCAGAGACTTCGTTAGGGGCCTATTACCGTTCGGCCTGTATGTGACGATCCTTTGGGCCTGCGTCTCGGCCTTGCGTGGACGCATGGTTTTCCCAATCGGGGCGATCATCGTCTGCGCGGTTCTGCCCAATCTCTGGTACCAGGTCCACCCGTTTCCGTTCGGGAAGGACACCACCGACTTCCTGATCGGCAGCTGTCTGCTCGGCCTGCTGTTCCACAAGCACATCGTCACTCGCTCGCAGCAGTCTGTGCTTTTATGGTTATACCTCTTCTACGTCTACCTGCAGGTCTGGAACACGACGCTGCGCTATGGACTTCCCCTGCCTTTTACCACCGGGAACGCGGTACTGGTGGACTTCAAGAACTACGCGGAAATGATCATCCTTTATTTCATTGCCTTCCATTCGGCACGCGATGAGAAGACCCAGCGGCAGCTGCTCACGATTTGCATGGTTGCCTATTTCCTCATCGTTCTGCGCGAGGCCCGCAGCTTCGAACAGTCCTCATCGGATTTTTCGTACGACAGCCGTGCGGCAGGGCCTTTCTGGATTGTTGGCCTCGGAGCCAACCAGTTCGCGGCTTTCGTCATTCACTTTGGTGCGATTGCGCTCGCGCTCTCCTTTTACCTTGAGAACAAGAAAGAGCGCTGGTTCCTGCTCGCCACCTCCATCATTGCCGTCAAGCCGCTCTTCTTCGCGTACTCGCGCGGCGCGTACCTCGCTGCACTTGTTGTGCTCCTTTTCTTTGGAATTTTGAAGAAGCGTTCATTGCTGGTGCTACTGCTCGCTGTCGGAATTGCCTGGCAGACGCTTCTCCCACCATCGGTGGTGAGTCGCATTAACACAACCCAGAATACCGACGGCCAGCTCGAGTCTTCTGCCGCCGAGCGGCTCGTACTTTGGGACAAGGCACTGCAGCTTTACAGCGACAGTCCCGTGATCGGTTCCGGCCTGAACTCTTTTGGTGTGTCGCATATTGCGGGAACCTGGACAAGTGTTCATAACCTGTACCTTCAGACGCTCGCCGAACAAGGAATTGTCGGGCTTGCGTTTCTCGTCGCCGTCATCCTTTCTGCGGTAGCAACCGGCGTCCGACTTTTCGTCAAGGGGAAGACACCCCTAGAGAAAGGACTGGGACTTGGCTTTTTCGGGTGCGTACTGGCCATCATTGTCACGAACATCTTTGGGGACCGGTGGACGTACTACAGTACTGGTGCTCTTTTCTGGATCTTCTGGGGAATTGCGGATCGCATGCTGAAAAATCACGCACTTGAAAAAACGGCACGGGCGGCCACCCCGGGCGCTTCGTCTCCCCGCTCAGTGGAGCTCGCCTCATCGGTGCAATTGCGAAATGCCGAAAGCAGGCAACGTGCCTAGATTCAATGTCGCCCAGATCATCAGCAGTGGTGGCCTGTATGGAGCAGAGCGGGTAATGCTGGAACTAGCCGAGTACCTGGCTAGCCGAGGGTTGGGCTCGAGCGCCATCATCCTCGAAAGCCCAGGCGCGACGGACGTTGCCGCAGAGCTCAAACGAGCCGGGCTCCCTGTGGAGATAGTCGATGGCTCACCGCTCTCCCTGGCAGCGAAAGTACGCCGGAACACTCAAAGAAACGGTGTTCACCTGGTTCACTCTCACGGATATCGCCCTGATGTATGCCTGGCGTTGGCCCGCCTTGGACCGGACGTGCTTAAAGTAGCAACCTGCCACACTTGGTATCGCGAATCGTGGAAGCTCAAGCTCTACGAGGTCATGGACAAGGCCGCCCTGCGCACCTTCAACAAGGTAGTCGCCGTCTCCCCCGAACTCGAGAGCGAGATCCTTCGCTCCGGAGTGGCCGGCAGCAAGGTTTCGTTCATTCAGAATGGAATGGACTTTGATCGCCCAGCCGAAGGCAATCGCATTGCAATCCGGAGCGCTCTCGGAGTCCATGATGATGAAGTACTGCTGCTAAGAGTTGGGCGGCTGGCGGCGGCAAAGGGAAATGACGTACTACTTGATGCAGTGGCAGAGCTTCCTGCCGGCAGGCGGTGGAAACTGGTCTTTGCGGGAGACGGTGAAGAAAGGGAACGACTCGCTGCCCACGTCAAAACAAGAAATCTCGAAGATCGGGTTGTCTTTGCCGGCTTCAGGAAGGACATCCGGGAGCTCCTGACTGCCGCTGATCTCTTCGTGATCCCCTCGCTCAAGGAGGGCTTGCCGATGGTCCTGCTCGAGGCGATGGCTTTGAACTGCCCCGTTATAACGACCAGCGTTGGCGCAATTCCCAATGTCATCACGGACGGGAAGGCCGGACTGCTTGTCCCGCCCGGCGACGCTGGCGCGCTAAGGGCCGCCATAGCAGCACTACTGATGGATCCGGATCTGGGCAAGTCGCTCGCCGCGAACGCGTACCAGCGTTACCTCGAAAGACACTCACGCAGCGCCATGGGCGAGCAATACCTGGCTTTGTATGAATCTGTGTTGCAGAGGCAGAGGTCGTGATCCAGAGTGACGATAGCTCGCTGCCGCGGGTAACGGTGATCATTGATTCGTTCCTGCACGCCAACGCGGGAACAGAAAACCAGCTCGCAAAGATCGTACGCGGCCTGTCTGGATCGGCGCGCATCGAAGTCATCACATTGCGTGAAAGTCCATGGTTGCAAGCGAATGCTGACGCGCTTGGAATCAAGGCCACACTCATGCCAATCGACGGCGTGCGCCGCTTGCGAAGCTATCGAACTATTTATAACCTGATCAAACATTTGAGAGACACTTGCCCGCAAGTCGTACATACATTCTTTCCGATAGCAAACGTCCTGGGAGTCGTTGCCGCAAGAGTTGCGAACGTACCTGCCATCTACTCGAGTCGACGCGACTATGGGGAGTGGATGACTCCGCGCTACCTGGCCGCTACAAGACTTGCGAATCGCTTCGTAACAGCCATCATCGCCAATTCAAAGCGGGTCGCAGAGCTGACGTGCACTCGCGAACGCCTATCTGCGGCGCGGGTACGCGTGATCCACAATGGCATCGATCTGACCCCATTTGCAGAACTTTCGAGATCAGTTGCAACGGCACATGCCCTTGCCATTCCGGATCAGGCAACCGTCATCGGTCTGGTTGCCAACTACCGTCCGATGAAGCGACACGAGACCTTGGTGCGAGCACTGCCTCTTGTCCTGCGTCAGCACCCCGATGCTCATGTGCTGTTCGTCGGCGCCAACATGACCCCGGAAGACATTGAGTCCAGAGTCCGGGCGCTCTCGGAGCACCTCGGGGTCGCAGAGCGTGTCCATCAGGTACACGCTGATGGCAATGTCACGGACTACCTTGGACTGATTGATATCGGCATCAATTGCTCCGAAGGGGAGGGCCTGTCAAACGCGATCATGGAATACATGGCGGCCGGCATTCCTGTTATCGCGGCCGATAGCGGCGGCAATCCAGACCTCGTAACGCACGAGCGAAACGGACTGCTGTTTGCCCTCGATGACCATGAAGCACTGGCAGATGCAATAAACGCGCTGATCTCCGCGCCAGAACTGCGCAGATCTCTGGCCAGAAAAGCGCGTCAATTCGTTGCCGAGGAATTCTCGATTCCCTCCATGCTGAACCGATTTGCGGTGGAATACGGCATTCCCATCCGCTGATTCCACGCACGCCCCGCTCATGCAGGTTCTTTATTTCCACAGCGAACGCTAACTGCGGACAGCACCAGCCAGAATCCTGGTCATCCTGTCAGCCATGGACGCCCAGGAGTAATCCGCAGAGGCGAGTCCCCTGCCGGCGCTTCCAATCCGGTCGCGCAGTGACGGATTGTCCAGCAACAGGATAACCGAGTTGGCGAACTCGACATGCCCTTCCGCCACCAGCAGATGCTCGCCTGGAGTTGCCTGCAACCCCCGCGCCGCAAGCGCGGTAGCCACGACCGCACGCGCCATCGCCCATGACTCAAGGACCTTGTTCTTTATTCCTGACCCGGAAATCATCGGAGCAATGGCTACCTCAGCTGCAAGCACATGCTCCCGGATATCGTCGACGAATCCCAGGGCCTGTACGTTGCGATGGCGTGCAAAAACAGCGCGCTGGGAATCGCTCATGCCCTTGCCGACTATCACCAACGAAGCATCCGGTCGAACCTGCAGAATCCGGTTCCAGCAAAGTTCCAGAAACCATTCCACTGCCTGTGCATTCGGAGGCCATCCCATGCTGCCGGTAAATATGATCCTGCCCGCGACAGGCGCTCTGGCCGGGTCCGGGCGAAAGAAATCGCAATCGACGCCATTGGGTACGGTATATGTCTTCTGGAGGCCAGTGATGAAGCGAAGGTTGCCCGTGTCTTCGTCACTGACCGTTACCAGTCTGTCGCAGCGGGAAAGCACACCACGAGCCAGCGCGACTGACATCACGAGATGCTTGATCGTAGCCAGCTGCAACCGGCCGCTCCGTAGTCGCCTCCAGAGATACAGGACCTCCGAATCAATCGGGTCAAATACGACAGGCCAGCGTCCAATCAGCCCCTCAAGATAGGCGGCCAGATCATAGCCAAATCCAAGTACGACGTCGGGATTGAAATCGGCCACTTCGCGTTCCAACCAGCTCTTTCTGCTGTCCGGAACACCATAGTATCCGGACAGACGCGAACTGTAGGTTGCCCCGGGGGCGACGGCTGCGCCCTCGTCTCCATATCCTGATTTGCCGCATGCACGAACCGAAAACGGCAGAGATCCGGCATCCCGCGGTGAGTCATCATCCGTCACCAGCATGAGCACTTCGTTGTCCGCCGACAGTCGCGCAGCAAGGTGATGGATGACGAGATTGATCCCCGTATACAGGGGGAGCGGCACACGTCGAGCCACTATCGCAATCCGGAGCTTTCTGGATATCGGAGCGCTTTGCATAAAAGATGGCCTTGCGATCGGCGCGGCGGATTCGTCAGGCGTCTATGTACAGGTCGTGCCAGGTCATGAATACCAGCAGCGCCCAGAGTCTGGCCTGGTGATTCTGCTTCCTGGAGACGTGTTCTTCGATGAGCCTGCTGACGGTCGGCCATCTGAATAATCCCGTGCGCTCGATACGCTCCTTTGAGAGCACTGCCCGCATGTACGGCTGAAGCTCTGATCTGAGCCAAAGCGTCAGCGGAATGGTGAAGCCCTTTTTTGGCCGCTTGAGTATTTCAGGCGGAAGAATCGGCGCAATCGCCTGCTTGAGCAGGCTCTTCTTGTCGAAGCCCCTCATCTTCTCTGCTGCAGGAATAGCCGCCACCAACTCGACCAGTTCATGATCGATAAAAGGTGCACGCGCCTCCACTGAACTTGCCATGCTCATGCGATCCGTCAGCACGAGCAGATCTCCCGGCAGGTAGGTCAGCGTGTCTGCAAAAAGGGCCTTGCTCAGGACCTTGCTGTCTCCTGACGAGTCGAATACATCCAGAAACTGCTCTGCACCACTCACCGTCCCGACGCTGTGCCGCATGCTTTCAGAATAAAGCTCCTTGCGAAGCTCGTCGTCGAACCAAGTTACGTATCCAAGATATGCGGCCCTCGACGATTCGCGCGCCGCCCGTGCAAATCGCTTGACACGATCGGTCCAGCGCCCCCCACCCGCCGGCTCCGGCAGCCACTCAACCAGTCCGGGCAGCAAATGTTCGCGCAGCCATGCTGGTGTGTGCGTCAGAACATCATGGGCCCGCACCGCCATGTGGCGCTCGTACCCCGCAAAGACCTCGTCGCCCCCGAGACCTGTAAGGACTACCTTGAGGTGCTTCCTCGTCTCCTGAAACACGTAGTAGTTCGCAACGGCGGAAGAGTCTCCAAAAGGCTGATCGAATGATCGAACCAGCTTCGGCAAGAGCTCCACGATGTCCGGCTTGATCACGAACTCATGGTGTTCGGTACCAAAGTGCTCGGCAAACGCACGCGCATGCGCCCTCTCGTCATAGACGTTGCCAGCTCCCTCGTATCCGATGGTGAATGTGCGAACCTGCTCGGAACTCGCCTTGACCATCACTGCCGCCACAGCACTCGAATCTATCCCTCCACTCAGCAGCACACCCAACGGAACGTCACTTACCATGCGGCTGCGCACACTGCGCTCGAACTGCTCCCTGACGGACTCCACCAGCTGGACGGTGTCCTGCCCGGTAGCTTTTGGCGAGAAACTCAGCCGCCAGTAGGTTTCGAACCGCGGCTCCTTGCCCTGATCAAGAACCATGAATGTGGCTGGCGGAAGCTCACGAATTTCACGAAAGGCAGTGCGCGGCTGCGGTATGTAAAGAAATCTGAAATATTGATCGATTGCCTGAAAGTCGAGATCCCGGCTTACCAGGCCCGACTTGAGAACACACTTGATCTCCGATCCGAACGTGAGAACGCCATCCTTCCAGGAGTAGTAGATCTGCTTTTCGCCGATCCGATCGCGGGCGATGACCAACCTGCCCTTGACGCGATCGTAAAGCGCGAAACAGAACATACCGTTGAGGCGCTCTGCAAACCGCTCTCCATACTGCTCGTACAGATGGACGAGCGTCTCGGTGTCCGAGTTTGTATAGAACCGATGACCCGCCGCCTCCAGCTCCTGCCGAAGTTGCCTGTAGTTATATATTTCGCCATTGAAGACCACCCAGACGGTACGGTCCTCGTTGTGGATAGGCTGCTCGCCGGATGACAGATCGATGATGCTGAGCCGGCGCATTCCCAGACCAACATTGTCCTCGACAAAGAACCCTTCTGAATCCGGCCCCCTGTGAACGATACTGTCGCACATGCGTTGCAGCACAGGTCGATCTACGGCCTGGCCTGGTGGCCCTACAATTCCTGCAATACCACACATGTCTAGTTCCCGAAGTGCCGATTCATGAGCTTGCGACTCGCGCGTAGACAGCTTCCATACGCTCCGCAATCGCTGACCACTGGTAACGCCTCTCCACGCAGGCACGCCCCGCCGCCCCTAGGCGAGCTGCAAGCTGAGGGTCCCTGAGGACCTGCAATACCGCTGCAGAAAAATCCTCTACTCCATCAGCAATCAGCAAATCCCGGCCATTCTGGACTTCCAGGCCCTCGCAGCCTACTGATGTTGTCACCACAGCCTTTCCCATCGCCATGGCATCCAGAATCTTGAGGCGAGTGCCGCCCCCGATTCTGAGGGGTACGACATAAACACTAGCCCCCCCCACTATCGGCCGGATGTCGTCGACGAGTCCCGTAAACCGCACCCTGTCCTGCCCCCGCCAGGGATCCAGTGTACGTTGCGACGGCACCTGACCCACCACCGTCAGTTGCGCATCACCAACGCTTTTCACCAAATGCGGGAGAATCTCCCTGGTAAAGAAATCAATCGCGTCCAGATTCGGAAACCAGCTCAAGCCACCGACATACACCATGGAAGATGGTACGGCGGGCCACACACCGGGCGAAAAGAACTCGGTATCCACGCCGTTCGGCACGACTGTTACCGGCGTATCTGGCGCCAGATGCCCGATGATCCCCGCGTCTACGTCGGAGACAGCCACGATTTCATTCACTGTGGCACAGACTCGGCTTTCATAAGCCGACAGCTTTATCGCCTGCCGGCCAAGGTAGCGCTTGCGGAAAAAACTGGATTCGTTATCAACGCGCCTGGTTAGCAGCACGGACTCTGCATTGTGTTCGACCAGAACGACTGGCAACCCTTGCAGGTGGGGCAGCAGCTCGCCGAGATGCAGCATGTCAAGGTGAACGACGTCCGGCTTGAAGCGGGCAATTGCCGCTTCAACGAGTGCGGTCATCTTGCTAGTGTGGTATTTCAACGCCATAAGCGGCGCTGGCGAGAAGAGATCGGCAGCAAGGTCCACCGCAAGCGCCGCCACTCTGCCGCTCATGTACAGCGGTACCGCATGAACTTCGTCACAGAAGGTCTGCAGGTGACTCAACCCTTCCACCTCTGCCGAACTTTGCACGTAGGTGCAGAGGCAAACGTCGTGCTTGCGGGCTGTCTCGCGCAGCAGGTTATACGTTCTGAGCGCGCGGCCCTCGATCAGTGGATAGGGGGACCGGGTTGCTACAACAAGAATTCTCAAGAGCCCCTCTTACGCTGGTCCTGGACACCGAAGAACCGGTTATAGACTTTATCGTAATTACCCTTGCCCAAGGCGCCGACCAGCGCACCCTTTGCCATCGACTGCACCTTCGCCGCGGCGTACGTGACTGTGGACCCGCTCAGATAGCCACGCAGCTGTGCCTGAGTCAGGCCACGCTTGATCGGTATGCGTTTCAGCATAAATCGATCCGTACTGGCGGAATTCAGGCCGATGGCGGAACAGCACCCCCCTGCGTAGCCGAGATCAAGCGCGATCCGTTTGTACCAGGGATTCACATCACCGTTCGGCAATGAAATCATCGTGACTGCCCTGCCCGTCCGACTCTGGATCTCGTGCTTCGACTGCTCCAGTTCTTCCCGCGTAGCCTTTTCGTCGAGCTGCGACAGCAGTGGATGAGTCGCGGTGTGCGACTCCACCAGCATTCCCGCATCGCCCATAGCACGCAGCTGTGCCCAACTCATCATCCCAGGATCGCCTATCTTGCGCGACACGACGAAGAAAGTACCGGAGCTGCCGAACTCCTGCAGCAGGGGCAATGCGTGCTGGAAGTTGCCGGAGTATCCATCGTCGAATGAGATAATGACCGCGTTGTCCGGCAAGTCGCTCTTGCCGTCTCGCCAGGCGATGAACCTGTCGAGACCAATGATCTGAAGCCCGAGCTCACGGATCAATTCCAGATGGAGACTGAACTGCGTGTCAGTAATTACGTAGCTGCTTTGAATTCTGCCCGCAAGGTCGCGAAGCTGCTCCTCCGCCAGAACCTCGTGATACATGAGAATCGGCACCCGCGCCGCCAATGTCGGCGCGCTGCCCACAGGTTCGATTGCCATATGCTCAGGAGCGCCCTTAGCGTCGTCCAGGGCGCTCGTGCAGGTCAAGCGGCGTCGCGCCCACAGCATAGTAGAGACCAAGGCGGGCAACATTCTCTTCGAAGCCACCTGTTTGCGGCCCACCGTTACGTTTGCTACGTGCACCACTCAACTGCAAGCCGAAAGAACGAGCGAAGCGGTACGAAAGCACAAGGCCAGCATCCCATTCCGTGTAGGTGAAGTTCTGCAGCACGTAGTCGGCATTGGTCATGTCACCAAAAACACCAACCGTAAACGAAGGTGTCGTGGCATAGAATACCGAGAGATTGGACAGAATGAGATCGCGATCGTTTGCTTGCAGCGTTGTGCTGTCCTGGTAGCGATCCTCTTCATAAGACGAGCTCAGGTTGATCTCCAGCTGGCTGGACACTGTCTTGAAGGAAATCCTGGCAGATCGCTCCCTGAACAGGCCTGGCCCGGTACTGACGTTGACAGCGCCACCGCCAACCCCAACAAGATCGATTCTCCTCGCAAACGCGGCGCTGGTATCAGACAGCTGCTGATCCACCTGCAGAATCAGAACGCTCAGCTGCCCCACCTTTCGAGTAACCCGCACGTTGAACAGATTGCTGCCCAACCTGTCCGACTGGATACGCAGCACGTCATAGCCTGCCTGCACCAGAAGGTTGGTTCTCGCTCCGTTCGCACTCCACTCAAGAAATGCCCGATCTTGGTGATAATCGGCAAAAACATCCTCACGCACGTACTGGGTACTGATGGTAGTGCCAAGCAATGACAGCGTCTGGCTTGCCGTCAGCAGGTGCCTTAGTGCAATAGACTCTTCGATGCGGCTGTAGTCATCGAGTGATGCTCCGTAGTCCGTTGCGGAATAACTGCCGGACAAGCGCAACAGGTCTCTTACGGAAAGCGGAACGATTACTTCTGGACCAGTTCTGTAGCTCGTGAACCTTTGGCGATTGAGAGGCGTATCAGTCAAGCGTTCATCCACGGGCACCTGGCCGTATGCCCCTTCCACGAACCAGTTTACCCGGTTCGGTATGGCGGCGAGATTCGCACGGCCTATGACGTTCCCTAAAGCACCGCCTTTATAGGAGTCTTCATCGGAATCAAGGTAGGCCAGGTCACCCTGCAACCGGGCCTGCACCCTGCGGCGGTTGGCATTCAGGTCGAAGCCGCCACCCACTCCATAGACAAGGGCAGCAATCTTGTTGTCATAGAGGCGGTTGAGGTTATCTGTATGTTCGCCGAATCCGGCGACGAAGAACTGCTGCTTCGCATTTTCGTCTAGCGGCACCTGAGCTTCCGCCGGGCCAGCAGCAATACATGACACCACTGCGGCGCCAAACAGGGCCGCCTTGTATAGACTCGACCGTGAACACACATTCTTCCACATGATCTTTATCAACCCTTTCCGTTAGGTTAGGTCAGCTCACTCGCTATTCAGGCGCGCCCGTCCCCATCGGCTACCGACCTACGGAAGGCTGCCCCTAGTAGTAGTCACCGTATGTATTCTCCGCGTCGCGCCGTGGTGAACACTGATTCAAAATGGCCGCCACAAACTTATTTTCGGTCGACGGTATCAAGGCAATAGCATCCACAACACATTCGCGGAGGGTGGTTTCCGCCTTAACAACCAGAATGATCTGCCCGGCAAGCTGCGCTATTGCCCGCGACTCGGAAGTCAACAGTAGCGGAGCTGTATCAAAGACAACGATGAAATCGGGATAATGCAACAGAAACACCTCAAAGAGATTCTTGAGATGCACGCTCTCAATCAGCTCCGATGCATCCTCTCTGAATGCTCCGCTTGGCACGACAAACAGTCCAGGCAAGTTGGTAGCCAGAACGACTGATTCGATTCCCGCCCCCTGAGAACTGATGACATCGAGCAGACCCGGCCTGTCGCCCAGATTCAGCGAAACACTCAGCGAACGCTTGGCGACATCGGCATCCACAAGAAGGACCTGAGCATTCCGCTCAAGAGCGAGGTTGAGTGCCAGATTGAAACTGGTGAATGTTTTTCCCTCCCCGGGGAGCGCGCTGGATACGGCGACAAGTCGCCCCCCCGCCACTGCAGGCCCATCCCTACCGAAGGCATTGCTCAGGATCGGCCGCCTGATCCGACGATACTGACGCATCGTTATGCGTTCATTTTCTTCTGGAGATAGCAGGCCAGCTCGCCGGAGAGCGGGCAGGTCAAGTAGGACGGAATCTGCAGACTGCAGGGAACGTGCAGGACTGACATTCTCGGTCGGTACATCGCCATGATGACCGTTTTCCGGAACATTCTGTGTCCTTGCCTGCGAGTGGGCCGGAGGCCGGCCTTCTGCCAGCTGTGCCTTTTTCAATGCTCGTTCAAATATGGTCATTTGCATACGCCTAAGCCACGACCCGCAGCAACCAGCCGGACAGCGTGCTCTGCGTAAAAAGTACCAATACAAAGATACCAAGCAGCGCCGAAAAGGCCAGCGCCAGATGCCGGTTTGAAGCAGCATGTTCGTCGCGCCAGACTTCCGGCCGGACAAACATCACTGTTCCTAGAATTGGCACACCTGCCGTGGCCATTAGCTGCCGCGAACTGAAAAAAACCGGCTTGGTCATGTGCACCGCGTATGCGAGCGCAACTCCCGCACCACAAGCCAACACCAGCACCGCAACCGCCATGAGCGGACGATTGGGCGACACGGGCTCCAAATTCGCCCTCGGTGGCTCGATGACCTCAAACTTTACGACGCCCAGCTCTTCTGCTTCTTCAGTCAGCTTCGCTTTTTCGAGTCGTTCCACGAGCGACTGGTACTGGGCCTTGGTGATGCCATAGTCCCGATTCAGACGCGCATATTC
The DNA here is from genome assembly GCA_903884105.1 of uncultured Pseudomonadota bacterium. GTDB lineage: Bacteria > Pseudomonadota > Gammaproteobacteria > Steroidobacterales > Steroidobacteraceae > CAIUGU01. The sequence continues at coordinate 4,979 of CAISDJ010000132.1, read as the reverse complement.
CGCCTCCACTTCGGGTGCCGTATCCGCCAATTTGTGCAACTCGGCGATGCGCAGGTCGCGATCAACGATTTCCCTGCGAAGTGCAGCGATGTCCACATCACTGCCATTGAGCGCCAGCTGAATCTGCTGAAATACGGGGTTGGCATTTCCAGCCGTACTACCGGCATCACCGAGATTGCCAGCCCTTAATGCAGCCAGCTCGCGCTGCTGCCTTTCGCGAAGATCACTGATAGTGGAACGCGCTGCTATCACATCCGGATGTCTGTCGGTAAATTTCAGCAGAAGCTCCTGAAGCCGGGCGTCGGCCTCCTGGAGCCGGGCAGCAGTGCCACCTCCAGAACTGCCCCCTGCAGTACCTGGAGCCGTTGCCGGATCCTTCGATGGAAGGTAAGCCATTTCGCCCCGCAGTTGGGATTCGAGAACGCCACGCTTGCTAACCGCCACATTGAGACGCGCCTGCACTTCGTCGCGTGCATTCTCTTCAGCCTGCATCCTCGAAAAGTAGTCGCCGCGCTCCCCGGGGACCATGCCCAAATTGCGCTTCTTGAAATCCGCGAGCTTGGCTTCAGCGGCAGTCAGTCGCGCTTCATAGTCAGCAATCTGGGTGGTCAGGAACTGCTGCGCGGTCGCCTGGTTCATCCGATTCCCGCCCAGAACATCCTTCACAAAGGTATCGAGAAGATGCTGCACAAGCTCGAGGCTGCGGGCGCGATCCGTATCCTTGTACGTAATGGTGTACGTACGTTCACTTTCCCGACGGGTTTCCGCCGTGACTCCCAATTGCTTGACAAGGGCATCGATCCGCCCTTCCCTGTCCCGAGGAGACATTGAAGCATTGGTCATCCCCATCGAGTCGGTAACCTTCTCAAGTTGCGGCCGACTCAGCAGCGCCAGACGCACCAGATCGACCTGGGATTGCGCATCCGTATCGATGGCCAACCCTTGCAGGAGGGGCTTGATCGCGGTTGATGTGTCGACGAAAACCTTGGCGCTCGCCTGATAGGTGTTGGGCATCAGGCTCAGTCCCACCCATCCGACAATTGCAATGAGCCAAGCAGCACCCATCGCAACCCAGCGAAATCGCCAGACCCCCCTGATCTCGTCCAGGATGAACTCTAGTTGTGCCTTGATGTCCATTCGAATCCTTCAGGTCCAGTGTGAGCGGTCTTGCGGATCAGAACAGGGACTGCGGGACCACGAGCACGTCACCAGCCCGGACCGGTATATTGGTCCTCAGGTCACCCTCCTGAATGTCCTTGAGTCGGACACCGACTTCCACATTCTTGCCATTCTCGTTGCGAACCACCTTGGCTCGATTGCCTGAAGCGAACTCATTCAGACCGCCAACGGCCAGGACCACGTCAAGCACAGTCATGCCATCGACGAAGATCACTGCCTTTGGAGTACGCACTTGACCGAGAACCTTGACCTGATTCAGTACGCTTGCTGCGGACGAGACAATGACGTTCACCTGTGGACTTTTCACATACTCTTTTAAAACCGCCTCGATTTCGCGGGCAACCTGCACTGTCGTCTTGCCGGCGACACTCAGATCTTCAACAAGTGGAGTGGTAATACGGCCGTCAGGGCGCACTGGAACAGTTACCGAGAGGTCAGGATTCCGCCATACAAAGATGCTGAGGACGTCCCCCGCTCCAAGGACATAGGTCTCAGCTACAAGGGAAGGTGGAATCTGCGCCTCAGATGCCGCGGCGTTGGCCCCCGTCAACGACACAGGAACGAATGCCGCCAGCAGGAAAAGCCTCATGAGTACTTTCATCGATAATACGCCAGCTGTCATAACCAAACGAACATAAGGCAAGGCATCGCGCGGCATCTAACCTTCTAGATCCTAACAGCCCAATCCACAAACTTTCGCGCAGCGCCTCACAAAGTCGTCTGAAGCGGAGTAGACTCTGGCGGTTAACAACCAAGTGCAGGTTGGAAGGCCATCGCTTGGCCAGCCTTGACGACCCGGTAACGAACAAGCCGCCTCATTGTCACACCGCAAGCCTTGCTGTGTGGGGACCTCACGTGGTCTTTGTGATTCAGCGCACAGACCCGGCTTTTCGGTTCGCTTGAAACTGGCGTTGTGCGTTTGTGGGCGTTCGTTCCCCGGCAGTGCGCCCGCTCCACATCGCTAAACACGGACACCTATCTACATCTTGGGCACGATAATCGACAATTCAGCGCGTTGCGAGTTTTCATGCCGACCTCGAATCTTGACACAAAGCGAGACGGCCGCCGCTGCTTCACGCCAGATCGATGGCAATTTCGACCCAATTGAGAACGTGTCACCCCCAGCTTCTGTAAGAATTCGCACCGCCATGAAGAAACTAGTCTGGCTGGTTCTGGCTTTGCTCGCGATGCCGGCCAGCGCCGACGTTTTCATCAATGCAGGTGGGCCGGCGCAAGCTGGCTATATTGCTGACCAATTCTATTCTGGGGGCGACTCATACACATGGTGGTATCAGAGCGGCATCTACAAAACAGAACGCTACTCAAGTAACAACTTCAGCTATGCAATACCGGTAACGCCCGGCCAGGTCCAAGTCACTCTGAAATTTCGCGAATCTTGCGACATATGCAACTTCGTGAGGAAATTCAACGTGACCGCGGAGGGCCAGTCGGTCCTTTCGAACTTCGTGGTTGCCGTTAATAGTCTTTCCGACCAGACCTTCGTCGTCACGTCGGACGCGACACTCAACCTCACCTTCACCGCAGTGACCGGAGAGGTCTACGTCAATGCAATCGAGGTTCGTCAGCTGGCAGGGGCGGTTGGAACTGTTTCCACGAGTGCTGCGGTAGCTGTTGCTCCGACACCAAAACTGTCATTGATCGCCAGCCCGACAACAGTCGCCGCAGGAAATGCATCGACTCTGCAATGGTCCACGGCGAATGCTGCCAGCTGCACGGCTTCAGGTGGCTGGACGGGCGCAAAAGCAACGAGCGGCAGCCAATCCAGCGGGCCAATTGCTTCGACGACGACATTCACCCTTACCTGCACTGGACCAGGTGGAACGATTGCCAGGAAAGCAACCGTAACGGTAGCACCCGCGCCGAAGGTTTCACTGAGCAGCAGCCCGACAAGCGTAGCGTCCGGAGCCGCAGCCACGCTCACGTGGACCTCGGCTAACGCGACCAGTTGTTCAGCGTCGGGGGGCTGGAGTGGCACCAAGGCGAGGAGCGGTAGTCAGTCAACTGGATCCCTTGCAGCCAGCACAAGCTATACACTGGTCTGTTCAGGCACTGGCGGCAGCAGTAGTGCCACTACGACAGTGACCGTGAACTCGACTCCAATCGCCTCGGTAGCACTTAGTGCGTCTCCTCAGAGCGTTACGAGCGGCGGGTCGACCACCCTTAGCTGGAATTCGAGCAACGCGACAAGCTGCCTGGCAGCGGACGGCTGGTCAGGAACCAGGCCCACGAGTGGCAGCGAGCCCATAGGGCCACTGACCGCTACCACAAGTTTCAGCCTTACATGCTCCAATGCGGTGAACAGCGATGGCAAGACCGTTACCGTAGCGGTAACCCAGCCTCAATTGCCCGCAGTGGTATTTACCGCGAGCCCCTCGACAGTAGCCAGTGGAAACTCATCCTTGCTCAGCTGGAGTTCGACCAATGCGACGAACTGCACTGCGTCGGGAGCCTGGTCGGGTACTCAGGTTGTCAACGGCTCGGACTCGACCGGACCGTTGACCAGCAATGCGAGCTACACGCTTGCCTGCACCGGCGCCGGGGGAACGACCACCAAGAGCGTCAGTATCGTCGTTAGCTCAACGGCGTCGCTGTTTCCACTCCATACGGTCAGTGGCAACCGTTATCTGCTCGACAGCCAGGGGAACCCTTTCCTGATGCAGGGCGACTCTGCATGGTCGCTGATGGTGCAACTCACTGACGCGGAGGTTGATCAGTATCTCGACAACCGGCAGGCCAAAGGCTTCAACACGCTACTAGTCAGCCTGCTTGAACACTACTTTTCGAACAATGCTCCGAACAACCGGAATGGAGACGGACCGTTTCTGACGCCGAACGATTTCTCAACGCCGAACGAAGCCTACTTTGCGCATGCGGCGTCAGTGATCCAGAAGGCGGCTGAGCGCAACATGCTTGTGCTGCTCACCCCGGCGTATCTCGGATACTCCGGCGGCAGTGAAGGCTGGTATCAGGCCATGGGAAACAATGGCGCTACCAAGCTGCGGGCCTACGGACAGTACCTGGCCAACCGCTTCTCTGCCTACAGCAACATCGTCTGGGTTCATGGTGGCGACTACAACCCGCCCAGCCTGACGCTGGTCAACGCCGTCGCCAATGGCATCCGCGACGTCAATACCACCTGGCTACATACGTATCACGGGGCCGAGGAAACAGCGCCCCTCGACATCATCGGCAACTCATCCTGGCTGGGCATCAACAACGTGTATAGCTACGGCACGGACGTCTCTGCCAAGGTGCTGGCGCAGTACAACGCCTCGACCATGCCGCTGTTCCTGATCGAATCTCTCTATGAGGGAACCGGCATCGGTACCGCGCAGTACACTCGAAGCCACGCCTATCAGGCGCTGCTCGCTGGCGCATCGGGACAGATCTTCGGTAACAACCCGATTTGGCACTTTGACTCCCCGCCCTCCGTCTACTCCTACACGGGTAGCTGGAAAACCGCGATCGACGGTCAGGGCTCGGTCTCCATGCAACGCCTCCACGACCTGTGGATCAGCCATCCATGGCAACTATTGCAGCCGAATGACGGGCTCGTCAGCGCGGGCCATGCCGCCCTCGCCAGTGACCGCTCCTACGCTCTCGCCTACTTTGCCGGGACGTCCACAGTGCAGCTCAATCCGTTCGCACCAGGCGGTGCGAATGTCAGTGCAAGGTGGTACAACCCCTATACGGGTGCCTACACTTCTGCTGGTACCTTCCCAGCCTCCGGCACGCATGCCTTCACAACCCCAGGCAACAACGGCTCAGGCACCGACTGG
>CAISDJ010000131.1 GCA_903884105.1 uncultured Pseudomonadota bacterium | reverse complement strand
CCGGCGTATCTTGCCTATCGTTTCCACGCACAGCACCCCAGTTCTCCCCGCACAGCCCGTCAGGCCGTACAGGGTAGGGGTGGTCAATTTTGGACGCCGGTTACACCCCTAACCTGGTCAGAATTGCACGCCGGTTAACAAATCTGCGGAGCGTAATCGTTTTTCCGTCCCAGCTCTTTGGCACCGCGCCAACGGCCGTGACCACGACCGCGGCATCTAGCTTTTCCACGTCATTCGGCTGAGGCGGACCGCCAAATGCAAAGCCCCCGGCCAAGCCCCCCTAGCCCTGCCATGCCCCCGGCCTGAAGTCGTCCAAAATCGGGTGCGGTCGGCCTTTCGTGGGGCCATGGTGGAGATCCTTCTCATCCCCCCCAGCCTCCGATCATGAATCTCGGGCAGCACCCCGCGTAGGCAAGCATAATTTGCAGACCGCCGGAGACCGCCGGAGACCGCCGGAAAGCTACCCGAGTACGCAAGCGGAATCCCCAGCCACAAGCTGGTGCGCTTGGCATGCCAAACCGGCGGCATTCAGCGATGCGGGCAGACCTCGAAGGCACCCTGAGAGCTGGCCCTTCTCAAGATGTTGGTTCGGAACGTTCCCGAAACCTGTAGCTGAGGCTGTAGCTGGAACCGAAAAGCGAGAGGGAGAGGGGCTTTTTTCTCGACCCGTCTGATGCGGGTTCTACACGAGAAAAACAGGGGTTTTAAGTTGGTCGGGACGAGAGGATTTGAACCTCCGACCCCTTGCACCCCATGCAAGTGCGCTACCAGGCTGCGCCACGTCCCGACCGATTCGATGAGGGCGCGAATCATACCGCAATACAGAGAAAGATGGGTGATCGGTGGCCGGTGTTCAGTGGTCGGAGCGTGCTGACGCATCCGTTGCCAAGACCCGGTCTGCTTGCACCGGTGACCGGTCACTAACGCCGCAGAATCCTCAGGATTTCTTCGAGTTCGATGCGCAGCTGATGGACGATCTGCTGAGACTGGGAAACGTCTTCCCGGGCTACCTCGCCCTCCAGTCGATTGCGCGCACCGCCGATCGTGAAACCTTCTTCATACAGGAGGCTGCGGATCTGGCGGATGACGAGCACATCCTGACGCTGGTAATAGCGGCGGTTGCCCCGTCGCTTCACCGGTTTCAGTTGCGGGAATTCCTGCTCCCAGTAGCGCAGCACATGCGGCTTGACGCCACACAGCTCGCTGACTTCACCGATCGTGAAGTAGCGTTTGCCGGGAATCGCGGGGAGTTCGCTGTTATTGCTTGGTTCCAGCATATGCCTCAACCCGGGCCTTCAGTTTCTGTCCTGGTCTGAACGTTACGACACGACGGGCACTAATTGGAATTTCTTTGCCCGTCTTTGGATTACGACCAGGCCGCTGGTTCTTGTCCCGGAGATCGAAATTGCCAAACCCGGACAGCTTCACTTGTTCGCCAGTGGACAGAGCCGCACGCAGCTCCTCGAAAAACAGGTCCACCAGTTCGCGCGCTTCACGCTTGTTGAGCCCCAATTGATCGAAGAGTGCTTCCGCGATCTCGGCTTTCGTGAGTGCCATGTTTATTTGTCTCTGATCTTGGCGCCAAGCTCACTGCCCAGATGGTCAACCACCCGGGTCACGATCGCGTCTGCTTCGCTGTCCGTGAGCGTCCGCGAAGTATCCTTTAAATTTAAGGCTAAGGCTATGCTTTTCTTGCCTTTATCAATGCCTTGGCCACGATACACGTCAAATGCTGTAATGCGCTTGAGCAGGCTGCCACCACTGAGCTTTGCCGCTTCCGTGATGGCGGAATACGTGATCTCTTCGCTGACGATCACTGCCAGATCGCGCCGGATTCCGGGGAATTTCGAAATCTCGACGGCCGCGGGGACGATCGCAGCAAGGGCGCTTTCGACCTCAAGCTCGAACACGATGGCGGTATATGTCAAACCGAGTGCACGTACGCGCTCGGGATGCAGTGCACCGATCCAACCCACCGGACGGCCGTTCCGGACGATTCGCGCCGTCTGCCCCGGATGCAATGCTGGATGGGAACCGGCCTCAAAGCGGAATGCCTCGGGGTCGCCCGTCAAGCGCAACAGCGCACTGACATCGGCTTTCACATCGTAGAAATCGATGGCGGTGGTCGGTTCGCCCCACTGCTCGGGCAGACGCGGACCCGCGGCAAGTCCCGCGATCAATTCGGTTTCGGTGCCCTGCTCTGCTGAGAAGCTGCGACCGAGTTCAAACAGTCGCACTCGCGGCTGCTGCCGACGCTGGTTCTCGCGCAACGCCTGAACCAGGCCCGGCCACAGAGACAGGCGCATGACTGCGAGTTCGGCCGAGATCGGGTTCTTGATCGCGAGCGCAGTGACTTGCGGAAACAGCACTTGCTGCAGGGCCGGATCGACGAAACTGTAGGTAACAGCCTCCTGATAACCCCGTGCCGCCAACAGATCCGCGAGGCGTTCCGCTGCAATTCGCGTCTCGGTTGTGGCGGTGATGACCTGCCGGACCAGCGCATCGCGGCCCTCAACCTTGTCGTATCCATGAATGCGGACCACTTCTTCGATGAGGTCCTCTTCGATGGCGATATCAAAGCGCCAGCTCGGCGGCCTTACGCGCCACTCGCCCTGCCCGGCTTCGCTGACCCGCATGCCGAGCCGCTTCAGGCTACCGACCAGCTCTGCCTCATCGACGGCCATGCCGAGCACGCGATTGACGCGTGCGTGCCGCAGGTGGATTTCGCGATGCTCGGGCTCCTGCCAGCCGGCGAGCTTGATTGCGGAAACGGGCCCGGCGTAACCGCCTGCAATCTCGATCAGCAACTGGGTCGCCCGCTCAATGGCGCGCTCCTGCAGATGAGGATCGACACCCCTCTCGAAGCGCTGCGAGGCATCCGTAACCAGGCCATAGCGACGGCCTCTGCCCGCAATCGCGGCCGGAGAAAAATACGCGACTTCGAGCAGCACTTCGGTCGTCTCATCGCTGATCCCGCTCGCAGAGCCGCCCATGACACCTGCGAGCCCGAGTGGACCCGCCAGGTCGGCAATTACAAGCACGTCTGCCTGCAGCTCGATTGCCCGTCCATCGAGCAGCGTAAGTTTTTCGGCTGGCGTCGCATGACGAACCACGATCGCACCATCGAGGTTGCGAATGTCGTAGGCATGCATCGGCTGGCCGAGTTCGAGCATGACGTAATTGGTGACGTCGACCACGGCGCTGATCGGGCGAAGTCCCGCTCGACGCAAGCGCTCGCGCAGCCACAGAGGCGAGCGCGCACCGGGGCGAATGCCGCGAATGACCCTGCTCAGGAACTTGGGACAGGCCGTACCCGCCTCGAGCCGCACCGGAAAAATATCCTGGATTGCCGGCTCCACCGTCGATGCAACAGGCACGTACAGCGGGACACTGCGGACGGTGGCCACTTCTCGTGCAACGCCGAGCATGCTCATGCAGTCACCACGATTGGGCGTGAGGTTCAGCGCAAGAATGTGATCGTCGAGTGTCAGCGCCCGCACGATATCCTGGCCGACCACAGCCGCTTCGGGCAGCTCCAGTAGTCCCGGCAGGTCATCACCTAGTCCCAGTTCTTTGGCGGAGCACAACATCCCCGATGACTCGACACCGCGCAGTTTTGCGGCTTTGATCTTGAGTCCCCCGGGGAGCTCCGCACCGATGCGAGCGAGCGGCGCCTTCAATCCGGCGCGGACATTCTGGGCTCCGCAGACGATCTGCCATTCCTGTTCGCCATCAAACACGCGGCAGACATGGAGCTTCTCGGCGTCAGGGTGGCGCTCGACATGCCTGACTTCTGCCACCACGACACCGCCGAGTGCCGGCGCGGCCAGCGTGATGCCTTCGATCTCAAGACCGGCCATCGTGAGCGCATGCGCGAGCGCAGGCACGTCACTGCCGACGTCAACCCACTCCGCAAGCCAGGAAGTACTGATCTGCATGATTCAGGCGAACTGGCGCAGGAAGCGCAGGTCGTTCTCGAAATAAAGGCGGATGTCGCCGACCTTGTACCGCAGCATCGCCAGCCGCTCGACGCCCATGCCGAATGCGTACCCGGTGTACTTTTCGGGATCGATATTCACGGCGCGCAGCACATTCGGATGCACCATGCCGCAGCCGCCCACTTCGAGCCAGCCAGTCTGCTTGCAGACGCGACAGCCCTGGCCGCTGCAGGCCACGCAGGAGATATCGAATTCAGCCGAAGGCTCCGTGAACGGAAAATAGGACGGCCGCAGGCGGATCGACACCGAGGCCTCGAAGAATGCCCGCAGGAAGCTCTGCAATGCGGCCTTCAGGTTCGCGAAACTGATGCCCTCATCGACGACCAGGCCTTCCACCTGATGAAACATCGGCGTGTGCGTCATGTCGGAGTCGCACCGATACACGCGGCCCGGCGAGATGATTTTGAGCGGCGGCGCTTGGGTCTGCATCGCGCGGATTTGCACCGGCGACGTATGCGTGCGCAGCAGCCGCCCGTCGGGAAAGTAAAACGTATCGTGCATCGCCCGTGCGGGATGGTCCGCTGGGATGTTCAATGCCTCGAAGTTGTGCCAGTCGTCCTCGATTTCCGGGCCGTCGGCGACAATGAAGCCAGCCTGGCGGAAAATCTGCTCGATGCGACGGCGCGCACGAGTGACCGGATGCAGTCCACCCGGTGGCTGACCCCGGCCAGGCAAGGTCACATCGAGTGAGTCCTTGCTCAGGCGATCAGCGAGCTCCTGCGCTTCGAGCACTTCCTTTCTTTGGCCAAGTGCCGCAGCGATCTGGTCCTTGGCCGCGTTGATCGTAGCCCCGGCAGCGCGACGGGTTTCGGGGTCCATCGCACCGAGCGCCTTCAAGCGATCGGTGATCTCGCCCTTCTTGCCGAGCAGGCGGACGCGGATCAGGTCCAGGAACGCGAGATCCGCACACTGTTCGATTTCGGAACGGGCCTCTGCAATGAGCGCGTTGAGGTCGGCCGACTCACTCATGAATCTAGGGAACCTCTGATTAACCTATACGCGCTCTCGACGGCGGCGGGAGTGATCCCGCCGCCGTGAGCCATCAATAGACCGATCAGGCAGCCACGCCGATCGCGGCCTTCGCACGCTCCACGATCACGCCGAACGCGGCGGCATCGTGAAGGGCGAGATCAGCCAGGACCTTGCGGTCGATGATCAGTTCCGCCGCGATGAGTCCCGCGATCAGCCTGCTGTACGAGATCCCGTGAACCCGTGCGCCGGCATTGATGCGGACGATCCAGAGTGCCCGCATCTCGCGCTTGTGGGCGCGACGATCGCGATACGCATACTGGCCGGCCTTGATGACCGCCTGCTTGGCGGTGCGGAAGACCTTGCGACGGGCGTTGTAGTAACCCTTCGCCTTCTTGAGGATTTTCTTGTGACGGGCGCCTGCGATGACGCCCCGCTTTACACGTGCCATGGTTCAGCTCCTCACTTTGCGTGCGGCAGAAGGGAATCCATCCGCGCGAGGTCTGGCTTCGAGACCATGGCGGGCGCGCGCAGCTGACGCTTACGCTTGCTGGATTTCTTCGTGAGGATGTGACGGCGATGGGACTGGGCTCGCTTGAACCCGTTGGCAGTCGGACGAAAACGCTTCGCCGCCGCCCTCTTGGTCTTCAACTTGGGCATAACACTTTCCTTCAATGTTTAGCCTGATCACCTTGACCCACACCGGCTTGGAGGCCGGCCTGGGCAGGATTGCAGGCGGGGCAACGAACCAACCAACCCGCAAAGGTCAGTTAGGGACGTTACTCACTTCTTCTTGGGACCAATCAGCATGACCATCTGGCGTCCTTCCATGAGCGGGAACTGCTCGACCTGGCCGACGGCGACAAGGTCCTTCTGTACCCGATCGAGAAGTTGCCTTCCGATCTCCTGATGGGCCATTTCTCGGCCACGAAACCGCAAGGTTATCTTGGCCTTGTCGCCCTCCGTCAGAAAGCGGGTCAGGTTACGTAGCTTCACCTGATAATCGCCTTCTTCCGTGCCGGGACGAAACTTTACTTCCTTCAGCTGTATCTGCTTCTGCTTGCGCTTGGCCGCGTGCGCCTTCTTGTTCTGTTCGAACAGGAATTTGCCGAAGTCCATGATGCGGCACACTGGCGGTTCAGCCGTGGGCGACACCTCGACCAGATCAAGCTCAGCGGCCAACGCCATTTGCAGCGCGTCGTACCGAGCCATCACGCCTGCCTGACTTCCGTCAGCGGCAATCACCCGCAGTTGCGGTGATGTAATGTCTTCGTTGCGCCGGACGCGCTTGGTGATTGGGGCAGCGATGCGTCATACCTCCAAAGTAATCCGGCCGCGGCTCGCGACTTCGCGGTCAAGTTTCCCGGCGAGCATGTCGAGCGACATGACGCCGAGATCCTTGCCGCTGCGCGTGCGCACGGCCAGAGAGTTCGATCCTGCTTCGCGATCGCCTGCTACCAACAGGTACGGCACGCGCTGCAGAGTGTGTTCGCGAATCTTAAAGCCCACCTTCTCGTTCCGCAAGTCTGTTTCTACGCGAAACCCCTGATTTTTCAGGAATTCAGCGGCGCGGCTCACGTAATCGGCTTGGCTATCCGTAATGTTCATGAGGACAGCCTGGGTCGGGGCCAGCCACGCAGGGAACTGTCCGGCGTACTCCTCGATGATAATTCCGATGAAACGCTCGAGGGAACCGAAGATCGCCCGGTGCAGCATGACTGGCACCTGCTTGGAGCCGTCCTGGGCGATATACGTAGCACCAAGGCGCCCCGGCATCGAGAAATCCACCTGCAGGGTGCCGCACTGCCAGGTCCGACCGATGGAGTCTTTGAGGGTGAATTCGATCTTGGGACCGTAGAAGGCGCCCTCGCCCTTCTTTTCCTCCCAAGGCAGCTGGCGGCTGTCGAGCGACTGGGCCAGGGCCCTTTCAGCCCGGTCCCAGACCTCATCCGCCCCGATCCGGTTTGCCGGACGGGTGGCGAGCTTGTACGTCAGGTCCTTGAACCCGAAGTCCTCATAGACCTGATGCAACAGGTCTATGAACGTGACGGCCTCGCTCTGAATCTGGTCTTCAGTGCAGAAGATATGGGCGTCGTCCTGGACGAAGGCTCGTACCCGCATCAACCCATGCAACGCCCCGGACGCCTCGTTCCGGTGGCAGGAGCCGAACTCCGCCAGCCGGTAAGGCAGGTCGCGATAGCTCTTGATGCCCTGGTTGAAGACCTGGATATGGCACGGGCAGTTCATCGGCTTGACGGCGTAATGCCGCTTTTCCGACTCCGTGATGAACATGTTCTCGTGGAAGTTTTCCCAGTGACCAGACTGCTCCCAAAGCGACCGGTCGACCAGCTGCGGCGTGCGGATCTCGCGATAGCCGTTGTTGCGCCACAGGTCGGCCATGTACTGCTGGATGATCTGGTACACGCGCCAGCCACGCTCGTGCCAGAACACCATGCCCGGGGCTTCTTCCTGCATGTGGAACAGGTGGAGCGCCCGGCCGAGTTTGCGGTGATCGCGCTTTTCCGCCTCTTCCAGCCTCGTGAGATAGGCCTTGAGGCTCTTTTCGTCCGTCCACGCAGTCCCGTAGATGCGCTGGAGCATCTCGTTGCGAGAGTCGCCCCGCCAGTAGGCGCCGGCCACCTTCATCAACTTGAACGCCTTCAGCTTGCCCGTGCTCGGAACGTGCGGCCCCCGGCACAGGTCAACCCAGTCGGACTGGCCATACAGGCTGATGTTCTCTCCCGCCGGAATGCTGGCAATGATCTCGGCCTTGTAGTGCTCGCCCATGGCCTTGAAGAACTGTACGGCCTCATCGCGCGGCATGACGCGCCGGGAGACGACGTGGTCCGCCTTCGCGAGCTCGGTCATGCGGGTCTCGATGGCAACCAGGTCCTCCGGAGTGAAGGGACGCTGATAGGCAAAATCGTAGAAGAAGCCGTCCTCGATCACGGGACCGATGGTGACCTGGGCTTCAGGGAACAATTGTTTGACGGCTTGCGCCAGCAGGTGGGCTGTCGAGTGACGAATGACCTCAAGCCCCGCCGGATCGCGATCGGTGACGATGGCGACCTCTGCGTCGCTGTCGATCACGAACGACGTATCGACCAGCTTGCCATTCACGCGGCCGGCGAGCGCCGCCTTCGCGAGCCCCGCGCCGATGGCGGCAGCCAGCTGTGCGACTGTGACCGCTTCGGAGAAACTGCGCTGGCTACCGTCTGGCAGCGTGATGATCGGCATAGGACGCTGTCGGTTCCAAAGGCAGGGTAAGGGGTCGCAAGGCGACCTCACGCTTACTTACTTTTTCTTTTCCAATCAAAAGAAAAAGCAAGACAAAAAGAAAGATTGGTGCGCGCGACAGGGATCGAACCTGTGACCCCTACCATGTCAAGGTAGTGCTCTACCGCTGAGCTACGCGCGCCAAGCCCTAAAAAGGGCCGCAAAGGATAACGGCGGGTCTTGAGGGAATCAAGGTTGTTATGAGGATGGTGGCCGGTGGCCGGTGATGGGAGACCGGGGGGCAGCGCGCAGAATCTGGCAACCGGCCACCGGCCACTGCATCGCCGGCTGCAACTTCATGCGATCCCCAGTTCCACTTTCCGGAGCAACTGGATCTCGTCGCGCAGTTTCGCAGCCTCCTCAAAGTTGAGGTCCCGCGCCGCCTTGTGCATTTGCTGCTCGAGCTTCTTGATCTGGCGGAGGGCCTGCTCCGGCGAGAGATCCCGATAGTCGGGCTTGATCGCAGTAATCCGGGTACCCCGGCCACTTTCCGCCGAGAACCGAGCACCTTCCATGACGTCGGTGACGGATTTGGTAATTCCTACCGGAGTAATGTTGTGTAATGTATTGAATTCAATCTGCTTTACCTTGCGCCGATTGGTCTCTTGAATGGCCCTTTCCATCGACCCTGTCACGCGATCGGCGTACAGGATGGCTCGTCCATTGAGATGTCGGGCAGCACGGCCGATGGTCTGGATCAACGAGTTCGTGGACCGCAGGAAACCTTCCTTGTCGGCGTCGAGGATCGCGACGAGCGACACCTCGGGCATATCCAGCCCTTCACGTAGCAGGTTGATCCCCACCAGCACGTCGAACTTGCCGAGGCGCAAGTCGCGAATGATCTCCGTCCGCTCGACCGTTTCGATGTCGGAATGCAGGTACCGCACCTTGACGCCATGCTCGTCGAGGTACTCGGTCAGGTCTTCGGCCATCCGCTTGGTCAGCGTGGTGATCAGGACGCGCTCATTGAGCTCGACCCGCAGCTTGATCTCCGACATGACATCGTCGACCTGAGTCCTGACGGGGCGGATCTCGACCTCGGGATCGACGAGACCGGTCGGGCGCACCACCTGCTCGACCACCTTGCCCGAGCGCTGCAGCTCATACGCGCCGGGCGTCGCGGACACGAAAATCATCTGCGGGGCCAGCTTCTCCCATTCCTCGAACCGCAGTGGCCGATTGTCGAGGGCCGAAGGCAGCCGGAACCCGAACTCAACCAGGGTTTCCTTTCTCGATCGGTCGCCCTTGTACATCGCTCCGAGCTGCGGAATGGTCTGGTGGCTCTCATCCACCACCAGCAATGCGTTGTCGGGGAGGTAGTCGTACAGACAGGGAGGCGGCTCGCCGGCCTCGCGACCGGAGAGGTACCGGGAGTAGTTCTCGATGCCGTTGCAGTAGCCCACTTCCTTCATCATTTCGAGGTCGAAGCGCGTGCGCTGTTCCAGCCGCTGCGCCTCCACCAGCTTGCTCGCCCCTTTCAGCTCCTGCAGCCGGTCGGCGAGTTCGGCGCGAATGCCGTCCAGCGAGCCCACCAAGCGCTCTTTCGGCGTCACATAGTGGCTCGACGGATATACGGTCAGCCGCGGCACCTTGCGAATCACTTCGCCCGTCAGGGGGTCGAACCACAGCAATTGCTCGATGACGTCGTCGAACAACTCGACCCGGACCGCTTCGCGCTCGGATTCGGCCGGAAAGATGTCGATGATGTCGCCGCGGACACGGTAGGCGCCCTGCGTCAGCTCCACATCGTTGCGCTTGTATTGCATGTCCACCAGCTTTCTCAGCAACTTGCGCTGATCCAGTCGGTCGCCGCGCACGAGGTGCAGAACCATTTGCAGGTACACCTCGGGATCGCCGAGGCCGTAGATGGCGGAGACCGTCGCAACGATGATGGCGTCGGACCTTTCGAGCAGCGCCTTCGTGGCGGACAGCCGCATCTGTTCGATGTGCTCGTTGATCGAGGCATCCTTCTCGATGAAGGTGTCGCTCGAGGGTACGTAGGCTTCGGGCTGGTAGTAGTCGTAATACGAGACGAAATACTCGACCGCGTTGTCGGGAAAAAACTCGCGAAACTCACCGTATAGCTGTGCCGCGAGAGTCTTGTTATGCGCCAGCACGAGTGTGGGGCGCTGTATTGCCTGAATGACGTTGGCGATCGTGAAGGTCTTGCCACTGCCCGTCACGCCAAGCAGCGTCTGATGCGCAAGCCCCGTTTGCAGCCCCTCGACGAGCGAAGTGATGGCAGCCGGCTGATCGCCCGCGGGGGTGTACTCGGAATGCAGACGAAAGGCAGTCATGGCTTCGGCTACTATAAACCCCGAACCTCATTCCCCCCAGCCCCGAAGCAGGCGGAGTACCTCGCGGTGTCGATCCAGCTTTCTCGTCGCGTGCAACGCGTCAAACCCTCCCCCACCATGGCAGCGACCGCACGCGCGGCGCGTCTCAAGGCGGAAGGCCGCGACATCATCAGCCTCACGGCCGGCGAACCCGATTTCGCGACTCCGGTCGAGGCGGCCGAGGCGGGTATCGCCGCCATCCGCGACGGTGCCACGCGATACACCGACGTGGGCGGCACGGCTGAGCTCAAGCAGGCGATCTGCGACAAGTTCGCCGCCGATAATCATCTGCACTACAGCCGCGCGCAGATTCTCGTCTCCTGCGGAGCCAAGCAAACGCTGTTCAACCTGTGCATGGCGGTGCTCGATCCGGACGACGAAGTGATCATTCCAGCGCCCTACTGGGTGTCCTACCCCGACATGGTGCGCCTGGCCGATGCGACCCCCGTGATCGTCGACACCACGATCGAGTCGGGCTACAAGCTCACACCGCAACAACTGGCAGCCGCCATCACCCCGGCGACCCGTCTGCTGCTCATCAACTCACCGTGTAACCCGACCGGTGCCGCCTACTCGCGCCTCGAGTGGCAGCAACTCGGTGAGGTACTGGCAGCGCACCCGCGCGTGCTCATCGGCACCGATGACATCTACGAGAAGATCTGGTGGGCGGATGAGCCCTTCAGCACACTCGCCGAAGTGTGCCCCGCGCTCTACGAGCGGACCATCACCATCAACGGCGTCTCGAAGAGCCACGCGATGACCGGCTGGCGTATCGGCTACTGCGGGGGACCCGCGGAAATCATCACGGCGATGGCGACCATCCAGGGACAGAGCACCTCGAACCCCTCGAGCGTGTCGCAGCGCGCGGCATTGGCCGCGCTGCGCGGCGATCAGCGCTGCGTCGCCGACATGAACGCCGAGTATCGGCGCCGGCACGATTTCTTCATCCCGGCTCTGGCCGCCCTACCCGGTTTCGAGTGCCGGCGAGCCGAGGGCAGTTTCTACGCTTTCGTACGCATCACGGGCGCGCTGCAGCGTCTCGGGCTGCCCGACGATCAGGCCTTTTGCGACCGGTTACTCGAGGCAGAGGGTCTGGCGCTCGTGCCGGGCAGTGGTTTTGGCGCGCCCGGCCACGTCAGATTGTCGTTCGCCACGAGTCGCGCACAGCTCGAGGCCGCCTTGGAGCGCCTCGGACGCTTTTTGCGCTCCGCTTGACGTCACCCGGCGCTTTCTTGAGAATGCGCGCCTTCTTTCTGCCGCCCGTTCCCCGGTAGCTCAGTCGGTAGAGCGTCGGACTGTTAATCCGCAGGTCGTTGGTTCGAGTCCAACCCGGGGAGCCACTTCAGAAGTGCGGTTTGTCCGTCGAGGCGTTAAATCGTTCGACGGCTTCACCAATGATTCGTCGCGCCTGCTCGGCATCACCCCAGCCACTGATCTTCACCCACTTGCCGGGCTCGAGATCCTTGTAGTGCTGAAAAAAGTGGCCGATGCGCTCGAGCCAGTGCTTGGACACCTGTCCGATGTCGTGCACGTGCGTATAGCCCGAGAAGACCTTGTCGATGGGCACGGCGAGGAGCTTTTCGTCAGACCCCGCTTCGTCCTGCATCATCATGACACCGACCGGTCGGCAACGGATCACCGAGCCTGGCACCAGAGGCAGCGGCAAAATCACCAGCACGTCCGCGGGGTCGCCATCGCCACAGAGCGTGTGCGGGATGTAGCCGTAGTTGCAGGGATAGCGCATCGGCGTCGAGAGAATGCGATCGACGAAGATCGCCCCCGTGGCCTTATCAACCTCGTACTTGACGGGGTCCGCATCCTTCGGAATCTCGACGATCACGTTGACGTCGTTCGGCACGTCCCTGCCGGTGGGTACGAGATCAAGCGCCATGCTGCGTGCCTCCTTGGCTTTTGCAGTTCAAACTTCGCGAAAAATCGCGCCCCTACACGGAGCGCGAAATCAGTTCCTTCATGATTTCGTTGGTGCCGCCGTAGATGCGTTGCACCCGTGAATCCACGTACATGCGGCAGACCAGATACTCGTTCATGTAGCCGTAACCGCCATGCAGCTGCACGCATTCGTCGAGCACTTGCTGCTGCATGTCGGTCACCCAGTACTTGGCCATCGAGGCCGTCTCGGTATCGAGTTTACCCTGCAGCAATTTCTGGATGCAGTCATCGACGAACACCCGTGCCACGCGGGTCAGGGTCGCGCACTCGGCGAGCTTGAAGCGAATGTGCTGCATCTGACCGATCACCTGACCGAATGCCTTGCGCTCCTTCACGTACTTGGAGGTTTCGGCCAACGCACCTTCCATCGCGCCGACACCGCAGAGCGCAATGACCAGCCTCTCGTAGGGCAGATCGCCCATCAGCTGGTACATGCCGAGGCCCTCTTCGCCGCCGAGACGACAGTCCGCCGGCACTCGT
>CAISDJ010000130.1 GCA_903884105.1 uncultured Pseudomonadota bacterium | reverse complement strand
CGCAGGGCATATCGGGAATATGCACAAGGTCCGTAACGACGCAGCAGAGGATTGGAGACGCAACCCATTGAACGACTTTTCATTCTTTGATCTGGACGGGATCCATTTCGTGCAGGGCAGCGTTACTCCTCCCTTGTGTACATGCAGTACACGGCGGTCGATCGCGCCTCGCCCTGCACGAAATGGCTCGCCGTCGCGAGTATGCATAGGTCAATCGGAGGTTTCCCGATGACGCGCACCCTGATCCGCGGTGCCACCGTGATCACGATGGACGCAGCCGGCGTGCTGCCCGTCGCCGACATCCTGATCACGGATGATCGCCTTACCGAGATTGCGCCGTACATTGCGGCGGATGATGCCGAGATCATCGATGCGGCCGGTTGCATCGTCATTCCGGGCCTCATCAACGCCCACATGCACACGTGGCAGACGGCGCTGCGCGGCGTGGCTGCGAACTGGACCCTCACCGAGTACTTTCGCAAGATGCACGCCGGCCTTGCGACCGTATTCGAGCCTGACGACCTGTACATCGCCACGCTCGTCGGGGCGTTGAACCAGCTCAACTGCGGTACGACGACGCTTGGCGACTGGTGTCATAACAACCGGACTTCCACTCACAATGACGCTGCGGTCGCGGGGTTGCTCGAATCGGGCATCCGAGCGGCGTTTTTCCACGGCACGCCGAAGCCGGACCCGAAGCCGGGTGAGACGCCGTTCTGGGAAGTGCCGCATCCGCGCGCCGAAGTCGAACGCCTGCTGAAGCAGCATCAGGGCGCCGAGCTACTGACGGTGCATGCTGCTGTGCTCGGGCCGCACTACTCGACACTGGAGGTTGCCCTGCATGATTTCCGCATGGCGCGCGAACTCGGCGTCATCGCGTCGCTACACCAGGGAGGCGGGCCTGCGCGTACGCCCGGCGGCTGGGATGTGCTTGAAGCCGAAGGGCTGCTCGGCAGCCACGTCAACATCGTTCACGGCCACGCGCTCGATGACGCGCAGCTGAAGCGCTTCTGTGACCTCGGCATGAGCTTCTCCGCTGCGGCCGAAAACGAGATGTCGCAGGGCCACGGGCATCCGCTCACCGGGCGGCTACGCAGGCTGGGCCATGCGCCATCGCTTGGCGTTGATCTCGAGTCGGTGTTGTCGGGCGACATGCTGACGCAGGCCCGTGTGGCACTTGGCATCCAGCGCAGCCTGGACAACGTGGCGCATCGCGAGGCCTTCGGCACGATTCCGCCAACGACGACCATTCCCGTGATGGAAGCCCTCTCGTGGGTCACGGTGGAAGGTGCGCGCATGCTCGGCCAGCTCGACCGGATCGGCACGCTGGCGGCGGGCAAGCAGGCCGATCTCGTGGTGCTTCGTGCCGATGACCTGAACATGCAGCCGGCCCACGATCCGGTGGCCAGCGTTGTCTTCCAGGCATCGCTCGCGAACGTCGACAGCGTGATGGTGGCGGGACGCTGGAAGAAGCGGAACGGCCGCCTGGTGGACGTCGATCTCTCACCGAAGATCGCTGCATTGAACGCGTCCGGCCGCAAGATCGCCGGGGCGATGGGGCTCTGAAGGAAAGCATGAAATCCATTCTCTTTATCGGCGTCGGCAAGATGGGGTTGCCCATGGCCCGTCATCTTCGTGCCGGCGGCCATGCCGTCAGCGCTTTCGACATCGCACCGGCGAGGATGGCGCTCGCAGCGGAGGCGGGGCTGACCCCGGTGGCCGACGTCGCTCCTGCGCTGTTGGTGGCCCCGATCGTGTTCAGTTCGTTGCCTGACGACGCTGCGCTCAGGGTTGTGTCACGGCAGGTCGCGAACCATGCACAACCCGGCACCGTGTGGATCGAAACCAGCACGGTGTCGCTTGAGGCATCGCGTGAAGCCGCCGCGCAGGCAAGGGCCCGGGGCATTGCCTGCCTGCGGGCACCCGTGTCGGGCAACGCGACGATGGCGGAGCGTGCTGCGTTGTCGGTGTTCGTCTCCGGCGATCCGGCGGCTTACGCATCGATCAAGAACCTGTTCACGCTTTGGGGACCGCAGCAGCTGTATCTGGGCGCCGCCGAGGAAGCCCGCGTCGCCAAGCTCGTGGTGAACCAGCTGATCGTGGGCACGAGCACCTTGCTGGCGGAAGCGCTCGCGCTTGGAGAGGGAGCGGGTCTCGACCGTCAGGTCCTGTGGAACGTCATCGAGGCCAGCGCGATCGCATCACCGATCGTGAAGGCGAAGGCACCGTTGCTGCGGGTCGATGACTACACGCCAACGTTCACGGTCGTGCAGATGCTCAAGGATGTGGGCCTGATCCGTGGTGCTGCGGCTGCCTGCGGCGCCTCGAGTCCGGTAACGGACGTGGCCGCTGCCGCGCTCGAGGCGGCGCTCGCGAACGGCGCTGGCGGCGAAGACTACGCGGTCGTCATCCGCGAGGCGCGCGGGAAGCGTCCAAGGTAGGAAGCGGCTGCGGTCCGTCGCCCGCCGCCGCGCGTTGCGTTATCACCCGGAACAAGCAGCAAGCTTGTTTCGGGTTTGCAACTTGGGCTCTACGGTGCGGGCGGCCGCCGGAACAATCCGCCGTACACGGCCTTGCCGAGCACATGGCCCTGCATGGCGCGCATGACATTGGTCCTCGTCTCGAATGCGTCCGCCGTGGGCGCGACGTCGAGGCGAATGTCGAGCGCATAGACCTCGAACATGTAGTGATGCAACGGGCCGTTGGCCGGCGCACCGGGGCCACGGTACATGGGGCCGGTTGCGCTGATCTGGAAGCTGCCGTCCGGCAGCTGCGAACCCCGCGGGACGCCTTCCGGCATCCCGGTTGCGCCGGCTGGAATGTTCCAGACGACCCAGTGAGCCTGATCGTCCGTCGTGCGATTGCGCGCGACGTCGAGGTCACGCATGTTGATCACGAACGACTGGGTGCCGGGAGGCACATTGGTCCAGCTCAAGGCCGGCGAGGTGCCTTCGCCGGGGGCGACCCCCGGAGCGGCCTGCGAGAAGCGCACCGGAATCGGGCTGCCATCCGCAAACCCCTGGACGGTCAGCACCATCGCCGGGGGGGGAGGGGCCGCTGCGGGTGCAGGGACCTGCGCGAACGCGGGGACGGCGGCCAGGATTCCGAGCGTGATCAGGGCGCGTTCGAGAAAGGACATGACTGTCTCCGCAGGATTGTGATGCCACGAGTTTGTCACAGTCGCGTGAGGCAGGGACAGCTCCCGATTCGCGACCCCCAAGGTCCGTCGCCCAATGGCCAGTTTCCGCATCCCGGGGAAACAGAAATTCACGTGCGGCGCTGCAAACGCAGCTACGCTAGTACCTATCCAGCACGAAAGGGAACGCGACACCAACAGTCGCGTCGACGGCATTCCGGGAGGGAGACATGCGCAAGTTCGCTCGATTGGCATTGGTCGGTTTGTCGGCAGCGGTGGCAGCAAATGCGGTCGCTGCGGAGCCAGCGGGCCGCTCGCCGGCTGCTTCGCTCAGTTTCATTGCCGGGCCGATCAATGCAGAAGACCTGCTCCTGGTTCCCGGAACACGGTGGGTGCTCGCCAGCGGCGCCCCCAAGGGCGGCGGGTTGCACCTGATCCACGCGGACCGCAAGGAGTGGCAGTCGGTGTTCCCGCAGGAGCCGGCCGGATCGAAATGGGACAAGCAGGCGTTCGGCTCCTGCCCGGGACCCTTGGACAGGTCGAAGTTCGTTGCGCATGGCATCTCGCTGCGGCAGGCGGGCGACAAGACGTTCAACCTCTATGTGGTCACGCACGGGGCACGTGAATCGATCGAAGTCTTTGGCGTGGACGCCGCGCCGGCCGTGCCCGTCCTGAGCTGGAAGGGCTGCGTGCTCATGCCAGCAGGCCTTGCGGCAAACTCCGTGACGTCCTTCGCCGATGGCACCATCCTGGCGACGGTCCTGATCCATCCGGACAAGAGCTGGAGCGACATGCTCGGAGGCAAGCCGAGTGGTGGCGTGTACGAATGGCGACCCGGAACACCTGCGTTCCGGTTGCTTGCAGGCTCGGAGCTCGCGGGGAACAACGGTATTGAGGCGGGCCTCGATGGCAAGAGCTTCTACGTTGCGGCGTCCGGCAGCCAGACCATCGTGCAGTTCTCGCGGACCAATCCCGTCAAGGTCGAGAAGACGGCCCGGCTCAAGGGCTATGCGCCCGACAACGTTCATTGGGATGTGGCCGGTCGTCGCCTGATTACGGCGGGGATGCTGGACGATGAGCCTGCGTGCGGCGGCCCCCCTGTTGCGGTCAAGGGCGGCAGGGCAGACTTCAGCTGTCCGCGCGGTTATGCAGTGGACGCAGTCGACCCTGCCACGATGGCGGTGACTTCGCTCGCGCGGGGCACTGCGAATCCCTTGCTGTCGCGGTACGCCACGGCGTTGGTACTCGACAAGGAAATCTGGTTGGGCCCTTCGAGTGGAGACCGCGTCGGCATTCACCGCGATCGTTGATCGCCCCTCACTCGAACATGTGTTCCAAATAGAAGAACAGTTCATTCGCCATTGCAGCCACGCTGGTAGCCGTGCTCGTTGCCGGCATCGCGATCGGCCGGGCGCAAACGCGTCCTGAGCCACCCTTGCCCGGATGCCTGCAGTCTGCCGGTCGCATCCATTATCGGTGGGGACATATCTCGGTCCTTGACCAGGCGGGCCTCGAGGCGCGTGCGTGCGAATGTCACGGAGTCGTCAAGCGGCAGTTGGCGCGACTGGCATCCTGACGGGGCGGCACGGAGGGCGTGCTATTCTGCCGCTCCCGGTGTTGCGGAAAGGGGCTTGCCGTTGGACGTCCACTTCATGTCTCGTGCTCTCGAGCTGGCGAGAGCTGCCGAAGCGGCAGGCGAAGTGCCAGTAGGCGCAGTGCTCGTCCGCGCTGGCCAGATCATCGGAGAAGGGTCCAACTGTCCGATTGGCGCACACGACCCATCAGCGCATGCGGAGATGGTGGCCCTTCGTGCCGCTGCCCAGGCAGTGGGTTCCTATCGACTGCTCGATACCACGCTGTACGTGACGCTGGAACCCTGCGCAATGTGCGCAGGCGCCATGGTTCATGCCCGCGTGAAGCGGCTCGTGTTTGCCGCGCGTGATCCCAAGGCCGGTGCTGCGGGCAGTGTTTTCAATATCGTCCAGCATCCGGCGCTCAACCACTCGGTCGAGTGCGAGGAAGGGGTTCTCGCAGAGGAGTGCTCGGCGTTGCTGAAGGGCTTCTTCAAAGCAAGGCGATAGTCGAGACTGGCGATGAGCGATGAGCGACCGGGGATTGGCGACTGGCGATTGATGCTCGGATAGGTCTTGGCGCGATCTCATTGTCTGGTCGCTAGCCGCTCTGCCATCGTCAAATCGGATCCTCGCCGGGTTCGGGCGGCCTCGATGCGGGCCGACCGGTCGACGATGCAACCCAGTCCAGGATGGCCATGTACGTCTGGATGTTCTGCACAAAGCGGACCGGTTCCCAGCCGCGCGCATAGCCACGCTTCACCTTCGTATACCAGCGCTCCTGCGTCAGCAGCGGCAGGTGTTCACGGACATCATCCCAGCTGTCGGGGTTCTTGCCGTGCATCTGCGTCAGGATGCGCGCGTCCTCGAGATGGCCGAAGCCCACGTTGTAGCCCGCGAGCGCCATCCACGTTCGGTCCGGCTCGGGAATGCGCTCGGGGATCATCTCGCGCACGCTGACGATGTAGCGCGCGCCACCGAAGATGCTCGATCGCGGATCGAGGCGATCGGCGATCTCGAGACCGCGGGCCGTTTCTTCCGTCAGCATCATCAGTCCTCGTACACCCGTGGGAGACGTTGCAGACGGAACCCACTGCGATTCCTGATAGCCAATGGCAGCAATCAGCCGCCAGTCGACGCCGACTTCTGCAGCGGATTGCTGGAACCACTCACGGTAGGCCGGCAGGCGCGTCTGGATATGGGTCATGAAATCCCGTGACTGCAGGTAGTCGAATCGATCCGTGTTGCTGTAGTAGCGGTCCAGGATCTGCGCGAGCCGGCCTTCGCCCTTCAGGGCTGCAAAGAAGGCATTCGTGCGATTCAGCAGGCTCGCGTCCCGCGCATCGACGGCCCACGCCAGCGATTTGCCGGCGGTGAGGTCGAAGGCGATGCGGATTTCGGGATGGAAGGCGCGGGCGATGGCGAATTCGTTGGAGTCGGCGATGGTGTAGTCGAACTCGCGCCGCGACAGGCGATACAGCAGTTCTTCGGTTTCGGCTTCCGGATTCTCGACCCAGGCCAGATCGGGGTGTTCAGGCAGGAGCTGCTCCAGTGTGGCCGCATGGGCGCTGCCGGAGACCACTTCGATATGGCCCCGATTGGCTTGATCGAGGCTGCGGGGGCGGTCCTCGCTCTGGCGATAGACCAGGTGTTCCTTCACTTCCTGGAATGGCGGACCGAAGCTCATGTGCTCAGGGACGGGCTGCCCGCGAGTCAGGCTGGCGGCAGCGATATGGGCGCGCCCTGAGGACAGTTCTTCCATGACGTCCATGACGGTGGGCACGCTGTAGATGTACAGCTTCACTCCAAGCTCAGCGGCGTACCGCGTAGCCAGGTCGTATTCCGGCCCCTGCGGTCCGGCGGCGCCGAGGTAATAGGTGCTCGGGCTGTTGCGGGTCACCACGCGCAGTTCGCCGGCCGCAAGGATCTGCTCCAGCACGGTGGCAGGCTGGGTGCAGGTCCCGAGCATCAGCACAGCGATCAGGGCCAGCGCGGCTTTCAAGCGGCAACTCTCTCCATGGCAGGCCTTGCGCCCGTCAGTTCCGGGAGCAATTCCAAGTCGCCCTAGTATAGAATACCGGCCGCTTTGCACCGGACGGAGTTGGTTTACAGTTGAATCAACCCAATCAAAGACTTATGGAGAGGTGGCAGAGTGGTCGAATGTACCTGACTCGAAATCAGGCGTGGGCTTACGCCCACCGTGGGTTCGAATCCCACCCTCTCCGCCACTTACGATCGTAAGTGGTTGTTTATAAAAAGAAATGGAAACGGACTTCCTTTCTACCCACCGCTGTACCCACCTCGTTGGGGTTGCTGCCCTGCTAAGCGATCCCTGATCAGCGGCTGACCGATTTGGTCGGCTGCAGCGCCCCTGCCATTTTCTGCTAGCTCGACCCCCACCCCCGGGGTACCCCCGCCAATACAGTTAGGAGTCCCGTGCTCCGACCTAGCACTATGACTTGGACGAACGACCCCGTCATTCCGGTAGATCGATCTAGGGTTTGGCCTTGGCTAGCAGGGTCGCGATATCAGCCTCTAGCTTGAGGACGTGCATCTTCCGGTGGCAGTTCGGGCAAAGCGCTACGGTTGTTAACCGGCGTGCAATTCTGACCAGGTTAGGGGTGTAACCGGCGTCCAAAATTGACCACCCCTACCCTGTACGGCCTGACGGGCTGTGCGGGGAGAACTGGGGTGCTGTGCGTGGAAACGATAGGCAAGATACGCCGG
>CAISDJ010000129.1 GCA_903884105.1 uncultured Pseudomonadota bacterium | reverse complement strand
CCGAAGGTCGCGATCCGGCGAATCCTCGTGCCGTCGTCGGCGCGGAGTGTCAATTCGGCATTGGGCCGTTGGTTGCGGGCGGTTGGATCGATCCGCGTGGGATCCATGGTGCCAAGATATGGAGCAAGAACGGCGATGAAAATCATCGCAAGCAGAAGCAGGCCACCTATTGCCACCGACGGGTTGCCGATGAGCCGGCGAAATCCGGAACGCGTGGCCAGTATGGACTTGGATGGCTCTTCTATTGAACTCAATAGCGGATCCTCGGGTCGAGCAAGGTGTATGTAATATCGATCAACAGGTTAACCACCACATAAAACCCGGAAAACAGGAGAATCACGGCCTGAACGGTGGGAAAGTCCCTGCTCAGTACCGCTTCAATGGTGAGGCGTCCGAGCCCGGGAATGGCGTAGACGCTCTCGGTTACGACCGCACCACTGATCAACAGGGCAACCCCGCCGCCGATGACCGTGAGAATGGGGATCGCTGCATTCCGCAGCGCGTGACGCAACAGCACTGTTCGATTGGGTAGTCCTTTGGCGCGGGCCGTGCGGATAAAGTCTTCATGCAAAATTTCCAGCATGCTGGAACGGGTCGTCCGAGCGATCAGGGCGACATAGGCTACGGTCAGGCTCAAAGTGGGCATTGCGATTCGTTGCAAAAAGCCCCAGAAGCTTTCGCCAATGCGGGTATAGCCCTGTACGGGAAGCCATCCCAGCTCGATAGCAAAAACGTAAATCATTAGATAGCCAATCACGAATACGGGGACCGAAAATCCCAGCACGGAAAATCCCATTACTGCACGATCTAATAGCGATCCTTGGCGTGAGGCCGCCAGCACGCCCAGCGGTACTGCCACCAGCACGGACAGGAGAATCGTACACGCGGCAAGCGCCAGCGTCGGTTCGATCCGTTGCGCAATGAGCGACGCGACGGTGCGCTTGAAAAAGAAGCTTTCCCCGAGATCGCCATGCAGAAGATTGCCGAACCAGCGCAAAAACTGAACCAGGATCGAGTCCGTCAATCCAAGCCGCTGCCGGATCTCGGCAAGATTGCTCGCGGTCGCATCGTCGCCGGCAATAGCGACAGCAGGATCACCGGGAGTTAGTCGCAGCATCAGAAAGACCAATATCGTGATGATCGCGAAAACTGGGATAACGGCGAGAAATCGTCGCACGATAAAGGTCAGCATCGTCAGGGACTTGTCGGTCGAGCAACGCAAGCTTTGGGAGGCCGGGCCTGCCGCAGAGCCGCCGAGGCAGCCTGGTCAATGGTAAAGTTCTCGCCGTTCAAAACTATGCCATAGTCAGTTCGGGCAGCACTCATTGACACAAGGCCCGCCAGAGCGTCCTGCCGCACCAACTCTGGATCGCGGTCCAATGGGTCACCGAATCCGCCACCCCCCGGCGTCGTCAGTCGGATCAAGTCGCCACTGCGCAGGCTGAAGACCTGATTTTGCGACTCTAGTTTGTTATTTAGCGTTAAGTGTCCGCCGCGCCCTGGCTGGCCGCCGAGCAGGCCTAGCACCGGGTAAGACGATTCCGGCGAGCGTCCCCAGCCTCGGATTGATGTGGTTACCGGCAGGTCGGTGCCTTGATCACCCTCTGGAACTATCATCACAACTTCCTCGCCGACACCACCACGATGTCGCCCGGGCCCGGCGGTATCGACCGCAAACTCCTTCTTCAGATAAAGCATGCAGGTTTCGTTTTCGGTGACCTCGACCGGAATGACGGCCGTATTGTTCGGAAACGGCAGGCACGGATAACCGTCGGCCTGAAAACTTGCTCCGAAACCGCCAATATGTGACGCAACGGCGAGAAACTGATCACCATTATGCTTGCGGCCATTAAATGTCATCAGGGTCAGCGGGGTCGACCCGCAGGCGGCAATTGTATGTTCCGGCATGGCGTCGGCAAGCGCTGCAAACACCAGTTCCGGCAGGGAGTGCGAAACCATGCTGCGGGCCCAGGTCGGGGCGGGCGGACGGCAGTTGAGCACGCTGCCGAGCGGAGCCCGAACCTCAATGGGGCGCAGACAGCCGATATTATTAGGCACGGCAGGATCGAGAGCTACTTTAATCGAGTATGCCGAATAGGACATCGTCATCGGCAGGGTGACGTTGACTGCGGCTGCGACTTCCTGGCTCGATCCGCCATAGTCCAGCAGGATTCCGTCGTCATGAACTTCCATGGTCAACACCAGGTCGACCGAGGCCTGGCTAACGCCAACCGGCGGTAATCTCAGGCTGTGACGGTAGGTCCCGTTCGGCAATTTGCGGATCTGTGCCCGCAGGCTGTTCTCGGACATGCCGATGATTGTCTTGGCCAGGAGGGACAGGTCCCTAAAGCCATATTCGGCGACCATTTTCTGAACGCCACGGATGCAGACATTGTTGGAGACCACCTGGGATCTGAGGTCTCCCTGCACTTTGACGGGAGCGCGAACGTTGGCGCCCAGGAAAGCGAAGGCCGTGTCGTTGCGTCGGCCACCCTCATAAAGTTTCAGGATCGGGATCTTCAGCCCTTCCTCGTACATGTCTCGCGAGTCGATACAGGCCATTCGCCCACCGATGTCGAGGTGGTGAACGACACAGACCGCGAACCCGATAACCGATCCGTCGTAGAAAATCGGGGACGCCACGCTGATGTCAAGATTGTGACTGGTCGCGAGCCATGGGTCGTTGGTTACGAGTACGTCTCCATCGGCGAGGGTTTCAACAGGCATTGCCGCCAGAAAGTTCTTCATGAGTGGCGGCATGATGCCGATGAAGCCGGGCGTGCTTTTGGTGGAATGCACAAGCATGTCGCCTTCGGCGTCGTACAGGGCAACGCAGTAGTCATGAAAATCACGCACGACCAGCGAATAGGCGGTACGGACCAATCCCGTTGCGGCCTCATCGACAATAGAGATGAGGCGGCTCCACAGCACTTTGGT
>CAISDJ010000128.1 GCA_903884105.1 uncultured Pseudomonadota bacterium | reverse complement strand
GTGCTGACCAGCAGCACGGCCAGCCCTTGCGTGGCCAATCGCGCGATCATGGGTTGACCTGCCGGGCCGGGCCGTCGTCCGGCACGAACCCGGCCGGAATCACGCCATCAGCTGACATCGCCTCGTCGGAAAGCATGTTCGACAGCATGTTGCGCCGCCCGATCGGCGACGAGTACTCGCTATGAGCCATGACGTAGTTGGTCAGGCGCGCGGCCGGCACCAGGGGCCCGGTCACCGTGATCTCCGGCACGACATAGCTCGCCTCCGCCAGCGAAGGATCGCTGGCAACGTCCGTCGTATCTGCGATGGCCGCGGCGGTGTGCGGGCCCTCGGGCGCGCGATCCATGAGGCCGACGGCCACGACCGCCACCCCCGCTGCAATCGACAGGCCAGCCAAGGGGCCGAACCAGCGCGACCTGGCAGCACCCCCCGTTGCATCGGGCGCCGCCCCGGCAGCCGGGGCTGAGTCCGCATCAATGGCCGCGCTCACCCGGGCCGCAAATCCGCTGCCGGGCACCATAGCGCCGCTGTTCGCCGGCGTGCGCATCACTTCGCCGATCAGCGCATAGCGCGACAGCGACCGCTTGAGGACGGCGTCACGCTCAAGCCTGCGGATGAACAGATTCAACTCTTCTTCGGGCAATTCGCCGTCCAGAAAGGCCGAGAGCTGGCTGTCGCTTAAAGCCGAGGTTGGATCGTCATGCATGATTCGTATCCAGAAGATTCGACGCTTCTACTTCCAAGGGTCCGCCTGCTGCTAATCCAGCAAAGGGTTCAGCTTTCTGTCAATCGCCTCGCGGGCCCGGAAGATCCGGGATCGCACTGTCCCAACCGGGCAGTCCATGGCTGCGGCGATTTCCTCATAGGACATGCCGTCCAACTCGCGCAGCACGATGGCCTTCCGCAGTTCTTCAGGTAAGTCCGCAATGGCTTCCTCGACTGACTTGCGGATCTCCTCGGTCAGGGCGAGCCCCTCCGGCGTATCGCCTTCCCTCAACTGGGGGTGGCGCTCGAACTGCTCGGCATCCTGCGTATCGACATCGAGTTCCAGCGGCC
Organism: uncultured Pseudomonadota bacterium; assembly: GCA_903884105.1. Classification (GTDB taxonomy): domain Bacteria; phylum Pseudomonadota; class Gammaproteobacteria; order Steroidobacterales; family Steroidobacteraceae; genus CAIUGU01. Next base: position 61,218 of record CAISDJ010000128.1, on the reverse strand, counting down.
TGCGCCGGCTGGACACGATCGCATTCTTGGCGGTATTGATCGCAATCCGGTACAGCCACGTGTAGAACGCACTGTCACCCCGGAATGCGGGCAACGCCCGGTATGCCTTGATGAAGGCTTCCTGGGCAATGTCCTCGGCATCGGCTGTGTTGCTCACGAACCGCCCTACCAGCTTGACCACCTTGTGCTGGTACTTGCGCACCAGCAGGTCGAACGCGATCCGGTCACCCCGCTGCACCCGCTCGACCAGCATCTGGTCCGTGACTTCAGCGTTCATTGCGCTGATTCACTGGCAACGTGAATGCACACTGAACGCCCGGACAGCCGAATAGACTGGCGGCCCGGCAATAAGTTCGCGCGCTGCGCAGACCGCGACGCCGGTTGGGAAGATTGAACGGGGAACTGCATCACAACGGCAGGCTATCAGACCCGGTTACCGGGTGGGCGCCTTGCAGACGGAGCCGCATCGCGAGCCGCCGGACGGCATCGGCCTCGACAGAGCGCCTGAGCAGGAGTGCCTGGCGGCGACCGGAAGGCCCATTCCAGCGCAGCCACAGCCAGTGAGTAAATACCCGGCTGTCGGGGAGGAGCTTCGCGACCTCGCCGGAACCATTGCGGCTCGTCAGCCACCAGCCCCCCTCGGGTAACCAGAAGACGATTGCAAGCGCCCGCGGTCCACCAAGCCATCCCGATGCGAGGAATCCGCAGAAGACCGCCATCGCACAAGCAAGCGATGCCGGAACGGTCCAGGGCCCTGCCGGGACAAGCCAGGGAATGAGTCCGGCCGCCAGACACGCCAGCAGGATCGCGGGCCGGGCCGCCAGTGGCGGGCGGCAGTCAATGGCGATGCTGGGCGAGCTTCTTGAGGACATGGGCGGTCTCCGGATCCTCAGGCAAGGCCGCCCGGCCGACAAGATAGCAGTAGAGATCCGGATCCTGCATCTCGAGCAGGCTCTCGAAGGCCCGGCGCTCGCTGGCCGATGCCTGCGGATAGTCGACTTCGAGATACCGGGTGAGCACCACATCCAGTTCCTTCATCCCGCGCCGGCAGTGCCAGCGCAGTCGGGAGAGGTGCGTGTCCACGGTATTGCTCAATGCGGGCTCAATGCTGACGCTCGGCGATCATCTTCTTGATGTCGGCGATCGCCTTCGCCGGGTTCAGGTCCTTCGGGCAGGCTTCGGCGCAGTTCATGATCGTGTGGCAGCGGTACAGCCGGAACGGATCCTCGAGCGCGTCGAGACGTTCGCCCGTGGCCTCGTCACGCGTATCGATGATCCACCGATGGGCTGCGAGCAACGCTGCTGGCCCGAGGTAACGGTCACTGTTCCACCAGTAGCTCGGGCAGCTCGTCGAGCAGCACGCGCACAGGATGCACGCCGACGGCCGGTCGATTTTTTCCTGGTCTTCCTTCGACTGCAGGCGCTCGCTGTCCGGCGGCGCAGGCGTGCGGGTCTGCAGCCAAGGCTTCACGGAAGCGTACTGTGCGTAGAAGTTCGTGAGGTCGGGCACCAGGTCCTTGATGACCGGCATGTGCGGCAGCGGATAGATCTTCACATCGCCTTTCACTTCGCTGCTCGCGCGCGTGCAGGCCAGCGTGTTGACGCCGTCGATGTTCATCGCGCACGAACCGCAGATACCCTCGCGGCAGGAACGGCGGAACGTCAGCGTCGGGTCGATCTCGTTCTTGATCTTGATCAGGGCGTCCAAGACCATCGGGCCGCACTTGCCCATGTCGACTTCATACGTGTCGACGCTCGGGGTCGCTCCCGACTCGGGGTCGAAGCGGTAGATGCGGAACGAACGAACGTCCTTGGCATCCGCGGCGGCCTTGTAGGTCTTGCCGGGCCGAATCTTGGAGTTCTCGGGAAGTCGGAATTGGGCCATGTGAGGAGTCCTGAAAAATACTGCTGACTGACTGTGTAGCTACGAGTCGGGAGCGGGTCCCCTAATAGACCCGCGCCTTCGGCGGCACCACTTCGACGTCGTTCGTCAACGTGTTGAGGTGCACGGGACGGTAGTCGATCTTCACGTCGCCCTTCTCGTCGACCCAGGACAGCGTGTGCTTCATCCAGTTGACGTCGTCGCGATCCTTGAAGTCCTCGCGTGCATGCGCGCCGCGGCTTTCCTCGCGGTTGGCCGCGGAGTTCATCGTGCCGAGCGCCTGGCCGAGCAGGTTGTCGAGTTCCAGCGTCTCGATGAGGTCGGTGTTCCAGATCAGGCCGCGGTCGGCCACGCTCACGTCGGCAAACGCGCCGAATACCGCGTCCAGCTTCTTCACGCCTTCCTGCAGCGAATCGCCGGTACGGAACACGGCCGCGTGGTTCTGCATCACGCGCTGCATGTCGAGCCGGATGTCGGCCGTCTTGCGCGTGCCCTTGGCATTGCGGAATTTGTCGATGCGGCTGACGGCAAAGTCGCCCGCATCCGCCGGCAATGGCCGATGGCGCGTGCCCGGCTTGACAGTCTCCTCGCAATGGCGGGCCGCTTCCCGACCGAACACGACAAGATCGAGCAGCGAGTTCGAGCCGAGACGGTTGGCGCCATGCACGGAAACGCAGGCCGCTTCGCCCACCGCCATCAGGCCCTGCACCACGGTGTCCACGACCCCATTGCGGTTGGTCACCACTTCGCCGTGGATGTTGGCCGGGATGCCGCCCATGTTGTAGTGAACCGTCGGCAGCACCGGAATCGGCTGCTTGTTGACATCGACACCCGCGAAGATCTTCGCGGTTTCGGAAATGCCGGGCAGGCGTTCGGCCAGCGTCGCAGCGCCCAGATGCTCGAGGTGCAGGAAGATGTGATCCTGCTGAGCGCCCACACCGCGGCCTTCGCGGATTTCGATGGTCATCGCACGGCTGACAACATCGCGCGAGGCCAGGTTCTTGGCCGACGGCGCATACCGCTCCATGAACGCCTCGCCCTTCGAATTGCGCAGGATGCCGCCTTCGCCGCGAGCGCCTTCGGTGATGAGGCAGCCGGCACCGTAGATGCCCGTCGGGTGGAACTGCACGAACTCGAGGTCCTGCAACGGCAGGCCGGCCCGCAGCACCATGCCGCCGCCGTCACCCGTGCAGGTGTGCGCGGACGTGCAGGAGAAGTACGCGCGACCGTAGCCACCCGTGGCGAGGATGACCTTGTGCGCGCGGAAGCGGTGGATCGTGCCTTCGGCCATGTCGATGGCGACGACGCCACGGCACTCGCCGTTTTCCATGATCAGGTCGACGGCGAAGTATTCGATGAAGAACTGCGCTTCGTTCTTGAGTGCCTGCTGGTACAGCGTATGCAGCATGGCGTGCCCCGTGCGGTCGGCCGCTGCGCAGGTGCGCTGCGCCGTGCCCTTGCCATAGTGCGTGGTCATACCGCCGAACGGACGCTGGTAGATGCGGCCGTCTTCGGTGCGCGAGAACGGCAGGCCATAGTGCTCAAGCTCGATGATCGCAGCCGGAGCCTCCTTGCACATGAACTCGATGGCATCCTGGTCGCCGAGCCAGTCCGACCCCTTGACGGTGTCGTACATGTGCCAGCGCCAGTCGTCCTCGCCCATGTTGCCAAGAGCGGCGCTGATGCCACCCTGGGCCGCGACCGTGTGGCTGCGTGTCGGGAAGACCTTGGTGATGCAGGCCGTCGACAGGCCGGAATTCGCGAGGCCGAACGTGGCGCGCAGGCCGGCCCCGCCGGCACCGACGACGACAACGTCGAACGTGTGATCAATGAACTGGTAGGCACTCATACTGCGGCTCCGAAAGCGACGCGCAGCACGGCGAAGACACCCAGGGCCCCGAGCAGCACATGCACGAAATTGACGACGAGCATCGTGAGAACCTTGACGCCCTTGCTGGCGACGTAGTCCTCAACGACCACCTGCACCCCGAGTTGCGAGTGGTACACGAGCGTACCGACGAGCAGCGACAGCAGCACGGCGGACAGCGGCGCGTGCACCCATGCTGCGACCGACCCGTAATCGAGACCCGGCAGCGTGAGCAGCTCAATCACGAACCAGCCGGTCAGCAGGATCAGCGCAGACGCGGTGACGCGTTGTGCCCACCAGTGCCCGACGCCGTTCTTGGCCGATCCGCGGCCGAGCACTTTGGACAGGGGACTCTGGAGACTCATGCCGCACCTCCCATCTGCACGGCGAGCACGGTCCAGAAGATCGCCGTCAAGACGATGGCGCCGATGAACGCGGCCCAGCCCGACTGACGCGCGACTTTGAGCTCGAAGCCGTGGCCTGCATCCCAGAACAGGTGCCGGATGCCGTTCAGGAAGTGAAAGAAGAAACTCAAGGACCACGCGACCAGCGCGAGAGTGCCGAGCGGCGAGGACAGCACCGCCGCTGCATCAGCGTATTGCTCGGGCCCACCGGCCAGCGCAACGAGCCAATAGACCAGGGCGATGAGGCCGAATGCGAGGAAGATACCGGTCAGTCGATGCAGGATGGATAGCGTGTTCGTGTACTGCCATCGGTAGTGCATGAACGGGGACAATGGCCGTTCGCGTTTTGCCATGTTCGACACCTGTAGCTCTCTTGAGAGTTCTTTATGTAAAGTGCCCTGCGCGCCGTCCGGTCCGGCTTGCCCGCAGGCTGAAGCTCAACCTGAAAATACCGCCCTGCTTCCGTAGATGGCGCCTGTCGAGGAGGAGGCTCGGATAGCCTCTCTTCGGCGCAGACCTAGAAGTCGATGCAGCGACCTGATTTTTCCCAATCCCCGAAACGGGTGGGTTCAGGACCGTCCCGACCCCCGACTTCCGGCGGGAGAGTGGCCGTGGACGCGCCGCTGCCATGGTGGTCCCCCGCCGCTTCCGCGGCCTGCTGCTTGTCGCCCCTCGCCGGGTCGTTCCCCGATACAGGAGTTTCCACCTGCAAGCCCTTGGACAAGCCACTCTTCTCGGAAACCGGATCAAGGTGCGACATCGCCACGGAGTTTGCCAGAAACGGATCGCCTTGAAAATGCGAGTGTTTGCCTAAAGGAACGTCTGATTGAACTATAGCAACGCGTTTCACGGTTAGACTGCCCGGCAACATGGCCAGCCCCCACTTGAGACCGCTGAGTTTCCTGGTCCCGATCCGGGTAACGGGTGCGGACGCGCGCGTATTCCTGCAGGGCCAACTCAGCAGCGATGTCGTCGGTCTCGGAACCGGACAATGCCAGTTGGCCAGCTGCAATTCGCCCCAGGGCCGCGTGCAAGCCGTGATCACGCTGGTCCCCGATGGCGACGGACTGATCATGCTGCTGCCAGCCTCGATGGCCCAGGCGACCCTGCAGCGGCTGCGCAAGTACGTGTTGCGCTCGAAAGTGAAGTTCTCGGACGCCCCGGCGGACTTGGTCGTTCGGGCGGCCACGGAAGCAGCGCTCGCCGCGGCAGACTTGCCCTGCCCCGCGCAAGCTGGACACTGCCTGCAGCAGAGCAACGTCACCGTCGTGCGTTGGCACGAGCCGGGCACGAATCCCGGGGCGCGCTTCCTGGCCCTCGGACCTGCAAGCGACCTACCTCTCGCCCCAGGGAGCGAATCCGCTGACCTGGAGTGGCGGCTCTCCGAAGTGCGCGCAGGGTTGCCACAGGTCCTGCCGGAAACGCACGAAAGCTTCGTTGCGCAGATGCTGAACCTCGATGTTCTAGGCGGGGTCAGCTTTGCCAAGGGGTGCTACACGGGGCAGGAGATCATCGCCCGCACCCATTACCGCGGCGCCATCAAGCGCCGGATGCTGCGTTTTGCCGCGACATGCCCCCCGCCGCCGCCAGGCACTCGGGTACTCGAAGGGGAAGCCCCCGCTGGAGAAGTCGTCGACGCCGCGGCCACACCGACTGGATGCGAACTCCTTGCTGTGGTGTCGCTGGCCCAAATGGATGCGCAACTTGCAGTGGCCGGCCAGGCCGGCGCAACGCTAAGAAGGCTGCCGCTGCCGTACGACATCGAAGCAAGCCCAGGAAGCTGAGGCAGTCCGGGAAGCGAAGGCAGCCGGCGCCTCCGCGGCTCCGGACGCTGGCTACCGCTGCTACTCCGGACTCTGGCTTCCGCCGCTACTCCGGACTCTGGCTTCCGCTGCTTCCGTTGCTTCCCTGACTTCCTCAAGCTTCCTTGAGGCTTCTTGAGGCTTCCTGACGCCTCAAGTCTCGAGGCGCATGTGCGGAAACAGTAGTACGTCGCGGATCGACGGTGAATCCGTCAGCAGCATGACCAGCCGATCGATGCCGATCCCGAGACCCGCCGTCGGCGGCAAGCCGTATTCCAGCGCGCGGATGTAGTCGGCGTCGTAGAACATGGCTTCCTCATCGCCCGCCCCTTTGCGGGCTGCCTGTTCATGAAAGCGCGCCGCCTGATCCTCTGAATCGTTGAGCTCCGAGAAGCCGTTTGCGATCTCGCGGCCTCCCACGAAGAACTCGAAGCGGTCGGTGATGAACGGATCGGAGTCGTTGCGGCGTGCGAGCGGCGACACTTCCGCCGGATAGCTGCAGACGAACGTCGGCTGCAGCAGGCGATGCTCAGCCGTCTTTTCGAAGACCTCGATCTGCAACTTGCCCGCGCCGTCGCCGTCCTTGTAGGGAATCTCGAGGCGGTCGCACAGGCTGCGCAGGTAAGGCACCTCGCGCAACCGCTCGCGTTCAACGCCCGCATTGAAGTGCACGACGAGATCCTCGACCGTAACGCGCCGGAACGGCTGGCCGAAATCGAACTCCTGGTCGCCATACTTCACCTGCCGCGTGCCGAGCAGCGTGTCGCAGAGCCCATGGAGCAACCGTTCGACCAGCTCCATCAGGTCGCGGAAATCCGCATAGGCCTGGTACAGCTCGACCATGGTGAATTCCGGGTTGTGCCGCGTGGAGAGCCCTTCGTTGCGGAAATTGCGGTTGATCTCGTAGACGCGCTCGAAGCCACCCACGACAAGGCGCTTGAGATAGAGCTCCGGCGAGATGCGCAGATACATGTCCATGCCGAGCGCATTGTGGTGCGTGCGGAATGGCTTGGCGGCCGCACCGCCCGGCAACGTCTGCAACATCGGCGTCTCGACCTCGAGATAGTCCATCGCGTCGAGGAAGTCACGCAGGTACTTGATGATGCGCGTGCGCTTGCGGAAGATCTCGCGGCTGTCGGGATTGATGATGAGATCCACGTAGCGCTGGCGATAGCGGATTTCCTGGTCGCCGAGGCCATGCCACTTGTCAGGCAACGGCCGCAGGCCCTTGACCATCAGGCGGATGCGGTCGACGCGCACCGACAGCTCGCCAGTCTTCGTCTTGAACAGCACGCCCTCCGCGGCCACGATGTCGCCGACGTCCCAAGTCTTGAACTCGTCGTACACGCCGGCAAGCGTTGCCTGCTGCAGGAACAGCTGGATCTGGCCGGTGCGGTCGGTGATCTTGACGAAGCTCGCCTTGCCCATGATGCGCTTGACCATGACGCGGCCGCCGACTTTCGCCGGGATCGTGTTTGCGTCAAACCACTCGGTTGCACGCTCACCGTAGGCGACATGCAACTGCTCAGCCAGCGCATCGCGCCTGAAGTCGTTCGGGAAGGCCTGCCCCTGCTCGCGCAGCCGGTCGAGCTTCGCGCGCCGCTCCGCGATCAGCTTGTTCTCGTCGGGAGCTTCGTTGTGGTCTGTCATGGCGTCGTCCAAATCAGCTTCAATTGATCGTACCCAGGAGCATGGCTGGCAGCGTCTAGTGGTCGGTGGTTTCAAGGACTGGATCGGACTCTGACCGGCCACTGACCACTGACCACTTCCCTCTACAGTCCCTGCTTCAGGCTGGCTTCCAGGAACTGGTCGAGGTCGCCATCGAGTACGGCAACGGTATTGCCGACTTCGACGTTGGTGCGCAGGTCCTTGATGCGCGACTGGTCGAGCACGTAGGAGCGGATCTGGTTGCCCCAGCTCACGTCGGCCTTGCCCTCTTCCAGCACCTTGGCGGCGGCATTGCGCTTGTTGACCTCGAGCTCGTACAGTTTCGCCTTCAGCATCTTCATCGCGAAGTCGCGGTTCTTGTGCTGGCTGCGCTCGTTCTGGCACGCGGCGACGATGCCGGTCGGCATGTGCGTGATGCGCACGGCGGATTCGGTCTTGTTGACGTGCTGGCCACCCGCGCCGCTGGAACGGTAGACGTCGGTCTTCAGGTCCGCCGGATTGATCTCGATGTTGATCTCTTCGTCGACTTCAGGGGACACGAACACCGAAGCGAACGACGTATGTCGCCGCGCGTTCGAATCGAACGGCGATTTGCGGACCAGCCGGTGCACACCCGTCTCGGTGCGCAGCCAGCCATAGGCGTAGTCGCCGGTAAAGCCGATGGTAGCGCCCTTGATGCCCGCGACTTCGCCCTGGCTGATGTCGACGATTTCGGTCTTGAAGCCGTGCGCGTCACCCCAGCGCAGGTACATGCGGAGCAGCATGTTCGCCCAGTCCTGGGCCTCCGTGCCGCCGGCCCCGGCCTGGATGTCGAGGAACGCGCTGTGCGAATCCATCTTGCCCGGGAACATGCGGCGGAATTCGAGCTGCTTCAAGTCCGTCTCGATCCGCGCGAGGTCCGCGTTCACGCCTTGAGCGGTGGACTCGTCGTCCTCCTCGACAGCCATCTCGAGGAGCTCGCGGGCGTCATTGAGGGCCGCGCGGATGCGGTCGAGCATGGTCACGACCTGCTCGAGGCGGGCCCGCTCGCGGCCGAGCTCCTGGGCCTTGTCCGGCGTATTCCAGATCGCCGGATCTTCGAGTTCGCCGCTTACTTCAGCGAGCCGTTCGCTCTTTGTGTCGTAGTCAAAGAAACCCCCGAAGCACTGCATAGCGCTCATTGAGATTTTCCATCAGGCGGCGGATCAGGTTGACTTCCATGGGCCGGAGACACGAATCAAAAGGGCACGTAGGGTAGCACGTCCGTCATTCCGCCAGATCAAGGTGTTCGATGAGCAACTGCAGCCGCTCGGTGCCTGCGTACTCGTTCACATCCATCCGGAAGGCGATCTCGACCTGCTGCCCAGGGGACACGTCCGCAGCCTCCGCATGATCGAAGTACCGGAACGCGATGGCTTCACACAAGGTGCCGCCGCGGCCCGAATCCCCGCTAGCACGCAGTTTCAGCTTCAAGTGCCGGTCACCGAGGATCCGGGTCTCGACCACACTGAAGCGGCCATCGAACGTCGGCTCCGGAAAGGCCTGCCCCCAAGGCCCCCCCTCGCGAACCACCCGCGCGGTCTCCAGCGTGAAATCCTGGGCCGCCAGCGCGCCGTCCGAATGAATCACGCCGTGCGCGTCGTCGGCTGTCATCCAGCGGCGAACTTCCGCATCGAAGGCCCCACGGAAGGCCTCGAGATGCCCTGCCGCCAGCGTCAACCCGGCCGCCATTGCGTGCCCGCCGAAGCGGTGGATCATCGCCGGATTGCGCGTCGCGACCGCATCCAGCACGTCGCGGATGTGGACGCCGGGTACCGATCGCGCCGATCCCTTCAGCATCGCGCCATCGGCACGGGCAAACGCAATCACCGGTCGATGCGTGCGTTCCTTGACGCGGGAGGCGACGAGACCCACGACGCCTTGATGCCAGTCCTCCTCGAACAGGCACAGTCCAAGCGGCAGGTTGTCGTCGTCGGCCCGCATGTCGGCCACCGTGCCGAGCGCGTCCTGCTGCATGCGCAGCTCGAGCTCCTTCCGATCCTGGTTCAGCTGCGCCAGTCGACCGGCGAGCAGGCGAGCGCTCGCCGCATCGTCGGTGAGCAGACACTGGATGCCGATCGTCATGTCGTCGAGGCGACCGGCTGCGTTCAACCGGGGTCCCACCTGGAAGCCGAGATCGGCAGCGACCACCTTCTCCAAGCGCTTGCCAGCAACCTCAAGAAGAGCACGGATGCCGGCAGTGCACCTGCCCGCCCGCATGCGCCGCAACCCCTGGTGCACGAGGATGCGGTTGTTGTGGTCGAGGGCCACGAGGTCGGCGACGGTGCCGAGCGCGACGAGATCAAGCAGATCGGACACGGGTTTCGGATCCCTCACGAGGCCCTGTTCCTGCATTGCCCGCGTCAGCGCCGCCATCACATAGAACGCAACGCCGACGCCGGCCAACGATTTCGACGCAAACCCCTCGCCGGGAGAATTGGGATTCACGATCACTGCGGCGGCTGGCAAGGTCGCAGCAGGCAAGTGGTGATCGGTGACCAAAGTTTCGATGCCGGCCTGAGTCGCCGCTTCCACACCGGCATGGCTCGAGATCCCGTTGTCGACCGTGATGATGAGCGCGGGCTGTTTCGCGGCGGCGAGCGCGACAATTTCCGGCGTCAGTCCGTAACCGTACTCAAAGCGATTGGGCACGAGGAAGTCGACGTTCTGGAAGCCGAGCCGCCGCAACTGACGCACCATCAGCGCGGTACTGGTCGCACCGTCCGCGTCGAAATCGCCGATCACCGTGATGCGGCCGCCGCTGTGGAAGTGCTTGATCAGCAATGCCACGGCTGCATCGATGGAACCCAGCTCGCGGATAGGAATCAGCCGGTCGAGACCAAGCTCGAGCCCCGCGGGATCGCGCACGCCTCGCCCCGCATAGATGCGCTTCAGCAAGGCTGGCATCGTATCCGGCATGCCATCGACCCCGGCACTGTCGCGGCGAACGATCCGGGCGCTCATTGCAGCACGTCGGCGAGAGTGGGCCCGCGTCGCCAGAAGCGCCGCAGGGCCGGACGGTCGATCTGGACTCGGACCTCATCGAGGTGCAACTCTGCAGCGACAATGCGGCCGGCGCCTATGGCGCTGGCCAGCGGCGCAAACCAGTCGTGCTCCAGCTGGTGGAGTCGAGCCGACGGATCGGGATCCTCAAAGGCAGGCAACTCAACGAGCGCAGGCCGCGCGGCCGACAACAGCGCTTCGGCCGAAGCGGGCACCGGCAACGTCGCACCGCCGTGCAAGCGACAAAGCCCCTTGAGGTAGGCCCCATCACTCGCCACACCAGGCAGCGAGGAGGCCAGCATCGCATCGAACTCGCCGACTCCAGTCAGCCAGACGGCGTTCACGGCGCGCAGGTTGCGACGCTCTCGGCCCGCATTGACGGGATGGTCATGCAGCAGCATCTGGGCTTCCGTCAGCAGACGACGCAGCACCGGACCGTCCTTGCCCTGCGGCAGGACGTCACGCAATTCCAAGAGGTCATCGGAGCCAGGCACCGGACAGACCGCATCGATGGGGCCGTCCGAGTGCAGGAACACACCGGGAAACTGCTGCAGGTCGGGTGAAGGCAGCACAGAAAATCCAGGGAATTGCAGGCCTGCCGCCAGCACCGTCGCGAGCTGCAGCGCCTCCTGCACGCCGAGTCCGGTCACGGCGTGCAGCCTGGCGTTGTGGCTGCCGATTTCCAGATGCACGAACGCCGCTTGCAGCCAGCCGCCGCGCCGCGGCTCGCCACCGAGACCCAGCCACTCGACCGGCGCTCCCCCATGCAATCGATCCGCGTCCAGTCCAAGCAGAGACAGCAGGCGGAGGTGGTGCGGCCGCCAACCGGGCTGCGCCACGTCGATGCGGGACGCCCGCCCTCGCCGCACCAGCCGCGTCAGTGCCGGGAGCTCCATCGACTGCAACGTGGTCGCACGCCGCCATGCCGGCACAAAGCCAGGCACCACGAGCCTGAAGGGCGCAGGGTGGGAAACGGCAGCAGTTGAGCGGGTCAATGTCAGGGTGCGTCGGGACACAGCAGAGCGGGAGAGTGTTTGCCTTCGTCGGGGGAACAGCTTGAACGGCGGTAGCCCGAAGGCCCGCGATGATAGCGTGGCCGGCGAAACTCTGATTGAATTTGCACATTCCCTCAGCAACCGGGCACCCCATGAAGATCACGCTGCAAACCGGCCCCGGCGTCAACCTCGTCCGCAGCTTCGTTCCCGGAGAACTGCGCGTCGGCGATGATGTCATTCACACGAGCTGCCTGCTCACGGCGGAATCGATGGACACCGACTGGCCGCCACAGACCCTGGGCGAACTGACCCTGGCGCATCTCGATCACGTGATCGCGCAGCGGCCGGAGATCGTGCTGATCGGGACGGGAACAAGGCAGCGCTTTCCGGAGCGCAGCATCCTGACTGCACTGCTGACGCGGCGAATCGGCGTCGAGGTCATGGACACGGCCGCAGCATGCAGGACGTTCAATATCCTCGTGGCGGAGGATCGTCGCGTCGTGGCCGCATTGTTCCTGAAGGACTGAAGCGATTTGCACAGGTATCGGGCAAGCGATTTTGAGCGCGCCGGACCGGACTTTCGCAGGAGCAGGCCGCTGAACGCGGCGTTTTGATTTCTGGACCCCGGCTCAAGGCGACCGGGGGAAGACGCAGGAAACTGAAGTTCGTTCGATCAACCCGTCATTGCTGCCTGGAGCTTTTACGTTCCGGCGCGACGGCATTTTCTTGTTGTTTTCGGTTCTTTTACTTCTTGGCGCTGTTACCTCGAATCCCCCCTCGCCCCTGCGTCTTCTCCGGGTCGTCCCGGTCACACCGTCTGCTGTCCAGTGCAGTCGCCGCCCATGAAGTCGGTGGCCAGCGACAGTGGGTCGAATTTAGACATACGCGTTACCCGAGTGCAAGACTGCCGCCGACGAATGGAATGGGTCTAGTTTGCATGCCAAAGGGCGCATGACAGTCGGCAAAACTCACGCTGTTGCGAGAGGAAATTCAACGTGCGCGGGCCGGCAGAAAACCCAGTGGATCGACGGGCTGGCCGTTCACGCGGATCTCGAAATACAGCATTGGGCGCCGTCCCGGCCCTTCGCCCATCGTGGCGATGGACTGCCCTGCCTGCACCGCTTCACCCTCGCGAATCAACACCGACTGTGTGTGGCCATAGGCACTGAGGTACCTCTCGTTATGTTTGATGATGACGAGCTGACCGTACCCAAGCAGTCCGGATCCGACATACACAACGCTGCCAGCCGCAGCCGCACGGATCGACTGCCCGAGCTGGCCCGCCATCGTCAACCCCTGGCTGCTGTTCGGCCGCGTAGTCAACTGCACCTGCACCTGATCTGCAGGCCAGCCCCAGTTGACCGCTGCACCGGCGGGAACAGCGTTGGCAGGAGCCGCAGCGGGCTGCGGTGATGATCGGCCCTGCCGCGCCTGCCGATCAGCGCGACTGGAAGGCACAAGGTAGAGCACTTGACCGGGATGAATCAGGTAATCGCGCCCGATGCCGTTCCACCGGGCCACTTCGCGATAGTCGAGACCGTGGCGCCACGCGATCGAATACAACGTGTCGCCGCGTTTCACCGCATAAGCCGCCGTCAGGCGCGTTGGCGAACTGCCACAAGCAGCCACCAGCAGCAACACGCTGAACACGGCCAGTACCGCGAAGAGTCTGCCGGAAGCCTCGAACATTGCCGTTGGTGCCATCCGCACAGGATAGCGGAGTCGCTGCCGGTCGAGGTCAGCCGAGTCCCTTCAGCAATGGCACGAAACTGACGAGCCCAAGCATTTCCGTATGGAAATCATCGCCGCGACGGACCACGCGACGCAGCTCCTGGCGACCTTCGGGCCCGATCGGCGTAATGAGCCTGCCACCTGGTCCCAACTGCTTGAGCAGCGCCTCCGGTATTACCTCTGAAGCGGCCGCGACGATGATTGCATCGTACGGTGCGTGCGCCACCCAACCCTTGAAGCCATCACCGTGCCGGAACTGCACATTGCGGATATTGAGGTCGCGCAGGCGCGCCTTGGTCTTGGTCAGCAGATCACCAATGCGCTCGATGCTGTAGATGGTGCTGACAAGCGGCGACAGCACGGCCGTCTGGTAGCCGCAGCCGGTGCCGACTTCGAGGATCTTGCGCGGCGGGATGCCTTCGATCAACGCTTCCGTCATCCGCGCGACGACGTAGGGCTGCGAAATGGTCACGCCGAAGCCGATAGGCAACGCCGTGTCCTCGTACGCTCGCGTGCCCAGCGCTTCGTCGACGAACATGTGCCGCGGCACGTTGCGGATCTGGTCGAGCACCGCAGGACTCTTGATCCCCTGCTCCATGAGGCGCTGGACCAGCCGTTCGCGGGTCCGCGCAGAGGTCATGCCAATGCCGGAGCGGCGGGGATCCATCATGACTCGCGACCGCTCAGCCAGTCGCGGATGTCATCGAGTGCCGTGTGTCGCGTCAAATCGATCTGCAGTGGCGTGACCGACACGTAGCCGTTGGCAACGGCGTGGAAATCCGTGCCCGGTCCCGCGTCCTGGCCGCTGCCGGCCGGGCCGATCCAGTACAACAAGCGCCCACGGGGATCGCGCGCGGGCACTGCGGGTTCAGATCGATGCCGGGCACCCAGCCGCGTGGACTGGTAGCCCTTGATGGCCTCGTACGGGAGGTCGGGCACGTTGACGTTGAGGATGGTGGCCCGGTGCAGCGGCGAGCGTTGCAGGCGCAACAGGAGTTCGGCAGCCACGCGCGCCGCGGTGGCGAAGTGATGACCGGATTCCGGCAGCGCCGGGTCGAACACGAGCGACACCGCAACCGCGGGCAACCCGAGAAAGCGACCCTCCACTGCTGCGGCAACCGTGCCCGAGTACAACACGTCGTCACCGAGGTTGGCACCGTCATTGATGCCTGAGATCACCATGTCGTGGTCGTAGTCGAACAGGCCGGAGATCGCGAGGTGCACGCAATCGGTGGGCGTGCCGTTCACGTAATACTGATCGTCGCCGTAGGGGGTCACGCGCAACGGCACATCCAGCGTCAGTGAGTTGCTGGCACCGCTGCGGTTGCGGTCCGGGGCGACAACGGTGATGTCGGCGAGCGGCCTCATGGCTTCGACCAGAAAGCGCAGGCCTTCGGCGCGATAGCCGTCATCGTTGCTTAAGAGGAGCTTCACTAATGAAAATTGTCCCGGGGAGCAGGCCAGCAACTATACTGGAAGGGCGTGCTGCGCCGATAGGTTGACACGCCCGTGGCAAGCGGTAACGAGTACTTCCATGAGCAAGCGGGACGAGGAACAGGAGCTGTTTCGCGAAGCAGTGCGCGATGTGCGTCGCCTGGCAAAGAAGGCGGAACGTCCGGCCAGGCCGAAGCCTGTTCCTGAAACCCGGTTCAAGCGCACAGACGAGCAGGACGTGCTCAAAGAGAGCCTCGGGTCTGTTGCAGATCCTGCCGCGCTTGAGACCGGGGACGAGCTGTCCTTCCGCCGCAACGGCGTTCCGGAAACCATCCTGCGCAAGCTACGTCGCGGGGAGTATGTCGTCGAGGCGGAAATCGACCTGCACGGACTGACCGCAGTCGAATCAAGAGCGGAGCTGCGGGAGTTCATTGGAAACGCAGTGCAGAGGAACCTGACCTGCGTGCATATCATCCACGGCAAAGGCCGCCGCTCAGGGCCTCGCGGCCCCGTGCTCAAGAATGTCGTGAACCTGTGGCTGAGGCAAAGCGACCGGGTTACGGCCTTCGGTTCGGCTCGCGGCGTGGATGGCGGCAGCGGCGCGGTTTATGTGCTGCTGAAGAGATAGGGAACCCGACACTACCCATCGTCGCTTTCGTCGACTTGCGCGGCGCTTGCAGGGTCGATGACTTCCGCCAGCACAGACGTTGCAAACGCCCCCTTGCCGAGACGGAAGCGCAACGTCAGGTCCGTGCCTGCGTAGTCCCACGTGAGTCCCTGGACGTTCAGTCGCAACGCACGTCGCTCATGCTCGAGCCCTGCTGCTGCCATGCCGCTCGCCCAGTGCGCCCAAGGCACCAATACCGCCTCTTCCAACTTCGAGATTACGGCGCCGGTGCGTGACTCTCCTCGCCCGTGCATTGGCCCTGTCGGATGGATATCGAGACGCTGACTGCGCTCGGCCAGGACGTCGTCCACCGCAGCGACCGGAAAGATGCTGCCGCTGCCGTCGAGGTTCGCAACATCCCCATCCAGTAGCCGATTCCACGTACCGTCAGCCACTCGCGCCGCCAGTACCGTATTGAATAGCGCCGAGCGCGCAGCGGACAGTGCAAAACTGCGATCCAGCCGGTCGTACGGAGACTTGCCCGAACTGAACCAGCTTTCTGCCACCTCGAGATTCCGTCCGCCGCGACCGAACCGCTGCGGACCGAAGTAGTTCGGCACGCCGAACTGCGCGATGCACGCCAGCCGCTCCGCCAATTGATCGCGCTTGGCCGTCACTTCGCGCACGACAATCTGGAAATCATTGCCCTTGTGCGAACCCCGCTTGAGCTTGCGCCGGATCCGCTCTGCTGCAATGACCTCAAAGCCTTCTCCGGCAAACCCCAGCCATTGCGCGGCATCCGCTGTCCGACCCGGCACTGTGAAGGCCTGCTCGGTCACCGCGTGCCGATCCTTGAGTCCGGAGTAACCAATCTCACGCGGATGCACGCCCGCCCGCTTCGAGAGTTCCTTTGCCACCCAATGGGTATTCGCGCCGCGCTTGCGCACGGTCAACAGCAGGTGGTCACCCTCGCCGTCCGCCCCGAAGCCAAGCCATTCGCGCACGACGAAGTCCTCGGGCTCGACCTTCAGACGGCCCGTGGCAATTGCGGCGCCCCACGCGCGCGGCAGCAGATCAAAGGACAACGGTAGTGGCATGCGTGATGGAAACCGGAAGGAGTGGACGGCGCGCCGCAAGCGGCACGGGCAATGCTATTTTGCGCTCATCTGGATCATCGCCACAGCCTGGCAGGCCAGGCCTTCGCCACGGCCTATGAAGCCGAGACCTTCGGTGGTTGTGGCCTTGATATTCACGCGATCGGTCGTAAGGCCCAGGTCGGCGGCAAGATTGGCCTGCATCACCTGACGGTGGGAACCGAGCCGCGGTGCGTCCGCCAGCACGGTGATGTCGACATTGACGATCGAAAATCCACGTTCACCGAGCAGGCCCCGAACATGGCGCAGGAAGTGCCGGCTGTCGACGCCCTTCCAGCGCGGGTCGGTATCCGGAAAGTGCATGCCAATGTCGCCGAGTGCCGCCGCCCCCAGCAAGGCATCGCACAGTGAGTGAATGACGACATCGCCGTCGGAATGCGCCTGCACCCCGAGCTTGTACGGAATGCTGACGCCGCCCAGGACCACATGATCACCCGGGCAGAAGGCATGCACGTCGTAGCCCTGCCCGATTCGCAAGGTAGTCAGGGGAGCGCTGTTCTGGTCGTTCATTCAGCAGGTCCGTTGCGACGTCTGGAGCCGCATCTTAACCAAGGTCGGCCAGCTGGCGCTCGGCTGTGGCGAGGTCTTCCGCCACGGTGATCTTGAGATTGTCGCTGCGCCCTGCGACAAGCAACGGCTTGAGGCCGAGTGCTTCCACGGCAGACGCCTCGTCCGTGATCTGCGCCCCGCTCGCGCTCTGCTCAAGCGCCTGACGCAGCACGCCGTAGCGAAACATCTGCGGCGTCAGCGCGCGCCACAGTTGCAAGCGCGAGACTGTTACATCCACCCGGCCGTCGGCTCCGGCCCGCTTGAGCGTATCCGGCACGGGTGCCGCGAGCAGCCCGCCCACTGAATCGCCTGCAAGCGTGACGAGCAGCTGGTTGAGATCACCTGGGGTCAGGCACGGTCGTGCCGCGTCATGCACGAGGACCCAGTCTTGCGCATGGGCATGCTCCGCGATCGCCATGAGTCCCGCCCGCACTGAATCGACGCGATCCGCACCTCCGGTTACCGCGAGGATGCGCCTGTCCTGGGCCAACGGCAGGGATGGCCAGCGTGCATCGTCCGGGGAGAGTGCAACCACGATGGAATGGAACTCGGGTCGGGCCAGAAACGGCGCCAGCGACCACTCAAGAACGGTGCGCCCTGCGAGCGGCAGGTATTGCTTGGGCAACGCGCCCGCCATGCGATGGCCCCTGCCAGCGGCGGGAACGATGACCCAGTAACGAGGGGGCTGGGCGACGTGAACGGTCACAGGCTCGCCGGCTCAACGTTGAGCGTTCGTCAGTGCGGCCTTGGCCGCCTCCGGCTGTACCACCTGGAAGAAAGTCTCCCGCGATCCGATCATGCCGAGATCGGTGCGGGCGCGCTCTTCGACGGCCACCTTGCCCTTCTTGAGGTCTTGCACTTCGGCAACCAGCGTGCGGTTGCGGCCCACGAGCTTGTCGTTCTCTTCCTTCTGCACAGCCACTTCGGCGCGCAGGTGCCAGACTTCGCGCATGCCGCCCTCGTAGACCCAGAGCCGGTACTGCAGCAGCACCAGCAGGACAAAGAGGACGGACGCGATGATCTTCATCAGCAGGCAGCGCCCGACACCGGGATCGGATAAGCCTCGACACCGGCATACCTGGCGTCGCGGCCGAGCTCGGCTTCGATCCGCAGCAGCTGGTTGTACTTGGCAGTGCGGTCTGCACGCGACATCGAGCCCGTCTTGATCTGGGTGGCGCGAGTGGCCACGGCGATGTCCGCGATGGTGGCGTCTTCCGTTTCCCCCGAGCGGTGCGAGACGACGGAGGCGTAACCCGCGTCGGCCGCCATATCGATGGCCGCAAGCGTCTCGGTGAGCGTGCCGATCGGGTTCGGCTTGATGAGGATGGCGTTCGCAATGCCCTTGTCGATGCCTTCCTTCAGGATCTTCGTGTTCGTCACGAACAGGTCGTCGCCGACCAGCTGCACCCGCTTGCCCATCCGCTTGGACAGCTGCGCCCAGCCGTCCCAGTCGCCTTCGCTCATGCCGTCCTCGATCGTGATGATCGGGTAGCGACCCACGAGGCCATCGAGGTAATCGACGAACTGCGAGGCCGTGAAGCGGCGGTTCTCGGATTCGAGCGTGTAGATGCCGTCGGCAAAGAACTCGGTGCTGGCCACGTCCAGCCCCAGGTAGATGTCGCGGCCAGCCTTGTAGCCGGCGCGCTCAATGGCCTCGAGGATGGTCTCAAGCGCGGACTCGTTCGACGGCAGGTTCGGCGCAAAGCCGCCTTCATCGCCGACCGCCGTGCCGAGCTTGCGTTCGTGCAGGACCTTCTTGAGCGTGTGGAACACTTCCGCACCATAGCGCACCGCCTCCGACAGCGACGGAGCGCCGACGGGCAGGATCATGAATTCCTGGATGTCCACGCTGTTGTCGGCGTGCGCACCGCCGTTGATGATGTTCATCATCGGGACGGGCAACGTCTTGGGGCCGGGGCCACCGAGGTAGCGGAACAGGGATACGTTCTTTGCCTTTGCGGCTGCATGTGCCGCAGCGAGCGAGACCGCGAGCAGTGCGTTCGCTCCAAGGCGTGCCTTCGTCTCCGTGCCGTCGAGCTCGATCATGCGTGCATCGAGCGCAGCCTGCTGCGTTACGTCCTTGCCGAGCAACGCTGCCTTGAGCTCGCCGTTCACGTTGGCAACGGCGTTGAGTACGCCCTTGCCGAGATAGCGCTGCTTGTCACCGTCGCGCAGCTCAACCGCTTCGCGGGAGCCCGTCGATGCACCGGACGGCACAGCCGCTCGACCAACGACGCCGGACTCGAGAACGACATCGGCCTCCACGGTGGGGTTGCCACGGGAATCGATGATTTCACGGCCCCGAACATCGACGATCTTCATGGTGGCAGGTCTTCCTCGTAAGGCTTTGATTTTACAATTTGATCCAAATCGCGCAAGGTCTCGAGCAAAGCCGCCATGCGGCCGAGCGGCCACGCGTTCGGTCCATCGGACAGCGCGTGGGCTGGATCGGGATGGGTTTCCATGAAGACCCCCGCCACGCCGGCGGCGATCGCTGCTCGTGCGAGCACAGGCACGAACTCGCGTTGCCCGCCCGACGCGGACCCCTTGCCGCCCGGCAACTGCACGGAATGCGTGGCATCGAACACGACCGGGCAGCCGGTTGCGCGCATCACGGCCAGCGAACGCATGTCGGAGACAAGGTTGTTGTAGCCGAACGTGAAGCCGCGCTCGCAGACCATGATCTGCTCGTTGCCCGTGGAGCGCGCCTTGTCGACGACGTTCTGCATCTCCCAGGGACTCAAGAATTGCCCCTTCTTGATGTTGACGGGCTTGCCCTGCGAGCAGACGTCCAGGATGAAATTCGTCTGGCGACACAGGAATGCGGGCGTCTGCAGCACATCGACCACCGACGCGACTTCGGCCATCGGCGTGTCTTCGTGCACGTCGGTAAGCACGGGCACCTGCAACTGGCGCTTGACCTCGGAGAGGATGCGCAACCCCTCCTCCATGCCCGGCCCCCTGAAGCTCTTCGCCGACGAGCGGTTGGCCTTGTCGAACGACGATTTGAAGATGAACGGGATGCCGAGCCGGGTCGTCAATTCCTTTAGCGCCCCCGCGGTATCGAGCACCAGCCCCTCGCTCTCGATGACGCAGGGGCCTGCAATCAGGAAGAAGGGACGATCTGCGCCGACGTCGAAGTTGAGCAGCTTCACGCGCTGGCAACCGCCGGCAGCTGTGCATGGTGATAGGCACGCGCCGCCTTGATGAAGCCCGTGAACAGCGGATGGCCGTCACGCGGCGTCGAGCGGAATTCCGGGTGGAACTGGCAGGCCATGAAGAACGGATGAGTCGGCAGCTCGATCAGCTCGACCAACCCGTCCCGCGAGAAGCCCGAGAACCGGAGACCGGCGTTCATCAGCCTCTGCAGGTAGGTATTATTGAACTCGTAGCGATGCCGATGCCGCTCCATGATCACGTCGGCGCCGTAGATCTGGTGGGCCTGCGAGCCATGCGAGATCCGGCATTCCTGCGCACCGAGGCGCATCGTTCCGCCCAAATTCACCTTCTCGTCGCGCTGCTCGACCGTGCCCTTCTGGTCCTGCCATTCGGCGATCAACGCGACCACCGGATGCGGCGTGCCGCGATTGAACTCCGTGGAGTGCGCATCGGCAAGCGACGCCACGTTGCGCGCGTACTCGACGATGGCGAGCTGCATGCCAAGACAGATGCCGAGATACGGAATCTGGTTCTCGCGCGCAAAGCGCACCGCCTGGATCTTGCCTTCGATGCCGCGCTCGCCGAAGCCACCGGGCACGAGGATCGCATCCATGCCGGCGAGCTTGTCGGTGCCGTGCTTTTCCACATCGGTCGCCTCGACGAACTGTACGTTGACCCGCGTACGCGTCCGGACGCCCGCATGCGTCAACGCCTCGGACAGCGACATGTAGGCATCGCGCAGGTTCACATACTTGCCGACCATCGCGATATTGACGCTGGCTTCCGGGTTGCTCTTGGCCGCGACCACATGGCGCCACTCGCTCAGGTCCGCGGGTGGCACATCGAGGCGCAGCTTGTGGACGACGATGTCGTCGAGGCCCTGGTCGTGCAGCAGCATCGGGATCTTGTAGATGTCGTCTGCGTCGACGCCGGAGATGACCGCACGCTCCTCGACGTTCGTGAACAGCGCGATCTTGCGGCGCTGCTCGGCCGGGATCGGGTCCATGCAGCGGCACAGCAGGATGTCGGGCTGGATGCCGATCGAGCGCAGCTCCTTCACCGAGTGCTGCGTCGGCTTGGTCTTTATCTCGCCGGAACTCGGGATGTAGGGCACCAGCGTCAGGTGCATGTACAGCACGTTGTCGCGCCCGAGCTCGACGCCGAGCTGGCGAATGGCTTCCAGGAACGGCAGCGATTCGATGTCACCGACCGTACCACCGATCTCGACCATGCAGACGTCCGCATCGCCCGCGCCCATCCGGATGCAATGCTTGATCTCGTCGGTGATGTGCGGGATGACCTGCACCGTGGCGCCGAGATAGTCGCCGCGTCGTTCCTTCGCGATGACGCGCTCGTAAATGCGCCCAGTCGTGAAATTGCTGTTCCGCGACGTCGTCGTGCGCACGAAGCGCTCGTAGTGGCCGAGGTCGAGGTCGGTTTCGGTGCCATCGTTCGTGACGAACACCTCGCCGTGCTGGAACGGGCTCATCGTGCCCGGATCCACGTTGATGTACGGATCGAGCTTGACCATGCTGATCTTGAGCCCGCGAGCCTCAAGGATGGCCCCAAGCGAAGCCGCAGCGATGCCCTTGCCGAGCGAGGAAACGACGCCGCCGGTCACACAGATATAACGAGTCATTGAGGGCACCGTCGATGCAGGGAGAGGAGGATTGCGGGAGGGCTGGAGCACTCTCCACCGCCATCCTCGCGACGGGAGATCAGTCTACTGGAAGTGACTGGATGAGGAAAGCGACTTGCGATGAGCGATTGGCGGTTCGTGATCTGCAAGGATTGCTTGCACGGACCAGGGAGCCGGCCCATCGGCTCCGGCCAATCGCCAGTCGCTAGTCGCTAGTCGCTAGTCGCCCACGGCCCACGGCGATGATCGCAGGCCGATGTCGCCATTCCACGCGCACACCCGGCGCCGAACCCGTTGCCGCAAATTCGCGTGCGATCCACAGATCACCCACCGCCAGCAAGTGATTACCCGCACTCAAGAGCGGTAATCGCCCGCGCCACCAAGGCAATACGTGCGCCTCCTGCAGTAACTTCTTGAGCCGGTGCGGTGCCGCATCCGGCGAATCGCCGCCGCTACCACCTGCGACTTCACCACGGAAACGCCACGTCAGGCGCACCGGCAATCGCGCTGCTGCGAGCCCAGCGCCCATCGCGGGCACGGCATGCAACTCACCCAGTCCGTCGGGCAGGACCAGCGGCTCACGCCAATCCCAGCCCTGTTCGTGCGCAACCGGCAACGGTGCGAGGGGCGGCGCCGCGTACAGCAGCCCGCAGTGCAATTTCACCTCGGCGCCCTCCCACGCGACGCAGAGTTGCCGGTCGGGCCGCGCCACGAGCATGTCGTGCTCGAGGACGCCGAGCTTGGCAGTCGAGGGTACGGGCAAGTTCAGCGATCGCAGCCAGAAGCGCAACAGGTTCCGGCGCCGCGCCGGCGTCATGGCAGACAGCTTGTCGCGCTGCAAGCAGGTTTCGAGCGCCGCGTGCTCGAAGTCCTGTCGGGCAAGATCATCAAGCAGCTCCGCGGCCTCGCCCAGGTGCGCAGCAGAGCGTGAAGCCACTGTGGCGGCTCCCGGCCACGTCCCCCGCAACGCGGGGAGGACCGCATGACGCAGGTAGCTGCGCCGATACCTGGGCTCGCAATTCGTCGGATCTTCGATCCAGGACAGCCCGCGTTGCCGGGCCCAGCACTCAAGATCGGCGCGGGGGTGATCGAGCAATGGCCGCTGATGCCAGCCGACACCTGCGGGAGCCCGGCGCGGCATCCCAGAGAGCCCCCTCACGCCGGCACCCCGCATCAGGGCGAGCAGTAGCGTCTCGAGCTGGTCGTCCGCATGGTGCGCGGTCAGCACCGTCTCGCCGACCGCAAGGCTGCCATACAGAGCGGCATAGCGAACCGCGCGCGCCGCGGCCTCGACACCCTGGCCATTGGCGACCGGAACCACCACTCGTTGACTGCCGAAGGGAAGCCCCAGCTGCCGGGCAGTCTCGCCGCAGCGAGCTGCCCAGAGGCCCGAATCGGGTTGCAGCTGGTGGTCAATGTGCAGCACCCTGATCGCGGTCGGCCACCCGCGTGACTTGAGTTCTGCGAGTGCAGCAAGCAGCACCGTGGAATCGAGCCCGCCACTGAAGGCCACGCAGACATCGCCGGACGCGCCTTGGGCCTGCCCTTTGGCCAAGGCTGCCTCAAGCGAATCGGGAGAGAATCCAGCCATGGACCCACCGGAACGAGACGGGATGGGGCCCGCAGGGCCCCGGGAGAAAACTCACCCGCCGCTATAGACGCCGAAGCCGCGGATACGATCGTGCCTCGCCTGCAACAACGCCTCGGGCGTCATGGCGGTAAGAGTATCGAGATGCTTCAGGATCGAGGTCTTGAGCGCGTCGGCCATCGCCTGCGGATCGCGATGCGCGCCGCCCAACGGTTCACGGAGCACTTCGTCCACCAAACCGAGCTTGGCCAGCCGATCAGCAGTCATGCCCATGGCTTCGGCAGCGAGCTCTTTCTTGTCGGCGCTCTTCCATAAAATGGATGCACAGCCTTCCGGGGTGATCACGGAGTACACGCTGTACTGAAGCATGACCAGGCGATCGCACACGCCGATGGCCAGCGCGCCCCCTGAGCCCCCTTCGCCGATGACGACGCTGACAATCGGGATTTTCAAGGACGACATGACGAACAGGTTGCGCGCGATGGCCTCGCTCTGACCGCGCTCCTCGGAACCGACGCCAGGATAGGCGCCAGGCGTATCGATGAGCGTGACGAGAGGCAGCTTGAAGCGTTCGGCCAGCTCCATCAGGCGCTTGGCCTTCCGGTACCCCTCGGGCTTCGGCATGCCGTAGTTGCGCCGCACGCGCTCCTTGGTGTCCCGGCCCTTCTGCTGGCCAATGACCATGACCGGACGTCCGTCGAGACGCGCCGGGCCGCCGATGATGGCCCAGTCGTCCGCGTACATGCGGTCGCCATGCAACTCCTGGAAGTCGGTGAAAATCGTTGAGAGGTAGTCGAGCGTATAAGGACGCTGCGGGTGCCGTGCGAGCTGCGTGATCTGCCACGGAGTCAGGTTGGCGAAAATGCTGGTCGTCAGCACCCGGCTCTTGGCCCGCAAACGGGCGATTTCCTCGCCGATGTTGACCTCGGCGTCACTCGAGACGAATTTCAGCTCGTCGATTTTGGCTTCGAGCTCCGCAATCGGCTGCTCGAATTCCAGAAAACTCATGGGCATAGCGCTACATCGGACTACTTGGGCAGCGGCGACAATAGCGGCATCGGGGCGCCTCCACAAGCCTTTGCGCCCTTCGTTGGAGCAACGACGGCGCCAGCGGTACGACGCACCACCCGCTCGAGTCCCGGCAAGGAGAACGTACCTGCCCACCCGGGGAAACTTGCCTAAACGAACCAACGGCGCAGAATCCAGAAAGTCGCGATTCCCGAACGGGTTTTGTCAAGGAGAGACCGCGTGCCGCCTGCCTCGCGCACACCAGCCGCGGCAAGCTGGCTTCGCCCCCGCCTCCCGGGCATCCCGGTCATCCCGACTCAAAATACCCGCAGCCTAAGGAGAACCAAATGACAAGCAAGCACTCTTGGATGGTCGCCAGGGTCGTGTCCAGCACGCTGCTGGCAGCGATGCTACCCCCGGCGGTACACGCCCAGACCGGCAGAACCCCGGCTGCTGAGGAACCCCTTGAGGTCATCATCGTGACGGGGACGCGACGTCTCGACCGCACGGTCGCGGAGTCGACATCACCAATCGATGTCGTCGATGCGCAGGTACTCGCGAACCAGGGCTACTCCGAACCGAACAAGATCTTG
Organism: uncultured Pseudomonadota bacterium; assembly: GCA_903884105.1. Classification (GTDB taxonomy): domain Bacteria; phylum Pseudomonadota; class Gammaproteobacteria; order Steroidobacterales; family Steroidobacteraceae; genus CAIUGU01. Next base: position 36,117 of record CAISDJ010000128.1, on the reverse strand, counting down.
AACTCGCTCGTCCCGAGCTTCAATTTCCCGCAGCCTTCCATTACCGACGGCACGGATGTCATCCGCCCTGCCACGCTGCGCGGCCTCGGCCCGGACCAGACCCTGGTGCTGATCAACGGCAAGCGCCGCCACCCCACCGCGCTCCTCAACATCAACGGATCCGTCGGCCGCGGCACGGCAGCCGTGGACATGAACATGATCCCCGCTGCGGCGATCGAACGCATCGAGGTCTTGCGCGACGGAGCAGCGGCGCAGTACGGCTCGGATGCCATTGCAGGCGTCATCAATATCGTGCTCAAGTCGGCGTCGAGCGGTGGCGGCGTGGCCACCTCGTTTGGCCAGTACATGACTTCCATCGACGGAGTACCGGACGTGACCGGGATCCAGACCACCGGTGCCGGCGTCCCCATGCTGCGCGGTGACGGCACCTATGCAACGCTCGCAAAAGGGGATCGCAGCGTCAACGACGGGGAAACCTGGTCGCTGTCGGGCAACTGGGGCCTGCCCCTGGGCGCCGCCGGCTTCATCAACCTGACGGCGGAGTACCGCGACCGCAGTGACACCAATCGCGCCGGCTTCGATACGCGGCAGCAGTACGCGCAGTCGATCACCACGCCGACGACGCCAGCCGCGGGAGAGCTCGGCTCCAACCGCATCAATCATCGCTACGGTGACGCCGCGACAACGGACCTGGCCACGTTCATCAATGCCGGCTACAACATTTCGGATTCGACGGAGTTCTACGCGTTCGGCAGCTACACCCAGCGCGACGGCGAGAGCGCCGGATTCTTCCGCCGTTCGGGCGACGCCCGCAACCGCAACTTCAGCGCGAGCACGACAACCTTCGTACCCTTCTACGCCGATGGCTTCCTGCCGCTGATCGTCACGAACCTCGAGGACTACTCGCTCGCCGCCGGCTTCAAGGGCGATGCTGCCGGGTGGAACTGGGATGTCTCGCTGGTCCACGGGTCCGATGCCTTCGACTTCGGCGTCGAGAACAGTTTCAACACTTCCTTCGGCAACGCCAGCAAGATCACCTTCGATTCCGGCGGCCTGCGTTTCAATCAGCAGACGTTGAACTTCGATGCGCAAAGGCTGCTGGACGTGAGCTTCGTGAAGTCGCTGTCGTTCGCAGTCGGCGCCGAATACCGGCAGGAGAACTTCAAGATCCGGCCCGGCGAACTGCAGTCGTATGCTGGCGGACCCTTTGTCGCCAACGGCGCACCGGCGGGTGCACAGGTCTTCCCGGGCTTCCGGACCCGCATCGACGAGGATCGCAACAGCCAGTCGCTCTATGCGGATTTCGACGCGGACGTGAACGACCGCTGGAACGTGGACGTAGCGGGCCGCTTCGAGCACTACAGCGACTTCGGTTCGGACTTCAACGGCAAGATTGCCACGCGCTTCGAGATCAACGACTTCGCCTCGCTGCGCGGCGCAATCTCGACCGGCTTCCGCGCACCGTCACTGCACCAGATGTTCTATGAGACTGCATCCACCAACAACGTGGGTGGCACGCTGCTCGAGATCGGTACCTTCCCGGTCGACAGCCCGGTTGCGCGCGCGCTGGGCTCGAAAGACCTCGACCCGGAAACCTCGCGGAACTATTCAGCCGGCATCGTGCTGAAGCCCTTGCCGAAGCTGGACGTGACCCTCGACTTCTATCGCATCGAGGTGGATGACCGCATTGTCGTCAGCGAAAACCTGCAAGGCGCACAGGTCGCGTCGCTGCTCGCCACCGCAGGCTTCAACAGCATCACATCAGCGCGATTCTTCGTGAACGGTCTCAACACCAAGACCGACGGCTTTGACCTCATCGGCACCTACCGCTTCGATCTGCCGGTCGGCTCCCTGAACCTGACGGCGGCCTACAACTACAACAAGACCTCGATCGACAAGTTGCTTGCGGCCCCCGGACCGCTGGCCACGATCCCGAATCTCGTCCTGTTCGGGCGCATCGAGCAGCTGCGGATCGAGGAAGGACAGCCGAAGGACAAAATCATCCTGTCGGGTGACTGGACGGCAGGCGAGTTCGGCGCCACGTTGCGCACGACCCGGTTCGGGGATGTGCTGAGCCCGGGCACGACAGCGGCAGACGACCTCGCGATGGGCGCCAAGTGGCTCGTCGACCTGGAGTTCAGGTACCTGCCCGGCGACCACTGGCAGTTCTCCGTGGGTGCCAACAACATCCTCGACGAGTATCCCGACACGAATCCGGTGGGTGCTCGGGTTGCGCCATTCACGGGCAACTACAGCACCAACAACTACTTCACGCCGTTCTCCGCATTCTCGCCGTTCGGCTTCAACGGCCGCTATGTGTACGGCCGCGTGAACTTCCGCTGGTGACCATGCCGTCCGTGCGTCCGCCCTTTGGGCGGGCGCACGGAGTTCACCCGCCGGGGTCACTGATAGCGCCGTCCGCCGACTTCAAGCCATCCGGCCACGTGCTTCCCTGCGGGATCGCGATGGGTCCAGTGACCGACCCCACCCTGCGGGTTCCATTTCATCCGCAGCCTCCTTGAAGCCTTGAGTCCGACAGGGAACGAACTCTACCTGCGCCCGTAGCGAGCCTGCTTAAACCTCAGACAAATGGACGGGTCTGAACCGAGCGCGACGAGCTGAAATGGTGCACGAACGAAGAGCGCTTGCCCCAACTTTGGGCATCTACGCCCTGCAACGGGCCAAATATAAAACGTAACCATCTGATTTTCATACCGATGCCCACTGGGCACGGATCGTGCAATCTTTACGCACCAAACGATGCCGCGAATCGGCTCCCTGCACCAAATAACAGCCTGGCAACCGGGCGGGCGTGGGGTCACGGCATCGAGCGCAACCATCAGGGGGATTCTTCATGCCGCTTTCTTCAAGTGCTGCAAGGCGCTGCACCATGCTGTTGGCCACAGGTTTGCTGCCGGCCCTTGCGCAGGCAGAATCCCCCGGCATCGACAGCGGTGACACCGCCTGGATGATCACCGCCACCGCGCTCGTGCTGTTCATGACGCTGCCGGGACTCGCGGCCTTCTACAGCGGTCTGGTGCGCGTCAAGAACGTGCTGTCCGTGCTGATGCAATGCTTCACGATCACGTGCATCGTGTCGTTGCTGTGGGTCGTCGGTGCCTACAGCCTCGCCTTTTCGGACGGCGGCTCGATCCAGGGGTTCATCGGCAGCCTCGACAAGGCGTTCTTCTCCGGCATCACGCGCGACTCGGTCACCGGCACCATTCCGGAATCGGTGTTCTCGATGTTCCAGCTGACGTTCGCCATCATCACGCCGGCGCTCGTCATCGGCGGCTTCGCGGAGCGCATCCGCTTCAGCGCGGTCATCGGCTTCACGGTGCTGTGGTTCCTGTTCGTCTACGTACCGGTGACCCACTGGGTATGGGGCGGCGGCTGGCTCGCCAAGCTCGGCGTACTTGACTATGCCGGTGGCATCGTCGTGCACGTCAATGCCGGCATGGCTGCCCTGGTGGCTGCACTTGTCATCGGTCGCCGCCGCGGCTTTCCTGAAACCGCGATGGCCCCTCACTCGCTGCCGCTGACGGTGCTCGGTGCGGGCATGTTGTGGGTGGGCTGGTTCGGCTTCAATGCCGGCAGCGCACTGGCGGCCAATGGCAATGCCGGCATGGCACTGCTCGTCACGCACTTGGGCGCAGCCGCCGGCGCGCTTGCCTGGATGATGATGGAATGGGTGAAGTACGGTAAGCCTTCTGTCCTCGGCATCGTCACCGGCATGGTGGCCGGCCTTGGCACCATCACCCCGGCGTCAGGTTTCGCGGGTCCGCTCGGCGGCATCGTCATCGGCGGACTTTCCGGCGTCGTCTGCTTCGGCGCCACGCAGCTGCTCAAGCGCAAGCTGCACATCGACGACTCCCTCGACGTATCGCCCGTGCACGGCGTCGGGGGTATCCTGGGCTCGCTGCTGACAGGCATATTCGTGGATGCATCGCTCGGCGGCACCGGATTCGCGGACGGCATGACGATGGCAAAGCAGGTCGGCGTGCAGGCCCTCGCCATCGCCGCGACCGCCGCTTGGTGCGGCGTGATGACATTCGTGATCCTGAAAGTGCTGGCAGCGACAACGGGCCTGCGGGTCGACGCCGAGGAGGAAAGCGAGGGTCTCGACCTCGCCTCGCACGGCGAGCGCGGCTACAGCCTGTAACACCACCGACGAGCGTACCGGGTCATGGATGACCCGGCGAAATCGGCGAGTTCCCGCTCGACGATTTCGGGAGACAGCGAAGACCACGCTTTTCGTTGTCTCCGGATGCAACGGTACCTCTGCTTGACCTATACGCGCTCGCGACCCGTATTTGCTAGTAATGCGGCGGACGCTCCTGCTCTGCCGAGTACTGGTCGGGTTCCGACTTCAGGGAGTCGAAGCGGTTGACGAGATCCTGGAACTGCTGCCTGAGGCGGTCCAGTTCCTGCTGCTGGCGATAGAGCACGTCGCTGAGCTCGGCGTTCGCCCGCTCGAGATACGCGATCTTGAGTTCGAGCAGTTCGGCAGTGGCGTCTTGCATGGGTAATCCGTCGATCGTTCTTCAGAGATCGCGAGGCGGGTAGATGAGCCTGACACCGTCCTCACCCACGAGCAGCCTGAGCTTCTCGATCATTTCGCGGTTGGGACGGACGTTCCAGCTGTCGGCAAAGGGCAGGACGGCCCGCGCGCCTTCTCCCTGATAGTGCACCGTGACGCCGCAGGGCCCCGGACGGCACGGCTTCAGGATCTGCTCAAGCGCCCCAAGGAATGCATGCCCTGCGATTGCACCGCGACTCTTCTCCGGCCAGCGGATGATGAGCCGCCGGGCCAGCTGCTCACGCGCCTGGTCGATATCGACGATTCGCTTCGGCGTCAGGCGCCAGTCTTCAATGAACTCGTCGAAGCGCAGACTCCCCTCGACGATCAGCACCGCGTCCTTCGCGATGATCGCGCGATACTGCTGCAGGGTTTCCTCGAACAACGACACTTCCAGCCGCGCGGTTCCGTCATCCAGTACGCACGTCGTGCGATTGCCACGCTTGCGCACCTCGAGCACCAGCCCCGCGACGGTCGCCGGCGTCCCTCGGAACCGGAAGCCCTCGGTGGGCACGACCGTGGGTCGTTCACCGGCGACATCGGCGATGCGCCCACTGGTTAGCGCCTTGAGTTCCGTGGCGTACTCGTCAATCGGATGGCCGGTCAGGTACAACCCAAGCGTATCGCGCTCGCCCTCGAGCCGGACCCTTCGACTCCATTCTGGTCGCGCTTCCATGCGCTGCTCGACCGCCGCCGCCATGACGGGGGTGGCAAGGCCAAACATGTCGTTCTGGCCGACGGCAAGGGCCCGCAAGCTTTGGTCGGCCAGCTGCACCGCGGCCGGCAACTCGTGCATCAAGGTTGCGCGGTTCGGGCCGAGCGAATCGAGCGCGCCCGAGCGGATCAATGCCTCGAAGACGCGCCGGTTCAGTTTGCCGAGGTCGCTGCGACGGCAGAAATCGCCGAGGCTCGTGTAGGGGCCGTTCGCCTCGCGCTCGGCGATCAGCGCTTCGACCACTGACTTGCCGACGCCCTTGATGGCTCCGAGGCCGTAGCGAATGCTGCGCTCACCCGACACCGCAAACATGTAGCGCGAAGCGTTCACGTCGGGCGGCTCGACATTGAGCCCCATCTTGTCGCACTCATGCTTGAGGGTAACCACCTTGTCGGTCTTGTCCATGTCGGAGGACAGCACCGCCGCCATGAACGCGGACGGGTAATGCGTCTTGAGCCAGGCAGTCTGGTACGACAGCACGGCATAGGCGGCGGAGTGCGACTTGTTGAAACCGTACCCCGCGAACTTTTCCATCAGGTCGAAGATGTACGCCGACACGCGCTCATCGACGCCGCGAGCCGTCGCCCCTGCGACGAATACCGAGCGCTGCTTGGCCATCTCCTCGGCCTTCTTCTTGCCCATCGCGCGGCGCAGCAGGTCGGCGCCGCCGAGCGTGTAGCCCGCCAGCACTTGGGCAATCTGCATCACCTGTTCTTGGTACAGGATCACGCCATAGGTCGGTGCCAGCACCGGCTTCAGGTCGGGATGCAGGTAGTCGATGATGCCGGCACCCGGCGCACCGCGATCCGCCTTCTTGCGGGCGATGAAGTCGTCGACCATGCCGGACTGCAACGGACCCGGACGAAACAGTGCGACGAGCGCAACAATGTCCTCGAAGCAGTCCGGCTGCAGGCGCCGGATCAGGTCCTTCATGCCGCGCGACTCCAGCTGGAACACGGCAGTGGTATCGCCCCGTTGCAGCAAGTGGTAAGTCGCCCCATCGTTCATCGGCAGTGTACTGATATCGAGCGGCGGCTCGCCGAGCATCACGCGCTGCCGATTGATGGTCTTGAGCGCCCAGTCGATGATGGTCAGCGTGCGCAGCCCGAGGAAGTCGAACTTCACGAGACCCGCGGCCTCGACGTCGTCCTTGTCGAACTGCGTCACAAGGCTGCCACCGTTCTCGTCGCAGTACAGCGGCGAGAAATCCGTGATCAACGACGGCGCGATGACGACTCCGCCCGCGTGCATACCGGCGTTGCGTACGAGCCCCTCGAGCGCAAGCGCCAGGTCGATCACTTCGCGCGTCTCGTCCTCGTTGTCGTACCGCCGCTTGAGTTCGGGTTCCTTCTCCAGGGCGCCCGTGAGCGTGATGCCGAGCTCGAACGGAATCAGCTTCGCGATGGAATCGGCAAATCCGTAACTCATGCCCATCACGCGCGCCACATCGCGCACGACCGCCTTGGCGGCCATGCTGCCGTAGGTGATGATCTGCGATACGCGTTCGCGGCCATAGCGATGCGCGACGTAGTCTATGACACGGTCGCGCCCATCCATGCAGAAGTCGACGTCGAAGTCGGGCATCGACACGCGTTCCGGATTCAGGAAGCGCTCGAACAGCAGGTCGTACTGCAGCGGATCAAGGTCGGTGATGCCGAGCGAATACGCGACGAGCGAGCCCGCGCCCGAGCCGCGGCCCGGCCCCACCGGCACGTCGTTTTCGCGCGACCAGCGGATGAAGTCGGCCACGATGAGGAAGTACCCGGCGAAGCCCATCTGGCAGATGACGTCGAGTTCGAGCGCGAGGCGCCGCGGATACTCTTCCGTCGGAATGACGCGAACCCCTGGCACGGGATGGGCTGCAAAGTGCTCGAGGCGCTTCTTGAGACCCTTGTCGGCTTCGACACGGAGGAAGTCCTCTGTCGTCATACCCTCCGGCACCGGATAGGCCGGCAACACCGACTTGCCAAGCTTGAGGTCGAGACTGCAGCGCTTCGCGATCTCGATCGTGTTCTCGATCGCTTCAGGGATGTCCGCGAACAGCTCGGCCATCTCGGCCGGACTGCGCAGGTACTGCTGCGCCGTGTAGCGCCGCGGACGACCGGGGTCGTCGAGGAGCGTGCCCTCGTGAATGCAGACGCGGGCCTCATGCGCCGCGAAGTCCTCCGCCAACAGGAAGCGGACGTCATTTGTCGCAACCACGGGGACACCCAGCTCTGCGGCCAGCTCCAGTGCCCCCGCGATATGCTCTTCCTCGTTCTCCCGTCCGGCCCGGTGCAGTTCCAGGTAGTAGCGGTCGCCCAGCAATGCCTGCCACGCCGCCAACTGCGCCCGCGCATCGGCCACCCGGCCGCCGACAAGCGCGCGCCCGACATCGCCCGTCGCACCGCCCGACAGTGCGATCAGGCCCCCGAGCGTTTCGGGCGTCAGCCAGCTGCGGTCGACGGCCGCGCGCCCCTTGTGCTGGCCCTCGAGGTAAGAACGGCTCACGAGCTGCGTCAGGTTCCGGTAGCCGAGACTGTTCTGGCACAGGAGCACCAGCCGCGTCGGGTCGGTCCGTTCATCGGTGGCGTCCCGTAGCCAGCAGTCCACACCGATCAGCGGCTTGACGCCGCGCGATAGCGCCGCGCGGTAGAACTTGACCATGCCGAACAGGTTCGACTGGTCGGTCAGCGCGACTGCCGGCATGCCTGCATCGGCGACCGCATCCATGACGCCCTGGACGCTGCGCTTGCCGTCCTCGCCGTACTCGCTCGCAATACGAATCACGCTGTCGACCAGCGAGTACTCGGTGTGCAGGCGGAGGTGGACGAAGGGCATGACGAAGGGGATGGTGGCCAGGGGATAGGGGACAGTGAAGAACGGGAGTCAGGAGCCCAACGTCAGCGCACGGGTTGGGCAAGAGGATAAGCGGAACCGGACGAAAATTGGATATTGACTCCGGATGAATCCGTGGGATCAGCAACTCGGCAGAGGGATTGCCTGTCGCAGCACATGAGCATCTGGTGATTGACAACCGCACTGGAGCTCCGGCGGAACACTAAACACCGTCCGCAACCCGCTGGTTGGTATCCCCTATCCCCTATCCCCTATCCCCTTCTCCAGCACCGCCCGGACCGGGCCGAACGTCCGGCGGTGGACGGGGCTCGCGCCGTGGATTCGCAGCGCCGCGAGGTGGGCCGCCGTGGGGTACCCCTTGTGGATGGCGAAGCCGTAGTGCGGGTACTGCTCATGCAGCGCCAGCATGACGGCATCCCGCTCCACCTTGGCCAGAATCGATGCTGCGCCGATCGCCGGCACCTTGTCGTCACCCTTGACGATGGCCTCCATGCTGAAGGTCACTGCCAGCCCTTCGACGGACGGGCACAGGTTGCCGTCCACCTGGACATGTTGGGGCTGGATTGCGAGCCCCGCCAGCGCGCGCCGCATTGCAAGGTGCGTCGCCTTCAGGATGTTGAGCGCATCGATTTCTTCCGTGGCTGCAAAGGCGACCGACCAGCCGAGGGCCTTCTCGCGGATTTCCCCGGCCAGTGCTTCACGCTGGGGAGCGGTCAGCTTCTTGGAGTCGCGGATCCCCGGGATGGGGCGCGCCGGATCGAGGATCACCGCGGCCGCATAGACGGGCCCAGCCAACGGACCGCGGCCGGCCTCATCCACGCCCGCGAGGAGCCATGCGGCGGGAAACGGGGGAGTAGAGGCGGAAAGTGACATGACTGGGACTCAAGCCGCGACCATTAAGAATTACCGCCCCTGCTCGGGCCGCTGCCTTGGGCGTTGGGCCCTGAACGCCATTCGCACGCGGGGTCCCGCGCACCGGACCACGATGCCCGCTCGCACCGCACACACGCGCCAACCTATCTTGAAGTGCAATTCGCCTATCGCAGCGCACACGACTCGCTGGATTGCCGGACAGCCTGCCTATGCTAGCATCGGATTGACAGAAAGCTGCGTGTAACAAACAACTGCGCGCGGGGTGCCGGCAGCCGCCTGACGTTGCCAACCAGCGATCAGAGTTCGAAATCAACGGGGGCAGGTTGTGAGGCCAGTAAAGTTCGGTATTCCAGTCCTTGTCGGAATCGCTGCGACGGTCTTCTCGGACATAGGAGCCGCGCACCATTCATTCGCGATGTTCGACGACACCAAAGAGATCGTCCTGACCGGGGTGGTCAAGGAGTTCCAGTGGACGAATCCCCATACGTTCGTCCAGCTTGAAGTTCCGGGTCCAAACGGTACCGTCATCGAGTGGAGCATCGAGGGCTCGAGCCCGAATGGCTTGGCGCGCTTAGGCTGGAAGCGCACATCGATCAAGGCCGGCGATCAATTGGCCATCACCATCAATCCGCTCCGTACCGGCGAGCATGGCGGCAATTTCGTGCAGGCCAGGTTTGCCGACGGTCGAATTCTCACGCGTCGCGCGTCCGAAGCGCCAGCCGAAGGTACTCCCAAGTGAGCTCTCGCCATTTCCGGGTCTGCGCCTTGCGCGCGATCATGAGCGTCGCGGGCTGCGCCCTCGCGATCGGGTTCGGGACCATCGTGGCATCCGATGCCGATGCCGCTGCTGCTCCGCCGAACTGGACGGGCATCTGGACCCGGGTGGGTTCGCTGAACTTCGACCCGACCACCCCGGGCAACAAGAACGAGGACTTCCCCTACAACGCCAAGTACAGGGAGTTCTACGACAGGATCATTGCAGCGGAAGCCAAGGGACTCGCCATCAACGACAAGAGCGCGGACTGCCAGCCTCCGGGAATCGTGCGGATGATGGCCATGGTCTATCCGATGGAGATCCTGCAGACGCCCGGCCAGTTCACGATCATCGCGGAGTGGGAAGGACAGATCCGCAGGATCTTCACGGACGGGCGGCCACACCCGGAGGATCCTGATCCTACTTACAACGGCCATTCGATCGGTCGATGGGAAGGCGAGACCCTGCTGGTAGACACCGTGGGAATCCTCGGCAATGGCATCATCAACGACCATGGCGCTCCGCTCGGCGAGCAGGTTCACGTCACTGAGAAGTGGTGGAAGGAAGGCCCGGATACGCTGAAGAACGAGATTGCGGTCGAGAGTCCCGATGCGCTCCTTCGTCCCATCAAGGCGGTGAAGACATTCAAGCGCCGCACCGACATCCAGATCATGGAATATATCTGCACGCAGAATAACCGGAACCAGACCAACGCCGACGGCGTGACCGGCATTGAGCTCAAGAAGAGGTAGACCGGCGTTCACAAGCTGCGGGCGGGTGCGCTGGTTGCGCCCGCCTCTTCAGAGGCGCCCACGCGTGGTTCGATGACCAGCGAACCCGTTAGCCCGTTCGCCTGCGCTCAGTTTCTTCCAGCAACTCCACCACCGCATCGGCCGCGCGACGACTCGCATCGCGCCTTAAGCTCTGGTGAATACCGGTGAAGGTGGCGACGACGTCGGCACGATCGGGTCGGTCGATCTGCTCGAGCAACGCAGGCCCGAGCCGCTCGGCCGTCACTTCGGCGTTGAAGAACTCGGGTACGACGCGCCGGTTCGCGAGCAGGTTCGGCTGCGCGAAGAACGATGACGTCACCATGCCCGGTACCTTGAGGATCAGACTCGTAAGAAAGCCGAGCCGATAGGCCACGACCATCGGCCGCTTGACCAGCGTGGCCTCGAGCGTCGCGGTCCCCGATGCGAGCAGCACGGCGTCGCTCGCGGCCATCGCCGTGTGCGCCTGGCCCTCGAGCAAGCGAACCTTGCCCTCGACGCCAGCCTCGCGCAGGAATCCTGCGAACAATGCCTTCATCCTCGCGTTGACCATGGGCGCGACGAACTGCATGTCAGGCCGCTTGTGTGCCACCCATGCGACCGTACGTGCGAAATCCGGACCCAATCGCGACACTTCACCGTGGCGGCTGCCGGGCAGCACGGCGATACAGGACCCGTTGCCGGGCATTCCGAGAACGCTCCGCGCAGCGTGGCGATCCAGCTCGAGCGGAATCTCATCCGCGAGCGGATGACCGACGAATATCGCCTTGACGGCATAGCTGTCGTAGAACTGCTTTTCGAACGGCAACAGGCACAGCACGCGATCCACTGCAGCCGCGATCTTGCGCACGCGGCCCTGTCGCCAGGCCCACACCTGCGGGCTGACGTACTGGATGGTCGGAATGCCGGCCGCGTGCAACCTGGCCGCCAGTCCCAGGTTGAACTCGGGCGCATCGATGCCGATGAACAGCGCCGGTGGATCGGCCAGCAGCCGCTCGACGAGACTGCGGCGCATGCGAAACAAGCGCGGAAGATGCTTCAAGACTTCGAACAGGCCCATGATGGCAAGGCTCTCGGAGTGCTCCCATGCCTCGCAACCCGCTGCGATCATCTTGGGTCCGGCGACGCCTGCGAAACGGGCGCCGGGAAGGCGCTCCTTGATTGCGTGGATCAGGTGCTGACCGAGCGTGTCGCCGGATGCCTCGCCCGCCACCAGGACAATCAGCGGCGATTCCGCCCTCATCTGACGATGCTGCGCTTGCTCTCGCGCAGAAAGTCAGCAAAAGGCTTCACTTCCGGGTGGTCGACCGCCATCGCGTCAAGCTGCTCGCGGGCCTCATGCAGCTTGAGCCTGGAGCGGTACAGGATGCGATACGCCTGCTTGATGTGGGTGATGTGCTCCGCAGTGAACCCACGGCGCTTCAGCCCTTCCTTGTTCACGCTGTGCGGCTCGGCGGGACGCCCCACTGCCAGCACGTAGGGTGGCACGTCACGGGTCACGGCAGTGTTGTTCGCAATGAACGCATGAGCCCCGACCTTGCAGAACTGGTGTACGCCGGAGAAGCCGCCCATGTGGACCCAGTCACCGAGGACGACGTGGCCACCCAGGGTTGCGTAGTTCGCGAAAACGCAATGCGACCCAATGACGCTGTCGTGCCCGACGTGGGAGCCCGTCATGAAGAGATTGTCGTTCCCGATGCGGGTCACGAGCTGGTCCTTCGTCGTGCCTCGATTGATCGTGCAGTTCTCGCGGAAGGTGTTGCGATCGCCGATCTCGAGCCGAGTGGGCTCGCCCTTGTACTTGAGGTCCTGCGGTGCGGCACCGATCGACGCGAACTGGAAGACCTGGTTGTCGCAGCCCAGTGTCGTCGGCCCTTCGATCACTACATGGGGGCCGATCCGGCAGCCGGCGGCAATGACGACGCCCGGCCCGATCACCGTATAGGCCCCAACTACCACATCGGCCGCGATGCGCGCGTCGGATGCAATCAGTGCCGTCGGATGAATTGCCATGACCGGGCGAAAACCTACAGCGGGGCGCCCGCAGGGCGATAGAGACTCAGGTCGCCAGGGGCGATCATCATTTCCGCCGAAGTGGCTTCCTTCCCGTCGACCTCGGCAACGGTATTGAACTTCCAGATGCCGCGCAGGTTGCGGGTGAGTTCGGCCTTCAGGATCAGCTGGTCGCCCGGGACCACGGGACGGCGGAAGCGAACGCCATCGATGCCGGCGAAGTACAGTTGCGATTTTTCGGTGGGATAGACGTTCGCCGTCAGGAACGCCAGCAGCCCGCACGTTTGCGCCAGCGCCTCCAGCATCAGGACGCCCGGCATGACTGGCTGGTGCGGAAAATGACCCGTGAAGAATTCCTCGTTGATCGTCACGTTCTTGAGCGCGCGGATCGACTTGTTCACCTCGAACTCGAGGACGCGGTCGACCAGCAGGAACGGGTACCTGTGCGGCAGCCGGCGCATGACCTCGTAGATGTCGACCTGGGTCGGCCTGGCGGCGGCAGGGACTGCGTCAATGTCTGTCATCTGTTGTTATCCGATGGAGGAGTTCCTGACGGCGGCATCTTCTCAGAAAACCGCACGGTTCACCCTCTGTGTTACTGGTTCACAGCGGGATCGGCGGACGCATTCCCGTCCCTTTCGAGTCGGTGCAGGCGGCGAGCCAGGTCATCCAGCTGCCGGAAACGCGCAGCGTTGCGCCGGAACGTGGCCGAGTCATCGGCCGACAGGCTGCCGGAATACATGCCGGGCTTGTCGATGGAAGACGACACCATCGTCTTGCCCGTGACAATCACGTCGTCGCAGATGCTGATATGGCCAGCAATGCCGACCTGCCCCGCGATCAGGCACCGCTTGCCGATCGTCGTACTGCCGGAAATCCCCGTGCAGCCGGCAATCGCAGTGTGCGCGCCGATCCGGACGTTGTGGCCGACCTGGATCTGGTTGTCGAGCTTGACGCCCTCCTCCAGCACGGTGTCCTCGATGGCGCCACGATCGACCGTGGTGTTGGCGCCGATTTCGACATCGTCGCCGATGCGGACACTACCGGTCTGCGGCACCTTGACCCACTTGCCCGCGTCAGGCGCGAGTCCGAAACCGTCCGCACCGATCACGACCCCCGGATGCAGCAAGCAGCGCTGCCCGACAATCACGTCTGCGCACAGCGTTACATTGGCAGCGAGACGCGAATCGGCGCCCACCATGGCACCCCGCATCACGACACAGCCCGGCCCGACCACGGCACGGGGCCCGATATGGGCATCGGCCTCGATCACGGCGTTGGGGCCGATACTCGCACTGGGATCGACGTGGGCAGCAGCGTCGACCACCGCACTCGGATGCTGGCCGGCGATTGCCACTGATTGCGGGTGCAGCTCGGCGGCGATTCGCGCGTAGGTCGCGTAGGGGTTGGAACTCAGCAGCGCTGGAACCGGGCAACTGTCCGCGAGTCGCGGATCCAGCACCACGGCACCGGCACGCGTGGTCGCAAGGTGGCGCGAGTACTTCGCGTTGGCAAGGAAAGTCAGAGTATCCGGCTCCGCGTTCTGCAGGGTTGCAACCCTTGAAACGCGGACTGCCGGATCACCCTGCAGCACGCAGCCGAAACGAACGGCAAGTTCGGCCAGCGTTGCGCCCATTGATTCGGCTGGTCTTAGTTGGCCGGCTTCGGCGCTGCGGCCGGCGCAGCACGGGGGCCCCGGGAGGTCAGTGCAGCCAGTACCTGGGCCGTCACGTCCATCGTGTCCTTCGCGTACAGCACACCGTCGCCTACGATCAGGTCGAAGTTCTGTGCCTTGGCGTAGGCCTGGACTTCCTGCAGCAACGAATTCTGCAGCTTGCCCAGTTCCTCGTTCCGGCGGACGTTCAGGTCCTCGACGTACTCGCTCTGCTTGCGGGCCAGTTCGCGCTCGCCATCCCGCAGTTCGCGCTCTACATTGCGGCGTTCGGCTTCCGCCATGACGGCGCCATCCCGGTTCAGACGGTCCTGGCGGGTCTTGAGGGTCGTCTGCTGCTGCACGATGTCGCGCTGACGCGGCGCAAACTCATCCTGCAATGCCTGCATGGACGACTTGGCCTGAGGCGAATCCTGTAGCAGTTTCTGCACATTCACGACACCGACCTTCATCTGGGCCTGCGCCGCACTGATGGGCGCAAGAGCCGCACCCGCAAGGATCAGGGCGCAACCCATGCGGCTCACAAATCCGGCGAGACTCGTTTTATACATAATTCTCAAACCTCAACCCTCTGAAGGAACCTGGTAAGAATCTCGAACTGAACAGCAGGACCGGCCCGCGCTAGAACGCCTGCCCGACGGAGAACTGGAAGCCTTCCTTCTCTTCCCCGTACAGGAGGTCGGTCGCAGGGTTGGCATTCAGCGCGATACCGTAACTGAACCTGAACACGCCGAGCGGCGCAAGCCACTGCACCGCCACGCCGACTGATTGCTTCAAGTTATCATAGCTGAAGTCGTAGTTGACGGGGGTCACGCGGTCGCGGCCGTAGAAAGTGACGTTTTCCGTCGAGAACGTGTTGCCAATGTCGAAGAACAGGCTCGCTCGCGCGCTGTTGCGGAGCTTTTCGGGCACCGGCAGCAAAATCTCGATCTGCGCCGCCACCTTCAGGTTGCCGCCGTACGGATTGCCCTGGCTGTCCTTGGGCCCCAAGCGGTTTTCGCGATAGCCACGGACCGATTCCGGTCCGCCGGCAAAATACAGGCGGTACGGGGGATATGACGTGCTGTTGCCAAGCGCCTGTCCGTAGTTGAGCTCGCCGTTGAACATCAGCGTGAACCCGCCCCAGAGCGGCACGAACTTCAGCGTGTCGAGTCGTGCAGTCCAGAACTCCACGTCACTGCCCGGCATGGCGTAGGAGACGTTCAACCGGTGACGCGCGCCGCGATCTGCGAAGATAGCGCGGTTGCGCGAGTCGTAGCCCCAACCCAGGTTCAGCTCGAAGGTGTTGAACTTGGTGCCATAGAAAAGCGCCGAGTTGCCGACGCTGTCCGTGTACGTCGTTGTATACGGCTTGCCGTTGCTCTGCACCCAGTCGATGGACTCGACGGTGCCATACGGCGCGAACAGGTCTGCGCCCTGGAAGCCGACGCCCGCTCGCACGCTCTGGTACTCGGTGAACGGATAGGCGTAGTCGAGCCCCGCGCTGATCGTCTTGGTCGAAAAGTCCGACGCCGCCGACGTGAACTGCGTGATGTCGCGGTAGCCGAGCGACAGGGTGCGAGACACCCCGTCGATGGTGGTGTACGGGTCCGTGTGCGAGAACTGGAAGCTCTTCTGGTAGCGGCCCGAGTTGATGTCGAGTGCAACGCGGTTACCGGTCCCCATGAAGTTCGTGTGCGTGAAGCCGCCGTTCAGGATGAGCGACTGCGACTCCGAATAGCCGATACCCGCCGTGAACTGGCCGGGCAGGCCTTCCTTGATCTCGAAGTCGACGTCGACGAGATCCGGCGAGCCGGGCACCGGATTGGTCTTGGTTTCCACCTTTTCGATGAACGGCAGGCGCTGCAGTCTCTCTTTCGAGCGATCGACCGCGGCGTTCGACAGATAGCCGCCTTCGAGCTGGCGCATTTCGCGCCGGAAGACCTCGTCGTTGACGCTCGACGTGCCGTTGAAATTGATTCGCCTCACATAGACGCGATTGCCGGGCTCGACGAGGAACGTGAGCGAGATCGCATGCGTCGCCGGGTCCGTCTGCGGCACGGCTTCCACCTTCGAGAAGGCATAGCCCTCGAGGCCCATGCGGAAATTCATGGCCTCCGTGGTCTGCGTGATCAGGCGCCGCGAATAGGTCTCGCCCGGCTTGATGAAGATCAGCCGCTTGAGGTCCGCCTCGGGCACGACGAGGCTCCCCGCGAGCTTGACGTCGGACACCTTGAAGAGATCGCCTTCCGTCACGTTGACGGTGACGAACATGTCGTCCTTTTCAGGCGCAATGGCCACCTGCGTGGAATCGATGCGGAAGTCGGCATAGCCGCGGTCCATGTAGTAGGAACGCAGCGTCTCCAGGTCGCCGGTCAAGGACTCCTTCGAATAGCGGTCGTCCTGCTTGTAGAACGACAGCAGGTTCGGTTCCTTCAGCTTGAACGCGTCAAGCAGGTCTTCGTCCGAATAGGTTGTATTGCCGACGACGTTGATCTGGCGGATACGGGCACGGGCACCTTCGACGATGTCGATGGCTACTCGAACGCGATTGCCCGGGACATCCTCCACTTTCGAATCGATCTTCACCGCGTACTTGCCGCGCGAGAAGTATTGCTCGGTCATGTAACGGTTGACGTCGTCGAGCACGGACTGGTCGAACGTCTTGCCCGGAGCCAGACCCACGTTGTTGAGCGACCGTTGCAGGTCCTCGGTCTTGATGTCCTTGTTGCCCTTGATGTTGAAGCTCTCGATCGATGGGCGCTCCTGCACGAACACGACCAGCGTGCCGCCATCGCGGCGCAATTGCACGTCGCGGAAGAAGCCGGTGGCATAGATGGCCTTGAGGGCCTCATCGATGCGGCGGCGATCGAGCCTGTCGCCGATGTTGATCGGCAGGTAGTTGAACACCGTGCCTTCAGAAATGCGTTGCAGGCCTTCCACGCGGATGTTGCCGACGGTGAACGCGGCGGCAGACGACGTGGCGGCGCTGACCGGCAGCTCCTGCGCATACACCACACCACTGGCCACGCCGCTGGCCGCTAGCGCGAGTGTCATGTGAACGATGGATCGAAGCAGCATTAAGGAGCCTCTGAGTGACCTGGGCTAGCCCAGGTGCCTGGCAAGATCGTTGTAGAAGGCGAGGCCCATCAGCAGGATCAGCAGTGCAATCCCGAGTTGCTGGCCGAGAATCTGTACGCGCTCTGAGACCGGACGGCCCTTCACCAGTTCCGCAAGCTGGTAGACCACCTGGCCGCCGTCGAGCAGCGGAATCGGCAACAGGTTCATCACCCCCAGCGAAATACTGATCAGCGCGAGCATGTTCAGGAACGACAGCGGTCCCTGACGTGCCGCCACGCCGGAAAACTCCGCGATGGTAATCGGTCCGGACAGGGTCTTCACGGAAACATTGCCTGCAACCATGTTGCCGATCATCTTGAGGGTGAACGCGGTCGTCTCCCACGTCTTGTTCGCACCCTTCGCGAATGCCTCCAGGGGCCCGTACTGCTGCAGGGCGATCATCTCGGGCGGAAAGGCCGCGCCGGTCTGCTGAATGCCGATTCGCCCGACCCGCTTGCCTTGGGCAGTATCGCCACCGATGCTGACCGGCAGCTGAACCGTGACCGTCGCTCCCGCCTCCTGCCGGCGGACCTCCAGCATGGCTTCAGAGTCGAAGCGCGGCTCCACGAAGCTCACGAGTTGCCGGAAACTGTCTACAGCCTGGCCGTCTACCGAGAGGATTTCATCGCCCGGCTTGAGGCCTGCCCGCTGTGCCGGGCTGCCCTCCACCACCGCGCCGACCACCGCCGGAACGCGGGGCGTCCAGAATTCGAATCCCAGCCCCGGGAACAAGGCGTCGGGTTGCGCAAGCTCCGAGCGGCGATCGCCCACGACGAGGGTCAGTTCGCGATCGCTCCCGGCCGGACCGGACACCCGGACGACGACCGTACCGTCGCCCACGAGATCCTCGAATATCCCGAGCAGGGCGGCCTCCCGAGTCGCAACCAGCTTGCCCCCTACCCGCTGGATCAGGTCGTCTGCCCGGAGCCCAGACCGGGCGGCGATTGAATCCGGTGTCACCTGCCCCACCACTGGCTTCAGGCTCGGCACGCCGGCCATCAGCAGCATCCAGTACGCCAGGATCGCGAACAGGAAATTGAACCCCGCGCCCGCCACGAGCACAGCAATGCGTTTCCAGATGGGAGCCCGTGTGAACGCCCGAGGCAGGTCCACGGAGGACACGGGGCCTTCCCTCTCGTCGAGGAGCTTCACGTAGCCACCGAGCGGAATGGCCGCAATGATGTACTCGACGCCGTCCGCCGCCGTGCGGCTCCACAGGGGCCTGCCGAACCCAATGGAAAACTTGAGGACCTTGATGCCAAGGCGCCGCGCGACCCAGAAATGGCCGAATTCATGGACGGCGACCAGGATTGCGATGGCCACGATGAAGGCCAGCACGGTCGTCAGCAAAGTGATCAGCGTCGTCATCGTACGGCTCCGGCAAAGGGCGTGAGGACAGACGTCGCCCGCTGCCGCGCCCAAGCGTCGGCGGCGAGGACGTCACCCAGCGCTTTGACAGGGACAATCGGGTGGGCGTTCATGACTTCTTCGATCACGGCCGGAATCCTCGTAAACGCGAGCCGGCGCTCAAGGAAGGCCGCCACGGCGATCTCGTTGGCGGCATTGAGCACGGCAGGAGCCGTTCCCCCGGCCTCGGCCGCAGCACGCGCCAGCCTCAAGGCGGGAAACCGATCCGGGTCGGGCGCCTCGAAGTCGAGCCTGCCGACCTTGATGAGATTCAAGGATTCTACACCGGACTCCAGCCGCTCGGGCCAACCAAGGGCATGGGCGATCGGCGTGCGCATGTCCGGATTGCCGAGCTGCGCCAGCACCGACCCGTCCAGGTACTCGACCAGCGAATGCACGATGCTCTGTGGATGGACCACGATTTCCACCAGCGACGGCGGCACCGCAAACAGCAGGCAAGCCTCGATCAGCTCGAGACCCTTGTTCATCAGCGTGGCGGAATCGACCGAAATCTTGCGCCCCATGACCCAGCGTGGATGGGCACACGCCTGCTCGGGGGTCACCCCTACCAGGTCGCGCTCAGGGGTCCTGAGAAACGGCCCACCAGAGGCAGTGAGCAGGATACGCCGCACCCCTCGGTTACCCGGCGTCCCGGTGACCGTCCCAGGCGACACGGGCAGGCACTGGAAGATGGCATTGTGCTCGCTGTCGATCGGAATCAGCGTTGCACCGCCCGACGACACCATCTGCATCAGCAGGGGCCCCGACATGACCAGGGCTTCCTTGTTCGCGAGCAGGACGCGCTTGCCCGCTGCCGCGGCGGCCAGTGTCGACGCGAGACCAGCGGCGCCGACAATGGCCGCCATGACGTATTCGACCTCCGGATGGGCGGCAATCTCGCTCAAGGCAGCGCCGCCGGCCAGCACCTGTGTGGCCAGGCCCGCTGCGGCCAGGTCGGACTTGAGCTGGGCTGCTGCGGTCGTGTCGGTGAGGACGGCAAACCGGGGCTTGTGCACCAGGCACTGCTCGCGCAGGCGCTGCAGGTTGGAGTGCGCACCCAGTGCCACGACCTTGAAGCGCCCGGGATGCCGGGACACCACATCGAGGGTACTGACGCCGATACTGCCGGTCGAACCAAGTACCGCGACGCCGCTCGGGCGGGTCACGCAATGACCCCGAACCAGTAGAGCCCGAGCAGGAACAGGGGCGATGCCGCTGTCAGGCTGTCGATGCGATCCAGCACGCCGCCATGGCCGGGAAAGATCGTGCCGCTGTCCTTGAGACCAGCGTACCGCTTGAACATGCTTTCCGTGAGGTCCCCGACGACCGACACCAGCACGACCGGAGCACAGAGCGCGAGAAAGGGACCCGCCGGGACGCCGAACCAAAGGCTGCCGATCCAGGCCGTGACCATCGACAGGCAAACTCCACCGAGCAGACCTTCCCAGGTCTTGCCGGGACTGACCCGCGGTGCCAGCTTCACGCTGCCAAAGAAGCGCCCCGCAAAAAAAGCGCCGACATCTGCCAGGGAAACGAGAATGATCAGGAAAATGACCCACTGCGGGCCCGCCGGGTTGAGAAGGTGCAAGTGGCTGAGCGCGAGCCAGGTGGGCAGCAGCACCAGCAGGCCCGCCACCGCAGCTGCCCCGGGCGTCACCCTGCCAGGCATCAGACTCAGCCACAGGAAGGCAACCAGCCACCAGACGACGGCCACCACCAGCAACGCCCTCAGCACGTCCGCGTCTCGCGCCAGGACCCAGGCCGCGACCATCAGCACGCCGATGACAACGACATACACCGCTCGCAGTGCGGCCTTCTCTGTGTGCAGGAAGGCTGACCATTCCCAGGCGCCCTGCAGGATCATCAGGGCCAAGACGACGAGCGCCGCCTGACGCGGCAGCGCCAGCAGCACGACCAGCAACACGGCAACGAGAACGAGCGCGGTGAACAGACGTTGCTTCAGCACCAGCCCTACTCCGCCGCCCGGGCACGCTGCTCCGAGGTCAACCCGAAGCGGCGCTCGCGGCTGGCGAACTGTCCGAGGGCCCGCTGCAGCTCGGCGTCGTCAAAATCCGGCCAGAGTGCGTCGCAGAAATAGAGCTCGGTATAGGCGAGGTTCCACAGCAGGAAATTGCTGATGCGCTGGTCGCCGCCGGTGCGAATGAAGAGGTCGGGATCCGGAAGCCCCTTAAGAGCCAGCTCCTGGCCAAGGCGCACCTCGTCGATCTGGTCTGGCGCAAGCGTTCCCGCGACGCATTGCCGCGCGAGCGCAGCCGCGGCCTGGGTGAGATCCCACCGACCACCGTAAGCCATTGCAATCAGCACGGTCAGCCGGGCATTGCCCCGTGTCAGGTCCTCGGCATCGCGCATGCGGCCCTGCAATGCGGTAGAGAGCTGGGTGAGGTCGCCGATGAAGCGCACCTTGATGCCGTTCTTGTGCAGGTCGTTGATCTCACGATCGAGAGCTTCGAGGAACAGGCTCATCAGCAGGCTGACTTCATCACGCGGGCGACGCCAGTTCTCGCTCGAAAAGGCAAACAGCGTCAGCACTTCCACGCCCGCCTTGGCACACGTCTCGATCGCTGAGCGGACGGACTTGAGGCCTGCGCGATGGCCAGCATGCCGCGGCAACGAGTGCGCAGCCGCCCACCGGCCGTTGCCATCCATGATGATGGCAACGTGCCGAGGCACAACGCTCGTGGGTTTGGGTGCCGCCATGGCAAGGAACCGCAGCAGGTCAGACCTGCATGAGCTCCTTCTCCTTCTCGGCGAGGACCTGCTCGATCTCGGCGACGAACCGGTCCGTCAGCTTCTGGATTTCCTCCTGTGCGCGACGATCATCGTCCTGGGAAACGAGTTTTTCCTTAAGCAGTTCCTTCAGGTCCTGCATGACGTCGCGACGCACGTTACGGACTGCCACGCGACCGTTCTCCGCCTCGTGGCGCACCACCTTGGTCATTTCGCGGCGACGCTCCTCGGTGAGCGCGGGCATCGGGATGCGGATCACCGCACCTGCAGTGTTCGGCATCAGTCCGAGGTCGGATTTCATGATGGCCTTCTCGATGGCCTGCACCATCGACTTGTCCCAGGGCACCACCGACAGCGTGCGCGCATCCTCGACTGTGACGTTGGCCACCTGCGACAGCGGCGACTCGGCCCCGTAGTAGTCGACGCGGATATGGTCGACCAGGCTCGGATGGGCCCGGCCGGTGCGCAGCTTCTTGAGGTCGTTGCGCAGGGCGGCAACGCATTTGGCCATGCGGTCGGCCGCGTCCTTTTTGATGTCTTCGATCATGGTTCAGGGTCTCCGGATGACTGTGGATTGCCCGTCCGACGGGCAATCAATCCCGATTCAATCGTTGGTGACCAGCGTACCGACATCCTCACCCCGGACAATGCGCAGCAGTTCGCCGGGGACGGTGAGGTCAAATACCCGAAGCGGAAGGTCATTGTCCCGGCACATCACGATGGCCGTCGCGTCCATGACGTTGAGGCGATCATTCAGCACCTTCTCGAAAGTCAGCTTCTGGTACCGCGTGGCCGCCGGGTTCTTGACCGGGTCATCCGAGAAAATGCCGTTCACCTTGGTCGCCTTGAGCAGCAGGTCCGCCTCGACCTCGATGGCGCGCAGGCTGGCTGCAGTGTCGGTCGTGAAGAAGGGGTTGCCCGTACCGGCCGCGAACACGACGACGCGTCCCTTCTCGAGGTGGCGGACTGCGCGACGGCGGATGTATTCCTCGCAGACCTCGTTGATGCGGATGGCAGACATGACGCGCACGTAGGTCCCGAGGGATTCGAGGGCATCCTGCAACGCCAGGGAATTGAGAACCGTGGCCAGCATGCCCATGTGGTCGCCCGTGACCCGATCCATGCCAGCGCGGGCGAGTCCGGCGCCGCGGAAAATATTGCCGCCGCCGATGACCACGGCCACTTGCAGTCCGAGGTCGTGAACCTCGCGGATCTCGCCGGCAATCCGCTTGATCATCAGCGGGTCGATCCCGTAGTCCTCCTGCCCCATCAGCGCTTCGCCGGAAAGCTTGATCAGGATGCGCTTGAGGCTGCCGCCCTGGCGCGGCTTCGAAGGTTCGGGGGAAGTGCCCATCGTGACGGTCGCCTCGCAAGTTTCTTGGCCGTATGGGACGCGCATTATAAAGAACCCCGCGTAAAGCGGGGTTCCTATTCGATCAGCAGACCGCAATCGCCTTCGATTGCTTCCGCTCAGGAGGGCTTGTCGAGCCCCGCCTGCTTCATCACCTCGGCGGCGAAGTCTTCCTGCTTCTTTTCGATACCGGCGCCAACCTCGAAGCGGATGAACGCGGTGACTTCACCGCCCGCCTGGCCGAGGTACTGCCCAACGGTCTGCTTGTCGTCCTTCACGAACGGCTGGCCGAGCAGCGTGACTTCATTCAGCCACTTGGCGATGCGGCCTTCGACGATCTTGACGACGATGGCATCGGGCTTGCCCTTGTTCTTGGGGTCGCTCTTGGCCTGTTCGATCTGGATTTCCTTCTCCTTGGCCACCTCGTCGGCAGGCACCTCGGAGGCAGACAGGCGCGCAGGATTGATCGCCGCGACGTGCATGGCGATGTCCTTGGCCAGCGCCTCGTCGCCCGACTTCATCGCGACAAGGGCGCCGATACGGGTACCGTGCAGATAGGCACCGAGGAGCTTGGGTGCCTCCATCACGGTGAAACGACGAACGCCAATGTTCTCGCCGATCTTGGCGATCAGGACCCGGCGCTGATCGTCGACCGTCGTGCCGACATCCGACTTGAGCGCCAGCAGCGCATCGAGATCGGCCGGCTTGTGCTTCAGGACCAGCTTGCCGACCAGGGCGGCGAAACCCTGGAAATCGGACTCGCGGGCGACGAAGTCGGTCTCGCAGTTGATTTCGACGATCGCGCCGCTCTTGCCATCGGCGCTGCGCTCGATGACCACCACGCCCTCGGCGGCCACGCGGCTCGCCTTCTTGTCTGCCTTGGCCAGCCCCGACTTGCGCATGGCTTCGGCAGCGACGTCGGGGTCACCGCCGGACTCAACCAGCGCCTTCTTGCATTCCATCATGCCGGCGCCCGTGCGCTCGCGCAGCAGCTTGACTGCCTCAGCGGTAACAGCCATGGCTTATTCCGCCTCCGCTTCATCGTGGCGCCGACCCGTCGGACGAGTCGCCGTGAACGCCAGAAGATCGGCCTCGGACTCGACTTCCACGGCAGGCACCTCGACAACCGGAGCCTGGCCTTCGACCACCTCTTCAAGCTTGCGGGCTACCGGCTTCTTCTTCACGGCGGCGGTGCGGCCGCGACGGGCAGGTGCAGCACCCGGCTTCGCCCTGGGCTGGCCTTCTTCGTCGAGCTCAACGAACTCGTCCTCGCCCATGGGCGCTGAAGGAGACGCGGCGCGGCCTTCGATCACGATGTCGGCGATCCCGCCGGTGTACAGCTGGATGGCGCGCATGGCGTCGTCGTTGCCGGGAATGACGTAGTCCACGCCCTCGGGAGAGCAGTTCGTATCGACCACGGCGACCACGGGAATGCCGAGCTTGCGGGCTTCCTGCAACGCGATCTTTTCGTGGCCGACGTCGACGACGAACACGACATCGGGCAGCGCATCCATTTCCTTGATACCGCCGAGACTGTGCTCGAGCTTGTCGCGCTCACGGCGCAGGCCCTGTGCCTCGCGCTTGTTGTGCTGCTCGAGGGTGCCGTTGGCGGCCATTTCGTCGAGGTCGGTCAGGCGGCGGATGGACTGCCGGACGGTCTTGAAGTTGGTGAGCATGCCGCCGAGCCAGCGATGGCTGACATAAGGCATGCCGCAGCGAATGGCATCTTTCTTGACCGATTCGCGGGCCGAACGCTTGGTGCCAACGAACAGCACACGGCCACCGTTGGCAACGATCTGCCTGATGAAGTTCGCGGCCTCGTTGTAGAGGGGCAGCGTCTTCTCGAGGTTGATGATGTGGATGCGGTTACGTTCACCGAAAATGAACGTCGCCATCTTGGGGTTCCAGAAGCGGGTCTGGTGTCCGAAATGGACACCCGCTTCCAGCATCTGTCGCATGGACATGTCGGGCATAATACTAATCTCCTGTCGGGGTTGAGCCGCCACGGACCCCTTGCGACGACCCCGGCTTAAAGCCCGTTCAAGGGCTGAATCCGGAGCACCCCGCCGCAAGTGACGGTACGTGTGTGGTTTTATTGCCAAAAAAGCGCGCGCTTTATACCATAAACACGCGGCTTTACCAACGGCGATGATTGGCGCGCCTGACGGGTGCCTCGCAACGACCAGGCGCGCCCTTGCCGCCAGCCAACACGCTCGTGCCTAGGGAGCCTCTGAATTAACCCGTACGCGCTCGCGTTGCGTCTCCAATCCTCTGCTGCGAGGCATCGGGCCGCAGTCCATATCGGAAATATGGGCAAGGTCCGTAACGACGCTGTAGTGGATCAGAGGCGCAACCCATTGAATGTTATTTATTCCTTGATCGGGAAGGGATCCATTTCGTGTATGGCAGCGTTGTTCCTCCCTTTGATGTGCATTCAGCACACAGCGGTCGTCACGCCTCGCCCTGCACGAAATGGCTCGCCGTCGCGAGTGCGTACAGGTTAATTCAGAGGTTCCCTGGGTCTCTTGTAGTAGCCTAGCGGCCCATCCATCAACCTGCCCCACGGACCCCTCATCAGCCCTTGCGGGCTGAGCTCCCCATGCAAGTGACACTGAAGACACCGGAAGAACAGGACAGGATGCGCGTCGCCGGACGCCTCACGGCGGACGTCCTGGACATGATCGGCCCCTACGTCGTGCCAGGTGTCTCTACGGACGAGCTCAACGACATCTGCCACCGGTACATCCAGGAGGTCCAGCAGGCCATTCCCGCGCCCCTCAACTACCGGGGCTTCCCCAAATCCATCTGCACCTCGGTCAACCATGTGGTCTGCCACGGGATTCCGGGGGACAAACGGCTCAAGCAGGGCGACATCGTCAATATCGACGTCACCGTCATCAAGGATGGCTGGCATGGCGATTCGAGCCGCATGTACACGGTTGGCAAGGTAGCGCCTGCCACGCAGCGGCTGATCGACGTGACCAGGGAAGCCATGTGGCTCGGCATTCGCGCCGTCAGGCCCGGACTCAGGCTTGGCGACCTGGGCGCCGCGATCCAGCAGTACGTCGAGGCCAATCATTTCTCCGTCGTCCGCGAGTACTGCGGCCATGGCATCGGTCAGACCTTCCATGAGGACCCGCAGGTCCTGCACTACGGCGAGCCAGGTACCGGCCTCGAACTGGCTGCGGGCATGACCTTCACCATCGAGCCCATGGTGAACGTGGGCAAGCGGAACATCCGGCTGCTGCCGGACGGCTGGACCGTCATCACCAAGGATCACTCGCTGTCAGCGCAGTGGGAACACACCGTACTGGTCACCCAGACAGGCCATGAAGTCCTGACGCTGGGCGTCGCCGACCGGACTCACTGAATCCATGCCAACCGTTACCACGCAGGACATGGAAGAGATCGAAACGCGGGGCAGCGACCCCGCGTGGGACTACCTGGCCGGTGTCGACAAGTCGCTTGCCGAAGGGAGCTTCTCGGTCGGTACGTTCCGTACCGCACTGCTCGATGGTGACACGCGCCTGCGGCAGCGTTTCATCGAGGACGAGCCCATCGAATGGCTGGTGCGCGACCGCGCACGGCTCGTCGATCTGCTGCTGCGTTCCGCATGGAAGATGCACATCGGGCCGCACGCGGACGAGATCGCACTGCTGGCCGTGGGCGGCTATGGCCGCGGCGAACTCACGCCCTGTTCCGATATCGACGTGATGGTGCTGCTACCGAAGAGCGAGCATGCGCCCTGGCAACCGCAGCTCGAAAGCTTCCTGACTTTCATGTGGGACATTGGCCTCGAAGTGGGCCACAGTGTCCGCACGATCGACGACTGCCAGCACGAAAGCGCCGCCGATGTCAGCGTCGCAACCACCCTGATCGAGGCGCGGCTGCTGGCAGGGCCGGAAATCCTGGTCGAGGCCATGCGGCGCGCACTGGCCCCGGAGCTCGTATGGCCAACGAAGGACTTCTTTGAAGCCAAGGTCGCCGAACAGACCGCGCGACACCATCGCTATCACGACACCGCCTACAACCTTGAACCCAACGTCAAGGCCAGCCCTGGTGGCCTGCGCGACATCCAGACCATTGGCTGGGTAGCGAAGCGGCACTTCGGCGCCGACTCGCTCGACGCACTGGTCGACCACGGTTTCCTCACGCGCAGCGAGCTGCGCAAGCTGAAGACGGCACAGGCGTTCCTCTGGAAGGTGCGCTTCGCGCTACACGTGCTCACTGGTCGCCGGGAAGACCGCCTGCTGTTCGACCACCAGATCAAGCTCGCGAAGATGTTCGGCTATGAGGACGCAACCTACACGCTGGCCGTCGAACAGTTCATGCAGCGGTACTACCGCACGGCCATGGATGTCGCGCTGCTGAACGAACTGCTGCTGCAGCTGTTCCGCGAAGCCATCCTGTCCGACCTTAGCATCCCGCCGGTGCCGGTCAATGCCCGCTTCCAGATCCGCAACGACTACCTCGAAGTGACGAGCGAAGACATCTTTGACCGCTTCCCTTCGGCGTTGCTTGAAGTGTTCGTCGTGCTCGAGCAGAACTCGAAAATCCGCGGCGTGCGCGCGTCGACCATCCGGCAGATCACGCGACACCTCTGGCTGATCGACGAGGAGTTCCGGCAGCATCCGCGCAACCATCGCCTGTTCTTCGACATCCTGAGCGCGCCCGTCGGCGTGACGCACGAACTGCGGAGAATGAATCTCTACGGTGTGCTTGGCCGCTACATCCCGGCGTTCGGCCGCATCGTCGGGCGGATGCAGTACGACCTATTCCACGCCTATACGGTCGACGCGCATACGCTGTTCGTCGTGAGCAACCTCAGGCGCCTCGCGATGCCGAAGTACAACGACGAGTTCCCGGCACTGTCCCGCATCATGCAGGCGCTGCCGAAGCCGGAGCTTGCCTACCTCGCGGCCGTATTCCATGACATCGCCAAGGGCCGTGGCGGTGACCACTCCGAACTCGGTGCAGTCGATGCGGAAGCCTTCTGCCTGGAGCAGGGCTTGTCTCGCTACGACGCGCGGCTGGTCGCATGGCTGGTCAAGAGCCACCTCATCCTGTCCGTGACTGCCCAGAAGAAGGACATCAGCGACCCCAAGGTCATCCACGATTTCGCCCGCTTCGTCGGCGACCAGACGCATCTCGACTATCTCTACGTACTCACCGTCTCCGACGTCCGTGGCACCAACCCCAAGCTGTGGAACAACTGGAAGGCATCCCTGTTTTCAGAGTTCTACGAGCGCACCAAACAGGCGCTGCGCCGCGGCCTCGAGAGCCCGATCGACAAGGACGAGTTGATTGCCGAGAACCAGACCCAGGCCCGGGCACTGCTCGCGCAGACGCAGACGCAGACGAAGCCGGAGCGCATTACCGCAGTGTGGCAGCGCTTCACGGAAGCCTACTTTCTGCGCTTCGCACCAGACGAAATCGCCTGGCATACCGAGCTGCTCGCGACCCGTCCTGACGATGACAAGACCCCGCTGGTGGCAGTCCGCAGGCAGACGGGTCGTGGCGGCACGGCGGTACTGACCTACGCACTGCATACGCAACACAGCTTCGCGCGCACCACGGCGTTCCTCGACCAGATGGGACTCACCATCGTCGACGCCCGCATCATGCCGACCGAAGGCGACTTCAGCCTCGACTGCTACCACGTCCTCGAGGACACGGGCAGCGAACTCACGGACAGCACGCGCATCTATGACCTGGAGCAGCAGCTCCGAGAAGCGCTCGGCAAGCCGCTGCAGGCAGCCGTCACCGTCACCCGTCGCGCACCGCGCCAGGTGCGCATGTTCTCGACAGCGACACAGATCAACTTCAGCGAGGACAGCGTCAACCGTCGCACGATCCTCGAGCTGATTGCAGGCGACCGCCCAGGCCTGCTGTCTGAGATCGGCAAGATGTTCATGGCCGAACGTGTCGACATCCACACCTCGAAGATCATGACCATCGGCGAGCGGGCCGAGGACGTGTTCTACATCACGGACTACGACGGCAAGCCGCTCGATGGGCATGCCCGTGAACGGCTGCAGCAGAAGCTGGTGGAAGCCCTCGACCGGCGCGAATAGGTCTCACGGACGATCATGAATCCCAGATTGGACTCGCTCCTCCCCTATCCGTTTGAAAGACTGCGGCTGTTGCTCAAGGGTGCGACACCGCCCGCCGGACTACCGCACATCTCGATGTCCATCGGCGAGCCCCGCCATGCGCCACCCGGCTTCATTCTCGACGCGTTGCGCACGGCCTTGCCTTCGATCGGCAGTTACCCGTCTACGCTTGGTATTCCTGAATTGCGAGTGGCGGCGGCTGGTGCACTGACGCGGCGCTACACCTTGCCGACCGGGTCGCTCGATCCGGAAACCATGGTGCTGCCGGTGAACGGCACGCGCGAAGCGCTGTTCGCCTTCGTGCAGACAGTGGTGAATGATGCGGCGGTCAATCCCGCCGTGGTGATGCCGAACCCGTTCTATCAGATCTACGAGGGTGCAGCGCTGCTCGCGGGTGCAGAGCCGGTGTTCCTGAACGCGACTGCGGATAATGACTACCTGCCGGATCTCGGCGCCGTGCCTGAAGCTGTGTGGAAGCGCTGCCAGCTGCTGTTCCTGTGCAATCCCGGGAATCCGACGGGTGCCGTGATGAACCTGGACTACTTGCGAGCTGCCCTTGCGCTGGCGGACCAGTACGACTTCGTCATCGCTGCCGACGAGTGCTACGCCGATCTGTATCCGGACGACAACGCGCCGCCCCCGGGACTACTGCAGGCGGCGCTGTCCGCCGGGCATTCCCGGTTCGAACGGTGCGTCGTCTTCCACAGTCTCTCCAAGCGCTCGAGCGTTCCGGGCCTGCGCTCCGGCATCGTCGCGGGCGACCCTGCGCTGCTCAGGTCTTTCCTGCTGTACCGTACTTACCATGGTGGCGCCATGCCGCCGCCGACGCAGATTGCCAGTGTGCACGCGTGGAATGACGACACGCACGTTGCGGCGAATCGCAACCTTTACCGGCAGAAGTTCCGCGAAGTGCGGCCGCTCCTGAGCGACCTGATCGATGTCGAATCGCCCGCAGGCGGCTTCTACTTCTGGCCGCAGGTGGGCGACGACGAACGCTTCACGCGCGAGCTGTTCGAGCAACAGCACGTCACGCTGTTGCCGGGAAGCTATCTCGCCCGCGATACCGCAACAGGCAATCCCGGTCGGGGCCGCGTTCGCATCTCGCTTGTCGCCAGCGTCGAGGAATGCGTCGTTGCCGCGCGTCGCATCCGTGAATTCCTGCTGGCCAGGCGCCAGCCTTGCTGACCCCGGGGTCAAGTCCCTTTCCTCCAACGAGTCCGCTGCCATGCCGCACACTTCACTTGCCACCCTGATCGATGCCGCCTTCGAGAAGCGCGCCGAGCTCAACGCGAAGAACGCACCGGCAGAGGTGCGCGACGCCGTCGACAAGGCGCTGATGCTGCTCGACAACGGCGCGGCGCGCGTCGCCGAAAAGATCGATGGCACGTGGCGGGTCAACGAGTGGCTGAAGAAGGCCGTCCTGCTGTCGTTCCGGCTGCACGACAACCGCATCATCGACGCCGGCTATACGCAGTTCTTCGACAAGGTACCGCTCAAGTACTCGGGTTATGACGAGGCCAGGTTCCGTGCCGAAGGCGTACGGGTCGTTCCGTCAGCCATCGTCAGGCGCGGTGCCTACGTGGCGCCGAACGCCATTCTGATGCCCTCCTACGTCAACCTCGGCGCGTACGTCGGGGAAGGCACGATGGTCGACACGTGGGTCACCGTGGGCTCCTGCGCGCAGGTGGGACGGAATGTCCATCTGTCGGGCGGCGTGGGCCTCGGCGGCGTGCTCGAACCGCTGCAGGCAAGCCCCACGATCATTGAAGACAACTGCTTCATCGGCGCCCGGTCGGAAATCGTCGAAGGCGTGATCGTCGAGGAAGGTGCCGTGATCTCGATGGGCGTGTTCATCGGTCAGAGCACCCGGATCTATGACCGCGAGCGAGACGAGATCCTGTATGGCCGCGTGCCTGCCGGTGCCGTCGTGGTGCCAGGAACACTGCCCGCCGCGAACGGCAAGTACGGACTGTATTGCGCCGTGATCGTGAAGCACGTGGATGCGAAGACTCGCGCCAAGGTCGGCATCAACGAACTGCTGCGCGAAGCAACAACCGCCAGAGCCTAGTTTTCTCGGGCGAAACGCACCGGGACTGCGGGCTGACGGATCAACCGTCCCGCTGCAGCATCGGGTGACGCACGTTTTCGCCGCTCAGCATGAAGCGCACCTGCTCGGCCACGTTCTTCGCGTGGTCGCCGATGCGCTCGAGCCCTTTCAGAGCGAGGACAGTGTCGATGGTGGTCTTGAGGTAGCGCTGATCCTCCATGACAAGCGTCAGGATCTGGCGAAGCGCGGCCTGGAATTCACGATCGAGCTCCGCGTCGCGAAGCTCGACGGTGAAAGCCATTGCAGCATCCGATTCGTCGAGAGCACGAACGGCATCGCGCAGCATGTCGACGGACAAATCGGCCATGTGCCGGAGATAGCGGGCCACGGCGACAACAGGCCCCTGGGGCTCCCCCTCACCCAGGCGCAGCGCAAACCGTGCAATCTTTTTTGACTCGTCCCCGGCGCGTTCGAACTCGACCGTCGCCCGCGAAATGGCGCGCGCCATGCGGAGGTCTCCGGCGACAGGCTGATGCAGCGCAATCAACTGGAAGGCGTCGTGATCGACCCGCTGCTCGAAGCGATTGACGCGATCTTCGCGATCGAGAACGAGACGAGCTGCATCCATGTCGGCAGACAACAGCGCGCGGGCGGCGGCCGCAACCTGATCCACGACCAGGCCACCCATGGCGACGACACTCAGTCGCAACTCCGCGAGGGCCGAATCGAACGCCCTGGAAGTGTGTCCTTCGGTCGGATCGCCTTGCAGGAGCGTGGTCATCTGTTGCGCCGAGACCCGCCGCGCCGCGGGCTAGCCGTAGCGACCGGTAATGTAGTCTTCGGTCGCCTTCTTGCTCGGGTTCGTGAAGATCTTTGCGGCTTCGTCGAATTCGATCAGTTCACCCAGGTACATGAAGGCCGTGTAGTCGGACACGCGGGCCGCCTGCTGCATGTTGTGCGTGACGATCAGGACGGTCACCTGGTCGCGCAGCGTCGAAATGAGCTCCTCGATGCGGGCGGTCGCAATCGGATCAAGTGCCGAGGTCGGCTCGTCGAACAACAGGATTTCCGGTCGGGTCGCCAGCGCCCGCGCGATGCACAGGCGTTGCATCTGACCGCCGGACAAGGCGAGCGCCGAATCCTGCAGACGGTCCTTCACTTCGTCCCAGATGGCCGCATTGCGCAATGCCTTCTCGACTTCCTCGGCCAGCAAGGCCCGGTTGCGCACGCCGCGCAGCCGCAGGCCGTAGGCCACGTTCTCGAAGACCGACTTCGGGAACGGGTTCGGCTTCTGGAACACCATGCCAATGCGCATGCGGACCTCGATCGGGTCCACATGCTTGCCGATCAGGTTGATGTTCTCGGGATGCAGCATGATGCTGCCTTCATAGCGCGTATCCGGCTGCAGGTCGTGCATGCGGTTGAAGCAGCGCAGGAACGTGCTCTTGCCACAGCCCGACGGCCCGATCAGTGCCGTCACCTGCTTGTCGGCAATCAGCATCGACAGGTTCTTGAGCGCCTGGTTCTGGCCGTAGAAGAAATTGAGGCCCTCCACGGCGGCCTTCACGTCGATGCGGCGTGCCTTGCGCGTGTCGTCCATCGTGACCCCCAAGCGACCGCGACTATCTGTCACGGACCCGGCACCTTCAGCCGGGCGCACTGTGTTCGTCGAATCCATCATGTTCACCCGTCAGGCGATCCTTGAGACCGCTGCGCTCACCAGTTGATCTTCTTGCGGAAACGATAGCGGATCCAGATGGCGACGCCATTCATCAGCAATGTCATGCCAAGCAGGATTGCGCCTGCCGCGGCTGCATTGGACTGGAAGGCCACGTCAGGACGCGACACCCAATTGAACATCTGGATGGGCATGGCCGTGAATGGATCGCTCAGCCACTGGAAAGAAACAAAGGGCGGCTCGGCCGAGATCGGCGGCGCCGGCAGAAAGGCGATGAAGCTGAGCGCACCGATCGTGATGATCGGCGCTGTTTCGCCGATGGCCCGCGACAGGCCGAGGATCATGCCCGTCAGCACGCCGCCCGTCGAATAGGGCAGCACGTGGTCCTTGGTCACTTCCCATCGGGTAGCGCCCAGCCCGTAGGCGGCCTCGCGGATGGCCTTGGGTACCGCCCTGATCGCTTCACGCGTAGATACGATGACCACCGGCAGGATGAGCAGCGCCAGCGTGAGTCCGGCAGCCGCGATGCTTTGCCCGAGGTCGAACTGGTAGACAAACAGACCGAGGGCCAGCAAGCCGTACACGATGGAAGGCACGCCGGCCAGGTTGGTCACGTTGATCTCGATGATCGCGGTAAACCAGTTCTTCGGCGCGTACTCTTCCAGATAGATCGCTGCCGCAACGCCCACAGGAACGGCGCAGAAGGCCGTTACGAGCATCATCAGCGACGTCCCCACCCATGCCGACAGAATGCCTGCCTGCTCGGCGCGGCGCGACGGGAAGGAGGTGAGGAAATCCCAGGAGAAGCGCGGCCAGCCGTCACGCACCAGCTGCAGGAACAGCATCGCGAGCAGCACGAGGCACGCCATCATGACCGTCAGGCCGATGATGACGAACACGCGGTCGAACAGCTTGCGGCGGGTCAGCCCCGAACGCAGCGCCTCGATGGACTCGTGCATCTGACCGGCCATCAGTAGGCCTCCCGGAAGCGCCGCGTCAGGAAGAAGCCGATCACATTGAAGATCAGCGTAATCGTCATCAGCACGAGGCCCGCAGCGAAGATGCTCTGGTAACCGATGCTGCCGTGGGGCAGGTCGCCAAGGCTGACCTGGACAATGAAGGCGGTGATGGTTGCTGCGGGTTCGCGCGGATCGAATGTCAGGTTCGGCTGCATGCCGGCGGCGATTGCGACCACCATGGTTTCGCCGACGGCGCGCGAGATGCCGAGAATGAAGGCCGCCGCGAGCCCGGAGAAGGCGCCCGGAACGACGACACGTAACGCGGTCTGCAGGCGGGTCGCGCCCATCGCGAACGACCCTTCACGCATGTAGCGCGGTACGGCGCGCATTGCATCCTCGCTGACGGAACTGACGTAGGGCACGATCATCAAGCCGATGACGAGGCCAGCGCTCAGCATGTTGAAACCGGGAAGACCCGGGATGATCTTCTGCAGTAGTGGGGTCACAAACTGCAAGGCAAAGTAGCCGTATACGACCGTCGGGACCGCGCCCAGCAGCTCCAGGATTGGCTTGACCGTCTCGCGAATACGATTGGGCGCGAACTCGCTCAGGTAAATGGCGATCGTGGTGCCGAGCGGCACCGCCACGACCAGCGCAACCATCGTCGTTGTCAGGGTGCCAGCCACCAGCGGCATGATTCCGTAGTGAGCGTCCGCGAACAGCGGAGTCCACAGAGTATCGGTAAAGAATTCCCGCAGGGTCACGTGCTCGAAGAAAGCGCTGGACTCGTACAGGAGGATGGCCACGATGGCGAGCGTCGTCAGCATCGCGACCAAGCCCGCAGCCAGCAACACCATTTCAACGATACGATCCCGGACCTTGCGGTAACGAGTCTGCGTGACGAACCCTGCAGGAGCAGGCACGGTCGGATTCATTTACTCACTAGCCTTGTCAATACTGTGAACGCCGGGGCTGGCCGCCGACGCGGTGAAGCATACCCACCTAGACCTGCCTTTGTCCCGCGTCGTCCGCGGGCCCGCATCAATTAGAAGGGGCAGGAACCGGTAGCCCGGTATCCTGCCCCTGTTCGATCACAGCAATATTACTATTCCGGACTCGCAGTAGCGCCTTCCGGAGGTCAGCCGCCCCAGTCAGAGTTTGCCTTCGCGGGCCAACAGACTTTCGATTGTCACACCCACTTCCGGGATACCGCCAAACACGGTCCCCAGCTTCTGCTCCTTGAAATGCTTCAGGGTCAGCTGATAGGACGCAGCCGGCAGCGGTACATAACCGACTTCCTTGACCAGATCGGCGCCCTTCGTCAGGTAGAACTCAATGAACTCCTTGACTTCCGGACGCGTTGCAGCGGTGTCACGCACATAGATAAAGAGGGGCCGGGACAGCGGCTGGTAGGTGCCGTTGTTGACATTGTCGATGCTCGGGCCGACCGGCTGGCCCTTCGGGTTGACGATCTCGACCGCGCGCATGCGCTCCTTGTGGGCGACGTAGTACGCATAGCCAAAGTAGCCGAGCGCGTTATTGTTGTTTTCCACGCCCTGCACCAGGACGTTGTCGTCCTCACTAGCGGTGTAGTCGCCACGACTGGCTTTGGCCTTGCCGTTGACCGCCTCGGTGAAGTAGTCGAACGTGCCCGAATCAGCGCCCGCCCCGAACAGCATCAGCGGCTCGTTCGGCCACTCGGAACGCACCTGGTTCCAGCGGGTCACCCGCTGCTGGGCGCCCGGCTCCCACATCTTCTTGAGGTCGGCAATCGTCAGGTTCTTGACCCAGGTGTTCTTGGGATTGACGACCACCGTCAGCGCGTCAAAGGCCACCGGCAGCTCGAGGTACTTGATCCCCGCGGCACGGCAGGCGTCCATCTCTTCCTTCAGGATGGGGCGCGAAGCGTTGGAAATGTCCGTCTCGCCACGGCAGAAGCGCTTGAAGCCACCGCCTGTGCCGGCGATCCCGACAGTGACGCGGACCTTGCCGCGCTTAGCGATCTGGAATTCTTCCGCCACCGCTTCGGCAATCGGAAACACCGTGCTGGAACCGTCAATCTTGATTGCGGTCTGCGCGCTGGCTAATTGGGGTGTCGAAACCGCAGTAAACCCCGAGAGGAAGACGGAAGCGCCTAACATTTGCCACAATTTCATGGTACCGAACCTCATTAGACTGCCCGCCCCCCGGGGGACGGAGATTAAGTGCACCACCCAAGTCTGGGACTGTTTAATTACAGTCGTGTTACAAGCGGTCAGTCAGGTCCATTGATATCGCCCTGCGCCGCCTGCTTCGTGAGGAAAATGACCGCATTTCCCAACATGAACGTAATATTTCAACTTCGCGTTGCGTTTGCGCCGGTTCGCCCGGAATTTTGACTTGCCCCAGCCTGCTCGCTTCGCTATAAAACCGCCCCCCCCTCTTCAATACCCAAAGCCCCCCTCCATGTCCACCACCCTGGAACTGACCGCCGACCTCATTCGCCGTCCCTCCGTCAGTCC
>CAISDJ010000127.1 GCA_903884105.1 uncultured Pseudomonadota bacterium | reverse complement strand
TGGGGCTCGACTTCAGGTCCGAGTCGGTCGTCCTCGCAACAGGCACTTTTCTGGGCGGTCTGATCCACATCGGTATGGAGCACTACGGCGGCGGAAGGGCGGGCGACCCGGCCTCCAATGCCCTCGCATCGCGGCTGCGCGAGATGCCATTTGCAGTCGGCCGCCTGAAAACCGGAACGCCACCACGCATAGATGCCCGATCCGTCGATTTCAGCGGCCTCGAAGCGCAACCCGGCGACACGCCCGTGCCGGTCATGAGCTACATGGGCAGCGCCTCCGAGCATCCCCGTCAGCTCCCATGCCACATCACATACACCAACGAGCGTACCCACGACATCATTCGCGCCTCCCTGCATCGTTCACCGATGTATGCGGGCGTGATCGAAGGCATTGGTCCGCGCTACTGCCCCTCAGTAGAAGACAAGGTGGTTCGCTTCGCCGACAAGCTCTCCCACCAGGTGTTCATAGAACCGGAAGGCCTGGATTCCATCGAGCTTTACCCCAACGGCATCTCCACCAGTCTGCCCTTCGATGTGCAAATTACGCTGGTGCAATCGATCAAGGGCTTTGAAAACGCCCATATCACCCGTCCCGGTTACGCTATCGAATACGATTTTTTCGATCCACGTGGGCTGCATCACTCGCTGGAAACACGCTTTGTGAGCGGGCTGTTCTTTGCCGGCCAGATCAACGGCACCACGGGTTACGAAGAAGCCGGCGCGCAAGGGCTGCTTGCCGGCATCAACGCCGCATGCCGCGTTCTGGGACGTGAACCCTGGTATCCGCGCCGTCACGAGGCGTATATCGGCGTGATGGTCGATGACCTCGTGACACTCGGCACCGCTGAGCCCTACCGCATGTTCACCAGTCGTGCCGAGCACCGCTTGCTGCTGCGCGAAGACAACGCCGACCGCCGACTTACCCCCATAGCTCAAGAGCTGGGTTTGGTCAGCGCGGAACGCTGGGCCCGGTTCAGTGCCAAGCAGGAGGCTATCGAGGCGCATACCGCAACACTCCATGCGCTTTTCGTGCACCCGGGCACACCAGCCGCGGATGCCATCGGGCAACGCGTTGGCAAAGCGCTGGTACGCGAATACCGCGTTTCCGAGCTGCTGAAGCGTCCGGAACTTGATCATGCCGCACTGGCAGGGCTCGGGATTCTTCCGGATGTCGCCGAAGACGTGGCCGAACAAGTAGAGATCGAGGCGAAATACGCAGGCTATATCGACCGCCAGCGTGACGAGATCGATCGCATGAAACGCTATGAAGACGCGGTACTTTCCAGCGATCTGGATTACGCGCGAGTAGACGGTCTGTCCAACGAAGTCCGCCAGAAGCTCATAAACGTTCGCCCCGGAACGCTTGCCCAGGCGGGGCGAATCCCCGGGGTTACACCCGCCGCGGTATCGCTGTTGCTCATTCACCTGAAGAAGCTGGGGCGCCTTGAGCGCCAGCGCGCGTGAGTGCCGGGCTGCCGCCGTCCATTGCCGCGCTGCGCGAAGAACTTGCTTCGGGGCTGACGGCGCTCAATATCGAATTATCACCGTCGAACGGTGACGCGCTGCTGGCCTTCATCGACCTCCTGATTAGATGGAACCGGGCGTACAACCTCACCGCGACCAGCGATCCGCGCGAGATACTCCACCGGCATATCCTGGACAGCCTTAGCATCCTGCCTTTTTTGCGGGGCGATCGTGTCCTGGACATCGGGACCGGTGCGGGTCTTCCCGGTGTGCCGCTTGCCATCTGCTGTCCGGAACGCGAATTCCATCTGTTGGATAGCAATGGCAAGAAAATG
>CAISDJ010000126.1 GCA_903884105.1 uncultured Pseudomonadota bacterium | reverse complement strand
CCTCTCCCTGCCCAAGGCCTCTCCACGCTTGAACGATTCCTCGATAGAAGCGCTGCTCGGCATCCTTGCCGTCTGCCTCCTCTTATCAGCGTTTTTCTCGGGGTCCGAGACGGGGCTGATGTCGCTCAACCGATATCGCCTGAAGAACCTCCGCAAGAAAAACCGTGGGGCACGTCTCGCCCTGAAACTGCTCGACCGCCCGGATCGGTTGCTGGGACTGTTGTTGATCGGCAACAACGCCGTGAACATCTTCGCCTCGGCGCTCGGCACGGTGATCGCGATCCGGCTCTTCGGCGATGCGGGCATTGCCATCGCCACTGCCGTGCTGACGGTAGTCATCCTGGTGTTCTCCGAGATCACGCCGAAGACCCTCGCGGCGCTGCACCCCGAACGCATCGCGTTCCCCGCCGCCTATGTGCTGAACGCCCTGATGAAAGCACTGGGGCCGGCGGTATGGCTTATGAGCTCGATCTCGAACGCGCTGCTGCGGATTTTCGGCGTCGACACCAATCGACGTCCGGAGGACGCGCTGAATTCCGAGGAACTGCGCACCATCGTGAACGAGTCGGGACCGATGATCCCGCCGCGCCACAGGCGCATGCTGCTCAACATCCTCGATCTCGAAGAAGTCACGGTCGATGACATCATGGTCCCGCGTCAGGAGATCTACGGTCTCGATCTCGACGCCGACGACCCGGCGCTGCTGAACAGGCTGCAGGGCTCGCCGTTCTCGCGGGTGGCGGTCTATCGCGAGGACATCGGCAACATTTCGGGCGTGCTGCACCTGCGCATGCTCGGGCAATTCATGACCGGCACCACCGTGGACCGTGAATTGATCCAGCGCGCAGCCGACGAGCCCTACTACGTGCCCGAAGGCACCCCGCTAAACCTGCAGCTGCTCAACTTCCAGAAATTGCGCCGTCGGACCGGCATCGTGGTCGATGAGTACGGGAGCGTCCTCGGACTGGTGACGCTCGGAGATATCCTGAAGGAGATCGTCGGCGAGTTTACGGCAGGGCTCGAGAACGAAACCTCCGAGATCGCGCGGGAAACTGATGGCAGCTATCTGATCGATGCCGGCGCGTCCATCCGCGACATCAATCGCACACTCCACTGGAACCTGCCCGTCGACGGCCCGCGGACGCTGAACGGTCTGATGCTCGAGCACCTGCAGGCGATTCCCGAAGCCAATGTCGGATTGAGAATAGGCCGCTACGGCTTCGAGATCATGCAGCTGCGCGGCCGGATGATCTCACGCGTACGGGCCTCGGTTCACACCGAAGAGCATTGAGCGCGACCGCTCAGCGTGCCTGCGGACCCCAGGCCTCGCGGTAACGCTCGTCGGCGCGACGAACCACCTCCTGCCTGCGATCCTCTGTCATGCCGGTCCAGGCCGCTATCTCTGCGGCGCTGCGGTAGCAGCCCACGCAAATATCGTGGTCGTCCAGCGCACAGATGTTGACGCAGGGAGATTTGACAGCCGACATCTCAGGAGTCTCCGACTTTTTTCAGGCCCGCACGAAAACGCCGGCCGTTGTTCACGTATCCCAGAGCATTGGCTGCAAGCTGCTCGCGTCGGGCGTCGTCGAGCACCCGCCCGACCTTCCCCGGAGATCCCATCACGACGCTGCCGTCGGGAACCTGCATGCCCTCGGTGACGAGCGCGTTGGCCGCGATCAGGCAACCCTTGCCGATTACGGCACCGTTCAGCACCACAGCGTTGATACCGATCAGGGATCCGTCGCCGACGGTGCAGCCGTGCAGCATCGCAAGGTGCCCCACCGTGACATCGCGCCCGATCACAAGCGGAAAACCGGGATCGGCGTGCAGCACCGCACCATCCTGCACGTTGCTGCCAGCGCCCACCACGATCCGCTCGCGGTCGCCACGGATTGTCACGCCGAACCAGACGCTGGCGTCCTGCTCGAGCACGACATCGCCGATGACGGCAGCGTTAGGCGCGACGAAACAGCTCTCGTGCACCGCAGGTACCTGTTGCTCGAGCGAATAGATCATCACGGATACTCCGGAGTCATGGTGTGTCAGCAGACCCTTCCGCAGCATCGCCTTGCCCGCGCGATTGGTAGCGGGCAAGGAAATCGCTCTTGAAGGCTTCGAAGCGCCCCTCCAGGACCGACTTGCGGATACCGCGCATCAGCTCCTGGTAGAAGTGCAGGTTGTGGATGGTCGCCAGCTGCGAACCCAGCATCTCGTTGCACTTGTCGAGATGGTGGAGGTAGGCTCGGC
The DNA here is from genome assembly GCA_903884105.1 of uncultured Pseudomonadota bacterium. GTDB lineage: Bacteria > Pseudomonadota > Gammaproteobacteria > Steroidobacterales > Steroidobacteraceae > CAIUGU01. The sequence goes on along the minus strand of CAISDJ010000126.1, from coordinate 300 downwards.
TGAAATTCGCGCAGGCATAGCAGCTGCACGACGGGTCTATCGGCAGCTCACTGTCACGGTGCTTGGCATTGCGCAGCTTGAGCACGCCGTCGGCGGTAAACAGATACGCGTTGCGGGCGTTGCGGGTGGGCATCACGCAATCGAACATGTCGACGCCGCGAGTCACCGCCGCCAGGATATCGGCGGGAGTGCCCACGCCCATCAGGTACCGCGGCCGGTCCGCAGGAAGGAGCGGCCCCAGATGATCGAGCACCATGAGCAACTCGGGCTTGGTCTCGCCAACCGACAGCCCACCTATGG
>CAISDJ010000125.1 GCA_903884105.1 uncultured Pseudomonadota bacterium | reverse complement strand
CTTGCCGGTACCGGGCGAGCCGACCATCAGTACGCCGCGGGGAATCTTGCCGCCGAGCTTCTGGAACTTGCCGGGGTCCTTCAGGAACTCGACGATCTCGCCCACTTCTTCCTTGGCCTCGTCGACACCGGCGACGTCCGCGAACGTCACCTGCACCTGGTCTTCATTGAGCAACCGCGCCCGGCTCTTGCCGAACGACATGGCGCCACGGCCGCTGCCACCGCCTTGCATCTGCCGCATGAAGTAGACCCACACCGCGATCAGCAGCAGGATGGGGAACGAGGAAATGAACAACTGCATCAGGAACGACTGGCGCTCAGGCGCCGCCGCACTGAACGTGACATTGTGCTTCTGCAACGTGCCGATGAGCGCGGAGTTGTCCGTCTCGGGGTTGTAGCTCAGGAATTGTTCTCCGTTGGAGCGCACTCCAACGACCTGGTCACCCTTGAATGTGACGGAGGAAACACTGCCCGCCTCAACCTGCGTGAGGAACGTGGAATACGGAACTTCCTGGACGGTGCCCGCGCGCCCGCTGAAGTTGCTGACTACTGTCGCCAGCACGACCGCGATCACGATCCACAGGATGATGTTCTTGGTGAGGTCGTTCAAAGGTTGCTTCCCTCAAAAAATTCTATACTTCGGCCCGATACTACATCCGAAAATTGCGCGCCAACAGATAAAGTTCGACGCTTCGTGACCTTGATGCCTTCGGCTTGCGTACCTTCACGGATTCAAAGAGGGTACGCAGTCGCTGCATCAGGGGCAGGAATTCCCTGCCCTGGAACACCTTCACCAGGAAATCGCCGCCTTTAGGGAGCGTCTTCTCGGCAAAATCCACTGCTAAGTCAACGAGATGCATCGAACGCGCATGATCCACCTCGGCGACACCCATCATGTTGGGGGCCATATCCGACATTACAAGTTGGGGCTTCTGGTCTCCGAGTATGTCCAGCAGCGCCTGGAACACGGCTTCGTCCGAAAAATCGCCCTGCAGGAACTCCACCCCCGGCAAATGGCCCATCGGCAGGATGTCGGTGGCGATCACGCGGCCCCTTCCCTTGAACATGCGGCCGACAAACTGGCTCCAGCCGCCGGGAGCCGCGCCCAGGTCCACCACAGTGGTACCGGGCTTCAGGATGTGGTCGCTACGCTGGATTTCCTCGAGTTTGTAGATCGCACGCGAGCGATAGCCGGCCTCGCGAGCCGCCTTCACGTACGGGTCGGACTCGTGCTCTTGCAGCCAACGGGCACTGGATTTGGAGCGCTTGGGCATGACTGTGGCAGGAGGTGGAGACTCAGGAAGACGGAAGCCGGGTGGGCAACTCAATTATTCACTAAACTGCGCCCCCGGCATTCGGCTATTCCCTAACTTACCTGAACTGCGCCCTCCCCTATGGACCTGACCGAAAAACAGAAGAAACATTTGCGCCGCCTGGCCCACCCCCTGAATCCGGTCGTGCTGGTTGGCCAGGACGGCGATTCGGCCGGCGTCGTTCAAGAGCTGGACATCGCGCTCGGCGCACACGAACTGGTCAAGGTTCGCGCCCGCACGGGTGACCGCAACGAACGCAACCTGCTGCTTGATCGCCTGGCGGCCGCCACCAAGAGCGAACTGATCCAGCGAATCGGCAATGTCGGCGTGTACTACCGGGCGAAGCGCGAGCCGCGCATCATGTTGCCGGACGCGTAAGCCGCAGTACCAGCACCACCGTCGCGATCCCGGCAATCGCGAACAGCGCTATCGAGCCCACGTGGAGGCTACCGAAGAACGCCATGTTACCGGCCTGGCGCGCGGCCTCCATGATGGGCAACAGACCGACTTCGTTGGCCAGCGGCGGCACGACCGCCAGTGCGATCCAGACTCCGAGGCGTCGCGTAAGCAGGCCCACAGCGCCAAGCAATACCGCCAGCACACCGGCGAACACAACTCCGAGCCAGGTGGCAACATGGAAGAACTGGCCCGCGATCATTCCCGCGAGATGACGGTCGTCGAGGAATGAAAACAGGCCGGTGGCCACCACAACGCAGATCGTCCAGAGGCTGCCCATCCAGAACATCGCCACCAGCGTAGCCAGCCGGCCCAGAATCCAGCCGCGCGGTGCCGTGGTCACCACTAGACGTAATGGACCGACACGATCTCGTACGAGCGGACGCCGCCGGGAGCAGCGACATCGGCCGCATCACCTTCGGACTTGCCGACAAGCGCACGGGCGATGGGCGACGTGATCGAGATCAGGCCGGCACGAATGTCCGCCTCGGCTTCGCCGACGATCTGGTAGACCACCTTGCCGCCATCGCCTTCATCCTGGAGCTCGACCGTTGCGCCGAACACCACCTTCTTCGAGGCGGGCATGCTGCCCACGTCGATGATCTCGCAGTTGGAGATATGCGACTCGAGTTCCTTGATGCGGCCTTCGATGAAGCTCTGCTGCTCGCGAGCCGCGTGATACTCCGCGTTCTCGCTGAGGTCGCCATGGGCGCGCGCCTCGGCGATCGCCTGGATCACGCGGGGACGGTCTTCCGTCTTGAGCCTCCTGAGCTCGGCGCGCAGGCGCTCCGCGCCCTTCAGCGTCAGGGGCATGCGCTTCACGTTCCCACCTCTTTGTGCAGATCCTGCAACTTGTTGACCTCGACGGCATCGAGGTACTCGAGCGCGTCGCAGGTGGCCACGGCCGCGGCTAGCGTCGTGTAGTACGTCACCTTGCGAATGACCGCCTCGCGACGGATCGAACGCGACTCGAACGTCGCCTGCTTGCCTTCCGTCGTATTGACGATCAGCGAGAACTCGTCGTTCTTGATCATGTCCACGATATGAGGACGGCCTTCGCGAACCTTGTTCGCGCGGACACAAGCCACCCCGGCTGCGGTGATCAGCGCGGCGGTTCCTTCCGTGGCAACTATCTCGAACCCCTTCGCGACGAGCCGCTTGGCGAGCACGGCCGCACCGGGCTTGTCACGCTCACGCACGCTGATGAGACACTTGCCCCGCGTGGGCAGCGTGACGCCGGAAGCGGCCTGCGCCTTGGCATACGCCTCGCCGAACGTGCGACCGGTGCCCATCACTTCGCCCGTGGACTTCATCTCGGGTCCGAGGATCGGATCGGCGTCCGGGAACTTGGAGAATGGGAACACGGCTTCCTTCACCGAGAAGTAAGCCGGCTTGCGCTCGGCGCCTACATTCAAGTCCTTGAGCTTGGCCCCGGCCATGACGCGCGCAGCCACCTTGGCGAGCTGCACGCCGGTTGCCTTCGACACGAACGGCACTGTGCGCGACGCTCGCGGGTTCACTTCAAGGATATAGATGACGCCGTTCTGGATCGCGAACTGGATGTTCATGAGGCCGATGACTTTCAGACCCTGCGCGAGCTTGCGCGTCTGCACCTTGAGCTCAGCCTGGATCTCGGCGCTCAGGCTGTTCGGCGGCAGCGAGCAGCCGGAATCCCCGGAGTGCACGCCTGCCTGTTCGATGTGCTCCATGATGCCGCCGATGAACACGTCATCGCCGTCGGAGATGGCATCGACATCCACTTCGATTGCCTGCTCGAGGAAGCGGTCAAGCAGCACCGGACTATCGTTCGACACCTTCACGGCATCGGTCATGTAGATGCGCAGGTCGTCCTCGTTGAAGACCACTTCCATCGCCCGCCCACCCAGCACATAGGACGGCCGCACAACCAGCGGGAAGCCAATCGAGCGCGCCATCACCACAGCCTGGTCTTCGGTGCGCGCGGTGCAGTTCGGCGGCTGCTTCAACGCGAGCTGATCGACGAGCTTCTGGAAGCGTTCGCGGTCTTCAGCCACATCGATGGCGTCCGGCGATGTGCCGATGATCGGCGCCCCCGCCGCCTCGAGCGCACGGCAGAGCTTGAGCGGTGTCTGGCCGCCGTACTGCACGATCACGCCGATGGGCTTTTCCTTGTCGATCACTTCCATCACGTCTTCGAACGTCAGCGGCTCGAAGTACAGGCGATCGGACGTGTCATAGTCGGTCGAGACTGTCTCCGGATTGCAGTTCACCATGATCGTCTCGAACCCTGCTTCCCGCAACGCGAGCGCCGCATGCACGCAGCAGTAGTCGAATTCGATGCCCTGCCCGATCCGGTTCGGGCCGCCCCCTAAGATCATGATCTTGTTGCGACTGGTCGGATTCGCTTCACACTCTTCCTCGTAGGTCGAGTACAGGTATGCGGTCGACGTCGAGAATTCGGCGGCGCAGGTATCGACGCGCTTGAACACGGGGCGCAGGCCGAACGTGATGCGACGCCGACGGACACTCGCTTCGTCCACGCCGACGAGCGTCGCGATGCGACTGTCGGCGAAGCCCTTGCGCTTCAGGTCGCGCAGGCGCGGCTTCTCGAGCGCGGCAAGCCCGCCGTCTATCATCGCCTGCTCCTCGCGGATCAGGTCCTCGATCTGCGCGAGGAACCACGGATCGATGTACGAATACTTGTGCACATCGTCGAAACTCATGCCGCTGCGGAAGGCATCGCCCACGTGACGCAAGCGGTCCGGTCCCGGCATGCGCAACTCTTCGCGCAAGCGGCTCTGCTCCTCAGCCCCAAGCGGCAGCTTGTTGATCGGAGTAAGCCCATCGATACCGATCTCGAGGCCGCGCAACGCCTTCTGCAATGACTCCTGGAACGTGCGGCCGATGGCCATTACCTCGCCCACCGACTTCATCTGCGTCGTCAGGCGGTCGTTCGCGCCCGGGAACTTCTCGAACGTGAACCGCGGGATCTTGGTCACGACATAGTCGATCGTTGGTTCGAACGAGGCCGGCGTCGCGCCGCCCGTGATGTCGTTCTTCAGTTCATCCAGCGTGTAACCGACCGCGAGCTTTGCCGCGACCTTGGCGATGGGAAAACCCGTGGCTTTGGACGCCAGCGCCGATGACCGCGACACGCGCGGGTTCATTTCGATGATCAGGATGCGGCCATCCTTCGGATTGACTGCGAACTGCACATTCGACCCACCGCACTCGACACCGATCTTGCGCAGCACGGCGATCGACGCGTCGCGCATGATCTGGTACTCGCGGTCGGTCAGCGTCTGCGCCGGCGCCACCGTGATCGAGTCACCGGTATGCACGCCCATCGGATCGAGGTTCTCGATCGAGCAGATGATGATGCAGTTGTCCTTGCGGTCACGCACGACCTCCATCTCGTATTCCTTCCAGCCGAGCACTGCTTCCTCAAGCAGAACCTCGCTGGTCGGCGATGCATCGAGCCCGCGCGCGACGATCTCTTCCAACTCGTCGCGGTTGTACGCAATGCCGCCCCCCGATCCGCCCAGCGTGAATGACGGGCGGATGACGGTCGGGAAGCCGATCTCGGCCTGCACGGCCAATGCCTCCTCCATGCTGTGGGCAATGCGCGAGCGCGGTGACTCGAGGCCGATCTCGCGCATCGCATTGCGGAACTTCTCGCGATCCTCGGCCATGTCGATCGCGTCCCGGGAGGCGGCGATGAGTTCCACGCCGTACTTCTCGAGCACACCCTCGCGCACGAGGTCCAGCGCGCAGTTGAGCGCCGTCTGCCCCCCCATGGTAGGCAGCAGTGCATCGGGACGTTCCTTGGCGATGATGCGTTCCACCGTACGCCAGTGCACCGGTTCGATGTAGACCGAGTCGGCGGTCTCCGGGTCAGTCATGATTGTCGCCGGATTCGAGTTCACCAGGATCACCCGATAGCCCTCTTCGCGCAGCGCTTTGCAGGCCTGGGCACCCGAGTAGTCGAACTCGCACGCCTGGCCGATGACGATCGGGCCTGCGCCGATGATAAGGATGCTCTTGATGTCAGTGCGCTTGGGCATGGGCTCTTCTTGAATGCTCTGCTGGCTCTTTCGTCGCTACCGCAATCAGCCGCGAACGCCGCCGCGCCCACGGGTTGCCAGGTTGGACCGCAGCTGCATCAGTTGGATGAAGCGCTGGAACAGGTGCTTGACGTCATGGGGCCCCGGCCCCGCTTCCGGGTGGCCCTGGAAGCTGAAGGCGGGCCTGTCCGTGCGGGCGATGCCCTGCAACGTGCCATCGAACAGCGACTTGTGCGTGATTCGCAGGTTCTCGCCAAGGGTCGATTCGTCCACTGCGAAGCCGTGATTCTGACTGGTGATCAGCACTCTGCCAGTGCTGCTGTCGAGCACGGGATGGTTCGCACCATGGTGTCCGAACTTCATCTTCATGGTGCGGGCACCACTCGCGAGACCCAGCAGCTGGTGGCCTAGACAGATGCCGAACACCGGCACGTCAGTCTCGAGGATGCGCTTGATGGCGTCGATGGCGTAGGTGCAGGGCTCGGGATCGCCGGGGCCATTCGACAGGAAGACCCCGTCCGGATTCATCGCAAGCACACGATCGGCATGGGTCTGTGCGGGCACCACCGTCATGCGGCAGCCCTGATCCGACAGCAGCCGGAGGATATTCCGCTTGATCCCGAAGTCGTAGGCCACCACATGCAGCCGCTGGCCTGGACGCGCGGGCTTCTGCCCCTGCTCCAGGGACCAATTGGTGCCTTCGTTCCATTGATAAGTGCGCTTCGTGGTGACGACCTTGGCGAGGTCCATACCCTTCAAGCCGGGGAAGCGCCGCGCCGCGTGCACGGCGGCCGCCGGATCCACATCGTCGCCCGTCATGATGCAGCCAGCCTGCGCGCCCTTCTCCCTCAGCAAGCGCGTGAGCTTGCGGGTATCGATGTCGGCGATGGCGACGATGCGCCCGCGCTGCAGGAAGCTCGACAGGGATTCATTCGCACGCCAGCTCGAGTGCAACAGGGGCAGATCACGAACGATCAGGCCTGCGGCGTGGATGGCGGAGGATTCCAGATCTTCGGGATTGGTCCCCGTGTTGCCGATGTGCGGATAGGTCAAGGTGACCAGCTGCCGGCAGTAGGATGGGTCGGACAGGATTTCCTGGTACCCGGTCATGGCAGTATTGAACACCACCTCCCCCGTCGTATTGCCCTTGGCACCAATGGAGCGACCGTTAAAGACCGTTCCGTCCTCGAGCGCCAGCACAGCGGGTGTATTCATTAGCGGCCCTATCTCCCGGCCTTTACGCCGTCATTCAGTTTCACGCGCGCACGCCAACGGCGGGAGGGGCCTGTACCCGTCCCGCGCACATTTTATACGCGCTTGCTGAAGGCGGCAGTCTACGCGACGAATCGAGTCAGGTCCATCGCAAAACCAACGCGTCAGAGCGATTCGAGGCCGAGGACATCCTGCATCGAGTAGAGCCCGGCAGGCCGACCAACAATCCACGTCGCGGCCTTGATGGCACCGCGAGCAAATCCAGAACGGTCATGAGCGCGATGGGCGAGTTCGATTCTTTCGCCGGGACCTGCAAACGTCAGGACGTGCTCGCCAACCACATCCCCCCCCCGCATGACAGAGAAACCGATCGTACCCGTGCGACGGGCGCCCGTCAGGCCGTGACGAACGAAGTCCCCTGACTCGGCCAGCGTCGTGCCGCGCGCTGCAGCGACGACTTCTCCGATCCTGAGGGCCGTCCCCGAAGGCGCATCCTTCTTGTGGCGGTGATGCGCCTCGTAGATCTCGATGTCGTAGTCGGTATCGAGCGCACGGCCTGCAAGATCAGCCAGTTTGAGCAACAAGTTCACACCAAGACTCATGTTGGGCGCCAGCAGCACCGGGATCCGCTGGGCCGCCGCATCGATACCCGACCGCACCTCGGTCGAGTGCCCCGTGGTGCCAATCACAATGGGACATCCCGCAGCCACACAAGCAGCCAGGTTGGCCGGCGTTGCCTCCGGCAGGGTGAAGTCGATGGCGACATTCGCCCCCCGAATGGCGGCAACCGGATCCGAGGTGACAATCGCACCCTGGGTTGCATGGCCGGAGGCCTCACCCGCGTCCTGCCCGAGCCAACGACTCGTCTGCGACGCCAGCGCGCCAGTCAGGACCACGCCGGGAAACTGCTCGAGTTGACCAAGAATCGCCTGGCCCATGCGGCCGCTGATACCGAGAACCGCAAGTCGGGTCGCTGTCATGAGTGTTCTTCCGGGCCGGTCAGTTGGCGATGTTTTCGAAGAATCGCTTCACGCCGTCAAGCCAGGTGCGCTCGCGGGGGCTGTGGGTCTTGTCGCTCTTCTGCACGGAATCCTCGAACGCGCGCAACAGCGCACGCTGCTCATCGGTCAATTTGACCGGCGTTTCAACGACCACGCGGCAAAAGAGGTCGCCCGTCGCTCCGCCACGGACGGGCTTCACGCCCTTTTCCTTCAGGCGGAAACTACGGCCGGACTGTGTCTCGGACGGAATCTTGAGCGCGACATTGCCCTCGAGGGTCGGCACTTCGACCGAACCGCCAAGCGCGGCCGTCGCGAAGCTGATCGGCACTTCGCAGGACAGGTGGCTGGCATCGCGCTCGAAGATCGCGTGTTCCTTGACGTGCACTTCAACGTAAAGGTCGCCGGCAGGACCGCCGTTGCGACCCGCCTCTCCCTCACCGGACAGCCGGATGCGGTCACCGTTGTCGACGCCCGCTGGCACTTTCACGTTCAGCGTGCGCTTGCGGCGAACCCGGCCTTGACCCAAGCAACTGTCGCAGGGTTCGGTGAGGGTCTGGCCTCGACCTCGGCAGCGCGGGCAGGCCTGCTGCATGGACAGGATGCCCTGGCGCATGCGCACCTGCCCGACGCCTTCGCAGGTTTCGCAGGTGACGGTCTTGGAGTTCGGGCCACCGCCAGTGCCCTTGCAGGTCTCGCACTCGCCGAGGCTCGTGAACTCGATGTTCACCGAATCGCCGAATACGGCCTGTTCCAGTGTCAGTTCGAGCTCATACCGCAGGTCTGCGCCCCGGAACACCTGGGAGCGCGAGCGGCGCCCGCCACCGAAGATGTCGCCGAAAACGTCACCGAAGACGTCGCCGAACGCATCGCCCCCACCGAAGCCGCCATGGCCGCCGCGAGCGCCCTGCAATCCCTCGTGGCCAAACCGGTCATAGGTGGCGCGCTTCTGCTCGTCCGTGAGGACCTCGTAGGCTTCCTTCGCTTCCTTGAATTTCTCCTCCGAGCCCTTGTCGTCGGGATTGCGGTCGGGATGCAGCTTCATGGCGAGGCGCCGGTAGGCCTTCTTGATGTCCGCTTCCGTGGCAGTCCTCGGCACGTCGAGGACGGTGTAGTAATCACGCTTAGACATAAGATCCGGAATGTCGCCCAGTTACATGCACAAAAACCGCCGCAGGCATTTCCAGCCTGCGGCGGTCGCTTGATATCGCCCTGACGCGCCCGGGTGGGCACGCCGGAGCCGGACAGAAGTCAGACGTCCTGCTTCTTGTCCTTCACTTCTTCGAATTCGGCGTCGAGGACGTCTTCCCCACCGCCCGCCGCGCCCTGCGCCGCGGCTTCAGGCTGCGCCTGGGCATAGGCCTGCTGGGCAATCGCCGACGAGGCTTCGGCCAGCGCCTTCGACTTCGTCTCGATCGTGTCCTTGTCGTCGCCTACGAGCGCCGTCTTCAGGTCGGCGATCGCGGATTCGGCCTTGGCGCGATCACCCGCACTCACCTTCTCGCCCAGTTCCTTCAGCGACTTTTCGGTGGCATGCAGCAGCTGGTCGGCACGATTGCGTGTCTCGACGAGCTCTTTGAACTTGCGATCCTCCTCGGCATGCGCCTCCGCATCCGACACCATCCGCTTGATCTCGGCTTCGGACAGGCCGCTCGACGCCTTGATGACGATCCGCTGCTCCTTGCCCGTCGCCTTGTCCTTCGCGGACACGTTCAGGATACCGTTCGCATCGATGTCGAAACCGACTTCGATCTGCGGCATGCCGCGCGGCGCCGGGGGAATGCCCTCGAGGTTGAACTGGCCGAGCGACTTGTTGTCGCTGGAACGCTGCCGCTCACCCTGCAGCACGTGGATGGTCACGGCACCCTGGTTGTCATCCGCCGTCGAGAACACCTGGTTCGCCTTGGTCGGGATGGTCGTGTTCTTTTCGATGACCTTCGTCATGACGCCGCCCATCGTCTCGATGCCGAGCGACAGCGGAGTCACGTCAAGCAGCAGCACGTCCTTCACTTCGCCGGACAGCACGCCGCCCTGAATCGCGGCGCCCACGGCCACGGCCTCATCGGGGTTCACGTCGCGACGCGGTTCCTTGCCGAAAAAGTCCTTTACGGCCTGCTGCACCATCGGCATGCGGGTCTGGCCGCCGACGAGGATGACCTCGGCGACGTCGCTCATGGAGATGCCCGCATCCTTGAGGGCCGTCTTGCACGGTCCGATGGTCCTCTGCACCAGTTCCTCGACCAGCGACTCGAGCTTGGCACGCGTCAGCTTGATGCTGAGATGCTTGGGGCCAGACGCATCCGCAGTGATGTACGGGAGGTTCACTTCCGTCTGCTGGCTCGAGGACAGCT
>CAISDJ010000124.1 GCA_903884105.1 uncultured Pseudomonadota bacterium | reverse complement strand
TCAGTGAACGTTTGTTGGACGCCGATTAAGCTACCCGCAAACACTTCTTGCAACATTGGTGAAGCCATGCCAATCACACCAATACCCGCAGAAACGTTCATACATAAAACCATCCACACCAACCAGAACTGTGGAATGCCCCATACTTTTTTAACGCTCACACTACGCCTGGTAATCATTGCGTTGTTAGCTTGATGGGCAGGTGGAGTCCAACCAGCAGGCTTCCAGCCACTTGCAGGAATACGGTAGCCAAATGCGCCAGCCATCATATAAACAAAATAACCCAAAGCCATTACAACGAAAGTTTGTGCTACGCCGACGCTTGTTGGGGTAGCAAAGTGTTTCATGAGCATTGCGGCTAATGGCGATCCAATCATGGCGCCGCCACCAAAACCCATAATCGCCATGCCCGTTGCCATACCGCGACGGTCCGGGAACCATTCGATCAATGTGGAAACCGGAGAAATATAGCCCAGACCCAAGCCAATACCACCAATGACCCCTGCTCCCAAAATCATCATCCAGAACTGGTGAAGATAAACGCCCAAGGCTGAAAACAGCATGCCACCGCACCAACAGAACGCGGCAACCACACTCGCCTTACGTGGACCTGCACGTTCTAACCATCCACCCCATGTCGCGGCAGATGAGCCGAGCAATACAAAGAACATGGTGTACATCCAGCCGAGTGTGGATATTTGCCAATCACAAGATGTTGTGAATAGTTGTGCAAAAACGCCAACATCAGCCGCACATGCAATCGCTTCAGTGCCGCCTTGTGAAACGCCCAAGGCTTTGGATAGTGGCAACCAAAATACCGAGAAGCCATACGCCATACCAATACATAAATGGATTGCCAGTGCCGCCGGTGGCACAAGCCAACGATTAAAGCCTGGGCCTGCAATCGTTCTTTCTTTATCTAATAAATGAAACATGCCGCATCCTTATTGTTTTACTTATTATTTAACTGCATTTACCACCAACCCTCTACTTGTCTATTCTGGCCTGCCGCCGGTTCAATAGACACCACCTTAAGCTAACTGCCCCTGCCCTTCGTACTGAACAGGCAGGGCTGAGATACCCCAGCGGCGAGCGTCTCCGGGTCGGATTGTAGAACGTCTCGATGTAATCGAAGCCATCTGCCCTGACGCATCGACCAGCCCGCCGCCCGGCGAGAGTGCAGATCCAGAACGACCGCCTCGAACTAGGGATCAGCGGCAGGTGGGTTTCAGATCTGGCGTCTTGCCGTGTGGGCATTTCATCGGGTTCCTCGAGGAGGACCGCAAAGCCAGGCAGACGCGGAACTCAGAAACGGTACGTCAACTCGACGCCATACTGGCGCGGCTTGCCATAGTAGACAAGGCCGTTTGGATTCTCTTCTTCGGCTATCCAGTCCTGGCCGGTCACGTTCTTGATCCAGCCGACCAGCTCCAGACCACCCGCGCTCCTGATGCCGCCGCGAACGTCGAGCAAATTCAGCGGATCGCGGGCGACGAAGTTCTCCGGTTCCCAGAACACCTCGCCGAGCCGCTGATAGTCGAGCCGGGAAAACCATTCATGATTACCGAAGATGTGCCCGCGATAGCCGATGCCCACATTCAACGTCGAATCGGGATTCTGCGGCAGCTTCTTGCCGATGATGCTGATGCCGCCGGCGCCGGCCCAGTCGCTGCCGGTGATCTGCGAATCGAGCAGGCCCAGGCCCACATCCAGCTCGAGCCGATCCGTCGCGAGCCATGCAACGCTCGCCTCGGCACCTCTGATCTTCGCCGCCTTGATATTGCGCGTGGTCTGAGCCGTGAACGGCGCAACGAACACGAACGTGAACGCGTTGTCCACCTCGTTGTAGAACAGCGCACCGCCGAAACGCAGCCTGCCTTCGAGCAGCGTGGACTTCAGACCGAGCTCCGCGCCCCTCGTGTCTTCCTGCTTGAACGAATCTTGCGCGCCGAGGGGCAGGCCCGGCACGCCCGCGTTGATCAACGTCGTCACGCCCGCGGATACGCCGCTCAAATTGAAGCCGCCGCTGCGAAACCCTTCCGCGTAGGTGCCATACAGCGTCCATTGCTTGTTCGGGTGCCAGCTGACCGTGAGCTTGGGTTGCACCGAATCGAACGCTTCCTTGCGCACGTCGCCGGAGCGGCCGCTCGGAAACGAGAGAACCGGCAGGAACTGGGCGGGCGTCTTGATCGTGAGCGCACGCTCGTCGCGGTCGTAGCGCAGGGCGAACGAGAGCTCAAGGTCATCGAGCCAGTCGTAGTTCAATTGCCCGAACGCCGCGTACGCCGTGTTGTGATTGCTGTCGAAGTTGTAGGCCAGTGCATTCGGATTGCTGTTCGGATCCAGCGCGAGCGCGGCCGGCACTCCGACCAGGGGTATCAGGGGCGCAAGGAAGCGCTGTGACCAGGTGACGGTGGGATTGATGCCGCCGATGTTCGGGCTGGTCCGTTGCTCGGCGAACCCCATGCCGAAGTCGTTGTTGATCGAGATCATCACGTCGAGATCCGTCTGCACGTAGTACGCACCGGCGATCCAGCGCCACCGCCGATTCTCAGGCGACGTGAAGCGCAACTCCTGGCTCACGGCGTCGTGGAAGCGGTTCTGGCCGAACGTGAGATTCTGGCCCGTGCCGGCTGCGGCGAGAGATGCAGCGGATGCAGGCACGACGACACTGGCGGGGTGGGTGCCGGCACCCGGCGTGCCCGCGACCTGCACAAACGGGTAGTAGGCAAACTGCTCGGCGGCCGTCACATGATCGAGCCGATCGTATGAGGTCACCGAAGTCAAAGTGCCGAATGCGGTTTGCCAATCCAGTTTCACACTAGCCACCGTGGCCTCACGGTCATCCATTCCGGGCTCGTTCCCCTGATGCTTCACGCTCGTATTGTTCGGGTCACCGATCAGCGCTCGAATCGACGCCGGCAGCTCCGGCAGCGGCGCCGCGGCGCCATTGCCCGGAAACTGCGCATTGCCTGGAAAGCCGCTGACGAAATTCGGCGCGTTCGAGACGAACTGCGATCCGGTGGATTCCGTGCGGGCGTACGAGAGACGCAGATCCAATGTCACATCGTCTTTCGAGTTCCAGAGCAGTTTGCCCGCGACCGTGAGATTCTTGTAAGGATCCACCTTGTCACCGGTTGCGACGTTGTCGCGCCAGCCCGCGGCGTCCTGATATCCGACGACGAGCCGACCGAGCATCGTTTTGCCGATGACCGGCCCGCTCACGACGCCGGAGGCCGTCTTGTTGCGGCCGTTGCCGTAACCGCCCCTGAGGAACGCTTCGAGCTCCGGCTGCGGCTGCTTCGTCGTGATGTTGATGGCGCCACCCGATGCATTGCGACCATAGAGCGCACCCTGTGGGCCCTTCAGGACTTCGATCTGCTGGATGTCGTAGAGGTCCTGCGAGAACGACAGGCTTGTCGTCGACAACACGCCGTCGACCACGACGGCGACGGTCGGATCGACGTTCCGGATCTGCGACAGGCCCCTGATGTTCACGAACGCGAAGGCGTTGTTCTGCGTCTCCATCAACGTCATGTTCGACATGAGGCCGACGTAATCCCGCATGCTCTTGATGCCCGCTTCCCTGATGCGGCCTGCATCGAATACGGTGACCGTTGCCGGAGTCTCCTGCAGACTCTCCGCGCGCCTCAGCGCGGTAACGACGATTTCTTCCAGTATGATTTGCGCGAAGGCCTGGGGCCCCACGATGAGGCAGCCCGCGACGGCCAGTGCCCGCTTGGACATGAAAACACTTGCACTGTGGAACATGACCCCTCCCTGGTTGGCGATTGTCGCTTCTTCTCGACTGCGCTGGCCGCTTGCGTCCAGCGCGGCGCGCTTTGCGTTGAAGCATGACCATCTCGGCTCGAAACATCCACTGGATCGTGCTCGGCAGCTGTACGAGAGCCGCCGTGTTGCCCGTGAAGTGAAGGAATCTACCGGCCGGATTGGGCGTACCCGCTTCCACTACGTTCGTTCCCGAGCCTCGGATCACCCTGTCCGTTCATCCTGCAGCCCTGGAAGCGGCTTGCCAGCCTCGGCACGTAGGTCGCGAAACGCGGGATAGTGCTGCTGAACGAGTTGATACAGCAGCGTCGTTTCGGGTCGGTGCCGGCCATAACCGGGCGGATTGACAAATGGCGGCGCACGCGGTCGCCGCGCACGGGCGGCAACGGACATGGCGGCTGTCCCAACGACGGGCGGGGACGCAACAAACTATGCCGCGGCAAGCCCAAACGGAATCGACGAACCCGCTGCGTTTGATCTGAAATGCCGCGGGCTGCGTGACGAGCGCGAGGTTTACCGATCCGCCGTGTTGGTCACCGTGAGTGATTCAAATCAGCGATCGGTAAACCGATTGCTGCGTTTGGCCTGATTCTTCCCGGAATCTGCACGCTGAATTGATCAGCGCAATGTCAGAGAATGATTCGTTGCACCCCTCACTCCCACTCAATCGTCTCCGACACCTGCAAGTATCTTAAGCAAACGAGTATTTTGTCAGGATGCGCCGAATTTACCGGCAAATACACCGTCTATAAATCTGATCTGAATTCCATGACATGGAATCCGGCATTCCGTTTTTGGGAACTCAGAGTTATACTTTTCCTCCATGATCGTTATCGGCACAGATATCGTAGAAGACTTGCAGGCCGGCGGCAGCCCTGCAAACGTTTCGCTGGTACGAGGGTTCGAATCCCTCTGGGAGCACCCTTCCCAGCAACGAACGGCCAACCTGCGGGGACTCTGACCCATATGCCGAGCTTCACTGACGGACTTAAAAGACTAACCAGCACCACCATCAGGAGCAGAGCCGCATGAACAGCCCAGCCACGCCGTCACCCATCGTATTGGTCCCCGGTAATACTTTGATCACGGCGACGCCCGAAGCGGGCCGGCATTTGGCCGTGAAGATGGCCAGACTGATTATGAAGGCCACGCAGCCCGACGACGCCGTCCGAGCAAAGCTGCGCCCCGCCTACGCCGATGACCCAGCCTTACTGATCGCCGCTGGGCAAACCGTCGCCATGGAATTCGCGACGATCGCAGCGGCCAACAACTACTGGAAGTAAGGGTCGCTGCAGCCGCAAGGAAAATACCGCCACATCGTCACTGGAACGATTTGCGGACACTCACCCCGTAGGTGCGGGGTGGGTTGGTCAGAAAGCCATACCGGGCACGCAGACCGCGTTCACGGTCGATAGCCAGCCTGGCGTGTTCGTCGCCGAGGTTATTGACGAAGGCCGCCAGCTCCCAGTCTTTGCGCCGGACACCAACCCGCAGGTTCGCCATCGCATACGCAGGCAGAGACAGTGGAACGAACAACTGTGCCACTGTGGTGGCGCCGACATTGCGGAATAGATTCACCGTCGCCGGGTCGTTTTCCTGGTCGGCGATCTGCGTAAAACGCTTGCCCACATACTGCCAGACGAAATTCGAGAACAGGTCCGTGTCCGCGGTAACAGCGCGCTCGTAGCCGAGACTGAGCGAGGCCTGTAGCTTCGGCACGGTCGGCAGGCGGTTACCTTCACGCAGCCCCTGGAGCGGAGTGCCAGCCACGTCCCGCAGGCTCGAGGTGAGCTTGGCGTCGTTATAAGACGCGGTGGTGGCCACCTCGAAGGATTCGCTGAGTCGGTAGCTGAATTCGACGTCGAAGCCGGTGGCCTTGGCACTAGGCACATTGGCAATGATCCGCGAGGAACAACTGCCGGCGTCGATGGTGGCCTGCAGGTGGCTGATGTCGGCGTAAAAACCTGCGACCGACAGCATTCCCCTGCCGCCCAGCCGGGTTTTCAACCCCGCTTCATAGTTCCACACCGTCTCATGCTTGAAGCTCGGTGTGGCGATGGCGCCGAAGGTGGCGAAATCGCCAGGGGTGCACAGCGGACGGTTGAGCGGGTCGTTGATTCCCCCCAAGCGGAAGCCACTGGAAACTTGAGCATTCAGCGTGACATCCGCGGTGGCAGCAAACGCCACCATCAGGCGTGGGGCGAGATGCTCTGCCTGCGTTTTACCCGGGACCGCGATGGTGGTATCGGCAAAAATGCCGTCGAACGTCAGGGTGCGGTTTTCCTGATAGTCCGCAAAGCGCAGGCCCGCCGTTGCCGTCAGTCTGTCGGTGACAGCATAGCTCGCCTCGCCAAACAGCGCGTATTGCTGCTGCTGATAAGGAACCGTCGAAAAATAAACCGCGTCTGTCGGTGCCGCCACCCCCTGCGTCGCGATACCGGTGGCCGCCGAGAAACCAGCGACCATCAGCGTCTGGGCATAGTCGCGGTTCACATCGGCATAAAAACCACCAACGACCCACTGAAAACGCCCACCACCACGCGACGCGAGGCGAATTTCCTGCGTGTAGGAACTCACCTCCGTGGTATCGGCCAACGGCCCATCCAAGGTGTACACCGCCGGCGCCAGACCGAGGGAGCCTCCCAAAATTGAGGCAGTCAGCGCCGTCGCATCCCGCAACACCAGCACGCTACGCTCCGTGTAGCTGGAAATCGATGTCAAACGCAGCTGGTCTAGGTCGAGCTGCACGGTCAGGTCCGCGAGCAAAAACCGGTCCGTAAACTTTTCTTTGAGCTGGGTGTACTGGCGGCTTCCGCCTAACGCCACTGGCTCCCGGGTGGTGGTGTAGGGATTGCCCAAAATATTGAACAGATCGACGCGGTTGAAGCCATCAACCTCAATCTTCTGTAGCTGCACACGGGGCGTAATGGTCAGCGACTCTGTCGGCTTGAAGAGCAGAGCCGCACGAAAGCCGCGCCGCGTGCCGTCGTTAACATCGCGATGGACACTGCCATCGGGGTGAACGGCATCCATGAAACCGGGAAACCGAGTCGCAAAACCGGTGATCCGCAGGGCGGCCTGTTCGCTAATCGGGAGGTTGACCACGGCTTTGAGGTCACCCCCCACGCCACCACCCTGCGCTTGGTTCAACGTCGTTTCAAGCGCACCGGAGAAGGCTCCGAGCGTGGGTTGACGGGTAATGTAGCGCACGGTTCCCGAAAGCGACCCCGAACCGAACAAGGTGCCCTGAGGGCCGCGTAACACCTCGACCCGATCGAGGTCGAACAGGTCAAGGTCCGGCGTAAAAAGCGACAGCGACACCACCGACTCGTCGAGATAGACACCGACCTGCTCTTTGACGCCCGGCTGATCGCGGACGGTCTGCCCGGCGGAGATGCCGCGGATGGCGATCTGGCTCTGGCCGGGGCCCAGATTCTGCACCGAAAAGTTTGCTACCGTACGCGACAACTCTTCAAGGTTGCTCGCGCCGTGACTGCGCAGCGTCTGCTCACTCAGAGCGCTGATCGAAAACGGCACCTCGAGGAGCGATTCTTCACGCTTCCGCGCGGTGACGAACAGCTCTTCGACTTCGTTGTCCGCCGCCAACGCCCTCGGGCTGGCGGTAAACGCCAAAGTGGCCACCACCAGGCCCACTAACGTGGGCCGCAGCGCCCGAAAGGGTTGTCTATTTTTCAAGCGAGCAGCACCACCATCACATTAGCCGTTGGCTGAGCATATCATCGCCATAAACAGGCACGCGGCAAAGCCTAAGCAAGACGCCCCACCACTCTGCGGTGCCGTGGCCCAGTCCCATTGGCGCTGGACGGCATCGACAGTGCCATGCTGATGGGTCTGGATTAACCGCTTACCACGCATAGCAGTGACCTGCTGGCATTGCGCCGCCGCCTTTCTTCTTCGGGACCTCTTCTTCGAGGTAGCGCTCGATGGCTTGCGTGAGGGTTCTGCGGCGCGCTTCCGTTCCTCGGAAGTGCTTGCCCTCAACCATCTCCGCTTCAATCGTGGTGGCCCAGCACTCGGCCTTTCATCTCGTTGTGAACGTTGCCGTGCGGGATGGGAACCCCTGCATCCGCACTTGGACGTTGTCGACCGTTATCGTCTCTTCGCCGTCATTAACTTTGCACGCTCGCGTATCGTTGCCATTTCGCAGCCCCATGCCATCTGCCGCCACTGAGAACGACATGACACCGAAACCGTGAAAAGCCGTGACTGGGCTGTGACAGGCGGAAACGCCCCAGATTACTCGCTATCTCAAATAGCTGTTTTCATTAGGCATATTGGCTCCCCGGGACGGATTCGAACCGCCGACCAACGGATTAACAGTCCGTAGCTCTACCACTGAGCTACCGGGGAACGGAAGGTGCTCGGAAGGGCCGCGATTTTGCGGAAACGGGGGCGCCAGTGTCAAGGAAAGTGGTGCCTTGAGCGGCTTTATTTTCCGGCCAGGCGTTCGGTGAGTCCGGCGAGGTACTTGGCGAACGGCACGCCCAGATTCTCGTGCTTGAGACCAAACTCCACAGTGGCCTGGAGATACCCCAGTTTGCTGCCGCAATCGTAGCGTTTGCCCTCGAATTCATAGGCAAACACGGTTTCGTCGATCAGCAGGTCTGCAATGGCATCGGTCAACTGGATTTCGCCGCCAGCGCCCCGCCCGGTGTGCTCCAGCTTGTCGAAAATGCGCGGGCTGAGCAGGTACCGCCCCACGACCGCGAGATTCGAAGGCGCGTTCTGCGGCCGGGGCTTTTCGACGATCTGCCTGACCTTGGCAAGGCGGCCGTGCTTATCCTCGGTTGACACGATGCCGTACTTGTCCGTCTCGCTCGGAGCCACGGGTTCAACACCCAGAACACTGCCACCGTGCTTGGCATACACGTCAGCCATTTGCTTGAAGCACGGTACTTCGGCGTCGATCAGGTCATCGGCAAGGTGGATGAAGAACGGCTCGTTGCCGACCACGGGCCGGGCGCACAGCACCGCGTGCCCAAGACCAAGGGGTGATGGCTGCCTGATGTAGATGCAGCTCGCATACGACGGTACGATGTCCTTGAGCAGCTTGAGGAGGTCTTCCTTGCCCTGCGCCTTCAGCGCTTCCTCCAGTTCGTGGTCGGTATCGAAATGATCCTCGATGGCACGCTTCGAGCTGCCGGTAATGAACACCAGCTTGTCGGCACCGGCCCTCAATGCTTCTTCAGCGGCGTACTGGATCAGCGGCTTGTCGACCACCGGCAGCATCTCCTTCGGGCTTGCCTTGGTCGCGGGCAGGAACCGCGTGCCCCGGCCGGCCACTGGAAATACTACGGTCTTGATCTGTGCGGAACTCACCATGCCTCTCCCAACTGGCGACTGGAGCGGGATCATACCCCAGGCTCTCGCCGGCAAGGTTCGGCAGGGTGTCACGCTTTGATGACAAGACGTCACCAGTCAGGCACCAGATGGGTGATACGCGGGCCCAGGACCCGACGTATCACCCCGCGGAGTCGCTAGTCCGGCTGCTTGGCAGTCCCGCCCGGGACCCGCTCCAGACGGATATTGGCCCGGTTGGCCTCAATGACCTTGGCGCCAATGCCCTTGATCTTCATCAGGTCCTCCGCGCTCTTGAAACCACCGTTCTTCTCACGGTAGGCCACGATCGCCTGCGCGCGCGACATGCCGATACCATTCAGCTCTTTGGCGAGCGTAGCAGCGTCGGCCTTGTTGATGTCGACCGGGCCCGCCCAACTGAAGGCCGGCAAGAGACTCAGGATCAGTGCCTGGACGATCCAGCGTGCTTTGTGGCCTGACCCGGACCGGGTGGTTGCGGCCGAATTTCCATTGACGTGTGACATGAAGCCCTCCTTGGACTCAAGCGATTGGATGTGAACTCACGCGACCTGCGGGTCCGCCCGACGGTCACGTGAAATCCATTCTTGAGCGCCGGCGGGCGCGTCACCACTCGGATAATTGATCGGAAGCGCGAGATTTGCGGACATCCGACCTTGCATGCCCGCTTCAGAGATTCGAAGCCCTCGATACGACCTCGAGCCTGGCCACGGGCGCCAATCCATCCCAACTGCGGCATCCGGGGCATTGCCAGAAGTGGGTCGCACTGCCGAGCCCGCACTCCACACAGCGATAGCGATGGGTGCGCCGGAAGATCCTGCCAAGTGCGCCCGCCAGTGACTTGAGCTGAAGTGCAGACAGGCTCGCAGGCTCACCCGCGAGTGCCGGAACCAGTTCCCCCAGGTTTGGATCGCTCCGGATGAAGTCCCGCAGGCACTCAATGACAAACGGTTCCGATTCAAGACCAGCCACGATCGCAGCATAGGCAATGTCCGCCCGGCGGGCCGGCGCGGCTTGCAGCCAGTCGTGAAATGCACTTGCGATGGAATCATTCTGCGTGGCGCGGAGTGCCGTCATGAATCGCGGCAATACCAACGGCAGCAGATGCGGATGCAACTCCACGACTCGCCTGCAGAGCCGGACAGCGAGCTCCGCATTATTCTCGGCGATGGCGATGTCGGCCCTCAGCAACGCGCTGCGCGGAAAATGCCTTTGTTCGGCACGGACCCGATGCAGCAGCTCCCGGGCCGCAGGCAGATCTCCGGCTTGGCGCCGTGCTTCTGCCAGCTCGCAAAGATAGTGGGCGATCGCGGTCGGGTATTCCGGTGACACGAGGTACTTGATGCGCTCATAGGCACCAATCGCGTCAACCCATTCACCCTGCTGCTCATAAATCCTGAGCAGATAACGAAGCGCCCCGAGCGAACGCCCGCTGCCATTCGCGAGTCGCTCGAAGAGCTCTTCCGCCCGATCGAAGAGTCCGGCCCGGAAGTAGTCCTCCCCGAGGGCGAACAAGGCATGCTCACGGTGGCTCGTCTGCAGCGAGGGCCGCGCGATGATGTTCTCGTGGACGCGGATCGACAGGTTCACTTCGCCGCGTCGGCGATAAAGCGCCCCGAGAGCAAAGTGGGTTTCGACAGTATCGTCGTCCACCGCAACCATGCGCAGGAATACTTCGAGCGCCTTGTCGGGTTCTTCGTTTAAGACGAAATTGAGGCCTTCGAGATACTCGACCTTGAGAGGCTTGGTGGGCGTATGCAGCTTCGGGTGCGACCGCCTCGCGAAGTACCAGCC
>CAISDJ010000123.1 GCA_903884105.1 uncultured Pseudomonadota bacterium | reverse complement strand
GTGCATTTTTCATGAGCAAAATCTACGTAGGTAACCTCCCTTTCACCGCAGACGAAAACGCGGTGCGAGCCCTTTTCTCACAGCATGGCACGGTTGATTCCGTTGCCCTGATCAACGACCGCGACACGGGCCGTCCCCGTGGCTTCGGTTTCGTTGAAATGCCGAAGACTGACGCTGCCCGCGCCATTCAGAGCCTGAACGGCCACCAGATGGATGGCCGCGCCCTCAAGGTGAACGAAGCCCAGGAAAAGACTGGCGGTTCACGCGGCGGTGGCGGTGGTGGCGGTGGTGGCGGCGGCGGCGGCGGCGGTCGCTGGTAAGCATCGCTACTGACTTCTTCACGCAGGCAAGCCTGCGGCGATGAATCAGAAATCCGGCGCCTTCACGGGCGCCGGATTTTTTTTGTCCGGCATAATGGCAGCGAACCTTATGGCGGCTCAGGAGTTCCTGTCTTGGCTGAATCCTCCAGAAGTCCTGCAGGCGCGGGACCGGCCAACTCCTCATTTGCAGCGTTCCGCACGCCAGGGTTCCGCGCGTTCTGCCTGGGATCCGCCGCAGCCATGATGGCGGACAACGTCGAGCACGTGATCAGTTACTGGGTCACCTTCCGCAAGTTCTCGTCCCCCGCGCTGGGCGGGTTTGCCGTGATCTCGCACTGGCTGCCGTTCCTGCTGTTCTCGATCCATGCGGGCCGTCTGGCTGACCGCTTCGACCCGCGCCGGATCATCCAGTTGGGCATGCTCCTGTTCATGGCTGTGTCCATTGCCTGGGGACTGCTATTCCTGACCGGCACGCTGCAGATCTGGCATGCGGTGGTCTTGCTGACGCTTCATGGCATCGCGGGCGTGCTCTGGACACCGGCCAGCATGCTGCTACTCCACGACATCGTGCCCATTGAACGATTGCAGAGCGCCGTGAGACTGAGTGCCACCGGCCGCTACCTCGGCATGCTGCTGGGCCCAGCGGTCGGCAGCGGACTGTTGCTCTGGCTCGGGCCCTCCTGGGGCCTCTTCGCCAATGTCCTGATCTACCTGCCGTTGACGATCTGGCTCTGGAAGGCCCCTTACGGTCCCGGGTTTCGTAGCGCACAGCCGGCTGCGTCTTCCGCGAACCACGGCTTCGCGGATGTGCTCGCAACCCTGAGGGCCGTTCGCGACAACCCAACCATCGTCTGGATGACGGTGCTCGCGGGAAGCGCATCATTCCTGGTTGGCAACAGCTACCAGGCACAGATGCCGGGCTTTGCCGCAGCCCTCGGGCACGGCGACCCGGGAATCACGTACGGAATGCTGTTGGCAGCGGATGCGGCTGGTGCGCTGACTGCAGGCATCGTCCTTGAAAGCCAGGGACTGCTGCGGGCCAAACCGCGAACGGCGGTCGTTCTGGCCATGCTGTGGTGTACCGCGCTCGGCGCGTTCGCAATGACATCCGTCTATGCACTTGCGCTGCCATTACTCTTCATCGCGGGATTCATGGAGCTGTCTTTCAATTCCATGGCGCAGACGCTCGTACAGGGCAACGCGCCCCCTGCGCTGCGTGGACGCGTCATCGGCGTCTACTCCATGGCGAGTCTCGGGTTGAGGATGTTCAGCGGCATCACCGTCGGCATGCTGGGTGCCGTCATCGGCATCCACTGGTCGCTTGCACTCAGCGCCGTGACCCTACTCACGCTGACCAGCGCCGTGGTGGCCAGCGTGAGTGCTCGCCACTCCAGGGCGGCCTGAGGAATTATTGTGGACGGCGGCCACCCTCACCCCGGCGTTCACCGGGCGGCGGGCCGTTGGGGCGCGGGCCCTCTGTCAGAGCCTTGAATTTCGCGATCTGCAGTTCATTCAGGATCTGCTGCAGGCTCTCGATCATCGCCTTCTCCGACTTCTCGCGCTCTGCCCTCATCAAGTCACGCGTCGGACGTTGCCCAGATTCCTCGAATTGCTTGCGACGCGCGTCCATTTCAGTGCGCTGCGCATCGAGGAGCTTTTTGACTTCGGTCTTCTGATAGCCATCGAGATCAAGCAGCAAAGCCATGCGATCCATGTCCATGGGCGGACCCGGTGGAGGCATTTGCGCAAACACGCTCGCAGCCAGGAGGCTGGCCAGGATGGCAAACACTGCGCGGAGCTTCATGTGAACACCTCTGGTGACGGACGAGATCGGGACGTGCTGCATGACGGCCAGTCCCGTGCGCCTACTCTAGGCATGGCCACGGACCCATACCGTAAGCAATTGTTTCGATCTGTCGCGATGTGTACCGGTCTAGTGTGACGTTCCGTCTGCATTGCGTGGCAGCACCAACGTCGCCTCGACGCCTTCCCCTTGAGGATTCCTCAACGTAACGCTGCCGCCGTGTGACTGCGCGACATCGCGCGCGATACACAGCCCGAGTCCAGTGCCGCCGGTATCGCGGTTGCGCGAGGACTCGACGCGGAAGAACGGTTCAAAGACCTGCTCGAGATACTCGGCAGGAATGCCGGGCCCCTCGTCACGTACACGGATCGTGATCGCTGCTCCATCACTCGTGTTCACGTGGGCACGCACGCCGAACTTGATGGCGTTGTGCAGGAGATTCGTCAGGCACCTTTTCAGAGCCTTGGGTCGCGCCAGCACCGGGAGCCCCGCGGAACCCTGCAACAGGATCTCCCCGCCCGTTTCACCGAACTCCGACTGCAGCTGGCGCAGCAGGGAATCCACATCAACGAGTTCGAGCGCTTCGTCGTCGTTGAGATCGCGGAACAGCCCCAATGCGCCGCGGACCATTTCGTTCAATTCGTCGAGATCCGCCGTGAAGCGGTCCCTGAGTGGCTGATCGCCGATGGACTCCGCGCGCAGCCGCAGTCTCGTCAGCGGCGTCCTGAGATCATGGGACATGGCAGCCAGTACGCGCGTACGGCTATCGAGATAGCGCTGCAATCTTTCCTGCATCGCATTGAATGCGTGCGTGGCGTCGCGGACTTCTCTTGCACCTCTCTCCTCAAGTGGCACATGGCGCGCCCCTCTACCTACGGTTTCTGCTGCTCGCGCAAGATCCGACAGGGGCCGCGTAATGCTGCGCGTCATGAAATACAGCACCAGCGCCAGAACCACAGTCAGCAGACTGAGTTCGATGAAGATCTGCTGCGGCATCGGCGGGCCCGGCTGGGGCGCGGCCGTACGAAAAACCAATGCCTGGCCATCCGGAAGCCGCACGCTGACATCGAGGAACCTTGAGGCGAGGAAGCCGGCAAATCTTGACCGACCCTCTCCGCCAGGGCCGGACCCTCTTGGCGGGCCCGCAACCGGCACGCCACGTTCAGCGCCAGGTGGACCACCGGCATCCGGCACTTCAGGTGGGCGCAAGCGACGGAGCGGGTTCGTGCCGACACTGATGACCGGCTCATTGGTCGGACGCGAAGGACTGACATTGACGCCGTAGCCTTTCCCGAGTTCACGCTCGATGCGCCGCTCGTACGCTCTGGCTGTCGAAGCGGGGTCGAAGCGGGGCGGAGCCGGACGTGGGCGTGGCTCGTCGTCGGTGGAGAGCGTTTCCTTGCGCAGCTTCGCAACTGCCGCTTCACGCTCGAACGGCGGCAGGCCAGCCAGCGAGGTGCTTGTGTCGGCGATGAGCTGCGCCGTGCCCCATGCACCGGTCCCGAGAAACGCCAGATCGCGCCGTTCCCTGACGATCAGCAGCACTGCCACCAACAGCGTGATGCCAACTGCAGCGACCAGCGCCAGCATCAGGCGGCCGAACAGTGACTCGGGAACCAGGCGCAGCGTCACGGCCGGCTACTCCTGCCCGACCTTGACGCCCATCACGTAGCCTTCTCCATAGACCGTCTTGATGATTTCCGGCGACTTCGCTGTATCCCGCAGCGCCTGCCGCAAGCGACTGATGCCAACGTCGATACTGCGATCAAAAGGGTCCATCTCGCGACCGTGCATCATCTCCATCAATCGGGTGCGGGACACCACCTTGTTCCCATGGGAGAGCAACAAGGACAGGAGCCTGAAATCCGCCCCACCGAGCGGAACCTTGTTGCCCTGCGCATCGATCAAGGTTCGATTGAGAAGGTGCAACCGCCAAGAGCCGAAGCGATAGGCGATCACAGTGGATTCATCACCGTCCGCGGACGACTGCGAGGTCCTGCGCAGCACCGCCCTGATCCGTCCGAGCAACTCGCGGGGATTGAAGGGCTTCGGCAAGTAGTCATCGGCTCCGACCTCAAGGCCGACGATCCTGTCGATCTCCTCACCCAGCGCCGTGAGCATGATGATCGGCACCTGGGACCGCGTGCGCAGGTCACGACAGACCGACAAGCCGCTCTCTCCCGGCAGCATCAGGTCGAGCACGATGAGATCGACATCGCTTGATTCGAGCAGCTTGCGCATACCCTTCGCATCGGGCACTGCTGTTGCACGGTAACCTTGGCCCTCGAGGTACTCCGACAACAGCGTACGGATGTCGGTGTCGTCATCTACCACGAGAATATGGGGCCGGTCGGTCATCTTCACGTGGCAGGCAGGGAGACAGAACTGACGCTAGGGTCGCGCGAACCGACACGCGCCCGTGTAAGCAATTGTAAGATCATGGACCGGGTCTTCCCGCGCGATGCCCGGCACGTAAGGCCGAGGCCGTATCAGGGCATCACCACTCGCTCAACGACCGGAGCTTGCTCGGTCGCCCATTGAGGTCACCCCTCAAGGTTAGAGGCCGAGCTGCTTCTCCAGATCGCCGGTTTCCTTCTCGAACTTGTCCTTGCGCGTCTCTTCCTTCTTCGCCGCGCTGACTTCCCGACTCTTGCGCAGCGCGTCGGCCTTGGCCTCATCACCGGCAAGCTCATACAGATCCACGGCTGCACTCCAGTTGTCGCCCCCCGCAAGTTTGTCGGCAATCTGCCGGGCCTTGGCCTTGACCTGGCCCTGCTTGTCCTTCTGCTCTGCCCGCTCGTAGTACGCGACAGCCTGTTGCAGGGCATAGGGATAGTCGAGCGCGGCAAACTGATCGCCCCGCGCGATGATCCGCCGTCTCACATCCGGGGCCGCCTCATCGCCGGCGATCCGCATCCAGGACCGCGCATCCGAGAGCAGATCCTCATGGGGAGTACGGATTGCAAAAGTCTTTTCTTCCTCCGCCAGCAGGCGCACCGCCTGTCCACGCGCATGGGTTTGGACTTCGGCCAGACCGTCGGCAAAGTTATTGCGATCCATGAAGCCGCGCAGATTGTCGGCCCAGGAGCGGTCGGTCGGTCTTGCCTTGAGCAGCGCGAGGCCCACACGCTTGCCGTCTGCGTAATGCGAGCCGCTCGAGAAGTAGTCGAACGCCTGTGACAGCTGCGCGGCTTTCTCCGCGTCCTGGCCAAGACGCAGCAGGACCCGTTTCGCCACCAGGTCCCCGTCGTCCGAACAGTCGCGAGCTTCTTTTGACTGCGCCAGCTGCAGCGCGCCCTTCAGATCGCCCGCTGCCTCCGCCGATTTGGCTCGGGCGACGATCGCGTTGGCTTCCTGCCGTTGCTTGCCTTCGCAGATGTCGTCCGCCTGCGCAGACAAGCCGCTCAACCCCAGACTGACACCGAGTACGCCGGTCAAGAGAGGATGCATGGAAGTCTTCCTGTATTGGTGCGATGGGAGGCAGCGGTTCAACGAACCACGTCCAGCGCATCCTTGAGGACACTCAAGCCGAAGCCCTTCTTCTTTTTGGGCTGCTCTGCGGCGGGCTGCCCTTCGGCCGGCTTGTCCCCTGCCTGCGCGTCTTCCGCAGGCCGAGGCAGCCCAAGCATTCCACCGGCCAATCCCATCCCCATCGTCTGGTAGCCGGCGGGAATTTCGAACAGGTCCTTGGGCTGCGGACCGATCTTGATGTTGCTGAGCTCGCGCTTCATGCGAATCTTCTCGCCCTTGGCGACACTGATGACGTCCATCTTGACGAGCAAGCCATCGTCGGTGGTCCACCAGAACCCCCCCATCTTGCTGCCATCGGCCCCCGTCATGATCACCTTGGACTTCGTGGTCATCACGCCGTTGACTTCCTCACGGCCCTCGGTCGTCATCTCCGTCTTGTATTCCTCGGGACTCGGGGTGCGGGATTTGCCCCCCTCCATCTGCCCGAACTTCATCTCCATATACATGCGTTCAGTGGGCATCAGCATCCAGAGGACCTTCTTGTCATCCCGCCGGATGGAAACCATGGTGGTGCCCTCCACCAGGTCCTCACGACGCTCAAGGCCGGGCGCACCGTTGAGCCGGCCGCGCATCGCGCCTTCTGCCGTCTCCATCACGTAGTCGGCGGAGTACTCCACCTTGAGTGCGATCGGGTCAGCCGCATGCGCGATCGATCCGACACCAAGAAATAGCGAAGTAGCGACGAGGGTGGCGCGCATGATTTCGGGACTCCTTGAACGGATGGGCCGGGCCTCCGGCTCAGTACCGCTAGCATAGACACGGCGCGACACCAACGCCAGCTGCGCCTGGCACAGTCCGCGCTTGCCCGGATTGACTTCGGCGACAGCAAAAACCCCTGAAAGGTCAACGGCTTCAGGAAGCTCCTGCAACCGGTTTCGGCTACAGGAGCTCCGTTCACTCAACCCTCAAGCTGCTCGCTAGGCGACCCGCGGCGTGGCGATGAGCGCCTGTCGTTCATCCTTGTTCGGATCGTTTGCGACCTGGCATTCGTTGTTCAGGATCATCGTCGCCCGCTGGTCTGCCGTATAGGCCGGCCACGCCGGCAACCCGTCGTGATTCGGATTGCCCGTACGGGCGAACGAGGTCCAGGCGGCACTCATGCGGTCCTGCAAGGCGTAGCGATCCTGACCGGTGCCCGTCATGGACTGCGCGACATCCACGGTTCGGAATGCAAAGGGGATGTCGAGCGTGTGATACGCCTTCATCTTGCCGTCGCGTACCGGCGAGTGCCACATGAAGTAGTAGACGTAGGCGGCTCCCTTGCCGAGGGCGGACTTGCGGTCCGCCAGTGTCTGCGTATCCATGCGGCGCGTGTCATCGGCCTGCATCTTGAGGTACACATCGATGTTCTCGATACCCGGGAACTTGTTCTGGTAGACCCCGATGAGCTTCCTGGCGTTGGCATCGGTGACACGGATATCCTCCTTCACGCGACGGACCAGTTCCGGCATGTCGATCGGATCGATCTGAATGCGCGGCGACCAGGCTTCCTCCGTCTCGACCGTGCCCAGCATGATCGGCACGTCAGCCGAGATCTCCGTCGCGCCCGGCTCGAACATGCTGGCAGGCAGCGTGTGGCCATCCACCACCATGCCGAAATTGAATCGCTCCCTGGCCATCAGTTCCACAAGCTGTTCGTAGGGCAGTTGCTGCAACTTGTCGATGCCGCTCGCGTCCAGTCCCAGCGAATGGAGAAAGCGATCGGCGTTTTCGGTTGCCTGGGCACGGTCCTGGCCGCGAAGCGCCGAACCGCTCTGCATGATGGCCCGGTGGAACAGCCCCTTGGCCGCCGGCATCCCCTGCAGGATGCTGACTTTCCGCCCGCCCCCCGACTGGCCGAAAATCGTGACATTGCCCGGATCGCCACCGAAGTGCTCGATGTTGTCGCGGACCCATTCGAGCGCAGCAATGATATCGAGGTGCCCGACATTGCCAGCCTGCGAATACTTCTCTCCACCCAGATCCGCGAGATAGAGGTAGCCGAACGCATTGAGGCGATGGTTGACACCGACGACAACGACGTCGTGCGCCTTCGCGAGATTCGTGCCGTTGTAGATGTCGAACCCTGCCGACCCGGAATTCAGGCCGCCTCCATGTAGCCAGACCATGACGGGCCGCTTTGCATTCGCGGCCGACGTGCTCGGTGTATAGACATTCAGCGCCAGGCAGTCCTCGCCCATGGCTTCCCTGCGGTCCATGGCGGCCACTTCCGGAGGTTCGCCACCGGCAAACTGCTGGGGGGCGCGCTGGCCGAGTTCGATGGCATCGCGCACTCCTGTCCACGGCGTAGGCCTGGAAGGAGGCATGAAGCGCCCTGCACCGGCAGTCGAACCACCGTACGGGACGCCGCGGAACGACAAGATGCCGTCGTTGACCGTTCCGTTGATACGACCATAGGCGGTTTCGACTTCCGTGCTGCTTGCAGTGCTGCCTGCCGCAGCACCCGGCGAACTTTCGCGTGAACACGCGACCAGCAGGCCGCTGCCCAGTACGCTCACTGCAAGGGCACTTTGCCCCAGGAAGGTACGCCGATTGATCTTGTAGGCTGGTCGCTTCTTCATCATTCCCCCTCGTTATTTATCCGGCGCCGCAATTGTGCGGCATGGGTTCCATGCGTGGGAAGATCGAGCGTCAAGTTTTGCAAAGGAGGCCCCACGGCCTGGTGCCCGGGAACTGCTCTCCAGCCGACCTGCGAGCCATGAATCTGCTAGATTGATCCAATGCTCAAAGTCGCTGGCCTGCGCAAACGTTACGGTGATCTCGAAGTCGTCCGCGGAGTCAATCTGCAGGTGGCATCAGGGACGTGCTTCGGGTTGTTGGGCCCGAACGGTGCAGGCAAGACCACCACCCTTCGCTGCTGCCTCGGCTTGACCACACCGGACAGCGGCTCCATCGAACTGGCGGGTCTACCAGTTCCTGCTCAAGCGAGGGAGGCCCGCGCACGCGTCGGCGTCGTGCCCCAATTCGACAATCTGGATCCCGACTTCACGGTAGCGGAAAACCTGATCATGTACGGCCGGTATTTCGGCCTGTCGCGACGCGAATGCGAAGCCCAGGTCGAGCGACTACTGGTCTTTGCGGGATTGACCGACAAGGCCAAAGCGCCCATAGAAACGCTGTCGGGTGGCATGAAGCGGCGGCTGACGCTGGCGCGCGCCATGATCAATGACCCCCAGATCCTCTTCATGGACGAGCCGACCACGGGCCTCGATCCCCAGGCGCGACACCTGGTGTGGGACAGACTCAAGACCCTGCTCACGGAAGGCCGCACACTGATCCTGACAACCCATTTCATGGATGAGGCCCAGCGGCTCTGCGATCGAGTGGCCATCATGGACCAGGGCGTGATCATTGCGGAGGGCGCGCCCCACGAACTGATCGACCGGGAGATCGAACCTGCCGTCATCGAGGTGTATGGAGATGGCATCGACTCGTGGTTCGAGACGGCAGGGAAGCGCTATTCGGAACGGTCCGAACTCGCCGGTGACACCGCGTTCTGCTACTGCCACGATCCCGGCCCGCTGCTCAGGACGCTTGAAGGGCTGAGCGAACTCCGCAGTCTGAGGCGATCTGCCAATCTCGAAGACGTGTTCCTCAAGCTGACGGGAAGAGACCTGCGTGACTGACCTCCATCCCGTCGTGGGCGCACTGGGCACCTCTTCTGAACGACCTGCAGACCGGTTCCGTTTCCTGCATGTCGTGCACCGGAACTACCTGGTGTGGCGCCAACTGCTGGGGTCCGCGCTGGTCGGGCATCTTGCCGATCCGCTGCTGTGGCTGGTCGGCTTCGGCTTCGGCATCGGCAGCTTGCTCCCGACCGTCGGTGGACTCACCTACCTCGAGTTCCTGGGCTCCGGCATGCTCTGTTACAGCGTCATGAATTCCGCGTCCTTCGAAGCGCTGTATTCGGCGTTCACGCGCCTCAAGCACCAGCGCACGTGGGAAGGCATCCTGCACGCGCCGATGACGGTCACGGACATCGTCATCGGAGAATGGGTGTGGGCGGGCCTCAAGGGCGCACTCTCAGGCGCCGCCATCCTGCTGGTCATGGCCGGACTCGGGCTGCTCAAATCGTTCTCAGCCTTGTGGCTCCTGCCAATCGTGCTGCTGGTGGGGCTGGCCTTCTCGGGGATCGCGCTGGTCGTCACCGCAGTCGCGAAATCCTACGACATGTTCACCTACTATTTCAGCCTGTTCGTCATGCCGATGATGCTGGTCTCGGGCGTCTTCTTTCCCGCAGAGCAGCTGCCTCCGATCGTCCGATTCACTGGCGAGCTGTTTCCCTTGTCGCATGCCACGGCCCTTGCGCGCGGGCTGGCGGTCGGCGCACCGCTCGACCATGTCGTACTGCACCTCGCGGTGATCGCGATCTACGCTGTGCTGGGGCTCGGCTTAGCGAACAACCTGATCAAGAAAAGACTGACGAAGTAGCTTCGCGATCAGGCGCAGCCATTCCGCGCACGCTCGATCTCGCCCACCAGGCGATTGAGCAGATTGTCTTTGGTGACGTCCAGACGATGACCCTGGCCCTTCTCGATGGCGAACTGGATGTTCGCGCCACGCTGTTTCATGAGCGTGTACTCCCCTTGCATTGCACGCAACCACGAGGTGTCCTGCTCGCCCACATGCATGTAGAGACAGAGCGGCTGCAACGCCGCGAGCGCTTCCGCAGGAGCGTTGTCGAGGAGCCCCGGATAGCCCGTCACGGAAATGAAGTACTGCGGGAACAGCGATGCCACGCGGAAGGCACTCAGGCCACCGTTCGAGTGCCCGGTGACATGCAGCTTCCCACCCGCGACCTTGTACGACTTCAGGACGTGATCGAGGAAGGCTGGAAAGATCCGCGCCCCTTGCTCGAAATACAGCCTGCCGTCGGGCGCAGCGGGACTGATGACGATATAACCCTCATGTTCGGCCGTCTTGCGCCAATCGGCTTCCGTGCTGCGTTCGACAATCTGGAGTGTCTGGTCTCCGCCGGCGAAATGCAGGATCGTCGGGTATGCCTTGGTTGCGTCGTAGTGGTCGGGCAGGATCACGCGATAGGTCACCTGCATGCCGGCGAAGGTGCCGATCTTCTGCTGCACTTCTGCATTCGCGGGTACCAGACCGAAGACAACGCAGCCTGCAAGCACGGCGAAAATTCCGGTTGCTCGGCGCCAGGGCGAGTACGCTTTCATTGAACAGGTTCTCCGTTGACGGTGCCATTGCAGGGCGATTTCAAGCGATCTGACCGGTTCGCTCAAGGGTACTTCACCTGCCCAGCGTGGCCAGACAGCACTGCGTAACTGCCATATCGTCAGCCGCGTTCCGCGCGCAGCGCAGGCCGGTGCGGTCTGCCCGCCAGTCTGCCCAGTCCGCATCGCCAGGGCCCAGCAAATCCGCCGCTTCCTTGCCGACCGACGCCAGGACGGCTTCCGTCCCACTGCAGTAGCGCGCAATCATGGCTGCTGCGATGCAATGCGTCAGTTTGTCGGGCTGGCCCGCCGGAACATGGCGGCTGACCACTGCGCGAGCACAGCCGAGCGTCGACTGTGCAGGCCTGCCGCCTGCACTTGCACAGCCGCCGAGCAACCCGACTATCCATAAACACGCTAGTGCCGGCGTCAAAGTGCGAGTTGCCAGCGACAACCACGCGGCGAAACATCGATCGCAGGCCGCCTCGCAGCCCGGCGCGGCACCGCGTTGCAGGTGTTCGGTATTGCCGGGGAATCGGAATGACATCGATGCACTCTCATTGCGAGCGGAATCTGCCATGGTGCCTGCGGCGATTGGCCCTTTTTTGCGCGGTTGCGCTTGCCGGGGGCGACGCATACGCGCAAGGCGACTTGCCCGGAAAATACATCGTACGCCTGCACGAAGACCAGCCGGAGCGTATTCCGGTCCCCGAACTCGCGGACTTCGTCGGCCTGCCGATCAACGACGCGACTCGCCAGTTCGCGTTGAGCCGGGACCTGGGCCGACACCCAGAACGGCTGGTCTCCGAGCGAGTGCGTGTCCGAATGGGGCCCATTCAAGATCATGGGGTTCGATCCATCCCCCCTGATGCCCCCTGCCAGACCCCTCTCCGGAGGGTTGAGACATTTACGGCGAAGCCTCCCGACCGGTGTCAGCTTGCTGGTCGGCTAGCACCTGCTGCCACCCTTCCCATGAGCGCATAGCGACTGGCAGGATAGCGGTCGATGGGAATGGGCAGTTCCACCGCAGCCCGCCGCCAGTATCGCGTCATAGCCACTTGAGGGGCTCCGATGTCTGCCTGGGCCCTGCATTCAGCGTCGTCATACTCGCGCGCACGTGCGTGATCGATGCCCCCTTCCTCGGCTGGGTGACCGCGCACGATTGCGAGATAGCGCTCGCGCACGAACTGCACCGCAAAGCGGGTTTCATGCCTGTCGAGCACAGTGCGATGGACAAGTAGTCCGGCAGGCTTGTGAGTTGCGATCAGGTGTGCGGCGCGATAGAGGACTGGCAGAGGTGCGTTAGCATCCAGCTCAGGTTCCAACCGACTTAAAGAGCAAGCTGCCGGATCCATGGGTAGCGGCCGGGCAAGTCCGTTGCGAGGCTTACAGCGCGTCGTCTGCAGGGCATTCGGGCGGCCGTTAGGCATCTATCCTGAGCCGGCCCCGAAGTCGCTGGAATGCAAACAGGCTGCCTGCCACCAGCACCAGCCCCAATGCCAGCAATAGATAGCTGCGCCGCTCGAGAAAACTGGCCCCGAGCAGCACCGTTGCGATTGCATAGGGCAACTCGGCAAGCGCCAGCGCGGCGAGATACCGGAACAGCGGATAGCGGACAAGCCCAAGAAGGTACCCGGGAATCTCAGAGGGCAAAGCCAATTGCAGCAGCAGCACCAGGGAAAATGGCGTGCTGCGACTGATACGGGACTCGAGCCGCTTGAGTCCCGCCTCCGCTGTGAGCCACCGAACCACTGTACGGCCCAGCAAGCGGGCGATCCCGTACGCGAATACTCCGCCGAGCATCCACCCAAACCACAGCAGCAGAATGCTGGTGGCCTGCCCCCACGTATAAACCGCGACCGGCACGATCACCGCGACCGAAACAAACGCGATCAAGGCCGACACGGCAGCAAACAACACGAACAGGGTAGCCCCTAGTACGGGATGTACCCGGATGATCTGCTCGCTAGCGTCAAGAACCGACAGCAGCGCGGAATGCAAAGCCTCGGAGGAGGCCACAGCTGCAAGCGCAACACACAGAAGCACCAGGGCGACTGCCCGGCGCCAGATCCTGGTTTTCTCCGTAGGGAGCGGCTCGGCCATTATCGGGTGGACGACTGCGCGTCCGGCGCTTCGCCGCCCAGGACCGCCGCGGCAAGCAGCGCCTCCTTCTTCAGTCGCGACAGGCGCTTGATCTCCCGCTCTCTGCGCGTAGCTGCCGAACGGGAACTCGCGGGCTCACGAAAAACGAGCTCCACAGGCCGGCGCGTGCGGGTATAGCGGGCACCGAGCTGGTCGCTCGAGTTGTGCTCGTCAACGCGCCTCAGCACTTCGATGGATATGCCCGTATACAGGCTGCCATCGGCGCAGC
>CAISDJ010000122.1 GCA_903884105.1 uncultured Pseudomonadota bacterium | reverse complement strand
TGACGAGATCCAACGCAGACTGCCGGGCTTTGTCGGTGATCATCGGGCCAATCTTCACCGAGGCGGCGCGCTTTTTGGCTACCGCGACGAACTGATCGTAAACCGAATCGTGAACGAAGCAGCGGTTGGGAGACACGCAGACCTGGCCGCTATTGGCAAACTTTAGGTCCACTACCTTGTTGGCCGCGTCCCGTACGTCGGCATCGGGATACACGACCACCGGGGCATTGCCGCCGAGTTCCACGGAGAAGTGTTTGATGCTGGTGCAGGAGGAATTCATCACCTCGCGTCCGGCGCGGGTGGATCCAATCATCGTCACCATGGCCGGGACGTCACTCTGTAGCACGGATTTCCAGACCTCATGGTCGGTGCTGGTGATCACATTGATCACGCCGTCTGGCACGCCTGCGGCTTTGGCCAAATGGGCGGCTGCCAGGGAGGCCAGTGGAGTCAGATGGGACGGCTTGATGATAATACTACAGCCGGCGGCCAGGGCGGGGCCCAGTTTATAGCCGAGGTTCAGCAACGGAAAGTTCCAAGCCAGCATTCCCACCACGACACCTAGCGGCTGGCGCTGCATGTAGTGAAGAAAACGGCCATCCGGATCGTGCAGCACAGGCTGATCTAACCGTTCGAACTCCTCGACGAAGAAGCGCAGGCAGGTGGTTAGCATGCCGAAATCATATTCGGCGTTGTCCTGCGGCTTGCCGGTTTCGGCGATCAGCAGATCAATGATCCGTTTGCGGTTCTGCTCGAGCAGATCAGCGTAACGCAGGATGATCCGCTTGCGGTCGGCCGGCGTGGTGTTCGACCAAACTTTAAACCCCTGCGCCGCCGCGTTTAACACCTGCTGGATGGCTTCAGGGCAGGCCTCCGGCACCTGCGCGATCACCTTGCCGGTGGAGGGATTGATGACATCAATTGATTTTTGCGACCGGACGGGCAGCCCGTTGAGCAGCATGGGATGCGTATATTTTGACATGAGTTTTCTCCGTGGTTTGAACACAAAATCTGGCCAGCGCGGCGCGATCCGGCTCGACTCCCAGGCCGGGTGCGGTAGGCACCTTCACCGTGCCGTTATTTGTTTCCAGCCCGATGGCATACATTTCATCCCGCATCGGATTCGGGGTGAGATCTTTTTCGAGGAGCGGCTCGGCGACCTCGGCACGTCCAGGCTCGACATAGGTTGTCGCCAGAAAGTGGGTGGCGCAGGCCAAGTTGAGCTGCGTGCCCCAGCTGTGCGGCACAGTATTGATGCCAAGGGAGGAGGCGATAGCGCGGATTTTCAGCGCCTCGGTCGGCCCGCCGCAGTAGGCCAGATCCGGCTGGGCAATCTGCACCCCGCCGTTTTCGAGCAGCGACTGAAACCCCCAGCGGGTCTGCTCGCATTCGCCTGTGGCCAGCGGAACATTCACTTTGTCAGCCAACTGCCGGAACTGCTTCGCGTGCTGCGGCGATAGCGGCTCCTCGAACCAGGCATAGTTTTGCTCGCCGAGCAGGCGGCCAATTTGGATGGCTTCGGGCAAGTCATAGGCGTGGTTGGAATCTGCCATGAGCCGGATTTCGGGAAAGGTATTCCGCATGGCGACAATCAATTGCCTATCGAACGCCATGTTCTTACCGACCTTGATCTTCAGCGCCCGGAAGCCTTGGTCCATATATCCGGCGGCTTCCGCAAGAATGGTATCCAGCAACTGCGCTTCCGGCTGTTTGCGGAAATACATTCCGGTGGCGTAGCACTCCACAGTATCGCGCACCCGGCCGCCCATCAGTTCCGAGACGGATACGCCCAGCAGTTTGCCTTTGAGGTCGAGCAGTGCCATGTCGAGGCCGGAAATGGCACCCATCATGATGCCCTTCATGGCGAAGTCGAGCGACGCCCGCCAACAGTGCTGCCAGGCAGCTTCATTTTTCAAGGGATCCCAGCCGAGCAGCAGTGGAGCGTAAAAGGAGGCGATCGCGGATTGCGTCACCTCGGCGGGACCGTAGCATTCGCCCCAGCCGACCGCGCCGGAGTCGTCAATGACCTCCACCAGCAGCGCATTGCGCGTGTCATAATGCCACTGGGAAAACCCGAAGGACTCGGCGAGCTTGTGCTGCAAACGATGAGTT
>CAISDJ010000121.1 GCA_903884105.1 uncultured Pseudomonadota bacterium | reverse complement strand
GGCGCCAACCCGCTCAACGGACCGGCCGGCTGCGAATGGATGATCGACGCGGGCTCGTGCTTCGAGCCTTGCCCTAGGCCTCTTTGGCCTGACACTTGGCGTCTGACGCGCCAGCGTCGGCTGCTCGGCATCAACCATGCCACGCATTGCCGGAGCAGACGAGCATCTTAACGGTTTGGCTGCGCGTAAGTACGTACTTAAATACGCGTCGGGGACCCGTTTACGGCGGGACTCGTCTGGATCGGCACCTTCGACTCGTCGAAGAACTTGAGTTCCTCGACGGCACCACTTCTTCATGCTTCTCGAGGCTCAAGCCCAAGCAGGCTGTAGGTCTTGAGCGCCACAGCAACGAGCGTCTGGGCGCAAGGCAGGCAATTCCCCGCACAGCATCCCGGCCACTGCGTGAACGGCATGTTGAAAAGTGGCAGCACGAGGGGACGGAAGTAATCCGCAAGACCGGCTTCATCGCTCGCCTGCATGAAGGCGGCAACAAACTGTGGATGGGCCTCGATCGTCACGGGAAGAGCGGTTGCGAGGAAGACCGGTGGCAGGAATCCCTGGAGGCGTCGGCCGGAATCGAACCGGCGTTCACGGCTTTGCAGGCCGCTGCGTAACCACTCCGCCACGACGCCAGTAGGAGGGATTTCAAGGGATGGAGCGGGAAAAGAGACTCGAACTCTCGACCTCAACCTTGGCAAGGTTGCGCTCTACCAACTGAGCTATTCCCGCAGCCTGTGAAGGCGGCCATATTCTATGTCCTAGCGACAGGGTGTCAAGGCAAGAATCCGGAACTGGCGCCCTATTCTCTCATTGCGTCCGCGACCGCATCAGATCCGGCCAGGCCGCCTTGAGATAGGAAATCATCGACGACAGCGTCAGCGCCGCCGCCGCAACGGTCAAGATGATCCCGAGCAGATAGATCGGCAGGCCGAGCAAGTCGTCACGGTACAGCAGGAACGAGAGACCGACCATCTGGAAGATGGTCTTCCATTTGCCCATATTCGACACCGCGACCTTCGCTCGCGCGCCGATCTCGGCCATCCACTCCCGCAAGGCCGAGACCGTGATCTCCCGGCCGATGATGATGATCGCGGAGACCACAATGAACCATCGCGGATCGCCGCTCGCCACCAGCACCAGTGCGACGGCAACCATCAGCTTGTCCGCGACGGGATCGAGGAATGCGCCGAGTGCCGAGGTTTGCCCCAGCCGCCGCGCCAGATAGCCATCCAGCAAATCGGTAATCGCAGCGAGTCCGAACACCAGCCCCGCGACCGGTGCAGACCATGCGTAAGGCAAGTAGAACAGGATGACGACGAGCGGGATCATCACGATCCGCGCCATGGTCAGGACATTTGCAATCGGGAAGGTCACGACAGGGCCTCAGGCGCCGGGGTGCAGTGTTGCGTAGACCTGTTCGGCGAGCTGGGTGCTGATGCCGCGCACCTTCGCGAGGTCCTCGACGCTCGCGCGCGTGACACCCTGGAGGCCACCGAACTGGCGCAGCAGCTCGCGGCGCTTGGTGGGCCCGAGGCCGGTGACGGTCTCAAGGATGGATTCGGTCCTGGCCTTGGCCCGACGCTGTCGATGTCCGGTAATCGCAAAGCGATGGGCCTCGTCGCGAACCCGCTGGATGAGATGCAATGCGGAGGAGTCAGCGGCCAGTATAGTGGGCACCTCCTGCCCCGCCAAGAAAAGCCGCTCCTGGCCGACGCGGCGGTCCGCTCCCTTGGCGACACCGACCAGCGCAATCCCACTGATACCGAGGTCCGACAGCACCGATTCGGCCTGGGCGAGCTGCCCCGGCCCGCCGTCGATCAGCAGCAGGTCCGGCATCACCGCCTCTTCGCGCTGCAGCCGCGAATACCGCCGTTCAAGGGCCTGCCGCATGGCGCCGTAGTCGTCGCCGGCCGCCACGCCTTCAATATTGAAGCGGCGATAGTCGCTCTTGATAGGACCTTCGGGCCCGCAGACCACGCATGAGGCCACTGTCGACTCGCCCATCGTATGGCTGATGTCGAAGCATTCGATCCGCCGCGGAGATGAAGACAGCCCCAGGGCGACCGCTATGGCGGTCAGCTGCTCGGCAACCGTCGCGGCATTCGCTTCGCGCATCCGCAAGCTGAGCTCGGCGTTGGAACGCGCCATCTCGAGCCAGCGCGCACGCGCGCCCCGGACTTTCGGGCGAATCGCCACTGCCCTGCCCGCCCGCTCCGAGAATGCCTGCTCCAGCACGTCGGCATCCTCGATCCCTTCGCTGACGAGGATCTCGCTCGGCACTTCGCGGGTCAGGTAGTACTGCGCGAGAAAGGCACTGAGCAGCTCGCCGGATTCCGCGAGACCCGGGCGCGGGAAGTAACTGCTGCTACCGAGGTTGCGCCCCCCGCGCAGGAAAACGACCGCAACGCAATGGCGCCCGCTTTCCGACACAAGCGCCACGGCATCGATGTCCTGCTCGGCGAGCCGGGTAATCGACTGGCTCGCCTGGATCTCCTTGATGGCAGAGACCTGGTCTCGCAATCGCGCCGCCTTCTCGAACTCAAGGCTCGCCGCTGCCGCCTCCATGCGCGCCGCGAGGTCGTCGCGCAACTCGCGATCGCGACCCTCGAGAACGGCAATCGCATCCTTCACGTCCTGTCCGTAGCTCTGCTCGTCCGCGAGACCGACGCAGGGACCCGAACAGCGCTTGATCTGGTACTGCAGGCAGGGCCGGGTGCGATTCGCGAAGAAGGTGTCCTCGCAGGTGCGCAGCTTGAACAGCTTCTGCAACAACAGCTGGGTTTCACGCGTCGCCCGCGCGCTGGGATAGGGGCCGAAGAACCGGCCGGGGATCTTGCGGCTACCCCGGTAGAACGACAGGCGCGGATAGGACTGCTGCGTGGAGAGGTACAGGAACGGGAAACTCTTGTCGTCGCGCAGCGAAATGTTGTAACGCGGACGGTGCTGCTTGATCAGGTTGAACTCGAGCAGCAGCGCCTCCGTATCGGATGCCGTCGCCGTGACCTCGATGCCGGCGATCTGTTCGACCATCGCCATCGTCTTGGCGTTGAGGCCCTTGCCGGCGAAGTAGCTGCTCACACGCGACTTGAGATTGCGCGCCTTGCCGAGGTACATGATCTCGCCCTGAGCCGACAGCATTCGATAGACGCCGGGCCGCGTGGTGAGCGTGGCGAGAAATGCTTTGGCATCGAATGCGGCCATCCGATCGCCCCTTAACCCGCATCCAGCAGCGCGCGCGCCCTGGTGAATACACCTGTGAACATCTCTTCCGTCAGGCGACGTGTGTTCGTGTTGTAGCGACTGCAGTGATAAGAATCGAGCAGCACACGGCCGTGGGGCAAGGCATGCTCGGCGCCATGCGCGAAGCGGCAGGCAGACGGCTTGATGGCCAGCGCGCGCAGCACGGCATTGTGCGAGATCAGCCCCAGCGACAGCACCACACTGCCAGGCTTGAGGCCTCTGAGCTCATTGCTCAGGTAGCCGTTGCATTGCTTGATCTCCGCGGGCAGCGGCTTGTTTTGCGGCGGAACACACTTGACCGCGTTGGTGATGCGGCAGTCGAGCAGTTCAAGACCATCGTCGGCGGCGAGCGATTCGGGACGACTCGCAAAGCCGAACCGATGCAGGGTGCGGTACAGGATGAGGCCGGCATGATCGCCCGTGAATGGCCGGCCAGTAGCATTGGCGCCGTGGAAGCCGGGGGCCAGGCCAACGATGAGCAGGCGCGCCGCGGCAGCACCGAATGGCGCTACGGGCGCACAGTGATAACCGGGATGCTCGCGTTGCCCTTCCTCGAGGAAGTTCGCGAGCCTTGGGCAGAGGCGGCAGCCGGGGTCGAAGACTTCCGACTTGAATTGGGAGGCGGCGGCTGACATGGTGTCGGGTAATTATTATGTCGCTGGTGCTGTTCAATAAACCGTTCGAGGTCCTGACCCGCTTCGCCAAGGAGGACGAACGGCGGACTTTACGCGATTTTCTGCATCTGCCTGGCTTCCATCCCGCCGGCCGGCTGGACTTTGACAGCGAGGGCCTGCTGCTCTTGACCAATGACGGCCCGTTGCAGGCCCGGCTCAGCCATCCTCGCTGGAAGTTGCCCAAGACCTACTACGTCCAGGTGGAAAACATCCCGGACGAGACGGCGCTCGCTTTGTTGCGCCCTGGCGTCACGCTGAACGACGGCCCGACGCAACCGGCCGAAGTGGAACAGGTCGAGGAACCGTCGTGGCTGTGGCCCCGGGACCCCCCCATCCGCAAGCGCGTCGCGATCCCGACGAGCTGGCTCAAGATCACGATTCGGGAAGGACGCAATCGCCAGGTGCGGCGCATGACGGCTGCCGTCGGTCACCCGACGCTACGGCTCATTCGCTGGTCCGTGGGGCCCTGGGATATCGCCACACTGCCACCCGGGCAGCATCGCGCCGCGCCCGCCGAGGAAGTCGGACGCCTCCTCGCTACCCGGCCGCGGTGACGATGGGCCTATAGAGCTACCTGCCGAATGACGGGCCGTGCGGCTTCGGCGGATAGAGTCCCGACAACCGCATGGCCAGTTCCAGCGCCTGCTCGTAGTTGAGCCGAGGATCGACCTGCGACTTGTAGGCTCGCGCCAGATCCCCATCCGTCAGGCCGCGAGCGCCGCCCGTGCATTCCGTCACGTCGTCGCCCGTCAGCTCGAAGTGCACTCCGCCCAGGATCGAACCCTGGTCGCGGTGGATGCGGAAGGCGGCTTCAAGCTCGGACAGGATGTTCTCGAAGCGCCGCGTCTTGAGACCCGATGTGGCCGTTTCGGTGTTGCCATGCATGGGATCACAGATCCACAGGACGGGACTGCCCGTCGCCCGTACGGCCTGGATCAGTCCTGGCAGGCGCTTGTCGATTTCCTTCGCGCCCATGCGATGGATCAACGTGATCCGTCCCGGCTCGTTGTTCGGATTCAGCTTCGCTATCAGCTGTTGCACCCACTCCGTGCTCATCGACGGCCCGACCTTGATGCCCATCGGATTCGCGATCCCGCGGAAGAACTCCACGTGCGCGCCGTCCAGCGCCGCCGTGCGCATGCCGATCCATGGCATGTGCGTCGACAGGTTGTACCACCGCTTCGAGCGTTCGATGTAGCGTGTCTGCGCCTGTTCGTACAGCAGGTGCAGGCCCTCGTGGCTCGCGTAGAAGTCGATGCGGTTTGACTCGTGCATCGGGCTGCCATTGGCGGCCTCGAAGAAGTCGAGCGCATCCGAAATGGAATTCACGATCTTCTCGTAGCCCTGCCACTGCGGCGAGTGGCGCACGAAGTCGAGGTTCCAGTACTCGGGGTGATGCAAATCTGCAAAACCGCCGTCGATCAGCGACCGGACAAAATTCAGCGTCAGCGCCGCGCGCTCGTAGCCGCGCAACAGCAACTGCGGATCCGGCTCGCGGTCCTCCAGCGTGAAGCCGGGGCGATTGACGATGTCCCCGCGATAGCTCGGCAGCGTCACGCCATCCCGCGTTTCGGTGTCGGCGGAGCGCGGCTTGGCGTACTGGCCTGCCATGCGGCCAATGCGGACGACGGGCTTCTTCATGCCGTGCATGAGCACGAGGCTCATCTGCAGCAGGATCTTGAGCTTCTTGACGATGTCCTCGGACTGGCAGTCCTCGAAGGACTCCGCGCAGTCACCGCCCTGCAGAACGAAGCGCTCGCCGCGCTGGGCGCTTGCAATCTGCTCCTTCAGCGCGTCGACTTCCCAGGAGACCACGAGCGGCGGCAGCCGCGACAGGGCGCCCACCGCGGCGGACAGGGCCTCGGGATCTGCATAAGTGGGCTGCTGGGTGGCCGGCCGGTCGTGCCAGCTCGCCGGGTGCCAATCAAGAAGATGAGGATTTCGCGTCATGATTCGATCGTAACACTCCACGATCGCACCGCAAAACTGCTGCAGACCCGACGGCTGCGGGTTGTACTAGTGTTTTGACGATTCCTGACGGGCCTTTTCAAGCTGCGCGGCCATCCTTTGCGGGGAGACCGGCACTGCGGTTCGCAAGTCCTGGGCGAACAGGGAGACCCTGAATTCCTCGATCATCCAGCGCAGCGCCGCCAGTTCCGGCAGGAGCGAGGCTCGCAACGGGCCTCCCGCCGCCAGCCGCAGACCCTGCCATTCGCGAACGATCGGCTCGACCGTGCGCAGCAGCTCCGCATCGCGGCCGACTCCCGCGGGCAGTCGATCCAGGCGCCTGCCGATCGCCTTGAGGTACCGTGGATACTGGGTGAGTCGCAACTGTGGCGTGCGCTCCAGGAAGTCCTTGGGGAACAGACCCGCCAGCTGCTGCTCGATGTCGGCCACGGCCGCCTTGCAGGCAGGCGCCGTGAGCACGCGGAGCTTTTGCCGGACGCTCTTCAGTTCACCCAGGAACTCAAGGGCGCGTGCTTCGAGCCTGTCGAGGGAGTGGGCGAAACGATCGCGCCCGCCCTCGATGGCCGCGTCGAACTGGGCCCGGGACCGCGGCGTTGGCTGCTCATCGGCGAGGAACGCATCGAGGATGACCCGCTCCGCCAGACGGTCCGCGATCCGCACTTCTGGCAGGGCCACTGCAGCGAGCAACAACAGATCGTTCCGGTCGGCAAAGCGCTTGCGCGCGAATCGAACCTGCTGGGCCAGCGCGAGCAGCAGCAGACGCAACACACCCCTGCGGGTCTCATGTTCCGCAAGCAACGGAGAATCGAGTTCGACGAGCTCCGCGCCGTCACCTGCATCCTTGAGCGC
Organism: uncultured Pseudomonadota bacterium; assembly: GCA_903884105.1. Classification (GTDB taxonomy): domain Bacteria; phylum Pseudomonadota; class Gammaproteobacteria; order Steroidobacterales; family Steroidobacteraceae; genus CAIUGU01. The sequence goes on along the minus strand of CAISDJ010000121.1, from coordinate 59,880 downwards.
CGGGTACACGGCGAAGCTCAAGCCTCCTCGCTCGACCTGTCGCTGGGCCGGCACGTCACCGAAGTCCCATTCACGCCGCAGCGTTGCAGCAGCACCCGCTGTTTCCTTGAGCGGCGATACCGCACCCGCGCGTAACTGGCGGCGAAGGCGCTGGAGGTCGCGCCCTGCAGCCAACCGCTTGCCCTCGAGGTCCACGATCGCGAGGTTCATCTGCAGGTAGTCCGGCAGCGGCAGCGACGCGACTTCTTCCTTCGTCGTGGCCTGACCGCCGCGACGCGCAATCCACAGCGCCAGAGACTCGAAGAAATCGGCCTGCGGCCGCGCACCGATCTCGGTCAGGCCTTCCGCGGCGTGTTCGGGCACCGGGACGAATGACTTGCGCACGGCCTTCGGGAGAGCCCGCAGCAGGGCGGTGATCTTCTCCAGCCGCATGCCCGGCACGATCCAGCCCAACTGTCCGCCCGAGAGCTGCCCGAGCAACGGCAGCGGCACCGTCAATGTGACTCCATCGTCCGGCGCTCCCGGCTCGAAGCGATAGGTGAGAGGCAGCCTGTTGCGGCCGACCTCGAGCGTAACCGGGTACACGGATTCAGTGGCCTCAGGAACCTCCCGCTGCATGAGATCCTTGAGCGACATGTCGAGCAACTGCGGCGTGTGCGTCCGCACTTCGCGCCACCAGCGATCGAACGTCGGGATGGAATTGACGTGCTCCGGGATACCCTTGACATAGAAGTCGCACTGCGCCTGTTCATCGGCCAGCACGTCCCGGCGCCGGATCCGCGCCTCGATCCCCTGTACCACGCCCTTGAGCCGGTGATTGGCCTCGAGGAACGGCGCACGGAGCGTCGAATGCCCTTCGACCAGCGCTTCACGGATGAACAGATCACGCGCCTCGCGGGGTGCCACATTGCCGTAGTTCACCCGACGACGTGAAGTCAGGGTCAAGCCGTACAGCGTGATCGACTCGAAGGCTGCAACGAACCCGCGCTCTTCGACCCAGTGCGGCTCGGCATGCGTCCGCTTCAGCAGGTGTGAACCGGCGGACTCGATCCATCCGGACTCAACAGCCGCCACCATGCGCGCATACAGTCGCGTGGTCTCCACCATGCTGGCGGAAACCACCCACTGCGGCGTGCGTGAACCGAGCGACGTTCCCGGCGCGATCACAAAGCGAGTGCCCCGGGCGCCGAAGTACTCCCGCCGGTCATCCAGCGTACCGATCGAGCCGAGGAAACCGGTCAGCAACGCCTGATGCAGGTCGGCGTAAGCCGCCGGTTGCAGGGTCGGCTTCAATTTCAGATCTTCGATGGCTGCGGACAGCTGGCCATGCAGGTCCTGCCATTCGCGCAAGCGGAGATAGGAGAGGAAATTCTCGCGACACCATTTACGCAACTGGTTGCCGGACAGCTCCTCGAGCTTCTCCGCGAACAGCCGCCACAGATTCAGTACGGTGATGAAATCCGATCTCTGGTCGGCGATCTTCGCATGGCACTCGTCTGCCTTGGCCTTCGAGTCCTGAGGCCTTTCGCGCGGGTCTTGCCCGGAGAGGAACGCCGCAACGACGAGCATCTCGGTGAGACAGCGGTGATGCGTGGCTGCCAGCAGCATGCGCGCGAGCCGGGGATCCAGCGGCAGCGATGCAATCTGTCGGCCGAGGCTCGTCACGCGCCTGTCGGTATCGACCGCCTTCAGCTCCTGCAACAGGCGGTAGCCATCGTTGACGAGCCGCGTGTCGGGCTGGTCGAGGAACGGGAACTGCTCGGGCTCGCCGAGGCCGAGCACCGCCATCTGCAGGATTACACTTGCGAGATTCGTACGCAGCACCTCGGGCGGCGTGAAGGCGGACCGCTGGGCAAAGTCTTCTTCCGCGTACAGTCGAATGCAGATGCCTTCGGCCTCGCGACCGCAGCGTCCGAGCCGCTGATCGGCACTGGCCTGCGAAATCGGTTCAATGGGCAAGCGTTGCACCTTGCCGCGCACGCTGTAGCGGCTGATGCGCGCCAGGCCGGAATCGATGACGTAGCGAACTCCAGGCACGGTCAGCGAGGTTTCCGCGACGTTTGTCGACAGCACGACGCGACGCGATGCATGCCGTGCAAAGATGCGTTCCTGGTCGCTGGCAGAGAGCCGCGCATAGAGCGGCAGGATTTCGGTATTACGCAGCTTCGCCTTCTCGAGGACCTCGGTCACCTCGCGGATCTGCTTTTCGCCGGGCAGGAACACCAGGATGTCACCTGCCCTGCTGCTGACATCCGCATCAAGTTCCTTGACTGCCTCAAGCACGCCTTCCGGCAGCGACAGCACAGTGGACTCTTCATCGTCGTCCTCACCATGCAGCGGACGGTAACGGGTCTCGACGGGGTAGCCCCGTCCCGACACCTCGATGACCGGCGCTCCCCCGAAGAAATCCGCAAAGCGCGCAGTGTCGATCGTGGCGGAGGTGATGATGAGCTTGAGGTCCGGGCGTCGCGGCAGCAGCCCCTTGAGCACGCCGAACAGGAAGTCGATGTTGAGGCTGCGCTCGTGCGCCTCGTCGATGATCAGCGTGTCGTAGCGGCGCAGGATCCGGTCGCGCTCCAGCTCCTTGAGCAGGATGCCGTCGGTCATCACCTTGATGCGCGACTGCCGGCTGGTCCTGTCCGTGAACCTCACCTGGTATCCCACTACCCCGCCCACCGTTGTGCCGAGTTCAGCAGCGAGACGGGCCGCGATGGCACGCGCCGCAATCCGACGCGGCTGCGTATGACCAATCAGCCCCTTGGTACCCCGACCGAGTTCGAGACAGAGCTTCGGGATCTGAGTCGTCTTGCCCGACCCCGTTGCCCCGCAGATGACAACCACTTGGTGCTGCTCGAGGGCCTTGCGGATCTCGTCGCGGTGGGCGGTGATGGGTAATGCTTCGTCATAGTGGAAGCGCAGGGCGGGTTCGGTCATGGCGCGGGCAACTGCACTTCAACGCGCGCACCGCCAAGCGGGGAGTCATCGATTGCGACACTGCCGCCACTGACCTCGGCCAGCTCGCGAACCACCGACAGCCCGATGCCTTGGCCACTCACCCGCTCGTCGAGTCGCGCGCCGCGCTCCAGAACGCGGGCGCGCGCATCCGGCGCAATGCCAGGGCCGTCGTCTTCGATCACGAGCAGTAACCCGGCGTGGCGGGCGCCGGGCCGCAGCAGCGGCGCGGCAGAGAGACTGACAGTCCGGTGAGCCCACTTGCACGCGTTGTCGAGCAGGTTGCCAGCGATCTCCGTGAGATCGCCCTGGTCGCCGATGAAGCGGCACCCCGGTTCAACCTGCAATCGCAGGTCAAGCCCGCGATCTGCGTAGACCTTGACGAGCGCGCCGCGCAACGACTCCAGGGTCTGCTGGACGTCCACAGGCGCCTGACCGAGGCCGGTGCCCCCTGACGCTGCGGCCCGCTTGAGCTGGTACCGCACGATGTCGTCCATGCGACTGACCTGCTCATCGAGTTGCCGCGCAACCGGCGCGTCGCGCAGTGTCTCGCTGCCGAGCAGGTTCCGCATGACCGCGAGCGGCGTCTTGAGGCTGTGCGCGAGATTGCCCAGGGTGTTCCGATATCTCGCAAGCCGCTCTCGCTCGCTCCGCAACAGGGCATTCATGTTCGTCGTCACGCCCACCAGCTCGCGTGGATAGCCCGACCCGAGCTCGGACAGCTGGCCGATTTCGATTTCCTCGATTTCGCGAGCCACTCGCCTGACGGGAGACAGCACGGAGCGGAACACGAATGCGAGGGCTGCGAGCAGCAACAACATCAGCCCGATGAACCAGCCGAACATCTGGCCGCGCAGGCGATTGAGCTGTGCATAGTACGGATCAAGGTTCTCGGCGACGCTGTAGACGAAGTTGCGAGTGGATCCGTTCGGGAATTCCCACGCAATGCCGAGACTGAGTGCAAGCACTTCGGAGCCGTTCGTGAGCGGCAGAACCCCGAACCGTCGCTGGCCCGGAGACAGCACGCCGCCGAAATCCAGACCGGTACCCACCATCGAGTTCGACCGCCACGTCGTCGCATCGTCGGTCCGGCGGATCTCGCCATACAGTCCCGACCCCGGGCTGTTGTACCGCGACTCGGCAAGCTGCGGCGCAGGCTCGAGCCCCCCCCGCATGCTTTCTTCCGACACCGACAGCAACGCGAACACCTGGACTTCCAGCCGGTCCATGATGGCGCGCTCGGAGATATCGCGAAAGACGAGATCGAGCGCGATGATCGTCAGCCCGAAGAAGATGACGAGAAGCACGCTGACTGAAGCCAGCAGGCGGGTGCTGAGCGAGCGGACCTGCATGGTCGCGGGGAATGAACGGACTCAGCTTTCGGCTGAGCGTTCGAGCTGGAAGCGATAGCCCCGGCCGCGGAGCGTCTCGATGGGCTTCAGGGAGTTGTCGGGGTCGAGCTTGCGGCGCAGGCGGCCGATGAAGACTTCGATGGTATTGCTGTCGCGATCGAAATCCTGCGCATAGATGCGCTCGGTCAGCTCGGTCTTCGAGATGACTTCGCCCGCCCGCATCATCAGGTGCTCGAGGATGCGGTATTCGAAACTGGTCAGTTCGACGGGCTGGTCGTTCACCGTCACGGCCTGGGTGCGAGGATCCAGTGCGACCGGGCCGCAGCGAAGCACGGGCTGGGCCCAGCCACCCGAGCGCCTCAGCAGTGCCTGCACACGGGCGAGCAACTCCTCGAAATGGAAAGGCTTGGCGACGTAGTCGTCGGCACCGGCTTGCAGGCCCTCGACTTTGTCCTGCCAGCGGTCGCGCGCCGTGAGGATGAGGATGGGGAACTTTTTGGCTTGCGCGCGGAACTGCCGGATGACTTCGAGGCCCGGCACCTTGGGCAAGCCGAGATCGATGATAGCGATATCAATGGCGTATTCGGAGCCGCAATACAGGCCTTCCTGACCGTCTGCCGCGGCATCGACGGTAAATCCTGCCGCTGCCAGTGCCTTGACCAGGGACTCCCGGAGTGGCGCCTCGTCCTCGACGACCAGCACGCGCATGGGCTTACTGGATCCGTCCGGTGGCGGCGTCGACGCGGACGGTCCATACGCGCCCCTCGGCGCTCAGCAGCCGGATGTAATGCACGCGGCGGCCCTGTTCCTCCACCGTTTCGGCCTTGACGGCCTTGGCGCGATAGCGGCTCTGGGCCAGCTCGACCGCATCGTCCAGCGAATACCCGCCGGGCTCGATGGAGTTGTCGTCACGCGGGCGGCGATCCGCCAGCCCCTGCGCGTCGGCGGGCGCAACGACAGGTGCCCCCGTCAGCCCGCTTGCAGCGAGGACGATCAGGGCGAGGAAGATGCGCTTCAGAATCATTGCAACCACAACACCGCGTTTCTATCGAAGAGGGATCACCTGACCGCCTGCGGCCCCTAGTCTACGTCCATTGCCGCCCAAGCGGAATCAATACCCCGCGGGGGATACCGCCACCTGGACACGGATCCGGTCGCCCGGGTCGTACGGCAACCGGGTCGTGTACTCGCGACCTTGGTATTCATACGTAACGTGGTAGCCGTCGACCCGCTCCCGATAGGAACCCTCGTACCGGGTCCGGCAGCGCTCGACAACCCGCTCTTCGGGGACCGAATCACGGCTTGAACGGCTGGCGGCATCGTGGCCGATCGACGCGCCAATCAGAGTCCCTGCGACCGTCGCGATGTCACGGCCTCGACCATGGCCAACCTGGCTGCCAATGACGCCACCGATGATGCCGCCGATGATCGTGGGCGCTGCGGCCCCGCTATGGTCGATGCGTTCCGGGTATTCGGTACGGACTTCGTCCCAGCATTCGCGCCGCGGCGACTCGACCCGGACGCGAGTGACAATGGCCTCGACGGCAACCACGCGGGCATCGTCGTACTCACGGCTCACCGGACGGCTGTACTCACGCTCGACATGTCCACGGTTGTTCGCCCACGGCGGTGGCGCTGCCACGGCCGTGGCGCACCCGTACAAACCGGTCAGGGCTAAAGCAAAGGCGGTGCAGCGGGTCTTGGCGAAACGGGAGAGCTGGGTGTTCATGGTGGGGTTCCTCGAAGCCTTTGGGACCTGTTCCCTCGAGCGTGCGTCCAAGGTAGCCCCAGGGCCATGAATCCCGGCTGAATAGCCTTCAGGCCGGAGTGGGACCCACTCCACGTTCCAGCCGCTTGGCCTCGTCCCAGAGCGCGTCCATCTCCTCGAGGCCGGCGTCCGCGAGGGTCCTGCCCTCCTGGTGCAGTCGCTCCTCTATATGGCGAAAACGGCGCTCGAACTTGGCATTGGTCCGGCGCAGTGCGGCCTCCGGATCCTGCCGGGTGTGACGGCACAGGTTGGCCACGCTGAACAGCAGGTCCCCGACCTCTTCCCCTACCCTGGACGGGTCGGCGCCAGACTCGACTTCTGCCCGCAGCTCATCCAGCTCTTCCTGGATCTTGCCCAGGACGCCGCCGATCTCAGGCCAATCGAATCCAGCCTGGCTCGCGCGCTTGCCCAGTTTGACCGCTCGAGTCATGGCCGGCAGCGACGCCGGCACGTCGGCCAGCACCCCTGCGCCCGCATTGCGAGCCACGCGTTCCTTGCGCTTCAGTTCTTCCCAGGCCACGGTCTGCGCTTCGGCCGACTCCACTTGGGCAGACCCGAAGACGTGAGGGTGACGGCGTTCCATCTTGTCGCAGATCCCGGCCGCCACGTCGTCGAAGGTGAAGGCGCCCTGCTCCGCTGCCATCTGCGCATGGAACACGACCTGGAACAGCAGGTCGCCGAGCTCGTCACGCAGGGCACCGAGATCCTGCTTCTCGATGGCGTCCGCGACTTCGTACGCCTCTTCGATCGTGTAGGGCGCAATGGAAGCGAAGTCCTGCTCGCGATCCCAGGGACAACCCCGCAACGGATCGCGGAGCGTGGCCATGATGCCAAGCAATCGGTGCAGGGAGTCGCTCATCGGGGGTTACGCTTCAGTGAGTAGTCTGGACAAGGCCAGCAGCATGGCAGCCGTGGCGCCCCAGATCACCTGGTCGCCGTACGGAATCTCAGTCGTCTTGAGGGTGAGGTGACCGATCTGCCGCTCTCGCTGCACCTGATTGGCGGGATCAAGCATGTAGGCGAGGGGCACTTCGAACGCCTCCTGCACTTCGGCCGCATCGAGCCGCAATTCGAAACCCGGCTTCACGAAGCCGACGACAGGCACCACCCAGTAACCGGTGATGATCACGTGTGGACGCAGATAGCCCGCCACGGTGACGAAGTCGCGTGCGAGACCGATTTCTTCCTCAGTCTCGCGCAGTGCCGCGGCAAGGGGGCCCGCGTCGGTCGCCTCGAGCCGCCCGCCGGGAAAGCTGATCTGGCCAGCATGCCGCTTGAGCGCCGTGGCTCGCCGCGTCAGCAGCAGCGACAGCCCTTCCGGTCGCTCGACAATCGGCATCAGGACAGCCGCCGGCGACAGCGACTGCGGCAGCAGCTTCAAGAGCTCGGGCAAGTGTTCATCCGCAATGCCGGGAAACCGCGCGTCCTCCGGACTGGCAGCGGGCTCGGTTCCCTTGAGGCACCGCTCGAGAGCCAGGCGCAGTTCACGATCTGGGAGGCTAATGGCCCTGGCTCCCTGTCAACGCAGCGGGATCAAGCAAACGCTCAAGCTCCTCACGCGACAACTGCGTCATCTCGGCAGCGACTTCCTTGATCGGCCTGCCCTCGCGGTAAGCCCGCTTCACGATGGCCGTTCCCTGCTCATAGCCAATCAGGCGGTTGAGCGCAGTGACGAGAATGGGATTGCGCTCGAGCACCGTGGCAAGTCGCCCCTGGTTCACGGTGAAACCCGCAATAGCCGTGTCCCCCAGAAGCTGCGCTGCGTTGCCGAGCAGTTCGATGCTCTGGAGCAGGTTGTAGGCAATCACCGGCAACATCACGTTCAACTGGAAATTGCCCGACTGTCCGGCGATCGTCACGGTGGCATCGTTGCCGATCACTTGCGCGGCGATCATCGCGACCGCTTCGGGGATCACGGGATTGACCTTGCCCGGCATGATGCTGCTGCCCGGCTGCAGCGCGGTCAGCGTGATCTCACCCAGACCTGCGAGCGGCCCGCTGTTCATCCACCGCAAGTCGTTCGCGATCTTCATCAGGCTGACGCCGAGGACCTTCAGCTGCCCGGACAACTCCACGGCCGCGTCCTGCGCCGCGAGCGATTCAAAGTAATTGGGACTCGTCACGAATGCGAGACCAGTCCGCTCGCCGAGCAGCTGCACGGCGCGGCCCGCGAACCCGGGCGGTGCATTGAGGCCGGTGCCCACCGCGGTGCCGCCAAGCGCCAGCCGGTGCAAGCGCGGTTCGCAGGCCAACAGCCGTTCGATGCCGTTGGCGATTTGCTGCCTCCAGCCACTCATCTCCTGGCCCAGCGTCAACGGCACTGCATCCATCAAATGTGTGCGCCCGGTCTTGACGACATTTCCGACCGCTGCAATGCGCTCGTCCAGCGTGTCACGCAAGTCTTCAAGTGCCGGCACGAGGTGCTCCGCAACGCCCAAGGCGGCAGCCAGATGAATTGCGGTGGGAATGACATCGTTGGAGCTCTGGCTCATGTTGACGTGGTCATTCGGATGCACAGCCTGCCCGCAATACCGGGTGGCAAGTGTTGCGATCACTTCGTTGGCATTCATGTTCGTACTGGTGCCGGACCCGGTCTGGAACACATCCACCGGAAATTCGCCATCATGGCGACCGGCCGCCACTTCGAGCGACGCACGGCCAATTGCCGCTGCGATTGCGGCATCAAGCCCGGCCACCTCCCCGTTCGCGTGCGCCGCAGCCCACTTGATGAGGCCCAGCGCGCGCAGGAAGCTGCGCGGCAGGGTCAGTCCGCTCAAATGGAAATTATTGACGGCGCGCTGTGTCTGCGCACCCCACAGCGCCGCCTCGGGCACCTCGAGCGTACCCATGCTGTCGCGTTCCATCCGCACCTTGGGGCCAGACATTGAGGGCGCTCCTTATCCTGCGGCAGAGACCTGCTGTATCATTACGCATCCTAGCACCTGTCCCCGCCTGCAGAATCCCAGCATGAACCTAAGCAGCCTGACTGCCATTTCGCCCATCGATGGACGCTACGCCGGGAAGTGCGCGGACCTGCGCCCGCTGTTCAGCGAATACGGCCTGATTCGCCAGCGGGTGCGTGTCGAAGCGCTGTGGCTGAAGGCGCTCGCCAACGAGCCTGGCATCGTTGAGCTCAGGCGCGTGCCGGCGGACGCGCTCGCCGTACTCGATGTGATCGCCGCTACGTTCACTGAGGCCGACGCCGCGCGCATCAAGGACATCGAGCGCACAACCAATCACGACGTGAAGGCGGTGGAGTATTTCGTGAAGTCACGTCTCGACGCGCAAGCCGCATGGCAGCCGCATCGCGAGTTTGTCCACTTCGCCTGCACCTCCGAGGACATCAACAACCTGAGCTATGCGTTGATGCTCGAAGAGGCGCGGCGCCTCGTATTGCTGCCGGAACTCGACCAGCTGATCGACACCCTGCGGAAGCTCGCCCATGCGCAGGCCGCGACGCCGATGATGGCGCGGACGCACGGCCAGCCCGCAACGCCGACGACGCTCGGCAAGGAACTCGCGAATGTCGTGCGTCGACTCGAGCGCCAGCGCACCCTGCTCGCGAACGTCGCCATCGAAGGCAAGATCAATGGAGCGGTCGGCAACTACAACGCCCATGTCTCGGCCTATCCGGACGTCGACTGGCTGTCGCTGTCACGGCGCTTCGTGGAGTCGCTCGGCCTGTCGTGGAACGCGTACACGACGCAGATCGAACCGCATGACTGGATTGCCGAGTATTGCGATGCCCTCGCCCGCATCGACACGATCCTGATCGACCTGTGCCGGGACGTCTGGGGCTACATTTCGCTCGGCTACTTCAAGCAACGCGCCGTTGCGGGTGAAGTCGGATCGTCCACGATGCCCCACAAGATCAACCCGATCGATTTCGAGAATGCGGAAGGCAACCTGGGCCTCGCGAACGCGCTGCTGCGCTTCTTTGCCGAGAAGCTGCCCATTTCCCGATGGCAGCGGGACCTCACCGACTCGACGGTCTTGCGCAATATCGGCGTCGCTGTCAGCCATGCGGTGGTGGGCTGGCGCGCGATCGCGAAGGGACTGACTCGCGTCGAAGTGGATGAGGCCCGCCTTGCGCAGGATCTCGAGCAGAATCTCGAACTGCTGGCCGAGCCGATCCAGACGGTCATGCGCCGCTATGGCGTTGAAAATGCGTATGAACAGCTCAAGGCCCTGACGCGGGGGCGACGCCTCGATGCCGCGACTCTCAAGACGTTCATCTCGGGACTGGCGCTGCCGGACGAGGCACGACGCGCACTGCTTGCACTGACGCCGGCCACCTACACCGGGCTCGCCGAGCAGCTGGCACGCGACATCTGACCCGACGCCGAAGGGGACTGTTTGACATTCCATGGCCCGGAACGTGACGGAGTCGGCAACGCCCCCCACGACCCGAGGCTAAGATCGTTCGCCTATAAATCCAAGGCGACGCGATGCACGCGGCATACTCCCTCCCTGTCACTGGCGGTCCCTTAAGCACCCTTGCTGAAGTGCGTGCGCACGTGACTGCCGTCACCGCAAGCGCGCGCCGCGCCCTTGCCATTTACACGCAGGATCTTGAGCCGCTGCTCTACGATCACGAACCGTTTCTCGAGGCGATCAAGCACCTGGTGCTGGCACGCAGCCATGCACGCGTGCGTGTACTGATTGCAGATCCGATGCGGGCCATTCGCGATGGCAACCGCTTGGTCGCGATGGCAAGGCGCCTCACGAGCTACATCGACCTGCGCCACGTGCCCAAGGAGATGCGCAACAACCCGGCTGCCTTTCTGGTCGCGGACAACAATGCGTCCGTGTTCCGTCCTGATGCGTCAGCCTGGGTTGGTATTGCGGCGATGAGCGACCTCGCCTCGGCCGCGAAGCACCTGGCCTACTTTGACAGCATCTGGAGGGCCGCGGACGCGGACCTCGAATACCAGGCGCATCTTCGTGGCTGACCAACCCGCTATACTCAGCCCCATGATCTGGAAGCCCGATGTGACCGTTGCGGCCGTCGTGGAACGCGAAGGACGCTTTCTCGTCGTTGAAGAGCGGGTACGCTCACGCCTCGTCATCAACCAGCCCGCCGGGCACCTGGAAAAGAGCGAAAGCCTGGTGGAGGCGGTCGTGCGCGAAGCCCTGGAGGAAACGGCCTGGCACTTCGTGCCCCAAGCCGTCGTCGGCATCTACCTCTGGAACCAGGCTGTGCGCTCGGCCGAGGGCCCCGCCCGGACGTTCCTGAGGGTCGCCTTTCACGGCACCGTCACCCATCAGGAGGGCGGTCGCACGCTGGATACGGGCATCGAGCGGGCCTTGTGGTTGAGCCGCGAGCAGCTGGTGGCCCAATCGTCGCGATTGCGCAGCCCCCTGGTCTTGCGCTGTGTCGACGACTACCTTGCCGGTCGCCGGTTCCCGCTCGAAGTCCTCTCGCATCTCTCGTCCGCATCCGACTTCACCGCAGACCTGTCCCAGAGCAGCCAGACCGGCTAGTTCCGCCGAGGTCCCGCCTATAATGGCGAGCATGCCCCCCTCGCCTCCCATCCCGGATACCTCGACCCTCGTCATCATCAGCATGTCGGGCGGAGTCGATTCGTCCGTCGCAGCCGCGAAGCTCCTGGAACAGGGATACAGCGTCGAGGGGCTGTACATGAGCAACTGGGAGGAAGACGAAGACGGCTATTGCACCAGCGCTGCCGACTACCAGGACGCGCTCAAGGTATGCCGCCTGCTCGGCATCCCTTTGCACAAGGCCAGCTTTGCGGCCGAATACCGGCAACGGGTGTTCCAGCATTTCCTTGACGAATATGCGGCAGGTCGGACCCCCAATCCGGACGTGCTGTGCAATCGCGAGATCAAGTTCGGAGCGTGCTTCGAACACGCGTTGCGGCTCGGTGCCGACTACGTGGCAACAGGCCACTACGCCCGCGTTGCGTACGACGTGGAGGGCCCCAGGCTGCTGAAGAGCCTCGACCTGGCCAAGGACCAGAGCTACTTCCTGCACGCCGTACCGGCGACGGCCCTCGCGAGAACCCTGTTCCCGGTCGGTCACCTGCACAAGGACGAGGTCAGGCGGAGTGCGCATTCGCTGGCCCTGGCCGTACACGACAAAAAGGACAGCACCGGCATCTGCTTCATCGGCGAGCGGCCCTTTGCGGATTTCCTGGCCGGGTACCTGCCCGGACAGCCTGGCGACATCGAATCCGTAGAGGGCAAGCGACTCGGGACGCACCGCGGGCTGATGTTCTACACACTGGGTCAGCGGCAGGGCCTGCTGATTGGTGGCCAGCGCGGCGGTGGCTCCGACCCATGGTACGTCGCGGCCAAGGACCTGAAGCGGAACGTGCTGGTCGTGACCCAGGGCCGCGACCACCCGGCCCTTCAGAGCCGGGCCCTCAAGGCCATCAACCTGAGCTGGATCCAGGGCCGACCGCCCGCGACGCGCTTCCGGACCCAGGCGAAAACCCGCTATCGGCAACTGGATCAGGACGCCCAGGTCGAAATGACCGGGGATGACACCTGTACAGTGACGTTTGATGTCCCGCAGCGCGCCGTCACCCCCGGACAGTACGTCGTCCTGTATTCGGGCGAGACCTGCTTGGGGGGAGGCGTCATCGACAGCACCCAGCCCGCCCAGGTCCTGGCCCACAGTGCCTGATGAAAACTGCCCCGTCCGTCCCGTTTTTACCTTAACCGCCCCCCGTTACCGGTATAATTCCGCCGCTTTTTTTGCTTCTAATGTTGGAGGACGCATGAAGGATACGTTCAAGGCGCGCACGACTCTCAAGAGCGGCGGCAAGAATTACGAAGTTTACAGCCTCGCCGCACTCAAGGACTACGACCTCGGCCGCCTGCCGTACTCTCTCAAGATCCTGCTCGAGAACCTGCTGCGTTACGAGGATGGCGTGAACGTCACGCGCGCAGACGTCGAGGCCCTGCTCAAGTGGGACTCGAAGGCAGCGCCCTCCCACGAAATCTCGTTCACGCCTAGCCGCGTGATCATGCAGGACTTCACCGGCGTGCCAGTGGTGGTGGACCTCGCTGCCATGCGCGAAGCCATGACCAAGCTCGGCGGCAACGCCGATGAAATCAACCCGCTGTCCCCCGCCGAACTGGTCATCGACCACTCCGTGCAGGTCGATAACTACGGCACTGCCCAGTCGCTGGCGCAGAACACCGAGATCGAGTTCAGCCGCAACCTGGAGCGCTATGCGTTCCTGCGCTGGGGCCAGACGGCCTTCCGCAACTTCAAGGTGGTCCCGCCGAACACCGGCATCGTGCACCAGGTGAACATCGAGCACCTGGCCCGGGTCGTATTCGACGTGGAACGCGACGGCGTGCATCACGCCTACCCCGACACCGTCGTCGGCACGGACTCGCATACGACCATGGTCAACGGCCTCGGCGTGCTCGGCTGGGGCGTGGGCGGCATCGAGGCGGAGGCGGCCATGCTCGGCCAGCCCGTCACCATGCTCATCCCGCACGTCATTGGCTTCAAGCTCACGGGCACGATGACGCCCGGAACTACCGCCACCGACCTCGTGCTTACCGTCACCGAGATGCTTCGCAAGAAGGGCGTCGTCGACAAGTTCGTGGAGTTCTACGGCGACGGCCTCGCGAACCTGCCGCTGGCGGATCGCGCGACGCTCGCCAACATGGCACCCGAGTTCGGCAGCACCTGCGGCATTTTCCCGATCGATGGCGAGACGCTGAAGTACCTCGAACTCACGGGCCGCGATGCGGCGCAGATCAAGCTGGTCGAGGACTACGCTAAACACCAGGGCCTCTGGCGTGAAAACGGTCAGCGCCAGGCCGACTACACCGACGTCCTCGAACTCGACATGGGCACGGTGGAATCGTCGCTCGCAGGTCCCAAGCGTCCGCAGGACCGCGTACCACTGCGCGTTGCCAAGCAGACCTATCGCGATAGCGTCGAGAAGATGGCCGACGAACGCACCAAGAAAAACCCGGCCGCCATGGGCACCGGAACGGCCACCGTCGATGGCCGCACTTTCGAGGTGAAGGATGGCGCCGTTCTGATCGCCGCGATCACCAGCTGCACGAACACATCCAATCCAACCGTCATGATTGCCGCCGGCCTGCTGGCGCGCAACGCCCATCGCCGGGGCCTCACGTCCAAGCCCTGGGTCAAGACCAGCCTGGCCCCCGGTTCACGGGTCGTGACGGAGTACCTCACGCAGGCCGGACTACTCGACGATCTCGGCGCGCTCGGCTTCTACACCGTAGGCTTCGGCTGCACCAGCTGCATCGGCAATTCCGGGCCGCTGAAGCCCGCGATTTCAGCCGCCGTGAAAGCAGGAGAGGTCGTTGGCTGCTCGGTGTTGTCCGGCAATCGCAATTTCGAAGGCCGCGTGCATCCGGAAGTGAAAATGAACTTCCTCGCCTCGCCGCCGCTCGTCGTCGCCTATGCCCTCGCCGGCACGCTGGACCTCGACCTCACGACCGAAGCACTGGGCACCGACAGCGACGGCAAGCCGGTCTTCCTGGCAGACATCTGGCCGAGCCCGGCGGAGCTGCAGGCCGCCGTGGTGTCATCGGTCACGTCGGAGATGTTCAAGAAGAGCTATTCGAGCGTGTACGCTGGCGATGCCAACTGGAACTCCGTCAAGATCCCGACCGGCAAGATCTATACGTGGGACGAGGATTCCACCTACGTCAAGAACCCGCCCTACTTCGACGGCATGACCATGCAGCCGAACGCAGTGACGGACATTCGCGCCGCCCGCGCGCTGGCCTTGCTCGGTGACTCGGTGACGACCGACCACATCTCGCCGGCCGGTGACATCGCAAAGTCGGGCCCGGCAGCCAAGTACCTGATGTCGCTCGGCGTGAAGGCGGTGGACTTCAACTCGTACGGCGCCCGTCGCGGCAACCACGAAGTCATGATGCGCGGCACGTTCGCCAACATCCGCTTGCGCAATCTGCTGCTGCCTGGCACCGAAGGCGGCCTGTCATTGCACATCCCGAGCGGCGAACAGGCGAGCATCTTCGACGTGTCCATGCGTTACCAGCAGGAAGGCACGCCGCTGATCGTCATTGCCGGCAAGGAATACGGCACGGGTTCATCCCGCGACTGGGCGGCGAAGGGCACGATGCTGCTCGGCGTCAAGGCGGTCATTGCCGAGAGCTTCGAGCGGATCCACCGTTCCAACCTGATCGGCATGGGCGTGCTGCCCCTGCAGTTCAAGGACGGCCAGAACACTCAGTCGATCGGCCTCACGGGTCATGAAACCTTCGAGATCATCGGCCTGAACGGCGGTGCCGCGAAGGTGGTGACGGTCGTGGCCAAGCCTGCCAACGGCGCCGAAATCCGCTTCGAGGCGCGCGTACGGATCGACACGCCGAAGGAGCGCGACTACTTCCGCCACGGCGGCATCCTGCAATACGTACTGCGCCAGCTCGCCGCGGGTGGCAAGGCGGCCTGAAGACCGAACAGCCGGCCTCGTTACGAACTAACGGGGCCGGTTGCAATCAAAAATGATGGCGGGCATGGCCAGTCGGCTATGCTGCGCAAGCTGAAGTGAGCGGTTCCACCCTTACCGATCGAGTGCGAGGCTGTCATGCTGATCAAACGACCCGAGTACCTTGGCGGCGTAAAGCCTTCGGAAATCATCTCCGAGTCGGTCTATGAGAACCGGCGCACCTTCCTTAAGGCAGCCGTCGCGTCGGGCCTGGTCGGAACAGTCCTCTCGACGGAGACCGTAGAAGCAGCGCAGGCTGCCCAGGCGGACCTCAAGTACACCAAGAACAAGGCGTTCGGCGCCGACCTCAAGCCCAACCGCTATGAGGAAGTCACTTCCTACAACAACTACTACGAGTTCGGCACGGACAAGTCCGACCCCGCGCAGAACTCGGGCAAGTTCAAGCCACAGCCTTGGACAATCAAGGTCTCGGGCGAAGCCGAAGTCACCGGCGACTTCAGCTACGAGGACATCCTGAAGCCCCACGCGCTCGAAGAGCGCATCTACCGCATGCGCTGCGTGGAAGCATGGTCGATGGTCATTCCGTGGGTCGGGTTCCCGCTGGGCGACCTGCTGAAGCGCTTCAAGCCGACATCGAAGGCCAAGTACGTCGCGTTCACCACGGTGAACCGCCCGAGCGAAATGCCCGGTCTGCGCTATCCGGTGCTCGAATGGCCGTACGTCGAAGGCCTGCGCATTGACGAGGCCATGAACCCGCTCGCGATCATGGCCGTCGGCGTTTTCGGCAAGACGCTGCCGAACCAGAGCGGCGCGCCGATGCGGCTCGTCACGCCGTGGAAATACGGATTCAAGGGCATCAAGTCGATCGTCGAGATCCGCTTCACCGAGAAGCAGCCGGCAACCTCGTGGAACCGCTCAGCCGCACGCGAGTATGGCTTCTATGCAAACGTGAACCCGGAAGTCGATCACCCGCGCTGGAGCCAGGCTCGCGAGCAGGCGATCGGCACGGGCCTGTTTGCCGCACGGCAGCCCACGCTGATGTTCAACGGTTATGCCGACCAGGTTGCAAGCCTGTATGCCGGCTTGGACCTGCGCAAGAACTACTGAACAAGCCCGTTTCGTGACCCGGCAGCAGCAAATCGATCGGATCTACAAGCCGATCCTCTTCATCGTCTGCCTCGTACCCTTCCTGCAGATGGCGGCCGGCGCCTTCGGCATCGCGGGGCAGACCCTCGGCGTCAACCCGGTCGAAGACATCCTGCATGCGCTCGGCGAATGGGGACTCAAGTTCCTGGTCCTGACGCTGCTGGTGACCCCGCTGAAAGACATCGTCGGCAAGCCGTGGCTCCTGAGCTTCCGCCGCATGCTGGGCCTCTACGCCTTCTTCTACGTGCTGATGCACTTTCTGGTCTGGCTCATCCTCGACCAGCAGCTGTACATGGCCGGCATCGTGAAGGACATCGTCAAGCGGCCCTTCATCACCCTCGGCTTCGTCGCGTTCCTGATGCTGATTCCGCTGGCCGTCACGTCCACCAACGGCATGATGCGCAAGCTGGGGCGGCGCTGGAAGAAGCTGCACCGCCTCGTCTATCCGATCGCCATCCTCGGCGTCTGGCATTTCTACTGGCTGGTGAAGGCAGATGTGCGCGAGCCACTCACGTACGCCGCGATCTTCACGCTGTTGCTCGGCTGGCGAGTCTGGAAGGCACGGCAACGCCGAGCGCGGACGGCTTCGCAGGGATAGCCCAGACTGGGTTCTTCCAAAGCCCGAAGGCAAGGCGGTCGCCCGTGCCTGGCGGATAGGACGGATGAACAGCCTGCTACTGATCCACGCGCTCGTCGAGGAGCCAGGCCAGCACGGCACTCGACTCCGCCTAGAGATTCACCGCGTGCCACACTCTTGGCTACTCGTGGCTACGCTGTCACATGAGGGCGAGCGGAACAGAGGATAAGGACGAGACGGAAGAGAGACATGGCGGACTCCTGCTCACAGCCCCGAAACTGGGGACAGAGAGGATGGGCCGCAGCCTGCCTGAGCGTGACACGCTTTGTGCAGGCGGCGACCCGAGCCGGCTAGAGCGCTTTGTGCGAACCGTCGCAGAGCGGGCCGTTCTTGGACTGCTTGCAGGCGCAGAAGTAGACCGTCTTGGTCTCGGGCGCGGTGAACTTGGTGGGCGAGAACTCGCTTCCTGCGTGCGAACCGTCGCAGAAGGGCTGCGAAGCGCTCTTGCCGCAGGAACACCAGTAGTAGTCCTTGCCTGCCTCGACGGCGACACCGACGGGCTTCGTATCTGCAATGTGGGGCGTGCTCATTGTCTCTTCCTTATCTTGAAGTGTGATTGGCCCCGAACTCTCGGAAGCGCACTGTCTATCATGCATCGTTTGACGGCGCGCGACCAGACCGATAGGTGCATAACCGCCATCCATGACGAGAATGCAGTTCAGGGCGCGGCAAGCTGGCAACGCAGGTCGCCAGCATCGCCCCGCTCGACAACGACGCGACCAGCTAACAGCACTCACATCGCGGTTCGAATCGACCAGAGCTCCGGGAAGAGCTGCAGTTCGAGGAGCTTATTCCCTCCGCCGGCACCAGATCCGACAAACCGCGGAAGCAATTGACCCGTGCCGCGCCTGACGCGGCCGCGGGTGCCGTGGAATGCCGCCCAGCCTCCAAGGTCGTCGCCAAAGTTGTGCCGGCGTCACTATTGGGCACGGCAAATACCTGTGTTCGAGCGCATCGTTCGGCCGTCATGCAAATTCTTAGCCGATCGGATCTACCTGATCTCGTTGGCAAATACGGTCTCGCGCAGTATCGGCAGAAGCTCGTCAATATTTTGATGGGTCACAATCAGAATGGGGACGTTAATGGCAGGCGCGACCGGCTTCTTGGCCAGATGCAGGATCAGCGCTTCGCCCGCGCGCTGTCCCATCAGGTACGGCTGCTGCATGCCCGACACCAGTACGTCGCCTCGTCTGATCAAGTCAATGAATTCCGGGGTGCCATCAAATGCGGCAAGTGCAAGTGATTGGCCGCGGTTTGCTGTGCGGATCGCTTGTACAGCACCCAGGGTGGGTATATCTGCTTGCACGAACAGGCCACGCAGCTGCGTGTGCTTGCTCAATAGCTCCTGCGTAAATTGCGTCGACTCATCCGCCGTATAACTTTTCATCTCGCGGGTGTCAGATAGTTGGGCGCCCGCTTCCGTGAGCGCTTGCGCGAATCCGGCACTGCGCAAGCGGCCATTATTGCGGGCCAGTGATAGCGTGATGGAGGCGATGTCGCCGCCGTTCCAACCCTTTTTCCGTAAGGCCGATATCAAGGCCTGGCCGGTTTGATACGCGCCGGTATGGTTGTCTGAGCTGATATAGGCCACGTACTTGCCACTGTTGGTGCCGACATCGGCGATCACCACTGGAACTTTCGCCTGCTCGGCGAGGGCCAGCACAGCGGGGGCCGTGGATGAATCAGTGGGGCTGAGCACAATCCCAGTCGCGCCGGCAGCGATGGCTTGCTGCGCATTTTGGAGTTGAATCGCGCCATCGTCATGACTGCTGAGTACTTGAAGCTCGAATCCGCTCTTTTTGGCTTCGGCGGCGATGCCTTGCGCGATGTTGTGCCAAAAAGAAAAATTGAGATCAGGCGTCAGATAGAAAATCTTCGCCGGGCTTGCTGCGGTGGCCGCTGCCAGAGTCAAGCCGATGGCCATGGCCGTAGCCCGCAGGAGCGTCCTGATAAGGGGGGGCTTCATGGTGAGTGCTCCTGAAATCAATCGGATCGTCTGCGGGGATTCGCCGGAGGGCCGGTATTGTCCGTGCCTGCTCGGTGTGACGCAGAATATACGTGCTCGACGGCATCGAGTCACTGGCGGTGGTCTCTCGTTTGTTATCGCTTTTGGCGAGTTTATGTACCGACTCAAGTGCCTCAAGCCATTGAGGGATATTCGCGCATTGCCGGTCGTTGCCACGGGGCCTGCCATCAGCGCAGCGAAGTAAGGGCGGTCCTTCGGATTCTGATCGGTGACCGTACCGCTTTTGGTGGCGTAATAGGTCCCGTCCGGTAGCGCTTAGAACACCGTTGCATCGGTACCCAGATCCGCGGAAAACGCATCGAGCAGAGGCTTGGCCATTTGCCAGCGAGCCGTCTTGGCTTCACGGGTCCGCGCGACAAGCCTGGCGCTGCGCATCACGCCGGCCAGGTGCTCCTCGACCAGGCCCTGACAGGCATTCAGCGCAACACGCACGTCAACCGTCGCGGCGGCAGCCGCGACCTGCAGCCCGGAAATCCCTGGCACCAGAACAAGGAGCCAGGGAAAGCGCGTACTGAACCGTTGTCGCATGAATCACCTCTGACAGGGGGATGCGCCGATATCCTCGTTCCACACCTCGGCTCGCGCCGCGATGAAGCCGCGCATCAGCCCTATGCATTCGGGATCCTGCAGCACCTGCAGCTGAACCCCACGCGAAAGCAAGAGCACCTCTTCACCCGTGAACGTCGTGTTTTCGCCGATCACCACGCGGGGGACGCGATACAGCAGGATCGCACCCGAGCACATCGCACACGGCGACAAGGTCGTGTAGAGCACGCACTGTCGATACAGCTGTGCCGCACGACGCCCGGCATTCTCCAGTGCGTCCAGTTCAGCGTGCAACACCACGCTGCCCTGTTGAAGGCGCCGATTGTGGCCGCGCCCGATGATGACGCCGTCGTGCACCAACACCGACCCGATCGGAATGCCGCCTTCAGCGAGGCTCTGCCTTGCCTCGGCAAGGGCGGCTTGCAGGAATGCATCCATCTTCAGGCTCGCGTGAGGGAAACCGCCTGCAGTGTGGCCTCACTGTGCTGCCGCGGCATTAGGTAGAAAGCGCAGCGTGTGAACAGACGTCTGCCTACTGCTCGTAACTCAGCCGCAGGTACAGCAAGCGCCCCGGATTGTCATAGGCGTTCGGGTCAAAGTTGTTCATGGCACAGGTGACGCAACCAGGCGGTTCTGCGCTGAACAGATTGTTGATACCCAGGGCCACCACATAGCCGGCGCCGATGAAGGCCGGCGTGGCGCGCAACTGTGCATCCACATACGTGCGCGCGCCCAGCGCCTGCGGGTTCCCTGCCTCCCGGACTGCGGACAGGTAGCGACCGGTCACGGTGGCACCGTAACCGCCCCGGCTCCAATCCAGAATCAGGTTGGATTTCATCTGCGGGAACGCCTGGTCCGGACTGCCGCGCTCGCTGCCCACGCGTTCGATCGTGGCCAGGCCGGCAGAGGTGGGCACGAACTCGCTGAACGCCAGCAAGCGCGTGGTGGACCAGAACACCGCGAACTGCCCGGCCTGCGACTCGGGCGCGCGCCAATTCAGCGTGAGGTCCAGCGCGCGGGTACGGATGCCGCCAATGTTGATCAAGGGATTGGCGATGGCCGTCACCTGACCGGAGGCCGAACGGGTAATCGTGGCGCAGGACAAGGCATCGCCAGTCTGTGCGCAGCGATCCAGCAGGGTCTGGCCGTTCTGCGCCTGGATGGCCTGGTCCAGGGCGATATCGGAATAGGCCAGTTCAATCGACACATCACGCGACCACGCAGTGCCCTTCAGCGCTGCCGGCTCCCAGGCCGCACTGACCGTACGGTTCTGACTGGTCTCCGGCTTGAGGTTGCGGTTGCCGCTGGTGATCACGGCGATCTGCGAACCGAGCTGGGTATAGCCACCATTGCCCGGCACGCCGCGGGCCGTGCAGTTGGCGCGAACGACCGCACTGGCCCCGGAGGTCAGCAGGCCCGAGCAGGGGTCGCTGATTTCCTGATCAAAGCGCGACGCCGTGCCGAACAGCTCACCGATCGAAGGACTGCGGAACCCCTGTCCATACGATCCGCGGACCAGCAGTTCCTGCAGTGGCCGCCAGGTCAGGCCTGCCTGGTAGGTCTGACCGGTTCCCGAGGTGGAGTAATCAAACACACGGGCTGCGACCGAGGCTTCCAGCCGCTGGACCCAGGGCTTGTCTGCCAGCAATGGCAGACGCAGTTCCCCGTAGGCTTCAGTGACCGTGATCTGGCCCTCGGCTGGCTGCGCCGGAATATCGGCCGACAAGCCCGCCGCTACAATGGCGTCCGGGTGGAAGTACCCTTGCGTGTGCCGGCGCTCCAGCCCTGCGGCAAAGGCCAGCGGGCCTGCAGGCAGGTCCAGCAGATCGCCGGTCACGTTGGCCGAGACATCCGCCAGCTGCTGCTGGGACGCATCGCGCTGGGTAAAGGCCACGAAGCCCAGCATCGCCGGCGTGATGGTGCCGGCACCGCCAAAGAGATTCAGCGGCACGCAGGGGGCCGTGCACTGTGCAAGCGGCCCCAGCGCCTGCTGCACGCGCAGCGCATTCACGTTACCCGTAAACACCTGCCGGGCCTGGTTGCCCGAATACAGCGCATTGACGTCCCAGTGCCAGTCTTTGTCCGCCACTCTCCATTCACCCGACAGCACACCCGTCAGGTTCCAGGTGTCGACGGTCTGCGCATAATGGCGCGGCCCGTTTTCGATGAGACGCCGGCCCAGGAACGAGAACGTGCCCGGCTGCAGCGTGAAGCCGAAGGGGTTGTAAGGGTTGGTGGCATCGATGTGGAGCGTGTCCAGCAGATTGCCGTTGCCCGCATCCGGACCGATGAACAAGGGCAGCGGTGCGCCCTGGTTGGCGGAGAGGCGCTGTACGTAACTGGCGCGCACGCGCAGTTGCACCGCATCGCTGATCGTGTGCTGCAGCGACCCAAACACACTGATGCGCTCCAACGGCGTGGAGAGATAGTTGTAGGGCTGGAAGTTGAACCGGTCAGTGGTGGTAAACGCCGTGAAGCCGGAGGCCGCTCCGGTCGGGTCGCCCGGCACATACACTGCACGTTGGCCCGGTTGCAGCGCCTGGTTCAAGGTGAGGTCCAGGTTGCTCCCGGTATTCGGGTCGCTGACGAGGAAGCGGCCCAGCGGCGTCGCCGAGCTACAGCCACCGGGCAGGCAGGACGTGGCAAACGGCGCCGTGTAGCGGCTGATGGCCCGGTCCCCGGCAAAGATCGGTTCTTGCCTGAAGTAGCCGCCGCCGACCACGAGCTGTGTCGTGTCTGTGCCTGCGCCCCAGGAGACGTTGAAGTCCTGCGCGGCACCGTCGCCGTGGTCGGTCTGGCCGATCTGCACGTTGGCGATCAGACCGTTCTGCCGGCTTTTGGTGATGAGATTCACCACCCCGGCAATGGCGTCGGAACCGTAAATCGGCGAGGCCCCTTCCTGCAGCACCTCCATGCGACTGATCAGGGCCGTGGGAATCGTATTGAGATCCACCGAGCCCGGAACGCCCGAGGCTGCGGTACCCGGCACCCAGCGCAGGCCATCCACCAGCACCAGCACGCGCCGCGAACTCAGGTAGCGCAGATCGATCTCCGCGGACCCTGCCCCGACACCGCCGCCATCGGGCGGATTGCCGACGTTACCCGAGTTGTTGAACTTCGAGTTCAGCCCACCGCCAGCGGACGGGATGCGCTGTAGCGCATCGACCGTGGAACTGAGCCCCTGCCGTGCCATCTGTTCCGCATCGATCTCGAAGAGCGGCTGGGCGCGCAGCAAGGGGCTGGTGCGGATGCGGGAGCCGATGACCACGATCTCTTCGAGATCGGCGGCATTCTGGGTTGCTGCCGACGTCAGGCCTGCGGCAAGGGTCATCAGCATCGCCACAGGGGCGCTCTGGAGGGTGCGAACTGTCATGCAGGAGTATAGGCAGCAAACCCTGCTTCAATGTGGATAGGACGTATCAACGGCCTTACTGTCCATTGGCAATACTTCGTCGGCACGAAGAAACACCGCAGACCCGCCCTGCCTTGCCTTGCCTTGCACGATGAAGAGCCTTCGGACGCGCGAACAATTGCACGATACGACTAAAGCTTCACGAAACTCTCCCTTATGCGATTGAAACAATTCAAATTGATGCCGACAACATGACGACTACGGCGCCGAGCAAGCCGCCGCTGTCACTACGGATGATCCAACTCCAGCTCGCGCGAACTCGCCGCCAGCAGCTCCCCGGAGCCACGCAGCCGCAGCCAGCCATACCAGCCAAGCCCAACGGCCAGGTAAAGGCCAAAATACATGACAAACTTATCGGCAGGCGGAAGCGGTGTTGGATACACGGTAGCGATCACCGGCGGCAGCATGAACAGCAGCGCGAGCAGCGCCAAACCCAGGCTTTTGACGGTCATCTGGCCGCGCTGCGCCAGATACAGCGGTGCCGCTATCGCCACGAGTACGTACACCGTCAGAAAGCCGTAGGTGGCAATCGTGCTCAGGTCATTAAACACACCCAACACGCCCCGCCCCTCGTAGAGCAAGCCTGCCGGCAGCAGAAACACCAGCAGCGACACCAGCGTTAGCGCGTGATGCGGCGTGTCGTTCTGCGCATGGGATCCGGCCAGTCGGCTGTGAAAGATGCCATGCCGACTCATTGCAAGCAGCACCCGGGCCGCGGCGTTAATGCTGGCCAAAGTGCAGGCAAAAAGACTGATCACAGCGCCGACCGAGATCAGCACACCGAACAGCGGCAGACCGACGTTCACTGCCAGGTCGTTGAAAGGCGCCGCGCTGTCCGCCAACGATCCACTGATGTGCTTGAAACCCAGCACCGCGATGTAAGCCGACATCATGAAGAAGAGCCCACTGATAAGCCCGGATAGCAGCACGGAGCGGGGAATGCTCTTGAGGGGATTGCGAGCTTCTTCACCGAGGGTGGTGGCACTCTCGAAACCGACGTAACTGAAAATCGCCAGCACCAGACCGGCCTTGAGACCATGGAAATCCAGACCGCGAAGCGTTATCTGGCGCGCGTCCAGTACCTCGCCACCCCGCAGCATGACGATCACGCCAAGTACCAGGATGAGCGCCATCGATACCAATTCCAGCAGCAGCATCAGGCGAGTCGATAGCCGCACATCGGTATAGGCGACGAGCCACGCCACGAAGCAGCCGACGGCAAACAACAACAGCGGCGGCACCTGCCAGTGCAGGAGCGAGAACAGCAGCAGCGCGCAGTTAACGGCACCCGCCAGCACCGCAGCGGCCGTCAGGACGTAGGCAAGCAATAATGACCAGCCCGCCACGAAGCCCATATTTACGCCCAGACCGCGAGACACATAGAGTACAGCGAACCGGGCGTCGCGGAGTTGCGGGCAAACTGATTGATGTTCGCTCCCACCAGCATGATGCCGATCGTCGCGAACAGGTACGCAAGCCACGTTCCCGTCCCGGCAGAGGCAAACACCAGCGGCACGATCACGACCGGCGTCAGCGTGGGTGAAATATTCGCTACCGACTGCGCGAGGATCTCTGGGAAGCGTAGGCAGCTCGATTTGAGTCCGTAACGACCCTTGGAAGATTCGATCAAGAACAACTCCCGTCAATAAACTGTAGTCACGCGCAAGTGGCGCCGGCAGACACAACCCGGCGGCCATAGAGCCGTCGCGAAACGTGGCGCAGAGCTCATGCCGTCTCGCCCGCGATCCACGAGGCACCGGCGTCAGCGTGGATAGGACGTATAAACGGCCTTATGTCCATTGGCAATACTTCGTCGGCACGAAGAAACACCGCAGACCCGCCCTGCCTTGCCTTGCACGATGAAGAGCCTTCGGACGACTGCCATCCGAGGATGCGCGCAATGACGGCGGGTTCTTCGATACTGGCAAGGATGCCCAGCTTGCCGCCGCAGCGGGTGCAGGTGTCGATCTCGGTGCCGAACACCCGCTTGAGCCGCCGCGCCCAGTTCATCGCCAGGTGCCGCGTTGCCGCAGGCCTGTCTTGCTCACCAGAGGGCACAGACTGTTTCGGCGACCCCGCACCCCGGTGCGCTGACGTCACCGCTGCCCGGAACCTGCTGTGCGGAGCAAAGACACCGTGGTAACGCGTCAAATGCATCCGCGGCGGCGGCACCAGTGCCGCCAAGCGAGCGATCAGGTGCAGTGGCTTGAGGACAATGTGGGTGGTGCCGTCCCGATGTCGTAGCGGCTGCTCGGGCAGCACCGCATCGGCCAGCAGTGCGGCGGTCTCGGCCATACGGCGGGCGCCACACGAGGGGCAAAAGCCTCGATTCTTGCAACTGAACACCACCAGCTTCTCGGCATGGCATTGCTCGCAGCGCAGGCGCAGAAACCCCTCCTCCAGCCGGCCGCACTTGAGGCAGGCGTCGAACTCCTCGGCAACATAGCCGGGCAGCGCGCGGCCCGCCTCGGCGCGCAGCTCACGGAAAGCGGGACAATGCTGCTTGACCAGTCGATACAGCAGCGTCGCTTCAGGCCGATGGCGGAGGTAGCCAGGCGGATCGAGAAACGGGGGCGCGCGCGGTCGCCACACACGGGCGACGACCGACATGACTCGCGTCCCTGCGACGAATGGGGACGAGCAAGACTATGTGAGCAGGATCTTCCCAGCGAAGTCGAAAATCGGCTCTATTTGCGCAAAAACGCCCTCACATCGCGGTTCGAATCGACCAGAGCTCCGGGAAGAACTGCAGTTCGAGGAGCTTGGCGAGATAAGAGACGCCACCGGTCCCGCCGGTGCCCCGTTTGTAGCCGATGATCCGCTCCACCGTCTTCATGTGGCTGTAGCGCCATAGCTGGAACTTGTGGTCGAGGTCGAGCAGCCGTTCGGCAAGGTCATACAGGTCCCAGTGATCGTCAACACTGTGGTACACCGCGAGCCAGGCCGCTGCAACCTGCTTGCTCGGTACGTACTGCTGCGTCCAGTCGCGATCAAGGTAGTCGGCGGGTATTTCAAATCCGCGACGGCTGAGCAGGCGCAACGCCTCGTCATAGAGACTCGGGCTTGCCAGCGCCCGTTGCAGGGCCGCGAAATTCTCAGGCTCCTTGCGGAAGACCTCGATCATCTCGGCGCGCTTGTTGCCGATCGTGAACTCGAGCAGCCGGTACTGGCACGACTGGAATCCTGACGACTTGCCGAGGTAGTTGCGAAACGCCGAGTAGTCGGCGGGCGTCATGCTGGCCAGCACGTCCCAGGACTGCACCAGCTGCTGCTGGATGCGCGAGACGCGCTCCAGCATCTTGAAGACGGGCCCGAGTTCATCGCGCCGAACATGTTCGCGAGCCGCATTCAGCTCGTGCAGGCAGAGCTTCATCCACAGCTCGCTCGCCTGGTGGATGATGATGAAGAGCATCTCGTCATGCTGGAACGACAACGGGTGCTGCGCACTCAGCAACCGGTCGAGGTCGAGGTACTGGCCGTAGCTCCGGGATTCACCCAGGTCCCAATAAACAGGCTCGCTGCTGATGTCGGGGCCAGTGCGGCCTGTTCCCTTAGGGGAATCAACGGGATCGGGCAATTTCTCCATTCGAGCTTTATATCAGAATCCAGCCGGGCACCTCTTTCCAGCCCCGATTGAGGCCGCGATCCAGTTGCCTGTAGTCGGGTTCGTGCTGCTCGACCAGCGCCCAGAAGCGCGCGGAATGGTTCATGTGGCGCGTGTGGCACAGTTCGTGGACGAGCAGGTAACGCACCACCGCCGGGTCCAGGAACGCGAGACAGACATTGAGACTGACTGTCCCCTTGCTCGAGCAGCTGCCCCAGCGGGTCCGCTGGCGGCGCACCTTCACCCGGGCAAAATGGAACCCTCCCTCCATGGCCAGGTCCCTGAGCTGGACTTCCATCGCCTCAACCACGCAGCGGCGCAGCCAACGCTCGAGCGCGGCGGCCACGTGTTTGAGCGAATCGACAGCACCGCTCACCTCCAGGACGTCTTCCCGCTGCCGCACCCGCATGGCACCCGCCCTCGACCGGTATTCAACGCGATAGCACGCGCCCAGTGCCTTGAGGTCAATCTGTTCGGGACGGGTCGGCACCGGTGCGACCGTCGCGCGCCACTCCGTCACGCGACGGTCGATCCACTCGCGATGCTGGCCAATGAAGCGCTGAACCGTAATGGGCAGGACCCGCGGTGGCACGACGATCTCCACCTTGCCTCCCGGATAGATGCGGATGGACAGGCGTCGCGCACGTTGGCTGACACGCACCTGCCATGGATCGCTGCGGTCCTCGGGAGCAAACAGGGAGAGCTGCGAGAACATTAGAAGCGGGCTGCCAATCGGCTGCCTTGGTCGATGGCCCGCTTGGCATCGAGCTCGGCAGCGACGTCGGCACCGCCGATGCGATGGACGGCGACGCCGGACGCGACCAACGCGGGCTCAAGATCCCGCAAGGGCTCCTGGCCGGCACACAAAATGACATGATCCACTTCGAGCACGCGAGCTTCTGCCTCCACGGTGATGTGCAGTCCACGATCGTCGACGCCATCGTACGTCACGCCGGAGAGCATTTCGACGCCATGTGACTTAAGTGTCGCACGATGGATCCACCCGGTGGTCTTGCCGAGAGTCGCGCCCGGCTTCGCGGCCTTGCGCTGAAGCAGCCAGACATGACGACGACTCTCGTGCACCTGTGCGACTCGCCCCTGCACACCGCCGCGGGCGGCCAGCGTCATGTCCACGCCCCACTCCGCCATGAACGACTCGATGTCCAGGCTCGAGGAGTGGTCCTCACAAAGATACGCCGCGACGTCAAAGCCGATGCCACCCGCGCCGATGATGGCAACGCGCTTGCCCACCTCGCGCTGGCCTGCAAGCACGTCGATGTATGACAGCACCTTGGGGTGGTCGATGCCGGGAAACGCCGGCCGTCGCGGCTGCACACCGGTTGCCAGCACAATGACGTCGAACTGCGCGGCGAGTAGCGACGCGGCATCCACGCGATTGCCAAGCCGTTGCCGGACCTGGAGAAGCTCGAGCTGCCGACGAAAGTACCGCAGCGTGGCGTGGAACTCTTCCTTGCCAGGAATGCGCTTGGCCATGTTGAACTGACCGCCGATCTCGGCCTGGGCATCGAACAACGTCACGTCGTGGCCCCGTTGCCGGGCCACGACGGCGCAGGCCAGTCCCGCCGGTCCGGCGCCCACGACGCCAATCCGCAGGGCTCGGGCGGCAGGCGAGTACACCAGTTCGGTTTCGTGGCAGGCCCTCGGGTTCACGAGGCAACTTGCCCGCTTCCGCTCGAAGACATGGTCGAGACAGGCCTGGTTGCACGCGATGCAGGTGTTGATCTCATCGGCCCGATTGGCGGCCGCCTTGGCAACGAACGCAGGATCGGCGAGCAACGGGCGCGCCATCGACACCATGTCTGCCCGGCCTTCGCGCAGCAGTGCGTCCGCTACCGCCGGGTCGTTGATGCGGTTGGTGGCGATCAGCGGCACGCCGACCTTGCCCATGAACTTCTCCGTCACCCACGCGAAGGCCGCCCGCGGCACCCGCGTGGCGATCGTCGGAATCCGCGCTTCATGCCAGCCAATGCCCGTATTGATCAGGGTGACACCGGCCTGCTCCACCGCCCCGGCCAACCGGACCGTCTCGTCGAACGTGTTGCCTTCCGCCACCAGGTCGAGCATCGACAGCCGGTAGATGACGATGAAATCCTTGCCAACGGCCTCGCGGACCCTCCTCACGATTTCAACCGGAAAGCGGCACCGCGCCTCGAACTCGCCACCCCAGACGTCAGCGCGATGGTTCGTGTGACCCGCGATGAACTGATTGATCAGGTAGCCCTCGGAACCCATGATTTCGACGCCGTCGTACCCCGCTTCCCGGGCCAGCGCCGCACTGTGTGCAAAGGCGGAGATCTGGGCTTCGACACCCCGAGCCGACAATGCTCGTGGCGTATAGCGGCTGATCGGCGAACGCAGGGCCGACGGAGCAACGGCCAGCGGGTGATGCGCGTAGCGGCCCGCATGTAGGATCTGCATGCAGATCCGCCCGCCTTCCGCATGCACGGCCCGGGTCACGGGTCGATGACGACCGACCTCCCAGAATCGACTCAGCTTGGCCGCGAAGGGCGCGACCCAGCCCGAGACATTGGGCGCTATTCCGCCCGTGACGATCAGGCCTACTCCTCCGCGGGCCCGCTCCGCAAAGTAGGCTGCCCAACGGTCGGCATCCCGGCGTCGATCCTCAAGGCCTGTGTGCATCGACCCCATCAGCACCCGGTTCGGCAACACGGTGAACCCGAGGTCGAGCGGTGCCAGCAGGTGGGGAAAGGGGCTCATTGCGCCAGACTTGCCGTTCCGGTCACTTGCTTGAGACGCTGCTGCACTTCGCGGTAATCGCCGACCAGCACCAGTGCGCGTTCGAACGCGTCGCGTGCGGCCGCCCGGTTGCCCAGCATCAGCTCCAGCTGGCCCAGTGCATTCCACGCCTCAGCCGGCCCCCAGCTCAACGCGACCGTGAACGCATCCGTGGCGGATGACTGGCCCGCGCTCTCAAAGGCGACCGTGGCGGCAGCAAGCTTCTTGCGAGCCGCAGCGACATTCGCTTCGCCAACGCGCTCGCGATCCAGCCCGGCCAATCCTTCAATGAGAAGCACATGGGGTTCCCTGGGCGAAAGCTGCACAGCCTGTTCGAGGCTCCGGGCTGCGCGCCCGGCCGCCAAAGGCGCCTTGATCCGCCCCTGCAGCGCGGCTACCCGCTGCTGGCAGGCCGACAACATTGCGTGCAGCGCTGCCCGCTTCGGTTCGAGCTCGACGGCCCGATCGAGCTCAAGGACACACTGACGAGCCGCGTCTCCCGCCTTGCCGGGGTCGGTCGCACTCAGCAATTCAGCCCGCTTCCACGCACCGAAGCCGGCGAACGTCGCCTTGACGGCGGCGAGAGGCGCCGGCACATCAAGTGCCGCAAGGCTGGCCTGGTCGCGTTCCAGCGTACCCAAGTCGGCCGTGTAGAAATCGAATTGCATGCGCGTGCCGAGGTCGTCGAGCCGGGCAGCCGCCTCGTCTGCAGCACAAAGGGCGGGAGCAAGCAGTGCGATGGCGATGCGGGAAAGAACGCGCATGAGAACCCGAGTGTAGCTCAAGGGCAAGGTTCCCTGAGGTATGCTGCGTACATGCCTCAAGGAACCTGCGCGTGATCGAACTCGTCGATATCGGCCTGAACCTGACCCACGAGAGCTTCGATGCAGACCGCCCGGCGGTCATGGAACGGGCGGCGGCCGCTGGCGTCGGCCGCATCCTCGTCACCGGGAGTTCCGTCGAGCATAGCCGGGCGGCCCTCCACCTCGCCCGCCAGCATCCCGCTGTGCTGCGCGCCACGGCGGGCATTCACCCCCATCATGCCGGCGAGTGCCACGCCGCAACCCGCGCGGACCTGCTCGCGCTACTGCACCAGCCTGAAATTCTGGCCGTTGGCGAGTGCGGCCTCGACGCCTTCCGTGACTACTCGACACCCGCCGACCAGGAACGCGCATTCAGGCTGCAACTCGAACTCGCCGAGGATGTGCAGAAGCCGGTTTTCCTGCACCAGCGTGACGCCCATGAGGCCTTCGTCGCGATCCTGAAGGACTACGTCGCGGGACTGGCGGGTGGCGTTGCGCACTGCTTCACCGCAGGCCTTGAGGAGGCCAGGGCTTACCTCGACCTCGGCCTGCATATCGGCATCACGGGGTGGCTCTGCGACGAACGGCGGGGCCTGCATCTCAAGGACGTGGTCCGTTTCGTGCCACTGGATCGCCTGCTGGTCGAAACCGACGCGCCTTACCTGCTGCCCCGCGACCTGAAGCCGAAACCGAAGGGCCGCCGGAACGAGCCCTGCTTTCTGCCGCATATCGTCGCAACAATTGCTCAGCTTCGGGGGGAGTCGGTGGAGTCGGTCGCCGACCAGACGACGCGCAACGCGCTTGAACTCTTCCGCTGGCAGCCTTAAACAGCGAGCGGATTTGGCTCGGAGCTGTTCTTGACCTTCTGCCACACATCGGCGAAGGCCGCCGCGGCGCTGATGCGTGACTCATCGACCACGGTGAACTCGGCCTGCAATCCGTCGATGCGGACCACATAGCGAGGCTTGCCCTTGGGGAACTCGCTGCGCATCGAGAACACGATGCGCCCTTCCACTGGAACCTCTCCGGCCAGCGACTGTACGGCCGCCATGCGGTCGTACAGAGCGTGCTGGGGGTTCTGGAAGGTATATCGACGCTTCTTGCCGATGGCCGTCCACTCCGTCATCTGGTCGCCGCCGAACACGGCACCGGGCGCATCGACCACGTCGATGACCAGCAGTCCCCGCTCGGTAAGGAGGAGATAGTGCAGATGGATTTGGCCGCCCATGCCGTTCGGAACGAGCACGTTGCGCAGCACGCCATAGGCGATCGATGCGATCGTGGCTTCGGAACGGCGTTGCATCTGCCGCCGGCGGAGGTAGATGTACAACCAGCGGCCGACGACACCAACCACGACGGCGGCGACCAGCGTAACGATCACCAGCTCAAGTTCAGGCGACAACTCGGGTTGCACTAGGATCTCTTCTGCAGCTCGCTGCGCAAGGACGCGAGATCGGCATCCAGCCGCGTCTCATGGCGGGGCAATGACAGCAGGGCCGCAAGCGCGGGCGGCACCGGCACCTCCCTGCCAATAAGGGGTTCGACAATATCGTTGAACTTGGCGGGATGCGCGGTAGACACCAGCACCCAATGCTGGCTGGCCGACGTGGCCGCGAGCTGCTCACGGTAGACATGCGCGGCGGTCGCGGTGTGCGGACACCAGACCTGCCCGAGTTCCTTCGCGTCGCGCTGGATCGTCGCGCGGATTTCAGCGTCGCTCACGCTGTAGGCCGTCACCTGGCCGCGAACCTGGTCGATATCAGGGTAAAGCGACCGCAGGCGCTCCATGTTGCTCGGATTGCCAACGTCCATCGCGGAAGCCAGCGTCGCGACACTTTGCCGCGGCTGCCAGTCGCCCGTCTGCAGGTAGTCGGTGACCGTCAGGTTCGCGTTGGTCGCAAGCACGATGTCGCCAATGGGCAGGCCGAGATGGCGAGCCCAGATACAGGCTACGGCATTGCCGAGATTGCCGGTTGGAATGACGAAGCCCGGCTTCGTGCCGTTCTGCCGAAACAGCTCGAGGCTGGCACGAGCGTAGTACACCATCTGCGGCAACAGCCGGCCGATGTTGATGCTGTTCGCGGAAGACAACTCGTGCGACTGCGCGAGAGACGCGTCCTGGAATGCGTCCTTGACCATGCGCTGGCAGTCGTCGAACGTACCCTTCACCGCGAAGGTCTGCACGTTGTCGCCCCAGCATGCGAGCTGCTGCGCCTGGCGCTGCGAGACGAGGCCGTCCGGATACAGCACCGCGACCTTGAAGCCGGGACGCCGATGGAAGGCAGCCGCGACCGCACCGCCGGTATCGCCCGACGTCGCCACCAGAATGGTCAGCGTCCGATCGAGTCCGCGACGGATCTTCTGCATGCTCGCAGCCAGGAAGCGGGCACCGAAATCCTTGAACGCGGATGTCGGACCGTGGAACAGCTCCAGGACACTGACCGGGCTGGCCGTATTCTTGAGCGGCACGAGTGGCGCCGGGAAGTTGAAGGCATCATTCAGCAGACCCGAAAGATCCGTGGCCAACCCCTCGCCTGCCAGCAACGGCGCGAGCAGTCGCTCGGCCACCTGCGGCAATTCGGTGGCGCCGGCGAATGAAGACAGGTCGAGCCGTGGAAACTGCTCGGGCACATAGAGGCCGCCGTCTGGCGCGATGCCCTTGACGATCGCATCGCTGACGGTGGACGCCTGCGCCCGGTTGCGGGTACTGACGAGTTTCATGGGAACCTATGCGGTCACGATACGGGCGCCGCGCGGATCGAGCGGCGAGATCCACGCATCGGACTCAAGGCCATGGGCGGCAAATGCAGCCACCATGCCGTCGCGGATGCCGGCAGCATGCTGCTCCTCGCACCAGGCGAACACGGTGGGACCGGCACCCGAAATCGAGCAGCCGAGTGCACCGCCCGAAATGGCTGCCTGCTTGACGGCCGTGAAGCCGGGAATGAGGATCTGACGCTGAGGCTCGATCACGACATCCTCGAGCGACACGCGAATCAGGTCGAGATTGCCAGTGAAGCAGCCCGTCAGGAAGCCCGCCAGGTTCGCCGACTGCCAGATGACGTTGGAGAGCTCGACTGTCTTGCTCAGGATCTGCCGCGCCTCGCGCGTCGACAGCATCATGTGCGGATGAACGAGGACGCATCGCACTGTCGGCGGTACGGGAATCTGCGTGACCACCGGGTTGTCGATGCCGACGGTGAGCACGAGGCCGCCATACAGCGAAGGAGCGATGTTGTCGACGTGGACCGCGCCACTTGCCACTGCCTCGCCGTGCATCGCGAACTTGAGCAGGTCGAGGTTACCGAGCGGCTTGGCGAGCAGGGCATTGGCGGCGACGACTCCACCTACGGCGGACGCGGCGGAGCCACCGAGGCCCGAGGCGAGCGGAATCCCCTTCTCGATCACGAGATCGATGCCGAACGAAAGATCCAGCGCCTTGGACATGGCGAGCACGGCCATGCCGGCGGTGTTGCGTTCCGTCTCAAGCGGCAGGTCCTGCACCACACCCTTGATCGCGATGATTCGCACCCCGGGAACCGACGAACGAATTGCCGTCACGCGATCGCCGATGGCCTGGACGCTGTGGCCGAGGACATCGAAACCGACGGCGACGTTGGCAACGCTCGCAGGGGCAAAAGCAGTCGCTTGGTCCAAGGGTTTCACTCCGGCGGCAGCGGGCATCAGAGCTTGGCTCCGAGATAGGCGCAGATCCGCAGGAGATCGGCGAACACCCCCCCGGCCGTGACTTCCGGCCCGGCGCCCGGACCCTGCACGATAAGCGGATTCTTGTTGTAGCGGCTGGTCATGAACCGCACGACATTATCGGTAAGCGCAATGTTGGCAAAAGGATGCGACTTGTCGAGCTCGACGAGTCCGACCGAAGCACGGCGCGTAGACGCATCGAGCGCGCCGACGTAACGCAGCACCTTGCCACGACTCTGCGCAGCCTTGAGCCGTTCCAGCATGGGCGCGTCGAACTCCGGCAATCGGGCCAGGAACTCATCGGCACTGCAGCCGACCAATGCCTTGGGCACAAGGCCTTCGAGCGCGACATCACGCAATTCCAGCATCAGGCCCATTTCACGCCCGAGGATGATCAGCTTGCGAGCCACATCCGTGCCCGACAGGTCGTCGCGCGGATCGGGCTCGGTGTACCCCTTGGCTTTCGCATCGCGCACGATCGACGAGAACGGCACGCCGCCGTCCCACGTATTGAAAAGGTACGCGAGCGTGCCGGAGAAAATGCCGTCGATCGCGCGGATCTCGTCACCGGTTTCGCGCAGGTCGCGCAGCGTCTGGATGATCGGCAGACCCGCACCGACCGTGGCCTCGTAAAGGTAATGCGCCCCGCCCTGCTTGCGCGCGGCATGCAACCGCTCGAAATAGCCGAGGTCCGCGCTATTGGCGCGCTTGTTCGGCGTCACGATATGAATGCCCGCCGCCAGCCACTCGGGATAGCACTCCGCCACCTGCGGGCTGGCAGAGCAATCAATGATGATGGCATGTGGCAGGTGATCCGCCTTCACATGTGCGGAAAAGCGTGCAAGGTCCGCGGGCTCACTGCTCGCCGCAAACACCTCTCTCCACTCTCCCAAGGCAATCTCGGATTCCTTCAGCGCCATCTTCTTCGACGACAGGATGCCGCGGACGCGCAAGTCCAGCTTGAGCTCCTGGCCCAGCCGCTTGACCTGCGATGCAAGCTGGTCGAGCAGCACGCCGCCGACCACCCCCGGACCGATCAGGCCGATCGAGACCGTGTGCGGCGAGAGGTAGAAACTCGAATGCACGGCCCGCAAGGCACGCGAGGTCTGTCTGCCGTCGATGACGACGGAGATGTTGCGCTCCGACGCACCCTGCGCGATGGCCTTCACGCTGACGGCCGCTGTCCCCAGGGCCCCGAAAACCTTCGCGGCCACCCCGTGCGAACCCGCCATGCCGTCGCCGACCACCGCGAGGATGCTGCAACCGCGAGTGACTTCGACGCTCTGGATCTGCCCCTGGCGCAGCTCGCTGTCGAATGCCTGGCGTACGACAGCTTCAGTCTGCTCCGCTTCGGCCTCAGGCACCGCGAAGCAGATGGAATGCTCCGAGCTTCCCTGCGAGATCAGGATGACCGAGATGCCGTTGTCACGCAGTGCACCGAACAGGCGGTGCGCCGTTCCGGGAACGCCGATCATCCCGGCGCCTTCAACGTTCGCCAGGGCCACCTTGTCGATGCTGGTGATGCCCTTGACGGCAAGTTTCGATTCCGGCTTTTCGCAGATCAGCGTGCCGGCCTTCTCGGGCGCAAACGTATTGCGGATCCAGATCGGAATGGACTTCATCACTGCGGGCGCCATGGTCTGCGGGTGCAGCACCTTCGCGCCGAAGTACGCGAGCTCCATCGCCTCGTTGTATGACAGCGAATCGATGACGGTGGCATCCGGCACGAGCCGCGGATCGGCGCTCAGCACGCCGTCGACATCCGTCCAGATGTGGATCTCCTCGGCTTCAAGCAGCGCACCGAAGATCGACCCGGAGAAGTCGCTGCCATTGCGGCCCAGCGTCGTCTGCAGGCCCTTGGCATCGCGAGCGATGAAACCGGTGATGATCAGCGTGCCTGCATCCTGCGGAATCTGCCTGGCAGTATTCGCACTGGACTCCCCCCAGCGCACCGCAGGACCGAGGGAGCCCCAGTCGACGACGACGATGTCACGGGCATCGACCCATGCAATCTTGCCCGGGCGCTTGCCCCGCTTCTGCAGGTAACGGACGAAGAGCCGCGTCGACCAGATCTCGCCGAAGCCTGCGACCAGTTCCCGGACGTTGCGGGAGGCCGAACGGATCATGCGCACCGTTTCCAGGATGCCGGCGATATTGCGGCAGTCCTGATCGAGCATCGCGAGGTATTCCTCGCGGGAGGCCCCTGCGAGCAGCGTGTCAGCAATGACGACATGCCGTTTGCGCACGGCCTCGAGTCGCTCTGCAATCGTGGCATCCTGCCGTTCGGCCAGCGTGACCAGATCGAGCAGCGCGTCGGTGACGCCACGGCAGGCCGACAGCACGACCCCAAGTCGTGTGTGGGGATCGCTCTCGAGGATCCGCGCCACACGCTCCATGCAGGCGGCGTCCGCCACGCTGGAACCGCCGAATTTGTGTACCCGCCAGTGCTGCACGTGCCTTCCGTCTCTCAAGTGGGTTGCAGGCCAATAATGCGGGCGCCACTGTACTTGCAGCGCAACAGAGCGGCAAGCCTAAGCTGGTACAAAACAACAGGAAATTTGCCGGCAGCTGGTCCTCACCGGGCGCGCAGGCTGAATCAGCCGGGCGGGTCGCCGGCAACGCGGCCAAATGCGAGGACAGTGGCTCCGGCAGGCTGTTCAGGCGAGACGAGACCAGGGCGAGCGAGATAAATAGTCTGCCCCGGATCGGGGCCGGCGACCCCGGTCGCTGCGGGGTTCAGGTACGTCACCCTGGCCGGACCAATCTGGACGAGATCGCGGTGCCGCAGCACATGGCGCAGGACCCGCCTTGAATTGACGAGCACGCCGTTCGTGCTGCCCAAGTCGATGAGCAGGTCGTGCGTGGGCTCCCGGACGATCAGCGCGTGGTAACGGCTGACGAACACACTGTCGATGCGGACATCTGCGAGTTCGCTGCGGCCGATGAGGGCGCGACTCCGCACGAGCGGAATGTCCCTGTCGGCCGTGCCCTGGGTGGCCAGCAGCAGCGTGGCGTCGAGAATGGAGGGCGCACCCGCTTCCGTGGAGGCGGCAGGCACTGCCCCACTCCCTCGGGGTTGCAGCCCCACAGTGTCGATAGCCTCGTCCAGCGCCTGCATCGTGACCGCGGCGTCGCCTCGTACCGCTGCACAAGCCAGTGCCTGGGTACAAAGGCGGTTCACCACCGCCGGCACGCCGCCGGTGTACAGATGGACTTTCGGCATCAGCGTATACGGCATCAGCTGGTCTGGGTCCGCGGCTGCCGCCGCTCGCAGGCGATGTGCCACGTACGCCGACACCTGATCCTCGGACAAAGCCGGCAGGTGGAACCGCGTGGCACCGTTCTTCATCAACTGGCCCATTCGCCGCGAATCGACGACATGATTGAGCAGCGGCTGGCCCAGCAACAGCAGTTTGAGTGCCCGGGTTCCTCCCACGGCAATCTCGGCAAGCGCCTTGATCTCGTCCAGAACCAAGGGATCCATGACCTGCGGCTTCTCGACGACGACGAGGCAGATCCGCCCGAGACCCATCTGGTGACCCAGGAGGCGCTCCAGCAGGCGCCGCCGGTCCGTGCGATCCGTTGCGTCGAGCACCACGCCGAACTGGCGCAACACGTCATCGAGAAATTCACGGGCCGTCAGATCCGGGCGGTGCACCTCCGCGCAGAGCACCCGCTCGTCCAGGGCAGCCATGAAACGGCGGATCACTTGCGACTTGCCGCACCCTTCCTCTGCGGTGATGACGCCGATCTGCGTCCGCGTCCACAGTACCGCCCCCATGAACTCCAGGGCACGCAGGTATTGGTCGCCCGGGAAAAAAAAGGCATCGTCGTTACAGCGCTCGGTGAAAGGCGGCGCCGAGAGACCGAAGGGGATCGTGACCTGCGCGCTCACCAGCCGCACTCCACCCGGCTGCCAGCCAGGAAAGGAAGCCATCGCTGAGCGCAGCTTATGGTCAATGTCATTGGACGACTGTATCCCAATCAAGCTGGGGGGGGTGAATCACTTTCGCAGGCCACGCTGACGGCATTGGACAGCGAGGAACCCCGTGCGGGGATGGTGGGCCGTATAGGACTCGAACCTATGACCAATTCCTTAAAAGGGAACTGCTCTACCAACTGAGCTAACGGCCCGGACTTTGGCGGGGCGCGCATGATAACCGATGGATGTCCCGGTCCAATCCCCCCGCCCGAAACTTTGCTTGGTTACCCGCCGAGGGGGGGGGTTAGCGGTAACGGGTGGGATCGTCTACGCCTGCGGCAAGGAACCCTTCACGGCGCAGGTAGCAGGAATCGCACCGACCGCAGGCCCTCCCCTCGCCGTCCGCCTGGTAGCAAGACACCGTCGATGCGAAGTCGACTCCGAGGGCCAGGCCGCGGCGGACGATGTCGCACTTGGACAACGCGAGCAGCGGGGTCTGGATCTTGAAGCGGGTGGTCCCCTCGACGCCGGCTCGCGTCGCGACATTGGCCAGCGCCGTGAAGGCGTCAATGAAGGTCGGTCGGCAGTCCGGGTAGCCCGAGTAGTCCACGGCATTCACGCCGATGAAGATGTCCGCGGCGCCCAGGACTTCGGCCCAGCCCAGCGCCAACGCCAGGAAAAGGGTATTCCGGGCGGGCACATACGTCACTGGAATGCCGGGGCCGCCCTGGTGCTCAGGTACCGCAACGCCCGGATCGGTCAACGCGGACCCGCCGATGCCGCCAAGATGGACGCGCATGGTCCGGTGCTCGCGTGCACCCAGGTCCCGCGCCACCCGGTCGGCCGCCTCGAGCTCGACCCGATGGCGCTGGCCGTAGTCGAAACTGAGCGCATAACACTCGTAACCGGCTTCGCGGGCAATCGCGAGGACGGTCGCGGAGTCGAGGCCGCCCGAGACCAGCACGACGGCACGCCGTGCCGGATTACTTCCCACGGGCATTGCCCCATAAATACTTGTGCAGCTGGACTTGCAGACGTACCGGCAACCGGTCCTCAAGCAGCCAGTCGGCCAGCTGGTGCGGCGGCAGCGTTTCGTGGCCTGGGCTGAAGAGCACGCTGCAGCGAGCGTCGAGCGAGTGGTCCCGCACCATGGCACGCGACCATTCGTAGTCGGCTCGGTCGCAGATCACGAACTTGATCTGGTCGCTCTCAAGGATCAAGGGCAGGTTCTCAAGGCGATTGCGATGCATTTCGCCGCTGGCCGGCGTCTTCAGGTCCATCACCTTGACGACCCTGGTGTCGACCTGACTCACATCCATGGCTCCGCTTGTTTCGAGCGAAACGCCGTAGCCGGCATCGCACAAGGCGGTCAGCAGCGGCAACGCGGCCTTCTGCGCCAAGGGCTCGCCGCCTGTCACGCAGACTCGCTGCACGCCAAAAGCGGCAACGCGCTCGAGCACTTCGCCAAGCGTGACCCAGTCGCCCCCGGAAAAAGCATACGCGGTATCGCAGTATCCGCACCGCAAAGGGCAACCGGTGAGTCGAACAAAAACGGTAGGCCAGCCGACGGCGTCGGCTTCACCCTGGATGGACAGGAACAGTTCGGTGAGCTTCAGGCGCACCGCGCTGGCAGGTGTGGACTCGGACTGCACGGCGATGACCAAAGGCTCCGCTCTGCGCTCGGGATCAGCGACCTTCGCCGTCCATCTTCACCAGGCGCTGCTGCGCAAGGCGGGCTGCCGTGGTGTCCGGGAATTGCTGGACGACCTGACTGAGCGCCGCGCGCGCAGTCTTCCAGCTCTGCAGTTCGTAGTCGCAATACCCTATCTTGAGCAAGGCATCGGGCAGCTTGCGGGAGTCGGGATACTTGTCGACGACCGCGCGGAAAGCCTTGAGCGCCGCGGTGAAGTCTCGCGTCACGTAATAACTCTCGCCGAGCCAGTACTGCGCGTTGTCGGCCATCGAACTCGTCGGGAAGCGCGCAAGGAGCTGCTTGAACCCTTCGGTGGCTTCGGCGTACTTGCCATCACGCAGGAGATCGAACGCTGCCTGGTAGTTGGCACGATCGTCCCCCCCTGGAACCGGCAGGCCCGTCCCGGCCGAGGCCTGCTGCACCGGGGCCTGGCTGTTGCTCGTTTCGAGCGCCTGCAAGCGCTTGTTCAATTCGTCATAGAGTTCGCGCTGCTGCTCACCGGCACCCTGGCTGCGAAACTGCAGCTCCTCGATTTGGCCCTTCAGCGTCCGGGCTTCCGCCTGGGCGGCTTCAAGCCGCTGCGACAGGTCGAGCAGGCTCTGGTTCGACAGCACTCTCTCGAGCCGCAACAGGCGGCCATCCAGTTCGGACAGCTTCTGGACTACGGGATCCTGCTCCGGTGGCGTCGTGACGCACCCAGTCACGCCCAGACTCAGGGCGGCGACGCCAACGAAAGACAGGACCCGATGGTTCATTGACCGTATCCGATCTGCACGCGCCGGTTGCGGCTGTACGCGGCTTCGTCATTGCCGGCGGCGGCAGGACGTTCCTCGCCGTAGCTGACTGTCGTGATCTGCGCTTCGGTGACACCTTGCAGCAGCAGCGCGCGGCGAACAGCCTGGGCGCGACGCTCACCGAGACCGATGTTGTATTCGCGCGAACCGCGCTCGTCCGCATGGCCTTCGAGCCGCACCTTGCGGGACGCGTTGCCATTGAGGAAGCGGGCATGGGCGGCCACGACGCTGACATACTCCGGCTTGATCTCGGCGCGGTCGTAGTCGAAGTAGATGATCATCCCAAGGCGCTCGAGCTCGCGCAGCGCGGCCTGTTCGGCCGTCAGCTGCTCGCCCGTCTGCACACTGCCGCCACCGGCACCCGCAGTCGCCGCACCTTGATTGCCAACGGAGGCTCCCGCGCCTTCCGGTACCGTCGTCGGCCGCTTGGGACAACCGGCCAGTGCTATCGCACTCGCGAGGACCAGAATCAGCTGCGTCATTCGCATGCACGTCACTCCTTCAACAAAGCAGTTTTGAAACCGGATATCAGCTCAAATTGTGCCACAAGCGGCCGCACGTCACCACGCTCCGCTTGCGGACCAGTCCAATGACTCATCGCGCAGGGAACGGCGACCACACGGGCTCCCGCACATCGCCGGAGCGAGCCGCCAGGCGCTGCGTGACCCGTCCGTCAATGGAGACAGTCGCGAGCACGCCACGTCCCCGGTCCTGGGTCGCATAGATCAGCGTTGCCCCATTGGGCGCGAAGCTCGGGCTCTCATCCTGCTTTCCCTGCGACAGGACGCGCACCGCCCTTGATCCCAGGTCGACGATGGCGATGCGATAGTTGCCGTTGTCCAGATGGACGACCGCGAGTTGCTTGCCATCCGGCGACAGGCGCGGCCGGGCGTTGTAGCTGCCCTCGAACGTGATCCGCCTGAGCTTGGACGAATTGTCGACTTCGACCTCGTAGATCTGGGGGTTACCCGAACGATCCGAGGTGAAATACAGCTTCTTGCCGTCCAGCGACCATACGGGTTCGGTGTCGATGCCGGCGTCGAACGTCATGCGCGTCAGCACCTGCGTGGCGAGTGACAGCGTGTAGACGTCGAGGTCGCCATCCTTGCGTGACAACGTGAGCGCCAGCATCGTGCCATCAGGCGACCAGGCCGGTGCTCCATTGATGCCGGCCCGGGCGGACACGCGCGTCCGCTCGCCGGACCGCAGCGCCTGCACATAGATGGCGGCAGTGCGGCTCTCAAAGGAGACGTACGCGAGACTCTGCCCGTCGGGCGACCAGATGGGCGACATCATTGGCTCGGCGGAGTCGGCAATGATCTGCTGGTTCTCGCCGTCGGCATCCGCGACGATCAATTTGTAGCGTTGCTGCGGCGGTGTGCCGTCCATGCTGATGAACGCGATGCGCGTCGAGAACGCACCCGGAATTCCCGTCAGCTGCTCGAAGATCTGGTCGGCGACGCGGTGCGCCGTGGCCCGGAGGCCCGCCGTCGACGAGGGGACCCGCTGTCCTGCCAGCCGCTGGCCGTTGAGTACATTGAACAGCTCGTATTCGACAGCGTGCTGGTCGCCACCGCCTGGGACCAGCTTGCCGACGGCGATGTAGTCGCTCTTGAGGTAGCGCCAGTCCTGGAACTTGATCTGCGATCCGGCCGTCGGCCGGTCGATCATGTCGCGGCGCTCGAGCGGTGCGAAGCGACCGCTACGGGCGAGGTCCCCCGCAATGATCTGTGCCACATCGAAGGGCGCTGTGCCCGCCCCTTCCCAGCCGAAGGGCACGACGGCGATCGGGATGGCATTGGCCTGCCCGCGTGTAATTTCCACAACCAGCTGGGCGTTCGCGAGCGGCGCGGCGAACAGCACGAGCGTCAGGAGCCAGCGGTAAACAGTCGACATCGTATGCTTCATCCTGCGCTTCTCGGTAGTGGCAATAGTGACCGTCCCCAACATCGGCGGTTCAATCCTGCGGCTTGAAGATCAGCAGGATATTACGCTGAAACAGGCGCGCATCTGGCGGCGGCGGCAAGGGCGAGGAGCGCAGCACCGCAGCCTCGATGGACTGTCGGACGGCTGCATCGCCATTGCACTGGCCAATCTCCACCGACAGCACGGTACCCGCTGGCGCCTGCGTCACCTTGATCTGGCATTCAATCCCCGGACGAGCGGTCGCCGGCCGATTCCAGTTGCGGTAGACCCGTTGCTCGATCAACGCTGCGTACTGGTTGTTGAGACCGGCGCTTTCCGCTTGCATGCGCCCCTGTTCCTCCGCCAGCTGCTGTTTCAACTCCGCTTCTCGCGACGCCTGGGCGCGCGCGGCATCCTGCGCTTTGCGCTTGTCGGCCGCTTCCTTCTGCCGCTTCTCGATCTCGGCTGCCTTCGCCTTGTCGGCGGCGGCGCGCTTGTCCTTCTGTGCCTGTGCTTCGCGCTGGGCGTCCGCGGCTGCGCGCTTCTGGGCTTCTTCCTTCTGCTTCGCTTCCGCCTCGCGGCGCTCTACGGCAGCCGTCTTTTCGACCTCGGCTTCCTGCTCGCGGCGCCGCTCGGCTTCCTCGCGGTCGCGGATC
This sequence comes from uncultured Pseudomonadota bacterium, assembly GCA_903884105.1. Lineage (GTDB taxonomy): Bacteria > Pseudomonadota > Gammaproteobacteria > Steroidobacterales > Steroidobacteraceae > CAIUGU01. The sequence goes on along the minus strand of CAISDJ010000121.1, from coordinate 16,768 downwards.
TCCTGCGCCTGCCGATCGCGCTCGGCCTGCGCCCTGGCCTCTTCCTGCTTCTGCCGCTGATCCATCCGGCGAAGGACTGCCGCATCGACCACCGTGGCCTGAATGGCCAGCTGGGGCGTGACGCGGGCTGGCTGCGTCGCGAACGTCACGAGGAACAGCGCAGCAATCCCTCCGTGCAGCACCAGGGCCGCGGAGAGGTACTTCCAGTGCTCTTGCAGGTACTCGGACATCTGTTCTTACAGGGACCCTGACGTCTCAGCGCCGGGCCGGACGTCGCTGGGACGTCTCGACCGGATCGGTGATGAACCCGACCTTCTCGGCGCCCGCCCGCTGCAGCAACACCATGCCCGCCACCACTTGTCCGTACGGAACGTTCGTATCTGCCTTGACCAGCACGGGCGTCATCGGTTCCCTGCGCAAGACCGCGCCGACCCGCTCGACCACCGTCTCCGGCTCGATCGCAGAGTCCTTGTTCTCGCCGATGCTGAGGTAGTAGCGCCCCTCGCGGTCGATGCTGAGGATCAGCGGAGGGTGCTCGCGCATCAGCTCTTCAGGCAAAGCCTCGGCACCGGCTTTCGGCAGATCCACCTTGATGCCCTGGGTCAGGAGCGGTGCCGTGATCATGAAGATGATCAGGAGCACCAGCATCACGTCGATGTACGGAACGACGTTGATCTCCGCGACCTGGCGCCCTTTGCGGCGCGTGACGGGATTCATTGTGCCGCCGGCGCCGGCGCCGCCGCCGGCCTGACGTTGGCATGCCGCTGCAGGATCGTGGACAGCTCCTCGACGAACGTGTCGTAACGCAGTTCGAGCCGGCTCACCTGGTCCGCATACCGGTTGTATGCAATCACTGCCGGGATCGCCGCGAACAGGCCCATCGCTGTGGCGATCAGGGCTTCGGAGATACCGGGCGCCACCATGGCGAGCGTGGCCTGCTGCACGTTACCGAGCCCGTAGAACGCATTCATGATGCCCCACACCGTTCCGAACAGCCCGACGTACGGACTGATCGACCCCACCGTCGCGAGCATCGCGAGGCTCTTCTCGAGGCGATCGGTTTCTCGCAGGAGCGCGACGCGCATCGACCGGCGGCAGCCTTCTATGAGCTGCCCCGCCGTCATGCCGCCCTGCTGGCGCAGCCGCCCGAACTCACGGAAACCGGACTGGAAGATGCTCTCCATGCCGGTGTGCGGTTTCTTGGTAGCGTCGATCGAACGGTACATCGCCGTCAGATCACCTCCCGCCCAGAACGCTTCCTCGAACTTGTCGGACGCGGAGCGCGCCCCGTTGATTTCAGCCCTCTTGCGGAAGATGACGGCCCAGGACGAGACGGAGGCGCCGAGCAGCAGCGCCAGCACGATCTGCACGACGACACTGGCATTCAGGATCAAACCGACGACAGACAGGTGGTCCGTCATGACTGCATCTCCTTCAATAGAAAATCGGGAATCGGCCGTGGCCGGAACGAGGCGACGTCGAGGCAGGCCAAGCGGATCGTACCCGACAGCAGCAGCTCTGCTCCCACTGTCCCACGGAAAATCGATTGCACAAACGTGACGCTGGTGCGCGTGTGCTCGCTGATGCCGCACGTGACCTGCAGCAAGTCGTCATAGCGGGCTGGACGCCGGTAGGTCGCTTCGACATGGACGACTGCAAAGAGGAGCCCCTGCGTCGTCGCGAGCTCCGCTTGCTCGATGCCGATCGATCGCAGCCATTCCGTGCGCGCGCGCTCCATGAACTTCAGGTAGTTGGCGTAGTAGACCACGCCACCTGCATCGGTATCTTCCCAGTAGATCCGCGCGGGCCACGCGAAAGGCGCTGTCATCAGTCGCTATCCCTCTTTGAACGGGTCGCCGCTCGGCTGCGCGCGCTCCGGCACCTTAAGGCCAAAGTGCAGGTAAGCGTTGCGTGTCGCCATGCGGCCACGGGCCGTGCGCATGATGTAGCCCTGCTGGATCAGGAACGGTTCGATCACGTCCTCGATCGTCCCGCGCTCCTCGCCAACGGCCGCCGCGAGACTTTCGACGCCGACCGGTCCGCCGTCGAACCGCTCGATGATCGCCAGCATCAGCTTGCGGTCCATGACATCGAACCCCTGCGCATCGACGTGCAGCAGGTTGAGCGCCGCCTCGGCCACCGCATCCGTCACCGTGCCCTGCGCCCGGACTTCCGCAAAATCGCGGACCCGCCGCAACAGCCGGTTGGCGATACGCGGCGTGCCCCGTGATCGTCGGGCGATCTGCATGGCGCCGCCGCCTTCTATCGCGACTCCGAGGATGCCCGCCGAGCGCGCGACGATGCTCTCGAGTTCCGTATGGTCGTAGAACTCGAGACGCTGCACGATGCCAAAGCGGTCGCGCAGCGGCGAAGTCAGCAATCCCGCCCGCGTCGTGGCACCTACCAGCGTAAACGGCGGCAAGTCGATCTTGATGGAACGCGCACCCGGCCCCTCGCCGATCATGATGTCGAGCTGGAAGTCCTCCATCGCGGGATACAGGATTTCCTCGACGACCGGGCTCAGTCGATGGATCTCGTCGACGAACAGCACGTCGTTCGGCTGCAGGTTAGTCAGCAGTGCAGCGAGATCACCCGGACGCTCGATGACGGGTCCCGACGTCTGCCGCAGGCCGACGCCAAGCTCGGTTGCAATGATGTTGGCAAGCGTGGTCTTGCCGAGGCCGGGCGGTCCGAAGATCAACACATGGTCCATGGCTTCGCCGCGTTTGCGGGCCGCCTCGATGAAGATCTCCATCTGCATCTTGACCGCAGACTGACCGACATAGTCTTTCAGCTGCTTGGGACGGACGGTACGGTCGAACGCGTCGTCCTCCCCGAGAGGAGCGGCGGAAGTAATGCGGTCCTGTTCGATCATCTGGCGTTGACCTGTCGGTATTGCACTAGCGTTTGGCCGCAACCTGCAGCGCCCGGCGGATCAGGTCTTCCGTGGTCTCGGCGCCCGCCTCGGCCAGCTTCAGCAGTCGCGTGACTTCCGGCGGCTTGTAGCCGAGTGCCACCAATGCACTGAACGCTTCGGACTGGATTCCCGGGTTGACGCCCTCGGTTCCCGGGATCGCGAAGGCTGTGGCCGCCATGGCACCGAATGCCTTCACCCGGTCACGCATCTCGACCAGCAACCGCTCGGCTGTCTTGCGCCCCACGCCGGGAACACGGACCAGCGCATCGGTATCCTCGGCTTCAACACACTGCAGGAAGCCGTCGACACTGATGCCCGACAGCAGCGCGAGTGCGATCTTGGGCCCCACGTTCGACACCTTGAGGAGCTCTCGGAACAACCGGCGTTCGCGCTCCGTCCCGAAGGCGTACAGGATATGGGCATCGTCACGGATCACGAGGTGCGTACACACCATGACTTCCGCACCAACGGCAGGCAACGTATAGAACGTCGACATCGGCGCTTCCAGCTCGTAGCCCACGCCGCCCACGTCGATCGACAGGAAAGGCGGTTGCTTCACGAGCAACTTTCCACGAAGCGAGCCGATCACGGCGCCGTCCTCGTCCGGGGCGACCCGGCGGCCTGCACCAGGGACGCCAGGCGTCGGGTGTTGGCATGACAAAGTGCGATCGCGAGCGCGTCCGCTGCATCAGGTCCCAGCGTTCCCGACAACCGCAGCAGCTGCTTGACCATCAACTGCACCTGTTCCTTGTGGGCGCCGCCCGTGCCGACAACGGCCAGCTTGATTTCGCGCGGAGCGTACTCGTAGATCTTCGGTTCCACCGAAAAGGTACCGCACAGTGCGGCGCCCCGAGCCTGGCCGAGCTTGATCGCGCTGTCCGGATTCCGATGCATGAACACCCGCTCGATGGCAACCTCGTCGGGACGATACTCGCTGACCAGCCGGGAAACACCGGTAAAGATCTCCTCAAGCCGGCGGGGGAACGAGTCGGCCGTGGTGCGAATGGCACCACTCGCAAGGTACGTACTGACGGTACCCACGCATTCCAGCACCGCAAAACCTGTTGCCCTTGAACCTGGATCGAGGCCCAGCACCCGCACCCGCACCAGCGAGGCTGCAGCGACGCTCAAGGGAGGCGCCGACACCGCCCCTTTGCGCTGTCTGGCGGCGACCACGGGGACCACGGTCAGCCGGGTGCTACGACGCGCCAACGACACTCCCGACCCGCCAATGGCGTGCATCGAAACCGGCTGCACTTCGCTCTGCACGTCTTGCCATGAATACCGTCATTCCAGCGTGGAATCGTGGGAGGTTTGAAGGCGCGTATGATACCGGCATCGCACTCCATCTAGCACCTTCCGTTTGCAACAGCAGTTTTCCGTGGAATCAGTCCTGCCCTCCTCCCGCCCGAGTTCTCCCGCAGTAGCGCGGGCCCGGGACTTTCTGGCGCGCCTGGCTGCGCAGGATGAGCTGCGCCGACGGGCTGCCGAGCGGGCGAACGCGCTGTCGCGGATCGTCGAGGAATTGAAGGCCGATGACGACATCGTCCTCGGCACCCTGCTCTTCCCGCTACTGGAGGCCGGGCTCATCGTTGAGCCGCAGGCCCTGCTCGAATTCGGCGAAGCCGCTACTCGTATTGCGCAGGAGATCGTGCGACTCGGCCATTTCGGCACGCCGGCTCACTGGCAGCCCGGTCAGGCGCTGCCGGCAAACCAGGCCGAAGCGTTCCGCAAGATGCTGCTGGCGGTCGTCACCGATGCGCGGCTCATCCTCATCAGGTTGGCGGATCAGCTTGACCGGCTCCGCTCCTGCAAGGACGCCCCGGAAGCCGAGCGGCAGCGGATTGCGCTCGAAACGCGCGAGATCTACGCCCCGCTCGCGAACCGCCTCGGTATCTGGCAGCTCAAGTGGGAACTCGAGGACTTGAGCTTCCGCTATCTCGAACCCGAAATTTACAAGCGCATTGCCGGCTGGCTGGCTGCCAAACGCGTGGACCGGGAAAACTTCATCGACGAGGTCATCCGCGAATTGCGGGTGGCACTCGATGCCGCCGGAATCAGACCCATCGAGATCGCCGGCCGACCGAAACACATCTACAGCATCTGGCGGAAGATGCAGCGCAAGAACCTGTCGTTCGACGAACTGTACGACTTGCGCGCCGTCCGCATCCAGGTGGACTCGGTTGCCGACTGTTACGCCGCACTCGGCATCGTCCACAGCCTGTGGCCGTACATTCGGGGCGAGTTCGACGACTACATCGCGACTCCGAAGGAAAACCAGTACCGTTCGCTGCACACAGCGGTCATTGGACCAGGGAAGTTGCCCCTCGAAGTGCAGATCCGCACCCTCGAAATGCACGAACATGCCGAGCTTGGACTGGCGGCCCACTGGCGCTACAAGGAAGGCGGTCGTGCCCATCCCGCCTATGAGCAGAAGATCAGCTGGCTGAGGCATCTGCTCGAACCGCCGACACCGGAAGCCGCCCGCCAGAAACAGAGCGAACCCGACCTGCTCGAGCAGATGCGGGCCGAGATCTTCGAGGACCGCGTCTATGCGCTGTCCCCCCGTGGAGAGGTCATCGACCTGCCCCGCGGCGCGACGCCGCTCGATTTCGCGTATCACGTCCATAGCGACCTCGGCCACCGTTGCCGGGGCGCCAAGGTGAATGGCCGAATCGTTCCCCTCAACCAGACGTTGGTGAACGGCGACCAGGTCGAGATCGTGACGGGCAAGCAGCTGAACCCGAGCCGCGACTGGCTGGTCCCCTCACTCGGCTACCTCGTTTCGCAGCGGAACCGCAGCAAAGTCCGCGCCTGGTTCCGCAAGCAGGACGAAGAGCAGAACCTCATCCAGGGCCGCCAGCTGCTGGAGCGAGAGCTGCAGAGACTGGCCATCCATTCGGTCACGGTCGACGATCTGCTGGCAGAGTTCAGCCTGGCCGATGCCGACGCGCTCTATCTGGCGCTGGGCGAAGGCGAACTGACCGTCGCGCAGATCGCCGGAGCGATGCAGCGGCGAGCCAAGCCTCAGGAATTGCCCTCAGCCGTTGCGCGCAAGCCGCTCCGGGAAGTCGGCAAGACGGGAATCACGGTAGAAGGCGTCGGCGACCTGCTGTCGCATTTCGCACGCTGCTGCCGGCCCGTGCCACCTGAGCAGATCACGGGCTACATCACGCTGGGCCGCGGCGTGAGCATCCATCGCGAGCGATGCCCGAACGCCCTCAGGCTCGGAACCGTCCATCCGGAGAGGGTCATTGCGGTCGACTGGGGACAGGAGACGGGCCAGACTTTCGCCCTTGACGTCAATGTACTCGCCTACGACCGACGCGGCCTGGTCCGCGATATCACGGCCGTCCTCGCCGACGCGAAGATCAACATCCATTCGATGTCGACGCAGACCAGCGAGCAGGATGGCATGGCCGACATGACGATCCGCCTGTCAGTGCATGGATTGACGGAGTTGTCGCGGGCACTCGCGAGGATCCAGGGGCTGCCGAACGTGATCAGCGCGAACAGGAAAGCCTGAACAGGGGCGCCCGCACTGGGCGCCCCGAGTCGAAGCTCAGCGGTTCGGGAAGTCGATTGCGCGCTTGTCTGCACCGAGCGCGGCTTCGTGCAACGCCTCCGACAGGGTCGGATGGGCATGCATGGTCCGCTGCAAATCCTCGGCACTGGCCGAGTACTCCATCGCGAGGACCGCCTCTGCCAGCAACTCACCGGCCATCGGGCCGATAATGTGCACGCCGAGGATGCGATCGTCGTCCGTCGCAACAATCATCTTGCAGAAGCCAGCTCCGGCCTCCATGGCGCGCGCGCGACCACTCGCCATGAACGGGAAGGAACCGACCTTGTATGCCCGGCCACTGGCCTTGACCTGTTCTTCGGTCTGGCCGACCCAGGCAATCTCCGGCGCCGTGTAGATCACCGAGGGCACCAGGTCGTAGTTCACTTCGCCATGCAGCCCGGCAATGAGGTCCGCGACCACCACGCCCTCTTCCTTGCCCTTGTGCGCGAGCATCGGCCCACGCACGAGGTCGCCCACGGCCCATACATTGGGAACCGCCGTACGGCACTCGTGATCCACCTTGACGAAACCACGCTCGTCGAGTTCGACGCCCGTACCGTCTGCCAACAGGTTCTTGGTGAAAGGGCGGCGCCCGATGGCGACCACGACCTTGTCCACAGTGACACTCTGCTCTCCCTGCGCATCCGTGTACTTGAGAACGACCCCGTCCTTGGCCTTGTCGGCACCGGACACCTTTGCGCCCAGGCGGATATCGAGGCCCTGCTTCTTGAGGTGCTTCAGGGCTTCGTTGGCTACCGCTTTGTCGGCCATCGGCAGGAATGCCTCCATCGCTTCGAGGACGACGACTTCTGCGCCGAGGCGACGCCAAACGCTGCCGAGTTCGAGGCCGATGACACCGGCACCGATAACACCGAGGCGCTTCGGCACTACATCGAATTCGAGCGCACCCCACGAATCAACGATGTCCTTGCCGTCGAACGGCAGGCTCCTGAGCTCCGTCGGGATGGAACCCGATGCGAGCACGACATGCTTGGCGGATAGCTCCTGCTGCTTGCCATCCTTGTCCGTGAATTCAACTTTGTTGCCGGGCAACAGCTTGCCGTGACCGACGAGGGCGGTGACGCCCGCACCCTTCAACAGTGACGCGATGCCGGCAGTCGACTGCTTGACGATCTGGGCCTTGCGCTTCTGCATCGTGGCCACATCGAAGCTGACGCCGGACAGCCTGATGCCATGGACGGCGAATTCGGCCTGTGCGCGATGGTACAACTCGGACGACTCGAGGAGTGCCTTTGACGGGATGCAACCGGCATTGAGGCAGGTACCCCCGAAGGCATAGCTGCCATCGTGGTTCTGCCATTCATCGATGCAGGCGACTTTAAGCTTGTTCTGGCCGGCACGAATGGCGCAGGGGTAGCCGGCCGGGCCGGCACCGATGACGATGACGTCGTACTGGTCAGACATTGAGCAGCAACCTCGCCGGGTCTTCCAGCGCATCCTTGATGGCTACCAGGAACTGCACCGAGTCGCGGCCGTCGACGATGCGATGGTCGTAAGTCAGCGCGAGATACATCATCGGCCGGATGACGATCTGGCCGTTCACGACTACGGCGCGATCCTGGATCTTGTGCATGCCGAGAATCGCGACCTGCGGCATGTTGAGAATCGGTGTCGAGATCAGCGAACCGAAGACACCCCCGTTCGTGATCGTGAACGTGCCGCCAGTCAACTCCTCGATCGTGATCGACCCATCGCGCGCACGCGTCGCGTAGGCACTGACCGCCGACTCGATCTCCGCGAACCCCAGGTTCTCGACGTTGCGCAGGACCGGCACCATCAGGCCGCGGTCCGTTGAGACTGCCACGCCGATGTCGTAGAACTCGTGGTAAACGATGTCATTGCCATCGATCGAAGCATTCACGGCCGGGAACTTCTTCAAGGCTTCGATCGCGGCCTTGATGAAGAACGACGAGAACCCCAGCTTGACGCCATGGGCCTTTTCAAACTTGTCCTTGTAGCGGCTGCGCAGTTCGTTTACTGCCGTCAGGTCCACTTCATTGAAGGTCGTGAGCATGGCTGCGGAAGCCTGCGCCTGGATCAGGCGTTCGGCGATGCGGGCACGCAGGCGCGTCATCGGGACGCGTTGTTCGGCACGCGCGCCCGCAGGGGCCAGCGCAACGGCCGGTGCCGCGGCTGCGGGCTTCGCGAGATGCTGGATCACATCACCCTTGGTGACGCGGCCATCCTTGCCGGTGGATGCAATCTTGCTGGCATCGAGCTTGTTCTCTTCGATGAGGCGGCGGGCTGCAGGACCGGACTTGTCGGCAGCGCTGCTCTGGGCCGCAGGCGCGGCAGCAGCAGCTGTTGCGGGGACAGTGCCGACCGCACCCTCTTCAAGCGTGGCCAGTACCTGGCCGCTCGTCACGGTGGCGCCGTTCGCCATCTTGATCTCGAGCAGCACACCGGACGCTGGTGCCGGCACTTCCAGCACGACCTTGTCGGTCTCGAGATCGACGAGGCTCTCGCCACGGGTCACGGCTTCACCCGGCTGCTTGCGCCAGGTGACCAGCGTCGCGTCGGCAACCGACTCGGGTAACTGCGGAACTTTGACTTCGATGCTCATTGACTTATGCCCTGATTCCCTTGTGCTGTGCCCGGCACCATGGCCGGTAAATGACCCTTGGCGTCGCCGGCGACTACTACTTGAGTGCTGGCGACTTGAGACGCACGGTTTCCCGCAGCGACTCTTCGTTGCTCTCGGCCCGCAGTGCCGCATCGACCAGCCCCTTCTGCTGCTGCACGTGCAGCTTGGCAATGCCCGTTGCAGGCGCCGCCGCCGGTGCCCGGCCCGCATACAGCAAACGATCCTTCGAGCTGAGCGGACGCTGCAACTGATGGCGGATCTGGTACCACGCACCCTGGTTCTGCGGCTCTTCCTGGCACCACACGACGTCCCGGGCGTTCGGATACCGCTTGAGGATCGCTGCGTATTCCTCGGTCGGGAATGGATACAGCTGCTCGATGCGCACGATTGCGACTTCGCGGACGCCGTCCGTACGACGCGACTCAAGCAGGTCGAAATACACCTTGCCCGAGCAGAGCACCACGCGCTTGACCTTCGCAGGCTGGACTTCGTCGATCTCGTCGATGACGTTCTGGAACGTGCCGCGACTCAGGTCCTCAAGCGCGGAAACCGACAGCTTGTGGCGCAGCAGGCTCTTCGGCGTCATGACGACGAGCGGCTTGCGCAGCGTGCGAACCATCTGCCGACGCAGCATGTGGAACATCTGGGCCGGCGTCGAAGGCACGCAGACCTGCATGTTGTTCTCGGCCGACAGCTGCAGGAACCGCTCGAGGCGCGCAGAAGAATGCTCTGGCCCCTGCCCTTCGTAGCCGTGCGGCAGGAACAGCACGAGACCGCACAGGCGACCCCACTTGGCCTCACCGGAACTGATGAACTGGTCGATGATCACCTGGGCGCCGTTCGCGAAGTCGCCAAACTGGCCTTCCCAGATGGTCAGGCAGTTGGGCTCCGTCGTCGAGAATCCGTACTCGAAGCCCATGACGGCTTCTTCGGACAGCAGCGAATCGATGACGGTGAACCGCGGCTGGCTCGGACTCAGGTTCTTGAGCGGCGTGTAGGATTCGCCGGTCGTCTGGTCGTGCCACACGGCATGACGGTGGAAGAACGTGCCGCGTCCGGCATCCTGGCCCACGAGGCGGATCTCGAAGCCCTCCGACAACAGGCTCGCGTAGGCCAGCGTCTCGGCATAGCCCCAGTCCGAGGGCAACTGCCCTGCCGTCATCCTCTCGCGGTCCTGGACGATACGGGCGACCTGCCGGTTCAGCGTCAGATTCGATGGCAGTTGCGTCAGCCTGGTCGCGAGATCGCGCAGGGTTTCCGTCTTCACTCCTGTCGTGACGATTTCGTGCCAGTCGGCCTGCGCGTACTTGGTCCAGTCGACGGTGTACTTGTTGCCGATCAGGCCCAGCGACTGCTTGGCCTGTGATTTGCCTTCGTCGAGTTCCTTGCGGTACTGCTCGACGAGCGCATCGGCATCCTCGATCTTGATGACCTGTTCCTGAACCAGACGCTCCGCATAGAGCTGACGCGTCGTCGGCTTCTGCCGGATGACCTGGTACATCACCGGCTGCGTCGCTGCCGGCTCATCGGCTTCGTTGTGGCCGAGGCGTCGATAGCAGACGAGGTCGATCACGACGTCCTTGTGGAACTTCATGCGGTATTCGAGCGCGAGCCGCGTGACGAACACGACAGAGTCAGGATCGTCGCCGTTCACGTGGAAAATCGGCGCTTCGATCATCTTCGCCACGTCGCTGCAGTACTGCGTTGAACGCGCATCGAGCGGGTTAGACGTCGTGAAACCGACCTGGTTGTTGATGATCACGTGGACGGAGCCGCCGGTATAGAAGCCGCGCGCCTGCGACATCTGCAGCGTCTCCATGACCACGCCCTGGCCTGCAAACGACGCGTCACCGTGCATGACTACCGGCACCACCTTGTCGCCCGCCGTGTCATTGCGGCGCTGCTGGCGCGCGCGCACTGAGCCTTCGACAACCGCATTGGCCACTTCGAGGTGGGACGGATTGAATGCGAGCCCAAGGTGCACATTGCCACCCGGCGTCCGCACGTCCACCGAAAATCCCTTGTGGTACTTGACGTCGCCCGAGCCCTGCATGTGATTGACGTCGTAGGTGCCGTCGAACTCGGAGAACAGTGCCTGTGGCGACTTGCCCATGACGTTCACGAGCACGTTCAGGCGGCCGCGATGGGCCATGCCGAAGACGATTTCCTCCACGCCAGCCGCACCGCCTTGCTGGATGAGGTCATCCAGCAGCGGGATGAGGCTGTCACCCCCTTCCAGGGAAAAGCGCTTCTGTGCCGGGTACCGCGTAGCGAGATAGCGCTCGAGGCCTTCTGCTGCCGTCAGGTTGCGCAGTACTGTCTTGCGCTCCTCTGCGGACAGACGGAACTCGGCGCGGCCGCGCTGGAAGCGATCCTGCAGCCACAGCCGCTCATCGGTCGTGGAGACATGCGCGAATTCCGCGCCGATCTTGCCGCAGTAGGTGAATTTGAGCTGCGCAATGATGTCCTTGAGCTTCTGCCGCTTGGGATTGGACGCCTGACCGCGGCCTGCAAAATATTCCTTCTCGAGGTCGGCGCTCGACAACCCGTAATACTCGAGCTTGAGGACTTCCGGTACCGGCCGCTTGAGCAGACCGAGCGGGTCAATGTCCGCACTCAAGTGGCCACGGTTCGCGTACACCTGCACAAGGCGGGCGACAGACGCTTGCTTCTCGGAATCCTCGCTGCTGGCCGATGCGGCAGCAGGCGCCACAACACGGGCGTCCCGAGCGCGCTTTGCCAGTTCTTCACGAATCGGGCCGTGCGCCGTCTCAGTCGCGCCGCCGCTCTTCAAGCCGCGAAAGTAGTCGCGCCAACGGGCGTCTACGGAATCTGGGTCGGCCAGAAACTGTTCGTAGAGGGATTCAAGGTAGGGGGCATTGCCTTCGCCTAACGGCGTGGACTCGAGCAAAGCTCGCAAAGAGTCGCTCATTCGCGCGTAAGTTCCTGTGATTTCAGAGGAAGGTTGCCACGGCCTCCGGCCGCAGCGGGCGCGTAGTGTAGCCGATGATCCCCCAAAATGAAAAAAGGCAGGGGCCTCCACTACGGGAATTCTGCGATGCCGCTCCCTCCCCGCCCCAAAGCTGGCCCGCAGGAGGCCAGCCCTCCTGCCCTTCTGACCCGAAAAAGCCCGGCGGTGCCGGCCCTTAGCGCCGCCAGGGCTGCAGCACGAGCAGCATGCCGGCCATCACCAGAATGACCCCCAATAGGCGCGTTGCAGTGGCCGGCTGGGCCGGGTGCAGGATGCCGAAATGATCAAGAATCAGGGAACCGATCATCTGCCCGAGGACGACGAGCGCGACAAAGCCGGCAGCCCCCACCCTGGGCACACCCAGCGTCGCAGCGATCACGTAGCAGCCGCCTACGACTCCGCCCACCCACATCCAAGGCGGCAGGCGGGCCAGCTGATCAAGCGGCGGGAACGTCGGGCGCTGGAGCAACAGGAACACCACAGCCACGATCATGCTGACCAGGATCGAGAGCGACGAAGCGAAAATGGAGCCCGACGTGAGCACGCCAAGTCGCGCGTTGACCAGTGCCTGCAATGGCAGGCCGGCACCGATCAAGACCACGAACAGGATGAAGAGCCAAGCCATGATGATGTCCCAGGGAGGTTGATGCTGCGGCGTCGAGGACACCGGCGATTCAGTTGCCGGCGCTTTCCGGGACCACCATGATGGCAATCGGCTCCGAAGCGTCCACCGGCGCCTGGGGCTCGGCCGCCTGAGCAGGCTGCGGCCGCGTCGCCGCCTCGGCGAACTTCTGAAACGCGGTCAGGCCTGCATCGACGACGTTGAAGATCCCCGCAACAAGAATGACGGCAATGACCGCGGAGACAACCCACTGCAGCGGCGTTATCCGGGGAAGCCAGGCACCCCGCTGATGCGACTGCCGGACGCGATCGAGGATGGCCTGCTGCATCAAACTGACGTTGTCGAGGTCGACCCGGTCGCCCCGAGGCCTCATCTTTTCATCCGATGCGTCAAGAGGCGGTTCTTGCGGCGCAGTTTCATTCATGGAGCATACAAACCTGAGTCCACGGCACTTGACCTCTCCCAGATGCTACAGGACGTGATCAAGCATGGTGCCCGGCCGGAGTTGAACAATTGCCAGAAAAGCTTTTTTCAGGCTCACAAGGTGGGTGGGCGGCACTCGATACCCCTGCCGATACCCCCTGGACGCACGCGCTGCAGGCCGCGGCTGCCCTAGCTGGAATACTAACATCGTGTGGGATCCCCTCGACATAGACGTAGCAGTCGGCATGCGGCGTGGCTTCTTTCCACTCCCCGTAGTCCACGTCACCGAGGGGCAGCGGATCAAGTGCCGCCTTCTCGACCGTCTCGAAGCGCTCGCGGCGCAAGACGCCAAAGCGCTATTCCTTCTCAAAGCCCTGGCTCGAAAGCCTCAGGGCACGGCTGTTTCCGGTGACGGTCCGGACGACGTGGTCCGGCGCACCTGTGAGAACTTGAGCTTCGATTTCGAGCGTCACCCTGACTTCGGCACCCACGAGGCTGGAAAGGTGCGGGATCACCTCATCGGCGATGCGGCTGGCGTCTCGTCCGACACGCGCTGGATCAAGCGTCACGGTGCCATGAAAACGCCGGGGCGCAGTTGCCGCTGCGTTTACAGGTATCGTGCCACCACTCCCATTTTGCCATAGCGCTGTGAGCGTCTCGCCAACATGAGCACCCGTGGCTGGTGTCGGCCCAGAGGTGCCGGGTAAGGGCGTTTCGGCTTCGAGCTGCCGTCGGGCGGCACCTGGCTTCAGGAGCAACGCATTGGCGCCTGGAGACACGTTGATCATTTGCCCATCGGAGGCCGACATGCTCGCCACGCCACAGTGGCACTTCGTCCAGATGCTTACGCAAAATGATCGAGCCAAGCAGTGCGAGTTCCGACTTCGTCCGATGCCGGTGCGGCCTGATATAGGTACTCCGGTCGGCCGCGACGAAGAACCGCTGCATGAGGTCCGCAGGGGACTCGTGCCGGTTGAGGTGAGCGCGTTTGCGGGGCGAGGCTGCAGCCTCGCCGCGAGTGCATCGAGAACAGAATAGTGACAGCAGCTTCATGCGCCGACTATATCCACGACGCTGCCACGCTGCGCCAGCAGACAATTAAAGAGGGGGGGGGCGCTGCCACGCAGCCCACCCCCTCGATCAAGCCGCGACTACAGCTTGTAGCCGAACGTCGCGTACCACTCCCGTCCGCGCGAGTAGGTGCCTGAAAGAATGCCGGTGCCGGGCTGCGAGAACCCGCTCGACAACTTGCGTTCGTCGGTCAGGTTCGTGCCGCCCACCGTCAACTTCCAGTTCGAGTTGGGCGCGTAGCTCACGCTGAGGTTCAGGTTCCGGGACGCGTCGCGCTTCAGGAGCAGGGTGCGTTCCGTGTCGTTCCACATGGAGTCGGTCCATGTGTAGTCGGCCAGGAACACGACGGTGGCGCCGCTCTCGAGGCCCATCTCGTAACGCGGGCTGAGGTTGTATTGCCACTTGGGAGTCTTGGGCAGGTCGCTGCCCTTGAACACGCCCGCGCGATACGCATCGGGAGCCAGGAACGCCTGCGGCAATACCTTCGAGAACGTGGCATCCAGGTAGCTCAGGTTGGCCGTGAGGCTGAACTGGTTGGTCACGAGCGCCTGCAGCTCGACTTCACCGCCCTTGATCGCAGCGTCACCCTGGTTGTCGATGGTGGGGCTGACGCCGACCTGCTGGTTGAGCTGGATGTTCTTGTAGTCGGTCGAGAAAATCGCCGCGTTCAGCTGCATCCGCTTGTCGAGCAGCTGCGACTTGACGCCAAGTTCGATCGTGTCAGCCTTCTCCTCGTCGAAGCGCGCGCTTTCCGGATCCGTGTTCGGAACCGTGTAACGCGTTGTCCAGCCGCCGGTCTTGTAACCCTGCGAGAACGAGGCGTAGTACATCAGGTCGTCGCTCGGATAGAGCTGGATGCCGAACTTGCCCGAAAAGTTGCTGAACGACTGCTTCTGCTCATCGAGGAAACCGAACAGCAGTGGCTCGTTGCCGACTCCACCGAACACCTGCGGATTCGCCCGCGCGATGGCCAGCAGCTGCGAGACAGGCGTCAGCGAGTTGGCTGCCGCCAACGGCAGCTTGTATGTCAACCCGTTGAGCTCCTTCTGCAGCAGGTAGATGCCCTTGTCTTCCTGCGTGAATCGGCCACCGATCGTCAGCCCGACCAGGTCGCTCACGCGCCAGTCGAGCTGGCCGAACAGCGCCTGGTTGTCGGTGCGGATGTCATTGCGGCCGAAGATCTGCAGCAGGCCCTGGCCGAAGATCGGATAGTCGGTCAGCGTGCCCGACTCCTTGAAGTAGTACGCGCCGACGACGTACTGCACGGCATCGGCGAATGCCTTGCCATTCAACTGGAACTCCTGCGAGAACTGGCGTTGCACGGTGCTGAAGGAGTTGTCGGCGATGATCAGCGGCGAGCCATCCATGTCCTGCGCCGACGCCCAGTCGAGGTCGCGGTACGACGTGATGCTCTTGAACTGCAGGACGTCGTTGATATCCCAGTCGACCGTGCCGGTCGAACTGAACGACTCCAGCTTCGAGAAGCTGGGACCCGTCGAGTAACTCTTGTCGATGTCCCCGGTCAGGAACTGGCCGTTCCACAGCAGCCGGTTGTTGTTGGGGTCAGCATCGACGTTCACGCCGGCGATGCCGGCCAGGACCAGTTCCGGAATGAACTGCGTGCCGCGGCCGCCGCAGAATCCCGGGGGCAGTGGCGCCCCTGAAATACACGCATTGTAGAGATCCGCAACGACACCGAGCGGCAGCGAGCCGCGAGGCAGGTCGGATTCGGTGAAGGCATGCAGCAGAGTCGAGTTCATGCCCTGCTGGTCCTGCTTCATGTAGTCCATCGACAGGTTCACCGTCACGGCATCGCTCGCGTCCCACACCAGCTTTCCGCGGACGGTCCATTCGTTCTGGCCACCCTCCTCCGAAGGCTGGTCGTAGCCCGCCATGCGGAAGCTGCGGATGTCCTCGCGGATGAAGGGCTGGCTGCTGCGGAACACCTCGCGCTTCAGGAAGCCGTCCTTGTGCTTGGACGAGAACGACAACGAGCCGGCCAGGCGGTCCGACAGCGGCACGGCAAGGTAACCGCGGATGTCCTGACGAGCGTCGGTACCCAGCGTGAGGCTGCCCTCCGACTCGAACTTGTCGCCGGGATTGCGCGTCACGATGCTGACCGCACCGCCGATGGTGTTCCGGCCGAACAGCGTGCCCTGCGGTCCCTTCAGGATTTCAATACGTGCAACGTCGGGCAGGTCGAGGTTCGCGCCGACCGAACGCGCCAGGTACACCCCATCGACATACACGCCGACGCCAGGATCAATGTTCATCGCGAAGTCATTGGAGCCGATGCCGCGAATGAACGCGCCGAGCACGGCCGTTGATCCGGAGAATGGGGTGCCGGCATCCAGCGTCACGCTGGGTGCGATATTGGAGAGCGCCGATACGTCGCTGACCGCTCTTTCCGTCAGCGCGTCGCCCTGGAACGCGGAAATCGCGATCGGGACCTCCTGGATATTCTGTTCGCGGCGCTGCGCGCTCACGACGATTTCATCGAGTTGCTGGGCCATCGCGGGCGTCGCGGCGACGACAGCGCTGAGCAATACGATCCTGCAAGCGAGATTCAGACTTCGGCTAGCCATCAAGGGTCC
>CAISDJ010000120.1 GCA_903884105.1 uncultured Pseudomonadota bacterium | reverse complement strand
GCCCGAGGTCTCGGCATAGCTGCCAATCGGCAGGATCACGTCGGCGTAGGCCTTCGCGCTGTCGTAAGGCGACAGCGATACGACGAACTCGGCATCCGCCAGTGCATGCGATGCAGCGCCGTCCGCCAGGTCGTGCTCAGGCTCGATGGCGCCGAACAGCACATACCCTTTCAGCTTCGCCTTGAACATGTCCGTGAGGTTCAGGCCTTCCTTGCTGAGCGCCTGGCCACCCGCACCCCGATGCGGCAGTACGCCGGCGAGCGACGCACCCACTTCGTTGCCACCCTCCGGAATGTAGCCGAGCTGCGCACCCGTGAGGTCGGCAATCGCCGCGGCAAACGCACGCAACTCAGCGTAGGCAGCACTGCGCTGAGCGATCGCGCCGAGCAATACGTATTTGCGCTCGCCCTGACTCAACTCGCTTGCCACCGCAGCATGCGCTGCCGTCGGCTGAGCCTTGCCTGTTTGTGCCTGCAGAGCCGCAGGAACCGGGCGGCCCGAGCTATGGGCGGCAGCTGAAAGTACTGCGGCCAGATGGTCGATCATCCCCAGGCCGTTGGTCGTAAGGCTCTGTGCGACCGGGAACAGGTATTCATAGGCCTGGTTGTTGATGAAGGACACCTTCGCACCCTTTTTCGTGGCGGCCTTGCGCACGCGATGGGCCAGCAGAGGCGCTTCAGCGCGCAGGTTCGAACCGACGACAAGCAACGCATCGGCCTGTTCGATGGCAGCGATATCGGCGCCCAGCCACGGGAACACCGGATCACGGGCCTGGTCGCGGAAATCGAGGCGCCGCAAGCGGTGATCGAGGTTTGCGCTACCGAGGCCGCGAGTGATTCGCGCCAGCAGATGCAGCTCCTCCAGCGTGGACGTCGGCGACGCCAGCACGCCGAGCTGGTCGCTGTGGCCGCGGCCAAAAGTCGCCAGGCGCTCGGCCACATGCGTCAGCGCCGTATCCCAATCGACGGTGCGCCACGTGTCGCCTTCGCGGATCAGGGGCTGTTCGACGCGGTCCGTGCTGTAGATGCCCTGGAACCCGAACCGGTCGCGGTCGGCTATCCAGGTTTCGTTGATGGCTTCATTCGGACGCGGCACGACGCGCATGATCGTCCCCCGCAACACATGCGCGAAGATGTTCGTGCCGACGCTGTCATGGGGCGACACGAGTGGCTGTTGCTGCATCTCCCAGGCACGGGCGCGGTAGCGATAAGGCTTGTTGTTGAGTGCGCCAACCGGACACAGGTCGATGATGTTCGCCGACAACTCATGGTCCACGCTCTGCTCTATGAACGTGCCGATCTCGGTCATCTCGCCGCGGCCGATCGTCCCGAGCTCCTGGAAGCCCGCGATCTCCTGGGTGAAACGGACGCAGCGCGTGCAGTGGATGCAGCGGGTCATATCCGTGGAAATGAGCGGCCCCAGGCTCTTGTCCTTCACGACGCGCTTGCGTTCAGTGTAACGCGAGATGTCGCGCCCAAAACCCATCGCAAGGTCCTGCAGCTCGCACTCGCCGCCCTGGTCGCAGATCGGGCAGTCGAGCGGGTGGTTGATCAGCAGGAATTCCATCACCGCCTTCTGCGCGGCAATCGCCTTCGGCGACTTGGTGAAGATCTTCATGCCTTCGGCCACGGGCGTGGCACATGCGGGCATCGGCTTCGGCGCCTTTTCGACCTCGACAAGGCACATGCGGCAGTTGGCCGCGACGGGCAGCTTCTCGTGGTAGCAGAAGCGCGGGACATAGACATCATGCTTGTCGGTCGCATGAATGATCATCTGCCCCTTGCGGGCCTGCAGTGCTACGCCGTTGACTTCGATGTTGACCAGATCGTCACTCATGTTTCGCTGCGCGACTCTTAAGTTGGGCTACGGCGCAATCAGGCGGCGCGGCGCTTTGCAGCGTCGACAATGCTGTGGCCGTGCTCGATGTAGTACTCGAACTCGTGCCGGAAATGCTTCATGAAGCTCTGGATCGGCCACGCCGAGGCGTCACCGAACGCGCAGATCGTGTGGCCTTCGATCTTGCCAGCGACGTCCAGCAACATGTCGAGGTCGGACGACTTGCCCTGACCCGCGAGCACGCGCTTCAGCAGGCGGTTCATCCAGCCGGTACCTTCGCGGCACGGCGTGCACTGACCGCAGGACTCGGCGTAGTAGAAACGCGAGATTCGCTCCAGAGCCTTCACCATGCAGGTGCTGTCATCCATGATGATGGCCGAGCCAGTACCCAGTGACGAACCGGCTTTGCGCAGGCCGTCGTAGTCCATCGTGGCGTCCATCATCACGGCGCCCGGTACGACCGGCACGGACACACCACCAGGAATGACGGCCTTGAGCGTGCGCCCTTCGCGAACACCCCCGGCCAACTCGAGGAGATCCTTGAACGGGATACCGAGCGGCAATTCGAAGTTGCCGGGCTTGTTCACGTGGCCCGACATCGAGAAGATCATCGTGCCACCGGAATTCGCGACGCCGAGCTCGGAGAACCACTTCGCGCCTTTGCGCATGATCGTCGGCACCGACGCATAGCTTTGCGTGTTGTTGATCGTGGTGGGCTTGCCGTACAGGCCAAAGTTCGCGGGGAACGGCGGTTTGAAGCGGGGCCGGCCCTGCTTGCCTTCCAGCGATTCGAGCAACGCGGTTTCTTCGCCGCAGATGTACGCGCCGGCACCAATAAAAGCGTGCAAGTCAAAATCGACGCCCGAGCCCAGGATATTCTTGCCGAGCAGTCCTGCGGCATAGGCCTGCTTCAGCGCTTCTTCGAAACGCGGAATCGGCTCGCCAAGGAATTCGCCGCGGATGTAGTTGTATCCCACGGTTGCGTTCATCGCGTAACCGCCGATGGCCATGCCTTCGATCAACGCATGCGGGTTGTAACGGAGGATGTCGCGGTCATGGCAGGTACCAGGCTCGCTCTCGTCCGAGTTGCACACCACGTACTTCTGGATCGGCGACTGCCGCGGCATGAAGCTCCACTTCACGCCCGTCGGGAAGCCGGCACCGCCGCGGCCACGCAGGCCGGACGCCTTCACTTCCTCAATGACGGCCTCGCGCGGGGTCTTCTCCCGCAGCATCTTTTCCCAGGCCTGATACCCGCCGATCTTGCGGTAGGTGTCGATGTCCCACGAGCGCTCCATCCCGAGCGGCTCGAAGCACACGAGGTTCCCGGGGTACTTTGCAGCGCTCTCAGTCATTTGTGCTGGTCCAGGATCTCGTCGACCTTCGCGGGCGTGAGATGCTCAAAGAACACGTGGTCGACCATCATCATCGGCGCGCCCGTGCAGGCTGCGAGGCATTCCTCTTCCTGCTTGAGGAAGAAGCGGCCATCAGGCGTGCTCTCGCCGACCTTGATGCCGAGGCGCTGTTCGACATGCGCGAGGATTTCCTCACCGCCGCACAGCATGCAGGAGATGTTTGTGCAGACGGACACGTGATGCCGGCCGACCGGCTTGGTCTCGAACATCGAATAGAACGTGGCCACCTCGTAAACCTGGATCGGCGGCAGGCCGATGTACTCAGCGATGCCGTCCATCAGTTCCTTCGTCAGGAAACCGTTGTTCTCGTGCTGGGCAGCACGCAGTGCAGCGAGCACCGCGGAACGGCGACGATCCGGTGGGAACTTCGCCAGCCAGTGGTCGATATCTGCCTTCAAGTGGCCGGAGATCACTCCGGCGCTACCGTGCGGGGTCTCGGAATGGCTCACCGGTCGATTTCTCCGAATACGATGTCCTGCGTGCCGATCACCGCGACGACGTCGGCCAGCATATGGCCCGTGACCATCTCCTCGAGCGAAGCAAGATGCGGGAAGCCCGGCGCACGGCACTTGAGGCGATACGGCTTGTTGGCACCGTCGGAAACGAGGTAGATGCCGAACTCGCCCTTCGGCGCTTCCACCGCGGCATAAGCTTCGCCCGCCGGGATGCAATAGCCTTCCGTGAACAGTTTGAAGTGATGGATGAGCGATTCCATGTCGCCCTTCATCTCTTCGCGGCTCGGCGGCACCACCTTGTGGTCTGCCAGCATCACCGGGCCCGGATTCGTCTTCAGCCAGTTCACGCACTGCTTGATGATGCGGTTCGACTGGCGCATTTCCTCGACGCGGACGAGGTAACGGTCGTAGCAGTCGCCGTTTGTCCCTATCGGGATATCGAAATCCATGCGGTCGTACACTTCGTAAGGCTGCTTCTTGCGCAGATCCCATGCAATCCCGGACCCGCGAATCATGGGTCCGGTGAAGCCGAGTTGCAGCGCGCGCTCAGGCGTCACGACACCGATGTTGACGGTGCGCTGTTTCCAGATGCGGTTGTCCGTGAGCAGGGTTTCGTACTCATCCACGCAGGCCGGGAAGCGTTGCGTGAAGTCCTCGATGAAATCGAGCAACGTGCCCGAACGACGATCGTTGAAGCGGTCTGCCTGCTTCGCCGTGCGCCACTTCGACTGCTGGTACTTCGGCATAGAATCCGGCAGGTCGCGATACACGCCGCCCGGGCGGTAGTACGTGGCATGCATGCGCGTACCCGACACCGCTTCGTAGCAGTCCATCAGATCTTCGCGCTCGCGGAAGCAGTACAGGAACATCGTCATCGCGCCGATGTCGAGGCCGTGCGCACCCAGCCACATCAGATGATTCAGGACGCGGGTGATTTCGTCGAACATCACGCGGATATACTGCGCGCGTTCTGGAACCGAAATGCCAAGCAGCTTTTCGATGGCGTTCACGTACGCGTGCTCGTTGCACATCATCGAGACGTAGTCGAGGCGGTCCATGTAGCCGATCGACTGATTGTACGGCTTCGATTCCGCGAGCTTCTCCGTGCCCCGGTGCAAGAGGCCGATGTGCGGGTCCGCCTTCTGGATGACCTCGCCTTCCATCTCGAGCACGAGGCGCAGCACGCCGTGGGCCGCAGGATGCTGCGGACCGAAGTTCATCGTGAAATTGCGAATCTCGCTCATCTTTGCTTCAGGCCTTGGGAGCGGCCGGAGCCGGCACTGGCAGCGGACGGGCGGCGGTCAACCCGGGTTCGTAGCGGTTGTCCTCGCGGATGACGCGCGGCACCAGCGTCCGGGGCTCGATGCTGACAGGCTGGTACACCACACGGCCCTTCGCCTCGTCGTAACGCACTTCGACGTTGCCGATCAGCGGGAAATCCTTGCGGAACGGATGGCCGATGAAGCCGTAGTCCGTGAGGATGCGGCGCAGGTCCGGGTGACCGTTGAAGAAAATGCCGAACAGATCGAACGCCTCGCGCTCATACCAATTGGCCGACGCCCAGATGCCGATCACGGAATCAATGACGGGCGGCTCCCCTTCAACGCAATAGCTGCGCAAGCGGAGGCGAATGTTGTGGGTGACCGATAGCAGGTGGTACGCAACGGCAAAACGGCGCGGTGCAGCCTCGTCTGCCGACGGCTGTTCTCGCTCGACGCTGCGGCTGAAGCCGGTGCCGGTGGATTCGAACGTTTCCCACTCGGTCCGGCCAAAGGCCAGATAATCCACAGGAGACAGGTCGACCAGCTGCTCGAACTTGAACTCGGCGTCGTCACGCAGCAGCCGCGCCACGGTGAGCAGGTTCGCCGCAGCGACTTCGTAGGTGAGCTCGCCGCAGCTGGAAGGAATCCGCGTGACCTGGCCGGCACAGCGGACTTCCACCTTCGAGGCCAGTGTCTCGATCCGGGACATCAATACACCTCTAGCGCGCGATGGTATTCGTGCG
>CAISDJ010000119.1 GCA_903884105.1 uncultured Pseudomonadota bacterium | reverse complement strand
GCCACCCGCGCCGCCGTTCTGACATCCTGCACGGTGATCGTCGTGCCTTCCTCCTCTCGGAACAATCTGATACACAGCGCCAGCTTGGCGACTGTCGCTGGCCCGATCTCCCTCCACATCAGCGCGATTCTGCCATCCTGTGGCTCGCCTCCATGGGCCATCATCCCCTGGCGCACGTCTCGGAACTCGCTGCGGGCCTCGACATCGAAATTGAACAACTTGTGGCTGAGGTCGAGTCGGCGTGAGAACAGTCGGTTGACCAACTCCGCCCAGCGCTCACCCGGGTCGGGTAACGTGCAAGGTGTGAACTCGTGGGGCTTGGGCCGACAAACCAGCACGTCATTGATGATGCCGGTGAGACGCAGCAGACTGTCGGTGCCTGCTTCAATGAGTTCATCAGCGCCCGCCAGCAGTACCGTGGTGACCGCCGAGCGCTGGCGATATTCCCCGTTGTAATACTCCAGGCGCGACGAATAGCCGGAATTGCGGCGGAAGGCTGCCAGGCGTTCCAGGTGGCGCTCCCTCATCAGTGCCAGGCGACCGAGGTGCCCGGGTGCGGAAACGATTTCAAGAACGGCGCTGTCGTAGGCGTGGGGCGCGATGCTTTCGATTTCCTCGATACCCAGTTGGGAAACCATCACCATGGGCCGCATCCGGAAGCGCAGGGCGCGGATGTTCGAGCGCAGAACCACAATCTGCTTCTTGATCTCCTCGTGCTCCGCTAGAACCTGCACCTCCTGCCGCTGCATCGCGAGGTTCATCATCGCATTGTCATCGCTGGTCACCTTCTCCAGTTCCCTGTCCCTGATCAACGACAGGTTGAGCAGCGCCTCCATGGACGACAGCTCGTGGCGCTGGGCGCGTTCAGAGCTGAGATGCTCGTATTCCTGGAGCTTCTCCAGAATAGATCCTTCGAATTGGGCCAGTAGCCGTTGCAGTCCCCGGCACAGGGCTGGCACCGGATCACGCATGACGGCAAGCTGGAGGTCAGGTCCCAATTCACCTATCATCGGCGCGTTGATGCGCACCGAGTTGCCCGCGATGCCGCCGGCCACGGTCAGGATGATCGCCATTGCAGAGTCGGGATCGAGCCCCACCGAGTTGCCCCAGACCCGGGTCAGATCGTCCAACAGATCAGGCTGCTGCTCAACGGGTGTAATGGTGGGTGTATTGTCGAAGGAAGTGGCCGGAGAAGCGTCAGCAGCGTCGGTAGATGTGCTCATGCCAACGAGTATCGCACTGACGCCAAGCCAGTACAAGTGCTATCTGCCAGGAGAGTTACTAAACTATTTTACGCATTTTTAAATATACCCTTGTACTGTTGGGTATCCATCGACTATCTTATACCCCACATGACCACTATAACTACTCCAACCCAGTCCATCCAACGCCAGATCGATGCCTACGGTTTCACGGACTTCATCGACGCGGCCAAGACCCAGTTGAAAATCACCGACCCGGACTCCGCCGACCATGCCATCCTCGACTTCCTCCTCAAACATGGTGTCGGCGCGGAGAACGCCAAGTGCTGGAAGCAGATCAACGAGCACCTCTCGGGACTCGGACTGAAAATGCCGAAGAACTACTTCCAAACTAACATGCTGCAACGGTCACGCAGGAACACCTTTTACATCGGTTCGTGCCACAAGGGGTTCTTCCTTATCGCGAAACAATCCGATGTCGATACCACGTTGGCTTTCTACAAAGGCCGCATCGCCAAGGAGAACGCCAACCGCGACGCCCTCCTGTTTCTTGCGACCCAAGCCAAATTCAAGGACGCCTAAGTAGGCAAGCCATTCACCTGACCCGAGACCCACTCCGGGTGTTGCTGCAATCCTGTTGGATGACGGCAACGCCCGGAGTTTTCATTGTCGCTGGGAACGCCATGGCGGCGCAACGCGCCGCAGTGCGGCATCCTGTGCAACTGGCGGACGATGGCTCGCAGTGAACGCCGGTGAGCTGTTACCGGGACAGCACGGACCTTCCCTGCTTCTGTGCACCTTCTGGCACCATAGATATCGATCAGCATGCGTGCACGTGCTGGAGAGGCCGCCTCCGTCAACGGAAGCGTTCGAGGCCGTCCCATGCCGAACGCACGGGTTCACGCGTCCTCGGATCAAGCAAGCCGACCGGGGCGTTGAAGGTGGAACCAAGGACCAGAGCACCGATGCGGGCCGCACGGATCGTGTCGATCCACGGGGCGTGATAGAGTTGGGAGAACTCCACGGCTCAGGCAAAGCAGAGAGCGGCGAGGGTGATGCGACAATCAAGAATGTTTTCTACGATCATACGCCGAGGGAATCGGGAGTCACCGATCATTCCGCACTGGTGGTCGAAACGGCCCGCTAACCTTTCAAATTT
>CAISDJ010000118.1 GCA_903884105.1 uncultured Pseudomonadota bacterium | reverse complement strand
CTGCACCACCAGCACGCAGACCTCGCGCGATTCCGGTCCCGGCACCGAGAAGGCCAGTGCATCGCCGACGCGTGCTTCCGGCTGGTGCTCGGCGAGATATTCGAGGTCCTGCGGCCAGATGTTGCGGCCATTGATGATGATCAGATCCTTCTGGCGCCCGGTGATCACCAGGCTGCCATCGACCAGGTAGCCGATGTCTCCCGTATTCAGCCAGCCATCCGGGCTGAGCGCTGCGGCTGTTTCGGCCGGCGCGTTGAAATACCCCGTCATGACGCTGGGGCCGCGCACAAAGATCGTCCCGGTGCCGCGATCCGGCAGAATCGTGCCGTCGTCGCCGCGGATCTCCATCTCATAACCCGGAATGGGTTCGCCGCAATCGACGAAGGCCCGTGCCCGCCCCGTGGCGCCATCGGCTGGCGGCAGCGCCTCGCCATGGTCAGCAAGGTGGTCGAGATCGACCATGTCGGTGCGGAAGCCACCGAAAAGCGGTGCGAAGCTCACTGCGAGCGAGCACTCCGCCATGCCGTAGCAGGCGAGGAATGCGCGCGGGTCGAATCCTGCTGGCGCCAGAGCCTCGGCGAAGCGCTCGAGCGTCTCCCAGCGGATCATCTCGGCGCCGATCCCGGCGACACGCCAGTTGCTGAGGTCGTAGCGGGTGGCCTCGCCTTCGCGAAGGCGCCGGGCGCAGAGTTCATACCCGAAGGAGGGGCTGAACGAGATGCTGGCCTTGGTCTGTGACATCAGGCTGAGCCATTGCCGGGGGCGCATGGCGAAATCGCGGGTGTCCATGTAGTCGACGGACATCTGCGATGCCACCGGCACCAGCACCAGACCCACCAGACCCATGTCATGGTAGAACGGCAGCCACGAGAAACAGCGGTCGCCTTCGCGGATTTTCACGCCTGCAGTGATGATTCCGTACAGGTTGTTCATCACCGAGCGGTGCTCGATGATCACGCCGCGCGGGAAGCGCGTGCTGCCTGAGGTGTACTGAAGGTACGACACATCCCCGGGCTCGATGATCGGCAACTCGCCGCTGGCCTCGGGTAACTGGTCGAACTCCGAGGGCTCGCCCACCATGAGGAGCGACATGTCTTCGACGGCCTCGAGCACGAAGGGCAGGAAACCTTCCGAGGCAATGGCCACCGACGCGCCGCTGTTCTCGATCAGGCCGCGCAACTGCGCAACGAAACTCTGGTGACCACCAAGATTTATCGTTGCCGGCAGAGCCACAGGGACTAGCCCTGCGTACTGACAGCCGAAGAACACGCGGAGAAAATCCGGATGGGTCTCGGCGACCATGGCGACCCGGTCGCCCTTCTGCATGCCGAGTCCCAGCAGGCGCCGCGCGACGCCCATGGCTTCGGTGCGTAGATCGGAGAAGGGGAGACTCGATGAGAAATCGCCGCGTCCGCTGTAGAAATTTGCGCCAGTCTCCCCGAGCGCTGCGTAATCGAGCGCCTCGGTAAGGGTGCGAAAATCCGCAGGGCGGAATGGCAGTTCGTGACGTGTGGGTGTCAATTCGGTGCGCAAAACCGTGTGCTTCCCTTGTTGGTTGCCCATGTCGTGGCTGAGCTTGTTGGTGTTAACCCACACGCCTTCCCCTTAGAAGGCCTGCACCACTGCTTCTTGTCCCACGGCAGTCTTTGAGCGCTGTCGTATTTGT
>CAISDJ010000117.1 GCA_903884105.1 uncultured Pseudomonadota bacterium | reverse complement strand
GTGGGTGCGCTGCTGGCGCTCTGGTTGCGGCCGAGCGAGATGTCGAAGTAGGATCAGCGCCAGCACACTGCGCTGGAAAACGGGGACCGTCGTGTCCCCGTTTTCTTTTGGCTGCTACGCGGCTCTCGTCTCTTCGCTGATCATCTGCTCGAGCCGCTCGAAGTCGGGGATCAGCGGCGACTCATTCAACATGCTCACCTGGCAGAGGACAGGCATGCGCTCGGGGAAGATCCGGGTGGTGTCGGGCTTCAGGACGTCATTGTTGACCCGCACCAGCTGCGGGAAGCCCTGCGTCACGATGCCGAAGTAGCCGCCCGTCAACTTCGAGGTCAGGGCGACGAGGATCACGATGCGCGTCCGCCCGCCTGGCGGCGGCATGGCATGTCCACAGGTGGCTTCGAAAGAGATCACCGGCACGGGCCGGCCACTCCAGTTGATGGTGCCGAGATACCACGGCGGCGCGCCTTCCATCGGTTCCGGCGCCTGCCAGGTGACGACTTCCGCGACACAGGCACGAGGCACGATCAACCGCTCCTCGGCCAGCGGCACGAGCAGGCTGAACAGTTCGTTGGTGGGGATTTCGTTCATGCCTGCCTCCTGCGATGCGCCTCGACCAGCGGATCGATCGCCTCGAGCAGCTGGCTTTCCTGGTACGGCTTGCCGAGGTAGTCGTTCACGCCGAGTTCGATGGCGCGAGCACGGTGCTTCTCGCCGACGCGCGACGTGATCATCACGATCGGGATCGACGCCGTGCGCCCGTCGGCGCGGACGTGCTGGGCAAGCTCGTAACCGTCCATGCGCGGCATTTCGATATCGAGCAGGATGATATCGGGCAGGTGCTCCTGCAACACGGCCAAGGCTTCAACGCCGTCCTTTGCGGTCATCACGCGCATGCCGTTGCGCTCCAGCAGTCGCTGCGTCACGCGGCGGACCGTAATGGAATCGTCGACGACCAGCACAAACGTGCGACGGTCTTCCGTCACCCGCTGCGGAACGGCGGCCCGCGATCGCCACTCCGAACGCACCAGCGCACCCATGTCGAGAATGATGACAATCCGGCCGTCACCGAGAATCGTGGCGCCCGAGATCCCGCGGATACTCGCGATCTGCGGACCGACCGACTTGACGACGATCTCGCGGCTGCCAACGAGTTCATCGGTGACCAGCGCCGTTGAGTGCTCGCCCGCCCGAATCAGGATCACGGGCAGCGGCGCCTCCGTCTCCGGCAGCACGGACGGTCCCGCACCGAGGAACGACCCCAGGTACTGGAACCGGTAGACCTGTCCGCCGTAGCTGTACGTGGGCTCCGCTTCGGCAAGGTGTTGCAGCACTTCCTTACGGGAGACCCGGCTGACGCCTTCAACCGTGGGTAACGGCAGTGCATACAGTTCATCGGTGACTCTCACGACGAGCGCCTGGCTGATGGCCAGAGTGAACGGCAGTCGCACCGTAAAGCGGGTGCCGTGGCCATGAGTGGACTGCGTGAACAACGCGCCGCCCAGCTTCTTGATCTCCGTGACGACCACATCCATGCCGACGCCGCGACCGGCGTGTTGCGTGACGCTGCTGGCAGTGCTGAAGCCGGGCTCCAGAATCAGCTGCAGCGCTTCTTCATCTGTCAGGACTCGACCGGCCTGCAGGAGCCCGCGGCTGCGGGCCCGCTCCCGGACGGCCTGCACATCGATGCCACGCCCGTCATCTTCAATGACGATGACGATTTCAGCGCCTTCACGCGCCAGGCTCACCTTGATTGTGCCCATCTCCGGCTTGCCGGCGGCGGCGCGCTCGTCGGGCGTCTCGATGCCGTGTACCACCGCGTTGCGAAGCATGTGCTCGAACGGGGGAAGCATGCGTTCAAGCACCTGCCGATCAAGCTCACCCGATGCCCCCGTGACCAGGAGCTCGGCCTGCTTGCCGGTATCCGTGGCGACCTGGCGGACGAGACGGCTGAGTCGCTGCTCGTGGCGCTGGAACGGCACCATGCGCGTGCGCATGAGGCCACTCTGCAACTCGGTGACGACGCGCGCCTGCTGCATCAACAGGTTCTGACCTTCTCGAGTCAGCGTTTCCAGCAACCCTTCGATGCTGCCGACATCGCTGACTGATTCGGCCAGGGCGCGCGACAGCTGCTGGATACTGGAATAGCGGTCGAGTTCGAGCGGATCGAAATCGGCACGACCCCCCGTTTCCTGCTGGTGACGATGCAATACCTGCGCTTCGGTTTCCATCTCCAGCTTGCGCAGCTGGTCCTTGAGGCGCGTGACCGTGCGACTGAGCTCGGCGAGGTTGAATTCGATGGAGCCGACCTGCTGCTCAAGGCGCGACCGGAAGATGCTGACTTCGCCCGCATTGTTGAGCAGCGTATCAAGCAAGTCTGCATCGACGCGCGCCACTTCGTGGCGTTCCTGCACCTGGGGCTCGCGTCCCGGGGGCAAGGCAAGTGGCTGAAATTCCTGCTCTGCAGCAGACAGCGAAGCCTCGGCGTCGTCCTCCGCGTCGTTCGTATCGCTTGCTGTTGCGACGCTCGCGGATTCCCATGGACGAATCAACGCCTGCTCGACGACCGGCGGAAGCGCCGCCGTAACCCAAGGATGTGCCTTCCCGACGAGTGCGCGTTGCGTTTCGACAGGAGCCGCGGTGGCCTCGGCAGGCTTCTGGGCCGCATTCAGTTCCGCGTCCATGTCGGCGTCGAAATGCGCGCCGCTCGTGAGCGAACGGATGCGTTCGATCAGGTCGCGGGCGTGCGGGACCCGCTTTCCCTGCGCGACGGCATCGCGCATGTGATGCAGCTCGTCCAGGCTTGCCCGCATCGTTGCGAACACATTCTGGTCCGCGCGGACGCTGCGGTTTTCGATTGCGAGCATGAACGACTCGACCTCATGACTGAGGTCGCCCATGGCGCGAATGCCTGCCATGCGGGCGCCGCCCTTCAGGGTATGCAAGGCGCGCTTGAATTCAAAAATGTTAGCGCCGTCGGCCTGGTCCTGAGACCAGCCCGTGAGCGCAGTGTCGGCAGCCTCGAGCAGCTCGGTGGCCTCTTCCGTAAAGATGGAGGCGACATCAGCGTCAAACTCCTCATCCGGACCCAGGTCAGCGGGAGAGGAGGCAGCCGCAGCGACGGGTGCCACGATTGCTGGCGCCTCCACCTGACCATCGGTCAGTGCCAGGAAGGAATCACTCTCCCGAGACAGAGTGACATCCTCGTCGAAAACCCCTTCCTCGACGACAATGGTGCCCTCGCCAGCGTCAACCTCCAGCGAGGCAGGATCGGTGGCATCGACATGGGTCGGTGCGGACTCGGTACCCAGATCGAGTTCGACCTCAGCAACCTCGTCGCCGAGCGCGAGTGAAGTGTCCGTGCCGGAGAGGGCGTCCGGCTTGGGCGCTGGCTCCTCCTGCAACAGGAAATCGATGTCCGAAGCGTCGTCTGAATCGAGCAGCAGGAATTCGTCAGAGGCGTCGGTGGATACCGGCTCTGACTCCATGGCTTCCAGCTGCAGCACGCGCAGGATCGCGGATTCCGATGTATCGGATTCGGGCGCAACGGTCTCGCTGGCAAACGACGGAACCGGCACGCGCATTGTGAATACAGGGACTTCCGTCCGCGCAGACAAATCGAGGTCGGCTGCCCGCTCGAGCTCTTCAAGTCGCGCGATGATGCTCACATGCGTCGAGAAGAAGCCGGTGTTCTCGCTGATGTGGTCAACGACGTTCTCGATGGCTCCCACTGCGTCGCGCAGCACATTCAGGCCGGCCTGCGGCAGGCCCAACCCGCCGTCATACAACTTGCGAATGTAGTGATTGAGGGGCTCCGCAATCTTGATGCCCTGGCGGGCGCCGGCCGTCTTGGCAATGCCACTCAGCGTGTGGCAGGCGCGATGCAGCGCTTCCGTGACCGGATGCGGCGGGGCGGCCTGGTGTGCAGTCACGAGGTAATTCCGAATCGTCGCCAGGTGAGCCGCTGTCTCCTTCGAGAAGATGTCGTGAAGGACAGGGTCCATTTCGGCAGCGGGCGGTGCGGCCGCCACTTCAGCCACCGGCGCCGCCACTTGCGGCTTGGGTGAGAACTGGACTCGCGGCGCCGTCGTCGGCTCCCGCACGCCTGAGATCGACTTGGCTGCCGCGATGATGCGCGCCAGGTCGACCTGCGGGTCGCGCCCCGTTTCGAGCTGTTCGACGAGTTCCGGGATCGCCGCCACGGCACTACGCAACAGCACCATCATCTCGGGCGTGCGCGGTAGCGTCTTGTTGATGACGCGATTCAGCAGCGATTCGATCGACCAGGCCACTTCGCCGATGAGCTGCGCACCCACCATGCGACCGCTGCCCTTCAGTGTATGGAATGAACGCCGCACGTTGACGAGGGCATCCTGGTCAGCAGGGTTCTCGTCCCAGCGCGGAAACAGCGAATTGAGCTTGGCAATTTCGTCCTTGGCTTCTTCGATGAAGAGCTCGAGGAACTCCGGATCGGCCTTGTCTTCCGATACAGCGAGCACCGCCGGCAAGCTGCCGCCGGGGTGTGCCTGCACGAGCGTTTTCGTGACTGCCGGGGTGGCCGCAGCGGGATCGAACACGGTGGTGACTTCGAGGTCTTCGGCCAAGGCATCGAGCGCGCCGGGAGGCGGTTCGATAGCGACCGTGCGGGCATAGTCTGCAGGGATCGGCATCGGCGGAACAGGCTTGTCGAGCTGCGGCAGCGTCGCCATGACCTTCAGGCAATTCTCGGCGTTGTCGAGCATGTACCACGGGTCAGAGCGGCCAGCCTGCAGCGTCTCCATGTAGTACTCGACCGAAACAATCGCGTCAGCAAGGCGGTCGAGACGTTCGGGAGCGATGCGCGGACCGCCCGACTTGAGGGACTGGGCCACCGCGGAGGCGATGCCCTCCGTCATTTCAACGGCGCGTGTTTTGCCGAGCATCAAGAGACCGGCGGTGATGCCGTGGATGAGCTGCGGGATCTGGTCGAGCGGCTGAGCGTCCTGCGGACGCTCGACGTTCATCGCAATGGCCTCCTTGATTCGGGCCAGGTTGACGATGCATTCACGCAGCACTGCTTCGGTAACGTGGCGGAACTCCGTGTCGTCGCTCGAAGCGGACGCACCCTCTGCGGCCGCAGCATCGCCCGTCGACGGCACGATCAAGCCGATGAGCTGTTCGTCCAGTCCATCTTCAATGCCGATCAGCGTAGCCGCGACCTTCAGCAGCGAGTTGTCGTCGAGCGGTGCGTTCTGTGCAACGATGGCCTGGAGTCCGGCGATTTCCGATTGCACACGATCGCGCAACGCACCGAGCCCGAGCACTCCGAGCGTGTCGCCGATCTTCTTAAGCATCTCGAGCTGGGCACCCAGCTCCTCGACATGCGTGGCGCCCTTGCGCACGAAGATGTCGAGCGCGTCTTTCACACGAGCCAGGTCTTCCTTGATCGCCGCCGCCACTGTCTTCATCAGGCGCACGGACGGCGCGGACAGGCTGTCGCGTGCCTGGGCGACCTGGTCGTCGACCGGAAGCAGTTCGCCAAGGCGGAACGATGCCCGTACGGACGACACGCGTGGCCCGGTGGATTGGGCGCGAGCGACGTAATACAGCAGGTTGTTCAACAACTCGATGGACGGGCTTTCGCTATAGGCAGGTTCGCCGATCTGGTACAGGCGGCGCATTTCGCGGTCGGCCTGCCCAAGCAGGCGCTTGACCGAGGCGCTCTCGTCCAGACCTTTGTCGCGCAGTGATTCCAGCAACGCACCGACGACCCACCACAACTGGAAGACCGGCTGAGTCGTTGCGGCCTGCTCCAGTTTTTCAGCGGTGCGCGCGAGCACATCGAGGTTCTGTTCTGGCCGCTCGCCCTTGATCCAGCCGAGCAGCCCCACCTGGAACCGCGGCCGCACCTTGCGCGCCCATTGGGCCACCGTAGTGACCGCATCGCCCGCCGCCGGAGCGGCCGGGTTCGGTTGCTGGTCGGACGTGAGATTGAGCAGCAGCAGCGTGCCTTCTGACAGCAGCGGCGAACCGCGCGTGGCACGCAGGTCGTTGAGCAACGGCAGCAGGACGAGTGCCATGTCCCGGCCACCGCCGAGCACGCGCTCGAGATAGGTCGGCAACTGGACCATGGCGCGCATCAGCGCGTCCAGGCCCTCGGCGAGATGGCGCTTCTCGGCAAAGGTTTCGACCAGATAGTTGACCGCTTGCTCCATTTCCTCGGCAAGCAAGGCGGCGCCGTAAACCTCGACGACGCGCAGCGCGCCATGGACGGCATGCAGGTGCTCACCGCACCGGGTCAGCTGGGTGACATCATCCTGCCGCTCGCCGAACGCCTCGAGCGCCGAGCGCGCGTCATTGAGCTCAGTCGCCAGTTCCCTGGCGACGACGTGCAGAATCTGCGAAGAAACCTCGCTCATCCCCTTCAACTCTCCGATTGCTCAGGCCGGCTCAAAGAGTGAGGCCACTGACTTTGCGGACTTCCTGGGCTGGACGTTCAGCGCTGCTCTCGATTTCCCGGGATCCGGTGATTCCGCGGAGAATGCCTTCCGGCAGGCGGAACCCGGCGACTGACTTGCGCAACTGCGTCGACAGTTCGGCCAGCTTGCCGATCGAAGTCGATGCGGCAGCCGTGTTCTCGGCCGTCTGGGAGCTGATCTCACGCAGGACCTGCATGTTCCTGGCAATGTTCTGCGAGGCACCCGCCTGCTGGCGAGCACTGCCGGAGATGTTCTGGACGAGGCTCGCGATCTGGTTTGACACCTGCTCGATTTCCTCAAGCGCAGCGCCTGCGTTCTCGGCTAGCAGCGCACCACCGACGACGTCCGTCGTGCTGCGTTCCATCGACACGACAGCCTCGTTGGTATCTGCTTGAATCGTCCTGACGAGCACGTCGATCTGCTTGGTCGCATTGGCGGCTCGTTCGGCCAGCCGCTGCACTTCATCCGCAACCACCGCAAAGCCGCGCCCGGCTTCACCGGCCATCGATGCCTGGATCGACGCGTTCAAGGCAAGGATATTGGTCTGCTCGGCGAGGTCATTGATCAGTTCGACGATGTTGCCGATCTCCTGCGAGCTCTCGCCTAGACGCTTGATGCGCTTCGACGTCTCCTGGATGGTTTCGCGGATGGCGTTCATGCCGTCGATGGTCCGGCGCACCGCATCGCCACCCTTGTGGGCGATATCCACTGAATGGCGGGCCACGTCGGCTGACCGCTCCGCGTTGCCTGACACCTCCTCGACCGACGCCGCCATGGCGGCGACGGATTCGGAAGCCGACGCAATCTGCTTCGACTGGGCGACGGAAGACTTTGCGAGATGGCTGGCCGTTGCCTGAGTCTGGCGGGCGGCAGAATCGAGCGTGATCGCCGTGCCGTTGATCGTCGTGACGAGCTCGCGCAGCGCCTCGATTGCGTAGTTGATGGAGTCGGCAATGGCGCCGGTGATGTCTTCGCTGACCGTAGCCTGCACTGTCAGGTCGCCGTCTGCGAGATTCGACAGCTCGTCGAGCAGCCGCAGGATCGCTTCCTGGCTGCGCTCGTTCTGCTCGTCCTGCAGCGCGGCCGCTTCGCGAATGGCGGCAACGGAACGATACACAAACGCTACGCCGAACAGCGTCAGGACTGCGATACCGAGCAGCACGACGGGAACCCATATCAGCCAGGCAGGTGTCCCGGACTCAACCGCAGGGGCACCACGCAAGCTGGCATAGATCGGAACGCTGCCGAGGCGCAACCCCTGGCTGGCCTCACGCGCAGTGTTCAGGGATTCGGCGGACATGGTGGCAGCGCGCACCTGATCGCTCATTTGACCGAACAACTGGTTGGCTGCGGCAAGGCGCTGCTGGCCTTCCGGGGTTGTCACGCGCGGCAGGCCGAGACCTGAATCGATGCCACGCAACTCGCCCAGCACCTGTCCCTGGTATTCGAGGCCATCGGACAGGCGCAGCGACAGCATGGCCACATCGCCGACACCCGATGCGAGCGCAGTCAGGTCCTGATCGACGCGCAGGCCAGTCACCTCGAAACGTTCGAGCTGCGGTGTCATTTTGGCAACGACATTGGTGCTGAGCGCGCCTGCCACGTTGCCGAGGCCTTCGAGCAGGAGTGGCATCAGGGCAGACACTTCGCGCGCAGCGGCGGCCGTGCGTAGGCTGGCTTCCTTCGCGGCGACCACGGTGCTGGCCTGCTGCAGGAAGACGGCCGCGGTGTCCTGCACGCCAGGTGCGAGCCCGGGCGCCAGCGACTCGAAAAGCGCGTGTGACTCTGCCAGCGCATCGAAGGCCTTGGCATCGCCTGCCAGCGCCGACGCTGCCTGAAGCGGCATGCCCTGGGACAGCGCCAACAACTCTGCGGTCGTGCTTGCCTTGCCCGAAGCCGCGGCACCCGAATTGCCGGAAAGGCGCCCATACAGCATCAGGGCGACTGCCAGCACAATGCAGGCGACCGCCACACCGATCAGGGCTGGCAGGAATTTCACGCCTTTGAACTTGTCAGGCATAGCACTCACTCTGGCTTGAACCCCTGGTCCTTGGTACCGATCTCTATCTCTGATCCGCGCCGAAACGTCGCTGTGGCATCACGACGCCGCCGCACGCAGGAAGTCGGCGCTTTCAAGCAATCCCCGGACGCTGAATACCGGCCAGATTTCCGCGCCACGCTTGAAGGTACCGGCAAGGTACCGCTCACAGCGAAGCAACGTCGGCGGAACCTCGGCAGCGAACTCGGCATCGCCGAAGCGGCGAAAGCCGAGGACTTCATCAACCATCAGTCCACCTGGAATCTCGCGGTGGTTTGCCACGAGTACCCGGGTACTGCGCGCCGTCGTGGTCACACCGCCCCCCAGGAACGCACGCAGGTCCACCACGGGGAGCAACTGGCCCCGCACGTTGGCGAGGCCGCGGATCCAGGGCTTCGAGCCCGGCACTCGAGTCAGCATTGCTGGCAGCCCCATGACCTCGCGGGTCTCTTCCCGGGCCATCAGGAAGTTTTCGGCGCCCAGGCGGAACGCCACGCCGACCCATTCGCGGCCGCTGCCCGATTCCCGCTCCTGGCCGGACTGGGCAATGTGGCTCAGCCGCTCGAGCTCCTTCAGCAGCTCGAAGGGACGCTCACGCAGCGATTTGAGTCCGAGGGAAGCGCTCATCGGCACGTTCAACCCGACAAGGCTGCCTGAGCCTTCTCGACCAAAGTATCCGCCGACACCGGCTTGACGATGTAGTCCACCGCGCCCTGCCGCATCCCCCAGATACGATCGGTTTCCTGATTCTTGGAGGTCACCATGATCACCGGGATCGAGCGGGTGTCCGGATCTGCGGCCAGCTTGCGCGTGGCCTGGAAGCCGTTCACGCCGGGCATGACGACGTCCATGAAGATCAGGTCCGGCTTCATGATCTTGGCCTTGGCCAACGCCTCGGCACCGTCGGCGGCGGCCGCCGTCCGGTAGCCGTGCTTTTCAAGGGCCTGCTTCATGACATGCACTTCGGTCGGAGAGTCGTCGACGATGAGGATCAAAGCCATTGGTGCCCCCACTCTTACCTGGCCACCTGGTTGACATGCGTGTCAATGGCGCTCAGCAGTTCGTCCTTGGTGAACGGTTTCGTCAGATAGTGTTCGGAGCCGACGATGCGGCCGCGGGCACGGTCGAACAGGCCGTCCTTGCTTGACAGCATGATCACCGGAATGGTCCGGAAAACCTTGTTGTGCTTGATCAGGGAGCAGGTCTGGTAGCCGTCGAGGCGCGGCATCATGATGTCCACGAAGACGATGTCCGGCTGGTGGTCGGCGATCTTGGACAGGGCATCGAACCCGTCCACTGCCGTGAAGACCTCACAGCCTTCCTTGGACAGGAGGGTCTCAGCCGTGCGCCGGATGGTCTTGCTGTCATCAATGACCAGGACCTTCAAACCGGCGAGCTTCGACCGCTCGCTTGGCTCAGCAACTTCCATTGGCTTTCCTCTTCCCCGCCCCGGATCGGACGTGGCATCAAACTTCAGGCCAGGCGGCGCTTTCGGGCAAAACTCACCGCTGCAAGCAACGGGCTGGTTTTAACATATTGAACACCCGCCTGCCATTGGCTTGGGTCGTATAGTATGAAGCCCGTCACAGGGAACTTGAGATGCCGCAAACGGAGCCGGCATTCCCTGCTCCTTGAGGGCGAGTATGGGCGCGTGACCTCGGAGCAAAACCAGAACTCCGTCACTGATTCTGTGGAGCAACTGAATGGCAAGAGAAACCGTGCGACTCGCCGTCGTCATGGACCCGATCGAGCACATCAAGCCGGCGAAGGACACGACGCTGGCCATGATGCTGGCGGCGCAAGCGCGGGGTTGGGAAATCCTGTACCTCGAGCAGGCAGACATGTGGCTCGACAACGGCGTGGCCTGGGGCCGGGTCCGGCCCGCGACCGTGCGCGACAGCCTGACCGACTGGTACACGCTCGGCGAGGAGAGTACGGTCCGTCTCGGGAGGATGGACGCGATCCTGATGCGCAAGGATCCCCCGTTCGACATGGAGTACATCTACACAACGTACATCCTGGAGCGCGCGGAAACGGAAGGAGCGCTGCTCGTCAACCGCCCCCAGGGGCTTCGCGACATGAACGAGAAGGTCTATACGGCCTGGTTCCCGGAATGCTGCGCACCGACGCTGATCACGCGGAACATGGACCAGATGCGGGCGTTCCTCGCCCAGCATGAACACATTGTCTGCAAACCCCTTTACGGCATGGGCGGCCGATCGATCTTCGTGATCCGCCAGGGCGACAAGAATGCCAGCGTCATCTTCGAGACGATGACCGACTACGGGTCCCACTACGCGATCGTGCAGAAATACCTCCCCGACATCGTAACGGGCGGGGACGCTCGGGTACTGGTCATCGATGGCGAACCGGTCCCCTATGCGCTTGCGCGCATCCCATCTGCAACCGACAACCGCGGCAATCTCGCGGCAGGCGCAAAGGGCGAAGGCCGCCCACTCAACGATCGAGACCGCTGGCTGGTCAGCCAGATCGGGCCGAAACTGCGCGAGCGGGGCATGCTGTTCGTGGGCCTCGACGTGATCGGCGGCTATGTCACCGAGATCAACGTGACGAGTCCTACGGGCGTGCGCGAGCTCGACAAACAATTCCAGACGGACATCGCCAGCCTGCTGATGGATGCAATCGCGAAACGACTCGGCTGACGGGTCCCGGGCGCCGCCCCCCTCACGGCAGGGGAGTGGACCAATCAGTGCCGGGCTTATACTCTGCGGACCGTGAATGCCCCATTGTCCAGAACGGCGGCCGCCGCTGCGGAACACGATGCCAGGCTGTCAGTCTCGCCGTTTGGCCCGGCGCCTTCGACGTCGGCAAGCGACCGGCTGACCACAACCCTGTTCCTGGTGGCACTGCTGCACGGCATCCTCATCATCGGCGTGAGCTTCTCGGTGCTCACGAAACCAAACCCGAATGCCGCACCGACGCTCGAAGTCCTGTTGCTCACGTCCGGGGGTGCCAGCTCGGAATCCAATCCCGATGCCCGCTATCTCGCCCAGCGCAGCCAGGTCGGCGCCGGCACGACGACCGATGCCGTCCGCGCAGCCAGCCCGGAGTCGTCGATATTCCCTGCCGCGATCGAGGGCAGTGCCCAAGGCAACGGAGTGGAGCAGAAGGAGGCCGTCGCCGGCTCCGAAACCCGTGAAGTCCTGTCAAGCCGCAGCAATTGGGCGGCCATCATGCTGCAGAGTGGTCGCGAGCAGCCGTCATGGAATAGCGAAACGCCGATCGCCCTGATCCCGACCCCCCCGAGTCCGGTGATTGCGAGTTCTGCGGATGGCGATTTGCGACTGCGAGGCAAGACCGGCCAGGAGCTCGAGATCAAGGCCGACACGCGCGAGTCCGGACTGGCTCCGTATCTCGATGGCTGGAAGCGCAAGGTCGAACGCATGGGAACGCTCAACTATCCGCGCGACACCCGGCAGCGGCGCATGTCGGGGAACCCGGTCCTCGCGGTCACGATTCGCGCTGACGGCACACTCAAGGACATTTCGGTCCAGCGCACCAGCGGCCACAAGGAGGTCGACCAGGCGGCGCTCACCATCCTGAAGCTCGCCTCGCCGTTCGACCCGTTCCCGTCCGCGCTTCGCGAGAAGCACGACCAGCTGCGCTTTGCCTACGAATGGCAGTTCCTCGGCGATCAGGGCGACGCTGCCGGCAACCTCAATGCCGAGGTACCGGCCGGCCCGTAGCCCATCCCGACAACCCGGCAGGTATCGCGCGAACTGTCGATTTCGACCTTGAGCCGACGGCCAGCTGGCAGGATACTGGCGCCATGTCCAAGGCTGCGTTCCTGACCAACCAGTTCCTGATCGCCATGCCGGCGATGACGGACGACAATTTCTCGCAGACGGTCACCCTCATCTGCGAGCACAGCCCGCAGGGCGCGCTGGGCATCATCATCAACCGGCCGCTCGAAATGCAGCTGGCAGATGTCTTCCGGCAACTCAAGCTGCCGACTTCGCGAGAGCCGCTGGCGAGCCAGCCGGTGCTCCAGGGCGGCCCGGTGCAGACGGACCGGGGATTCGTGGTTCATCGCGCTGAAGAGCGTGCCTGGGATTCGACGCTGCGAGTATCTGATCAGGTCCATGTGACGACGTCCCGCGACATTCTGGATGCCATGGCCCGGGGCAACGGCCCCAACGAGGCCTTTGTAGCGCTGGGGTACGCGGGCTGGGAAGCCGGGCAGCTCGAAAACGAAATGGTGCAGAACGCCTGGCTGAGCGTCGCAGCTGACCCGAAAGTCCTGTTCGAGACGGCCTATGAGAATCGCTGGCGAGCCGCCGGACGTCTGCTCGGCGTCGATCTTGCCACGATCAGCCCTCACGCTGGCCATGCGTGATGTGTCCCGCGTAGCCCCGTGCCGGCACCCGAACTGATCCTCGCCTTCGACTACGGCACCCGGCGCGTAGGCGTCGCGGCGGGCGACACCTTGACCCGGACCGCGCGGCCCCTGAGAGTAATCGAGATCCGAGGCGCGTTTCCTTGGCCCGAAATCGACCGTCTGGTTGCCGACTACACGCCGACGCAGCTGGTGGTGGGACTCCCCTATAATATGGACGGGACGGACACGGGGATGACGCTGCCCGCGAAGGACTTCAGCCAGGCGCTGGAGTCACGCCTGCACCTGCCCGTGCACCTTGTCGATGAACGCCTGAGTTCCCGCGACGCCGAAGCCGAGCTGCGAGAAGCCCGCGCAAGCGGCCTCAAGCGTAAACGGGTGACCCACGCCGACGTGGACCGGGTGGCTGCGAAGGTCATCCTCGAGCGCTGGTTCGCCGCGCAGCCTGCAGCGAAGGCCTGAAGCGAACGACTGAAGCCACCAAGTGAGACAGAGGCCATTTTGAGCAAGCGACAGACCCAGGGACTGGACCAGACCAGCCAGCGCGGGCCCGACGGACGCCTCCGGCACCTGATTACCCTTGAGGGCCTGAGCAGTGAAGAGCTGACGGATCTGCTCGACCTCGCCCAGTTCTACGTGAGGCAGCCCGGCGAACTGCCGGCGCGCGACCAGAGTCTGGCCGGCCACACCGTTGCCAATCTGTTCTTCGAGCCCAGCACCCGCACCCGTGTTTCGTTCGAGCTGGCCGCGCGCCGCCTGGGTGCAGATGTCGTCAATCTCGACATGCACTCTTCGTCGCGCGTGAAAGGCGAGACCGTGCTCGACACCATCTACACGTTGCAGGCCATGCATGCCGACGTGCTCGTCATGCGCGATGCCGAACCTGGCCTGCCAGCCTTCGTGGCCGGCCACGTCCAGCCCCATGTGAGTATCTTGAACGCCGGCGAAGCCCATCTGTCGCACCCGACGCAGGGCCTGCTGGACGTGCTGACGATCCGCCAGCACAAAGGCGACTTCGGCGGACTGAGTGTCCTGCTCGTGGGTGATCTGGCCCATTCCCGGGTTGCACGCTCTGCCTGGCACGCGCTGTCGGCGCTCGGCACCGGTGAAATCCGGATTGCAGGCCCAAAGTACCTGTTGCCCGAGGCCGAGGAATTCCCGGGCGCGGTGCGCTTCACCAGCCTCGACAAGGCCATGACCGGCGCCGACGTCATCATGGGCCTGCGCATCCAGACCGAGCGCATGAGCGCTGCGCATGTTCCCGACAACGCCGCCTATTGCCGCGAGTTTGGCATCACCGCGGAACGCCTGAAGCTCGCGAAGCCGGATGCGATCGTGATGCATCCCGGCCCGATGAATCGCGGCGTCGAGATCACGGCTGAAGTTGCCGACGGCCCGCAATCGGTCATCCAGGCCCAGGTGACGAACGGCGTTGCCGTCCGCATGGCTGTCATCGCAACCATCGTGCGCAATGCCCAGGCGCAACGGAAATATTCATGACCCACGCGGCTGCCACGGTGTCCCGGCCCCATCGAGGAACCATCTTCCTGGAAGACGACGCCACGATCGTCTCGCAGGAAGCCTTCCCCGGCGAGCAGTTCGTCCTCCGCGTCCATGCGCCCCGCACGGCCGCCGCGGCCACGCCTGGCAGCTTCGCCCATCTCACGTGCGATGCAGCGTTGCCGATGCGCCGGCCGCTTTCGATCATGCGAGTGGATGCCACGGCCGGCTGGGTGGACATCCTGTACAAGATCGTGGGCCCCGGACTCAAACTGCTGTCGGAAAAGCAGCCAGGGGATCGCATCAGCGTGCTCGGCCCGATCGGCAAGGGTTTCATCGCGCATCCCGAGCGCCCGCGGACGTTGCTGGTCGGTGGCGGCGTAGGCATCCCGCCGATGGTCTTCCTCGCCGAGCACCTGCAAGACCGTAGCGACGCGAAGTGGACCCCGCTCGTCCTCATGGGATCGGAAATCCCGTTCCCGTTCCGCCTCAAGCCTTCAACAGTGCTGGCACCCGGCATCCCTGACGGAGTGATTGCCAGCATGCCGCTCCTCGAGAGCTTCGGGATTGCGAGCCGCCTGGCAAGCTTCGGCGACTTCCCCGGCTGCTACCAAGGCTACGTCACGGACCTGGCGGCAGAGTGGCTCAAGTCGCTCGACAAGGAAGTGCTGGGCGAGGTCGAGATGTTTGCCTGCGGCCCGACGCCCATGTTGCAGGCTGCGGCGAAAGTGGCAAGCCGCTTCGGCATTCCCTGCCAGGTGTCCCTGGAGGAGTTCATGGCCTGTGCCGTAGGCGGTTGTGCAGGCTGCGCCGTAATGGTCATGACGCCGGAAGGCCCCGCCATGAAGCGGGTTTGCGTCGATGGACCGGTATTCGACTCCCGGGCTGTCTTCCCGGAATAGCCGACTTCAAGACTCTGACTCAGCCGAAGTTGATCTTCGCTTCGAGGTTCGTGCGCGAATCCGCATAGGCCAGAGCGTCCTCGAGGCTGATGCGCTTCGCCTTGAAGAGCTGGTACAGCGCGACGTCGAAGTGCTGCATGCCCTTCTCGCTGCTGCTTCTGAGCGCTTCCTTCGCTCCGATCACGTCACCCTTCTTGATGAGTTCCTGCACATGCGGGGTATTGATCAACATCTCGACGGCGGCAACGCGCCGCTTGTTGTTGCCGGGCACCAGGCGCTGGGCAATGATCGCCCTCAGGTATTGGGACAGGTCAAGGCACAGCTGGGTGTGCTGGTCGCGATGGAACATGTTGATGACGCGATCAAGCGTCTCTGCAGCGTTGTTCGCATGCAGCGTGGCGAGGACCAGGTGGCCGGTGCCCGCCAGCATGATCGCGGACTCCATGGTCTCGCGGTCACGGATTTCGCCGATCAGCAGCACGTCGGGTGCGGCCCGCATCGCGCTGCGCAACGCCCGGGCGTAGGACTTGGTGTCGAGACCGACTTCGCGCTGGTTGATGATCGATTTCTTGTTTGAATGCAGGAACTCGATGGGATCCTCGATCGTGATGATGTGATCCGAGGAGTGGTCGTTGCGATGATTGATCATCGCCGCAAGCGTCGTGGACTTGCCTGAACCGGTGGCGCCGACCATCAGGATCAGGCCCCGCTTCATCATGACCAGATCCTTGAGGAGCTCGGGCATGCCGAGATCGTCGAGGCGCGGCATGTCAGCCGTGATGTAGCGCAACACCATCGCCGGATTGCCCCGCTGATGGAATACGTTGACACGGAAGCGGCCGAGTCCGGGCTCGGACACGGCAAAGTCGATTTCCAGCTCTTCGTTGAAGTACTCGATCTGCTCCTGCGTCATCAGGCCGAAAGACGCCTGGCGCACGACTTCCGGCGACAGGATCTGCTTGTTGACGGGAATGATCTGCCCTTCGATCTTGATCTTGATGGGCGCATAGGACGAGAAGAACAGGTCCGATGCGCGCTTCTCGACCATCAGCTTGAACAGCGGCCTGGTATTGAGAACGATTGGCTTCTCGCCGGATTCTGCATCCGTGAGATCCGTTTCGTTTTCTTCTGGCGCGGCTGTATCAGTCATCAGAATCGGGTTCCTTCGGCATCTTCGTCCATGATCCGCAGGCTCTCGCTCAAGTCTTCGCCCATTTTCAACTCGCGCTTGCTCTCTAGCTTGATGCGCAACCGAACCTCGTTCTTCGAATCGGCATTCCTCAAGGCGTCTTCATACGATATCAGGTCCGCCTCGTAAAGATCATACAGCGCCTGGTCAAAAGTCTTCATCCCGATGCGATTCGACTTCGCCATGACTTCCTTGATGGCCGCCACCTCGCCCTTGAAGATCAGGTCCGTGATCAAAGGCGTGTTGAGCATGATCTCGATCGCTGCAATGCGTCCCGCACCGCCCTCCCGGGGGATCAGGCGCTGCGAAATCAGGGCCTTGATATTGAGGGACAGGTCCATCAGCAGCTGTTCGCGCTTGTCTTCGGGAAAGAAGTTGATGACGCGGTCCAGCGCCTGGTTCGAGCTGTTCGCGTGCAGCGTGGCGAGCACCAGGTGACCGGTTTCGGCGAACTGAATGCCGTACTCCATCGTTTCCCTGTCGCGGATTTCGCCGATCAGGATGACGTCAGGCGCCTGGCGCAGCGTGTTCTTGAGCGCCGTGTGCCACGAATCGGTGTCGACGCCGACGTCGCGCTGGGTGATTACACAGCCTTTGTGCGCATGCACATACTCGACCGGGTCTTCGATCGTGATGATGTGGCCCCGGCTCTTCTGGTTCCGGTAGTCGACCATGGCCGCGAGCGACGTGGACTTGCCGGAACCCGTACCGCCGACCACGATGACCAGTCCCCGCTTGGACATCACTACGTCCTTGAGGATGGGCGGCAGCTGCAGGTCGTCAAGCTCTGGAATCTTCGCAGCGATGGTGCGGACAACGCAGCCAATCTGCCCTTGCTGAACGAAGGCACTGACGCGGAAGCGGCCGATGCCGGCCGGCGCAATCGCGAAATTGCATTCCTTGGTCGAGTCGAACTCGCGCGTCTGCTTGTCGTTCATGATGGATCGCACCAGCACGGCGCTCTGCTCGAGGGTCAGCGACCGGTCTGACTGGGGGCGAATCTCGCCATCGATCTTGATGGCAGGCGGAAAGCCGGAGGTGATGAACAGGTCGGAGCCGTTCTTCTCGACCTGACGCTTCAGCAGGTCCTGCATCAGCTTGATTGCTTGCTCGCGTTCCATGGTCGAATCCTAGGTAGTCCCGGCAGTGGCCCGCAGCTTCGGGCCGAAATCAGGTCAGAATGCGTCCTTGTTCTGGGCGCGGAAGCGGGCTTCTTCCTTGGTGACCAGGCCCTTCTGCAACAACTCGGTCAGGCACTGGTCGAGCGTCTGCATGCCGGACGACTGGCCGGTCTGGATTGCGGAATACATCTGGGCAATCTTGCCTTCGCGGATCAGGTTCCGGATGGCCGGCGTGCCGATCATGATCTCGTGCGCCGCAATGCGACCGCCGCCGATGCGCTTCAGCAGCGTCTGCGAAATGACCGCCCGCAGCGACTCGGAGAGCATCGTGCGCATCATTTCCTTTTCCGCGGCCGGGAACACGTCAACGATACGG
Organism: uncultured Pseudomonadota bacterium; assembly: GCA_903884105.1. Lineage (GTDB taxonomy): Bacteria > Pseudomonadota > Gammaproteobacteria > Steroidobacterales > Steroidobacteraceae > CAIUGU01. Next base: position 18,062 of record CAISDJ010000117.1, on the reverse strand, counting down.
TCGATGGTCTTGGCTGCCGAACTCGTATGCAACGTGCCGAACACCAGATGTCCGGTTTCGGCGGCCGTCAGCGCCAGACGGATGGTTTCAAGGTCGCGCATTTCGCCCACCAGCACCACGTCCGGATCTTCGCGCAACGCCGAGCGCAGGGCTTCGCTGAACCCAAGGGTATCGCGGTGAACCTCACGCTGATTGATCAGAGAGCGCTTGCTCTCGTGGACGAACTCGATCGGGTCTTCAATGGTAATGATGTGGTCGGGCTTGTTGTCATTGACGTAGTCGACCATGGCCGCGAGCGTCGTGGATTTTCCCGAGCCCGTCGGTCCGGTCACGAGCACGAGGCCGCGCGGATGCATCGACACGTCGCGGAAGATCTTCGGGGCGTTCAGGTCGTCCAGCGACATGATCACCGACGGAATGGTACGGAACACGGCACCGGCGCCGCGATTCTGGTTGAACGCATTGACGCGAAACCGGGCCAGCTTCGGGATCTCGAAGGAGAAGTCGGTTTCGTAGAATTCTTCGTACGCCTTCCGCTGCTTGTCATTCATGATGTCGTACACCATGCTGTGCACTTCCTTGTGCGTCAGTGCCGGCATGTTGATGCGCTTCATGTCGCCGTCGACACGGATCATCGGCGGGACGCCTGCGGAAAGATGCAGGTCGGACGCGTTGTTCTTGACGGCAAACGCGAGCAGTTGCGCGATATCGACGGGCATGAACACTCCTTGCACTGCGCTTGGGTCAGGACCTGCCTGCGCATGAGGGCAGCCCGACCCAGACCCTTGGCGGGGCCAGTATAACGGAGGGGGATTGGCCAAAATATGTTAATTAGTCCGCAGTTTTCCTCGTAGAACCCCGCCCCATGACGCTGCAGAGTGAGCTCCTCGCTTCCGTCGTCCGCCGGATCGAAAACGCAGCCCGCACGGCGGGGCGTGACCCCCGAACGGTCCGCCTCGTTGCGGTCAGCAAGCAGCGGACGGCCGACCTGATCCGTGGCGTGGCGCAGACGGGCCAGCACGATTTCGGGGAAAGCTATCTGCAGGAAGCCTTGCCCAAGCTCGAATCCCTCGCCGATCTCAAGCTCACTTGGCATTTCATCGGTCGGCTGCAGGGCAACAAGACGCGCGCCATCGCAGAGAATTTCGATTGGGTCCACACCGTCGACCGCGCGCGGACTGCGGAACGCCTGAACGAGCAGCGGCCCGAAGCGCTACCCCCTCTGAATGTGTGCATCCAGGTTCAGGTCACCCCTGAATCACAGAAGGGCGGAATTCCCCCGAAGGAAGTCGAGGCCCTGGCACGGCGCATCACCGGCCTCCCCCGACTCAAGCTGCGGGGACTGATGTGCATTCCACCCGCGAGCGAACCGGAAGCGGTCAGGCAGGATTTCGTCGCGCTGGCGGATCTCGCGCAGCAGCTGCGCAACGTCGGCATCGCAAGCGATACCTTGTCAATGGGCATGAGCGGCGATTTTGAAGCCGCCATCGCCGCCGGTTCGACCCTGGTCCGCGTCGGCACAGCGATTTTTGGCGAACGGCATTAGAATACTTGGCCTTGCACAACAAGCACGTTGCGCCAATGGCGTCAGTTGAACTGCGGAACCCCCATGCGTGAAACGATTGGCTTCATCGGCGGCGGCAACATGGCACGAAGCCTGGCCGGCGGACTGATCGCGCGCGGCCTCGCCGCCCAGCAGATCATCATCTCGGACCCGGTTCCGGCCCAGCTCGAAGCGCTAGCCACACAGCTCGGCGTGCGGACCACGCCTGACAATAACGTGGCCGCCAAGGACGCCGACGTCGTCATCCTGGCGGTGAAGCCTCAGGACCTACGCAGCGTAGCCGAAAGCCTGGCCACCCCGTTGCAAGCGCGACGCCCCCTGGTGATATCCATCGCGGCGGGGATCCGCGGTTCCGACATCGAACGGTGGCTCGGAGGGATCCCGGTGGTGCGCGCCATGCCGAACCGGCCCGCCCTGCAGAATTGCGGAGTGACGGGCCTCTACGCAGCACCCGCCGTCCCTGCGGCGGCTCGAGCGCTGGCAGCCGAGATCCTGGACGCTGTCGGTGTCACCGTTTGGGTCAGCGAGGAAGCGCAGATGGATGCCGTCACGGCCGTCTCCGGCAGCGGTCCCGCCTATTTCTTCCTGCTCGTGGAAATGATCGAAGCGGCAGGCATTTCGCTCGGACTCTCCGCTGAGGTGAGCCGCCGCCTGGCTATCGAAACTGCCTATGGCTCCGGATGCATGGCGCGCGAGAGCGTCGATCCTCCGGCCGATTTGCGCAAGCAGGTAACCTCCAAAGGCGGCACCACGGAGGCTGCGCTCAGGCATCTCGAGGCGCATGGCGTGCGTAGCCTCTTCACTCAAGCCATCACCGCTGCGGCGCAGCGTTCCGCCGAAATGGCAGAACAGCTCGGCAAGCAATAGGAACCCAGGACCCCATCATGGATGCGCTGATCTACATCGTCCGCTCGGTACTGCAGGTATTGCTGGTCAACGTCTTCCTGCTCCGTTTCCTGCTGCCGCTCGTGAGGGCAGACGCGCGCAATCCGTTGTCCCAGGCGGTACTGAAGATCACGAATCCGCTCGTACTGACGCTGCGCCGGGTGATTCCGCCGGCAGGCCGCATCGATACCGCTTCGCTCGTCGCGCTGGTCCTGGTCCAGCTCCTCACGACCGCAATCGTATTCCTGCTGATGGGATTCGGATTTTCGCAGCCCGCGGCGCTGATCCAGTCCGCGCTGCTGTCGCTGGCGATCACGGTGCTGCAGTTCTACTGGTTCGCCATCCTGATATTCGTCATCCTGAGCTGGGTGGCTCCCGGGACTCGCAGCCCTTCCGCAAGCCTGCTCGGCAGCCTGTGCGAGCCGCTGCTGCGACCGGTGCGGCGACTGATCCCGCCGCTGGCAGGACTCGATCTCTCCGCCGTGTTCGTGCTGATCGCCTTGCAGGCGCTGCAGATTCTCATCACCTGACAAGCGAAAGCGGCGGATTGCGCTGCGGCAGTGCAACCACAGCTCACATCGAGAGGGCCCCCGGCCAGGAAGCAAGTCTTTCGACTTGTCGCGGAAGGTCCATTGGCGCGGCATTCAGGAGGACCTCAAGATGACCAGTCGATCTTTACGCCACACTCTGCTGGCGATGCTCGGGTGTTCACTGCTCGCTGCGGCCTGCGACACCGGCAGCGTCCAGTCACGCCCGCAGACCGCGCAGCCAAGCGCAGAATCCTTTAAACAATTCGGTAATTATGAGCTGCACTTCAACGGCATCAGAACTGACCAGCTGACGCCCGAGATCGCGAGTCGCTATGGAATCGAACGCAGCACCAACCGGGTGCTGTTGAATGTTGCTCTTCTGCATCGCGAAGCCGAAGGGTCGGCGGCGCTACCTACTGAGGCAACCGTATCGGTCAACGCCCATAACCTCAACGGCCAACTGAAGTCCATGGATATCCGCCGCATCACGGAGGGCACCGCGATCTATTACATCGGCGAGGTGTCCATCAACGGCAGCGAAATCCTGATTTTCGACATCAAAGCAACGCCCGCAGGCGAGTCGCAACCCTTCGCAGTGACGTTTCAACGCGAGTTTTTCGCCGAATAGAAATAGCCATGCGGAGAATTCCTGCAAAAATAGTAGGAAATTTATCTTCAGGACTGCTTAAATGACGGTGGATCTTGTGCTATTTTCCAGCGCGACTTGAAAATGCGACGCTGTTTCTAGCAACTGCTACGCACATCAGCCACGCACATCAGCCAAAAACCAGGAGACTAACGATGGCGAAAAAGAATGCGGCACCTACGAAGTCAGAGATTCTGGCGCAGATTTCCAAAGACACCGGCCTGTCGAAGAAGCAGGTAGGCGAAGTATTCACATCGCTGAATGGCGTCATCAAGAAGAGCCTGCGCAGTGCCGGCCTGTTCACGCTCCCTGGCTTGCTGAAGCTCAAGGTTGTGAAGAAGCCCGCCACCAAGGCACGTGAAGGCATCAACCCTTTCACGGGCGAAAAGACGACGTTCAAGGCCAAGCCGGCCAGCAAGAAAGTACGTGCTGCCGCTCTCAAGGGATTGAAGGAATTCGTGAATTAAGAGAACCCGGCGTTCTCTGCCGAACGCCGGAGCGGCAACGCTCCGGCGGTATCGGTGCAGCGCTGTCGATGCGACAGCGGCTCCCCAATCAGGGCTGGATCTCCTCCTGCACCCTGATCCTGAGCCGGACCAGATCCCGCTCCCGTACATGCAATAGCCCGGCGACTTTCCTGACCAAGTGCCCCTCATGGGCATCGATGCGGCCGTCGGCGAGACTGACCCTCCACAGCATTTCCACCACCTCAAGCTTCTGGGGTTCACTCAGTTCGAGGTTCAGTTGCCGGGTAAACTCGTGCAGCGACACGGCCCGATCGGCCCGGTGCGCGGCTTCGTTGAGCAGCGCATCAACGCGCTCCGGCGCCTGCAGATAGCGCGCAAGCAGGTCACGAATCTCCGCAAACTCCTCGGGATTCTCTACAAAATCTGCGCGCGCAAGCTCGACGAGCAGGGCGGCCAGCGCCAACTCGACGTCGTTGCGCGGCAAGGAATGCGATTCAGACGCAGTCTTCAAGTTCGTCGAGACCCACTTCCTGAGGCCGGCAATCATGTCGTCTCCAACCAGTTGCGCACCGTATTTCTGAGGTCGTCGAGGCGGCCATGAAAGAAATGGCCAACGCCCACCAGCATGACGAACTGCGGCTTCCGGGGCAGCGCCGCAACCCACTCTGACACCAGCGCCGGGGCAATCACTTCGTCCTGGTCGCCCTGGATGACGATCCAAGGGCAGACGGGAATCTGCGCAAGGCCAACCGCGTCGACACGCTGGACTGCTGGCGCCGCCATCACGAGGCGCGCCACGGGACGGCGCGTTGCCGCACGGAAGGCAACGGCCCCGCCGAAAGAAAACCCGCCGAGCCACAGCGCCGCACCGGGCCAGCGCGCTGCCACGAAATCGAGCACGGCCACGGCGTCGTCGGTTTCGCCCCTGCCCTCGTCGTACGCTCCCGCACTTCGACCCACACCGCGATAGTTGAAGCGAATCGTGGGGACGCCTTGCTCCTGAAACGTGCGTGCGAGCATGTGCACGACCTTGTTCTGCATCGTGCCGCCGTGCTGCGGATGCGGATGGCAAACGACGGCTACCGTTGCACCCGATGCTCCTTCGGGCACCTCCAGCAATGCTTCCAGCGTTCCGGCAGGGCCGGGAATGACGATGAACTCGGGCGGTGGCGGTCTGAAATCAGTCACTGGGTCAGTCTCAACTCAAGCAGGCAGGCAGGCAGGCCGCGAGCGTAGCCGGAGTCTCGCGAGTTTCCCAGCCCGGATAAACGCCCGAGGCAAGCACCTTCGATCTGACCCCGTCCGTCTACCCGCCGATCCACATTGCCGCTCATCAGCCCGCGTCATCGACGCGCCTGCGGGGCTTGAGCCGGCGAAACCCCAGGTAGAGCCCGGTCAGACTGACGACAGTGACACCGAGCAGCAGTGGCAGCACCACGAGATCCCACAACGGCCGCCGATGCAGCGCGGAAGCGAAGTCCCACCGGTGCAGAGCCTGGAACAACCAGCGATACCAGCGTCCTTCCCGGTCGGTCTTCTGCAACAGCCGTCCGTCTACCGGGTCGATGTAGTAGCGGGTGTGCTCCGCATCCGCGAGGATCACGCGATAAACCGGATACATCCGCCGACCGGCATGGTCGTCGTAATAATAGGCATCGCCCTCGCTCAGCAGCTCGTTGCTCGCAACCGCCGACGTTGGCTGCAGCAAGGTGGCACTGTGTTGCAGCTCCGACTCGGCAAGTGGCGCAGGCTCAAGCGTCAATGCATCGAGCCGGCTTACGCCAGCCCTGCTCCGGACGGACAGATACAGGCGCCCCGCGAACGGCGCAGATGCGATGCGCACGGCACCACCCCGATTCGCCGCGTCGTTTGCAAACTGCTGAATCGCTGCGACGGCCTCACGACTCGTAAAGCCAATGCCCCGCAAACGCTCGCTCTCGGCGCGTCCGCCGGCACCCTCGAGCAAGCCCCATGGGTTCATTGACAGGAAGCCACTGGCCACCCAAGCGAGCAGCAAGACTCCGAAGACCAGCCCGCCCAGGTGGTGCCACAGGTTCCAGCCGCTGTAGGGCGAAAACTTCCCCGTCCGACCCGCGCGAACCTGCACGATGCCGAGCCACAAGCCGGTAAGCGTCAGGAAAGTCCCCGCCACGGACGTCCAGACAACCACCTGTGACCAGGCGGCTGCGTGCTGGCTGAGCAGCTGCGGATAGAGCCAATGGGTGACGGCGCCGAACCAGTTCCAGACTCTCTCGCGCGCTGTCGTGTCAAGGACCACCTCGCCACTCGAACTCGACACGTACACCTGCGTGCCGGCTGGATCCCCCACCGCGAACTTATACAGCGGCCGGTCCGCGTCGTAGTCACCGCTGACCGTCCATTGATCGGTGTTCACGCTGGCCATCATCGAGGGCAACCCGGCGAGGGACCGGGTGCGCACGTAGTCTGCGGCGATCGCCAACGCGTCGCGTTCATTCACCCCGTCGAGACGCTCGCCGGTCGTGAGAGCAACGGTAACGCTGCCATCGCCGGTGCGCACTTTGAGGACGGGCTGTCCCGCCCGCATTTCGACTGCGAAGGTACGAATCGGGGCTGCACCCACGCTCTCCAATACCCGCTCTGTTTTGCAGCAGCCATCCAGATCGAGCGCGGCAAGACCCGCGACGCGCTCCGCCTCATCCAGCTCCGGGTAGCCGACATACATCATCACGAAGCCGGACAGGCACCACGCCACCATCAGCAGCGAGAGGACGATACCGACGTAGCGATGGATGAGGATCAGCAGCTTCTTCAATGGCAGTCGCTCACGCCCGACCTGGGATTGCAGGGAGGCGTCCAGTATACGGGTCCATTCGCAGCCATGACTGCCAGGCCGATGTTGGCGCTACTCGCACATTCCCGGGCCGCTGTTGTTTGCGCTGCGCAACTCCCTGACGGGCCGCACCTCGATACTGCCGAACCTGACAGGAGGAATCTTGCCCGCAACACGGATCGCTTCGTTCAGGTCCCGCGCTTCGACAAGATAGAACCCCGCGAACTGCTCCTTCGTTTCGGCGAAGCGGCCGTCGGTGACTGACACCTTGCCAGCGCGGACGCGCACGGTGGTCGCGGTGGTGGTGGGCTCCAGAGCGCTCCCGTCGAGTATGTGTCCGCTCTCGCGCAGCCCCTCTCCGCAGGCGAGGCACTCGACGTTGAGCGCATCCCACTGACGCTGCCCCATCGCCTCGATGTCGCTTTCCCGGTAATAGACAAGACACAGATACTTCATGGCACCCTCCGCTCCCTTTGCCTTTGCGCACTCCACAAGCAGTAGTCGAACTGCGATCAGGCGAATCGACAGCGGTTTAACGCCCCCGGGGCACGTAACCGCCCAAGCAGAAAACGTCGCTCCGGTTCGAGCTGCGTCAACGCGAGTGCGCGTTCATAGGCCTCTCTGGCTTGCTCCGGGCGTCCGAGGCGTCGGCAGAGGTCGGCGCGCGCCGCATGGGTCAAGTGGTCACTCGCAATCTCGCCTCGAGCCAGCAATCCATCAACCAGTGCACGTCCGGCTTCCGGCCCGTCACGCATGGCGATGGCGGCCTGGAGCGCTTAGGGGCCAACACGTCGCAGCGACAGTGCCTGCGTCACCAGCGTAGCGCCTTCAGTGATCAGCGCCAGCAAGCCGATGGCTTCGGGTTCAGGCAACAGCTCCACCAGCAGTCGACCGATCCGGATGGCCTCGGCGGACAAGTCGTGTCGCGTCAATGATGTGCGGGAGGAGGCCGCGTAGCCTTCGATGAAGACCAGTTAGATGACGCGCGGCGCGCTGCCCAGGCGCTCGGCCAGAGCCTCGCAAGGCGGCACTTCATAGGGGATGCCCGCCGCCCGGATCTTTGCCTTGGCTCGGACAATCCGCTGTGCCAGCGCAGGCGGAGTCGTGAGGCAGGCACGCGCGATTTCCTCCGTTGTCAGCCCACAGACTTCACGGAGCGTCAATGCAATCCGGGCTTCAGCAGGCAATGCCGGATGGCAACACGTAAACATCAGACGGAACCGGTCGTCTTCAAGCTCTTCACCCTGCCACGGAGCGTCCGCTTCGCGCGAATCAGCGTGGCAAGGACTCGCCTCGATTCCGCCCGATACAGGGCGTCGATGTCAGTCGTGGTTGGGGAAGCGGCGCCGCCGCCTGGCATGTCAGAGCAGCAGCAACGCAGACAGCGGCGCAAGCACCGCGATGACACCCGCAGCTCGCGGAAAGAACGGCAGCAACGCGACCAGCGTCAACGCTGCGAGCGGCACGAGGCCAAACCATGCCACGATGCCTCTTGGCGCGCCAGCGGCCGTCGTACTGGCCAGCAATGAGCACACAAGCAGGCACAGGCCCACCAACCGCAACAGCAATGCGCGCCGTGCGCTCGGAGGCCGGTGCCACAGCTGGCGATGGTGCCGGTTCATCGCGAGGCAAAGTGCCGTCAGAGCGGAGTACGCCAGCAGCGCGGAGAGGAGCATCACTCGATCACCGTCTCGGGGGCAGCCACACCCTGCCGAGCCTGCGCAATGGCTGGTTGCGACCGCAAGGCGTGACGGCGAACCGCGATCGACAATCCGGCGAAAAGCAGCCCCAGGCCGAGCATCGTGAGATCAAAGCCGGCGAGACCCCACTCACCGCGCCAGTGATCATACGGAATGGTCACGCCGAGATGTCGGTCCGTCGTAGCCAGGTTCACGAGCGGCAGAATGACAAACATGGCTGCGGCCATGGTGCAGAGCTCTATCCATGCCCTGCCGACGGGACGGATCGCGGCATAGCAGAGCGTTGCCGCCCACACGAGGAACAAGAGGTGAGCTTCCCACGCGCCACGCCCATCCAGCCCCCCGGGAATCACCCGGTTCGCAAGAAAGTAGGTGGCAATGCCGATGGGTAAACCGACAATCGTGCCGACATTCAACCGTTCAACCAGCTTGAGCCCGCGTGATGCCCGGCCACCGACGCTTTTCTCGCGGCGCTTCACGGTCCACAGGACCAGGCCCGTCGCAACCATTGCGGTCCCGATCAGTCCGGACAGGAAGTAGAGCCACCGCAAGGCCGGCCCTGCATAACGTCCTTCATGCAATCCGATCAGCAGGTCATGCGCCCACCACGGCCCGGTCCGATCTGGCGTGGTCTCGATGCGAGCGCCGCTGACGCCGTCGAAGACTTGCTGGTAGTTGCCGCGGAGTGGTACTTCGTATTGCTGGGTAATGGTGATGCGCGCATTGGCGTCACCCGCATACCGTGCGCGAATCGAGACCAGTCGCCCTGCGACATTGTCGTGCGCTGCTTGATCAAGCAGCGGTTCAATGGCAGTCAGCGGTGCGGGGGTGCCCGCAGGCTTCTCCTCCGCGAGACGCGGATTGGTGGCCTCGAAGAACGGGATCTGGTCGTCGATCTCAGGCCCGTACGTCGCACTCAGGACCAAGGGCATGTAGGTGACCATGAGCAGCACGAGGCCGCTGTAGGTGATCGTCAGGTGAAACGGCAGCGCCACGACCGCAAGGACGTTGTGCGCATCCAGCCAGGATCGCTGCCCCCGCCGCGGCCGGAAGGTAAAGAAGTCGCTGAAGATCTTCTTGTGAGTAATGACACCACTCAAGATCGACACCAGCATGCACATCGAACAGAACCCGACGATCCAGGCGCCTGTATTCAGGTCGAGGTAGTTCAGGCGGTAGTGCATCTGGTACAGCCAGGTCCCGCCGCCCGTCTGGCGCTCGACGGCCCGAGCGCCGTCAGGACCCAAGGGCATGCCGGGATACACGACTGCCGTCGTCGGGGCAGCACCATCCACCCCTGCCTTCCGCCAGGCCAGCCGCACGAATGGCTCCTGCACCCGATCCGGCATCGTGATAGTCCACTGGTCTGCATCGGGCGCGTCCACGTTCAGTCGCGCGAGTGCGATCCGGACAGCCTCACGCGATTCGATCGGCGCACTGCTGAGCGGCAGCTCGGGCCGCATCCAACGGCTGATCTCCGCACTGAAATACCCGGCCGTTCCGGTCAGGAAAATGAAATACAGCACCCAGCCGACGGAAATGCCGCTCCAGGTATGCAGCCAGGCCATGGACTGCCGGAAGCCCTCCTTCATGGCAGCGTCGGCAGCGGGAACGGACCCAGCAGCCATATGAGCAGAGCGATCAGCGCCCCAGGCACGGCCAGGCCAAGCCACGCCCTGCGTGCGGTACGGGCGGAAAAGACCCACAGCGCGGCACACGCATAGAAGAGGAAGCTGAGCAGCATGCCGGTCATCACTGCGGTTGGGTGAGGTAACCGCAGCACACGAGCCACCAGAATCGACAGCAGCGAAGCAACGACATAGCCGCCGCCGACGGCAGCCCCGACTCGAGCCACGATGCTCCATTGCTCTGCGGCCAGTATCTTCATGGGCATGGATTATAGGCCGATGGGTCGTTGTCCGGTGTCCGGGACTGCGGGCCGGCCGGCCCTCTCGCCCTCAGCCCGCTGCATCTTCTACGTATGTTGCGCTGCCATGGCCACGAGTCTAATCAGAGGCAGACACAGGCCAAGGAGAACCAGCGTGATTCATGAAGTAAGCGGCGACATCCTGTTGTCGACGGCCGGGGTCATCGCCCACGGCATCAGCCCCAATGACGACTTTCATCAGGGGCTTGCTCTTGCCCTGCGCGAGAAGTGGCCAGCGATGTACAAGGACTTTCGCCACTACGAGAAGACGCAAAGTCCGGAGTCCGGTGGCATCTGGGCATGGATGGGCGCAGACGGCAAAGTGATCGTGAACCTGTTCACGCAGTCACCGGCGGCAACGGCAGGCGGGCGCCCTGGCCCGGCATCGATCAAGCACGTAGGCCACGCTTTGAAGGCGTTGGGTCAGCTTGCAGTTGCCGAGAAGTGGAGCGGCCTCGCGCTACCGCGGCTCGCGACCGGCGTGGGCGGCCTTGACTGGAACGACGTGAAGCCGCTGGTGCAGCAGCATCTCGGCCAGCTTTCGACGAAGGTGTTTGTTTACTCGACCTATCACGCGGGCGTAGCGGCCAAGGAAGCTGCGTAGTCCATCCGCCGAATGCAGCGGGGCGTCGCCCCGCTGTTGGACCTCGGGTTCCGCTAGAAGTCGTACTTGATGCCGAACCGCAGCGTCCGCGGCTCTTCTACCCGGCTCATTCGGCCTTCGACGGACACACCAGGCGGGTCGAGTCCGGCGATGTTCGACTCGTACCAGTACACGATGTCCTTGCCGTCATGATCCAACACGTTGATGACCTCGCCGTAGATCATGAAGGGCGCAGGCCGGTACGCAACCCGCAGATTCAGCATCGTCTCGGCCGCGGAGCGTTGCGAATTGTCTGCCAGCAGCGGGTACTCACCGAGATATCGCAGTCGTGCGCTCGCCTCCCAGCGCTCCCTCACGGCGGTAAAACCAAGCTCGCCGGCACTCTCCACGGACCCATCGACATAGGGCCCTTCCGGGTTGTCGACGAACCGCGCGTGACTGCCCGTGTAGACGGCGTCGATAGCGAGCCATGAGATCGGCCTCCAGAAGGCAGTCAGCTCGTACCCTTCACGCTTCGTGCCGGAAGAAGGTTCGACGGAATTCGAGTCGCCGACGAACTTCAGTTCGCTGTCGAGATTAAGCCACCAGTAGGCAGCTGTCAGCTTGAGGGGACCCACTTCATAACGGGCCCCGCCTTCATAGCCGGTGCCCTGCGACAGCCCTGGAATGGGCTCGGCGGTATTCACGACGCCGCGGGCATCGTTGGAGTGGAAGCCTTTGCCCCAGTTGGCATAGAGCTCGAACTGCCTGTTGACGGCATAGGCGAGGCCCACCTTCGGACTGAGAGCTCCGTCGCTTTTGTTTCCGGCATAGCTGCTCTGCGTCAGTGCTTCGACATTGAAGGTGTAATGGTCACCTCGCAGGCCGGCAAAGACACGCAGGTCCTCGATGGGAGTCCACGTCGCTTCACCGAATACGCCGATCGATCCTTCGCGTACGGCATTCTTGCCGATGTTTTCGACGAACCTGCCGCCTTCGGTGTGATCTACGCCGACGCTGCCGATATCGTCATATCTCACTTCCGTACCAACGCTGAAAGTGAGTTTCGAGTCATCTATCAGCGTGCGTTGCACGCGGCCACCCACCGTCCAGCGCTTGTCGAACTGGTCGATCTGGTAGTCGTAGGTGGGATTCGACGACATCCTCCAGTCGTAGAACTGGCCATAGGCCGAGGCCTTCCAGACATCGCCATCGAGCTGGGCCGAGGCGATGTACCGCAGCGTTTCGCCGCGCGCCGTCGGATCGAGGGAACAGAAGGCACCCGCGCAGACCGACGTCCCAATGGCCCGCTCCGGGATCTGCTCGCTGGGATACCAGGTTGCGTGATACGTCGACAGCGTCAGCTTGAGCATGCCGAATTCCGTGGGTCTGCTGTACTTTCCCCACAGCGAGAGGTGCCTGAGATCCTCAGGCAATTGCCAGGGTCCGTCATAGGCCTTCAACTGGGCAACACCCGTCAGGTCACCACCGCCAAAGCTGGTGGTGCCACCGCCTGCGACTCGTCGGTAACCATACTGGCCGGTTTCAACCGCCGTGAAGGGACGATCCAACCGGTCGACCGTCGAAATGAAGGAGGCCCCTGCCATGGAAAAATCGCCGACATCGGCTCGATACGTGCCCTTCCTGTACTCGATACGCTCGACGGTATCGGGAATCAGCCCATTGATATCCAAGTATCCCTGACCATGGCCATGGGTCCGCAGATTCCAAGGGACGCCGTCCACATAGGTAGTGAAATCGGTGCCGTGATCGAGATTGAAGCCGCGCAGGAAGTACTGGTTGGCCTTGCCGCTGCCGGAATGCTGGGCGGCAATCAGGCCCGGCACAACTTCCAGCAGTTCAGCAACCCGCAGCAGGGGTCGAACGGACAGGTCAGCGCCCCCGACGGCACCCTCGCTGGCCGTATCTGCGGTACCGATCAGCTTTTCGGCCCGCCCGAAGACGACGATCTCCTGGATCTCATCAATAACAGCCTGGGCTTCGGGGGCAACGGGTGCGGTGGTGGCGGCTGTGGCCTGCGCATGCGCCAGTCGCGGCAAATGGACGCCCGCCGCAACGCACAATATCAGCCCGACCCCCGTGGAAAGGGACCAACGACGAGGGCGACAGACCCGGGAAACAGGCGGCGAACAAAGCATCTTCATGAGGGGGACCTGCACCATTTCTCATAGAACACGAACGGGCGCGGATAATGGGTCAGGCATCCGCGATTGTCCGGTAAATTACTGTTCTTGTTGCGTTAACTAACGTTAACGAACGGCTCGCATAGGGCGGTAAGCATTGGCAAGACGGTGAAGAGAACAGGGCACCTATCGAGAAAGGCGGCAATCTCAACGGGCATGCGAATCTGTCAGGATCGTGCCATCTGGCAGCGTGGCCTTGAGGAACGCGCCGCCCTTGCGGCCGTCGCGCAGAGGATTGATCTCGACCTTGATCCTGTCGCCGGGCTTGAATGTGCTCCGACTCCAGCTGCGCGGCTGCAGGCCGTTCGTAGTGGGCCCTTCAATCGCCCAATCGTCGCTCTTGCCATTCACCTCCACCGTGATGACCAGCCAGGCATGCGGGTTGGTGAACTGCCATTCTTTCACTCTACCTTCCAGATTCACGGTCTTCTCTTCATCGAACATTGCATAGGAATGATGGGCCAGTGCAGGCAGAACCGGGAGCAGAGCGACGCCCGTCACGGCCACTGCAATCAGGATCCTGATCACACGCTTACGGTTCATCTCGCGTACTCCACGTTCGGATTCAAGGCAAAGCAACAGATTGGCCATCCTAGGCTTGCTTGCCGGACACAGAGAATAAGGGGTACCCCGGACAGGGGTCCGCGTGGCTTGCTACTCGAGTTCTGGTGGCCGGACTGCCCGATGTGGCAGGACGACGGCTAGCGTCGCAGCGTCGCGGTCAGCCCGCAGCGCTCAAGCGATGGATATCAACCTGCAGCATGGAGCGCAGGGCTTCGTCGTTGTAGTCGAACTTGAGCCGGGGTGCCCGGCTGAACCACAGCGCGAAATCGGTCGCGAGGTCACGCAGCTTGTCGTCACGGAAGTGGCTTTCGGGCAATGCCTTTTTCAGCCTGGCAATGAGGCTGGTGAGGCGCAGCAGGGCCTCGGGGTTTTCGCCGGGACCTACGTCAAGCAGTTGCTGCAGGGCCAACGTCAGGTCCGGCACGTCGTAGCGCAGCCGCTCTATGGGGAGCGGGCGACGCTGCTTCTCCAAGGCAAGCGCCGTCCCTGCCTGTTCGGCGGGTTCGCTTGCCAGAATGTCCTGTGTCAATTGCGCAGCCATCGGATCGCCGTATCCCAAAAGTCCACTCGATCGCATTGGACCCATCTTAGTGGCGGGTTATGTCGGCTCAGCGGACCGGGATCACGGTTTACGGGCTCCACCCGGATCCAGCTTCCCGGATCACCCTGCGACGGCTGACAAAGACGGCCGAAAAGCTAGCGAACTTCATCCCGGAGTTCGAACCGGCTGGTGAAACTGCGCAGGTCACGGGTCATCGGATCCAGGAACCCCAGTTGCTGGGCCAGGAGCTGCAGCGGGCGGGAGAAGTCGTCCGCCGCGTGCAGCGCCACCTCGGGGTAGAGCTCATCGTTGAGGATCGGCGCACCCAGGGCGCAGAGGTGAACCCGCAGCTGGTGCTTCTTGCCCGTGACCGGATACAGGGCATAGCGCCACACAGACCCTGAGCGCTCCTCAACCTCGATACGCGTTTCCGAATTGGGAACCCCGGGGACCTCGGTGCTGCGGATGAAAGGCTCACCTCTGACGATTCGTGTCGCACGGATGTGCGGGAACTCGAAGGCAGGCAGCGCGCCCGCCAGCGCGACATATCGCTTTTGCATCTTTTGCTCGCGGAACAGGGATTGATACGCCGCTCGCGACGATGGATTGACGGAGAAGGCGACGAGTCCTGCAGTTCCTCGATCGATGCGATGCAGCGGCACAAGATCAGGATTGCCAGTCAGTCTGATCAATCGGGCAAGCAGCGTCTCGCGCACGTACTGCCCCACCGGCGCAACGGGGAGGAAGTGTGGCTTGTCCGCCACGAGCAAGTGGTCGTCCACATGGAGAATACGTTCACTGAAAGGGATCGGAGTTTCGGCCGGTACTTCCCTGTAGTAGTGGATTCGCGCGCCCGGGAAGAACGCCGTAGACGGTGTAACTCGTCGACCCCTCTCATCAATCACCGTGCCACGCTCCATGCGCGACACCCATTGCTCACGAGACACATGGGCGAAATGGCTGACAAGGCAATCGAGGATGGTTGGCCACGATCCCTGCGGCAGTTGCAGCGTGCTGGCTGCCAGACCGTCAAGGACAGGTGGACGTCGCTTGCGCGTCTCACTCGGAAGCTGGCCGACCGGGCCGTGCGACCCGCAGCTTGCCCTGGCACGGCAAGTCACGGCGCGTCGCCAAAAGGCTCACGCCGGTTCTGCACACGCGTTCTTGACCTGGCAATAATGTCGAGGCGTTCAGCCGCAGTCGCCGTATTCCAGCTCATTATTTCGTTGATCGAACGCCCACATCCCAGGCAGACGTCGTCATCATCCAGGCAGCACTTGCGCACACATGGCGAGGCTACATATGCATCAGGAGCGGGCATTGACTTCGATGGTCACGTGACTGAGGCCGCGCAGCCCCTTGAGTCGCGCCTTGTAGACATCGGGCGAGGCTGGGTGGTCACTCGACAGCGACACGATCAAGGCACTGTGCCCGGGGCCCACACGCCACAGATGCAGGTCCGTGATGGTTTCCGCGGAATTCTCAATGCGTGCGGTGATGGCTGCCAGCAGGTTCTGGTTGGTCGACGCGTCGAGCAACGATTTCGCTGCCGTGCGGATCAGGTTCCATGACCAATACGAAATCACCAGCGCCCCCACGATTCCTATTGCCGGATCGAGCCAGAGCCAGCCATACAGGCGCCCGGCCAGAAGGCCGACAATCGCAAGCACCGAAGTCACGGCATCGGCGAGGACATGCAGATACGCCGCATGCATGTTGCTGTCGCCGGCATGCGCGCGCTCGTGCTTGGGAGTGTGCCCATGGTCATGGTCATGGTCATGGTCATGTTCGTGGTCGCCATGATCACGCTCATCCTCATGAAAGTGCGCATGATCGTCATGCAACAGCCTGGCGCTCACGAGGTTGACGATCAATCCGATGACGGCGATCGCAATCGCCTGCTCGAAGTGGATCACGTGCGGATTCACCAGCCGCAAGAGCGACTCCCAGGCGATCAGGAGCGCCACAATGCCAAGCGTCACCGCACTCGCGAAGCCAGCCAGCTCGCCCACCTTGCCCGTGCCGAATGCAAAGCGGGGATCATCGCGGTGCTTGCGCGCGTAACTATAGGCCAGTGCGGCGACGGTCAGGGCAGCAGCATGCGTTGCCATGTGCCAGCCGTCGGCGACGAGCGCCATGGACCCATACAGCGTGCCGCCGAGAATTTCGCCCACCATCATGGCTGCCGTCAGCCACACGACCCACCAGGTGCGCTGTTCATTGCGCTCATGGCGCGTGCCGAGGAAAGCCCGGCCGCAGCGGTTGTAAGGGGCGGCATTGCGATGCGCAGTGGTCATGATCAGACTATAGAGGTTTCCCCGACGATTCAGAAATCGATGCGTCTCGCCTTGGGTTCAGGCTCAGTCCTCGGCCAGGCGAAAGCCGATCGTGATGTTGCCCTTGGTCGAACCATCCGCGGCCCGATACGAAACCCGCATGTACTTCGTGAAGCTGTAGAAGGACCCGCCACGGAAGATGCGGTTGGTGCAGCCGTCACGGTCGTCTGCAGAGCCATCGAAGGGCGCGCCTACGTAGTCTCCCCGATAGCAGTCCTGCACCCATTCCCAGACGTTGCCGATCATGTCATGAACGCCGAAGGCATTCGCACGGAAGCTACCGACCGGCGACGGCCCGATCCACTGGTCCTTGCCACTGATGTCCGGCCCGTTCGCAAGGTCCACATCGAAGGTATCGCCCCACGGAAAATCGTCCTTCGAACCGGAGCGGGCAACGTACTCCCACTCTGCCTCCGACGGGAGCCGGAACGAGAGACCGGTGGTCTGCCGCAGCCATTCAATAAAGGCTTTGGCATCGTCCCAGCTGACGTTGCCGGCCGGGTTCCTGCCGCGGCCATAGCCACCGTCCTGGGGCAATGTGCGTCGGGTAGCGCGCGCGAACAAATCGTATTGCTCATACGTCACTTCGTACTTGGAGAGGCGAAACGGATTGATGCGCACGGTGTGGATCGGCTTCTCGTCGGTGTCGGCCCTGAGCCGCGACTGGCTGCCCATCAGGAATACACCACCGGGAATCCGCACCATGTCGTCGACGAGCTGAACGATCACTGCCGGGGGCTTGTGCTGCTGGACTGCCTGCTCACGACGCAAGTCATCCTTCTTCCGATCGGCTACTGCGGCGGCTTCGGCGAGATCCGACTTCTGCTGATACTCAGGCAGCAGTGCCAGCGCAGCCGGCCGCCGTTCGTCGTCGGCGGGCGCCTTCTGCAGAAAGGCATTCATCGCCCTGAGCGCCCTGCGAGGATCCTCCGTCTCCGCTGCTGCGTGCGCTTCGGCAAGCAGATCCGTCGCCGGAATGCGGCGTTCCGGCAAGGTGGTCACGCGGTAGTAGTCGAGGGCCGCGAGCACGTCGAGGGGGCGCCCTGCTTGCTCGGCGGATTCAATGCGCAGGCGCATGGCGTCCAGCTGCTCATCCAGGGGCGCGAGGAAGTCCTGCGCCTGCGCGCCCGGAATGGCTGCCGCCAACGAGCAGAGCAGCGTCGCAACGTTCAGGGCCCGGCGAAAGGAAAATCGGATACGCATGGAGAGCTTAAGGATGATCGGTCGGCCCGCAGCAATGTCGATGGAATCGCGGGCAGCCGCGACTTGTTAACGTTAAGGCCTTAATTTTAGGGCGCGGGCC
>CAISDJ010000116.1 GCA_903884105.1 uncultured Pseudomonadota bacterium | reverse complement strand
TCCTAGCTTCCTTTGCTTGCAAACCGCATCGACAGATCCACGGCCCGGACATGCTTCGTCAGGCTGCCGATCGAGATGAAGTCCACGCCGGTTTCCGCCACCGGCCTGATGGATTCCAGCGTGATATTGCCGGAGGCTTCGAGGTCGATCCGCTTGGCATTGTAGGCTCGCGTTATTGCGACCGCCTCTCGCATGTGTTCCAGCGTGAAGTTGTCGATCAGGATGCGGTCCGGGTTCGCGGCGATCGCCTGACGCAGCTCACCGATGGTTTCCACTTCGACTTCGAGCAGGACCTGCGAGTTGACGGCGCGGGCAGCCGCAATGGCTGCCGCGATCGACCCGGCAGCCGCGATGTGGTTTTCCTTGATGAGGATGCCGTCGAACAGGCCAATGCGGTGGTTCGTGCCGCCGGCGCAGCGCACCGCGTATTTCTGCGCAAGGCGCAATCCCGGGATCGTCTTGCGGGTATCGAGGATGCGGCAGCCGGTGCCGGCCACTGCATCGACGTAGCGGCGGGTGAGGGTGGCCGTCCCGGATAGCGTTTGCAGGAAATTGAGGGCAGGGCGTTCGGCCGTCAGCAGCGAACGGGCAGGGCCCTTGATGCGACAGAGCGTCTGATCCGGCTGCACATGGGCGCCGTCTTCCACCAACCACTCAACGCGGGTGCGTGAATCCACTTGGGCGAAAGTTTCATCGAACCATGCGCGACCGCAGAGTACGGCGGCTTCCCGCGTGATCACCGTGGCGTCTGCGATCGTATCCGGCGGTACTAGCGAGGCAGTGAGGTCGCCGCTGCCGACATCTTCTGCCAGCGCAGCTGCGACCGTTGCGGCTATATCGTCAGGAGGGGCGAGGGTGGTCACGGAGTTTCCGGCCTTTGCAAAGAATGAACCCGGCGAGAGGCCGGGTTCATGTTCGACTACGTGTGTGGTCGGGACTTCAGAACGGCAGCCCGTGGGTGGCGCTGCCCATGCATAGCAGCATCGGAATGCTGAGTACGAAGTTCACCCGCGAGGCAAGCATGGCCACTCGCCGTGCCTTGGCCTTCTCTTCGTCAGTGGCTGGCTTCAGGCCGAGAACCTTCTTCTGGTTGGGCCAGATCACGCCCCATACGTTGAGCAGCATGATGGTGCCGAGCCAGGCGCCGATGCCGATGACGAGCTGGTACATGTTGACGCTTTCACCCCCCAGGCCGAACGTGAACGCGCCAGTGAAGTTGCTGCCTAGGTACCAGGCGCCCGTCAGCCAGGTTGCGAGCGCTGCCCACCTGAACCACCAGAGTGCAACCGGGGCAATGTACTTCGCGATTCCAGCCCCACCGGGGCCGCCTTTGTCCGCCCCGGCGGCGGCGAGTCCGGGAATCTGCACGACATTGAAGTAATAGAGCAGGCCGATCCACATCACGCCCGAGATGATGTGCAGCCATCGGGCCAGGCCCAGCATGTGGAATTGGGCCGGCGTGATGGCGAGGGCGAGCAGGATGGCGAGCGCAAAACCAGTGGTAAGTGCGCCCTTGACGGTATTCAGCGGATTCATGACAGGAAATCTCCCCAATGGCGGGCTATAGATGCCCGGATCTGCCCGGCAAATTGTTTTTGGCAGGGGTTTGAAGAATAGGCGAGCGACCCCCATAATTCAACGTCAGGCATGATCCGCGTTCCCGCCTCCTTCCCGTCTCGGGGAGCAGCGCTTGTGGTTGATTCGGCCGTGCGAAGAGGTATCTATCATGGAAATCA
The DNA here is from genome assembly GCA_903884105.1 of uncultured Pseudomonadota bacterium. Classification (GTDB taxonomy): domain Bacteria; phylum Pseudomonadota; class Gammaproteobacteria; order Steroidobacterales; family Steroidobacteraceae; genus CAIUGU01. The sequence continues at coordinate 20,414 of CAISDJ010000116.1, read as the reverse complement.
ACGAACGGATCAAGGATCTGCTGGGGAAGCACCCTGTGCTGCTCTTCATGAAGGGCACCCCTGACTTCCCCCAGTGCGGCTTCTCCGCCGCTGCCGTGCGCGCGCTGCAAGGCGCGAATGCCAGCTTCTCGACTGTGAACATCTTCGAGGAACCCGAGCTCAGGGACGCCCTGAAGTCGTACTCGAACTGGCCGACCTACCCGCAGTTGTACGTGAAAGGCGAACTGATCGGCGGTTCGGACATCATCGTCGAGATGATGAAGAGCGGCGAGCTCAAGGAGCTCGTCAAGAGCTGAAGCGTGCTGGAAGAATTCTTCGGAAGCGAGGAAGCGAGGAAGCTGGGAAGTATTGGGAAGCCAGAGCAGGAACGGGGCTCGTGGCATGCTGTCTCGCTATCCCCGAAAAGTCAGGCTACCTTGGGCTTCCCGGCTTCCCGGCTTCCCGGCTTCCCGGCTTCCTGTTCTTATTCCCTTCTCTCCGTCGTGGTGTGCTTGGCCGCTTCATCGTAGATGCCCTTGAAGCGGTTGCAGATGATGCAGAACAGCTCGGCCGTGCGTTCTGCGTCATAGGCGGCAGAATGCGCCTCGCTCGAGTTCCATGTGAGGCCTGCCGCCATCAGGGCCTTGGCCAGCACTGTCTGCCCGAACGCCACTCCCGCCAGCGTCGCCGTATCGAAAGTCGAGAACGGATGGAACGGGTTGCGCTTGATGTCGGTGCGGGTCACCGCCGCATTCAGGAAGTTGAGATCGAAGAACGCGTTGTGCCCGACGAGCACCGCTCGCGTACAGTCGTTGTCCTTGACCGCCTGGCGCACGTCGCTGAACAGGCGCGTCAGTGCTTCTTTTTCAGGTAGCGCCGGACGCAACGGGTGAAACGGGTCGATTTTATTGACCGCGAGCGCCGCGGCCTCGATGTTGGCCCCGGCAAACGGCTGTACGTGGAATCGGGATGTCGTGCCCGGGTGCAGCGTGCCGTCGCGCTGCATGACGAGCGGCACGGCCGCGACTTCGAGGAGTGCGTCCGTATTCGGATTGAAACCGCCGGTTTCCACGTCCACCACCACGGGCAGAAAGCTGCGAAACCGCCGGGACATCGTCGGCGAGGCGCTGGAGTCGGTCATGAAGTCCTTGAATCGTCGATGCGCCATGCAATGGCTTCGCCTGCGCGGAAGGGAACGAGTTCGGCATCGCCGAAACGGTACACAGCCGGCGGCTGCCATTGGTCGCGCACCAGCGTGATCGTACCGGTGTTCGGCTTCAGGCCATAGAAGTCGGGGCCGCGAAGCGACGCAAACGCTTCGAGCTGTGGGAGTCTGCCGGCCTGCTCAAAGGCTTCGGCATACAGCTCAATGGCCGCGTGCGCAGAGAACACCCCGGCGCAACCGCAGGCGTTCTCTTTGGCATGCCGGGCATGGGGTGCGCTGTCCGTGCCGAGGAAGAAACGCGGATCGTCGCTGGTGGCCGCTTCGAGCAGCGCTTGCCTGTCATGTTCGCGTTTCAGCACGGGCAGGCAATACAGGTGGGGACGAATGCCGCCCTGGAACATGGCATTGCGGTTGAGCAGCAGATGCTGCGGCGTCAGCGTGGCGCCCACGTTTTCGCGCCGGCTCCTGACGAACTCGACGGCGGCCCGCGTCGTGACGTGTTCGAACACGACTTTGAGGCGCGGGAAGCGTTCGATAACGGGCACCAGCACTTCGTCGATGAACCGGGTTTCGCGGTCGAAGACGTCGACATCCGGCGACGTCACTTCACCATGCACTTGCAGCACGAGGCCACAGGATTCCATCGCTTCGAGGGCAGGATAGATCCTGGAGATGGCGGTGACGCCTGAGTCCGAGTTGGTCGTTGCACCCGCCGGATACAGCTTGGCGCCCACGACGAAGTCGCTGGCCTTGGCCTTGCGGATCTCGTCACCCGACGTTGCGTCGGTCAGATACAGCGTCATGAGTGGTTCGAATGCGGCTCCCGCTGGCAGTGCCCCCAGGATGCGCTCGCGATACGCAGCCGCAGCGTCGACAGTCGTCACGGGCGACTTCAGGTTCGGCATCACGACCGCACGGGCGAACTGGCGTGCAGTGAAGGGGAGCACCGCGCGCAACGAATCGCCGTCACGCAGGTGCAAGTGCCAGTCGTCGGGCCGGCGCAGAGTCAGCGAAGTCATTGTCACGAGAGCAGTTCACCCTTGAGCAGGAGGTGTGTAGTGAACCGCACACCGAAGCCGGTGAAGTCGCTCGGGATGTGGCCCAGACCGCCGCGATGATTGCTGGCAGCGAGGTCGACATGGATCCACGGAGTCTTGTCGGGCACGAAGTGGCTGAGGAAACGGGCCGCCAGGATATGGTCGCCCTTGCCATCCATCGAACACTGCAGCAGGTCCGCAACGGGTGTCTCGAGGTCGCTGTCGTAGTCCTCGTCCATCGGGAAGTTCCAGACGCGTTCACCGCTCTCGCGGCCGGCCGTTTCCAGCTTGCCGCGCCAGTCGGGCCGATTCGTGAAAACGCCGCTGTAGCGCTCGGTGAGCGCCATGATGCAGGCGCCTGTCAGTGTCGCGAAGTCGATGATCACGGCCGGATCCTGCCGGGCGGCCAGCGCGAGGGTGTCCGCGAGCACCATGCGGCCCTCGGCATCGCTGTGGACCACCTGGATGGTCTTGCCATTGACGGCCGTAACGATTTCCTGCGGGCGATAGGCGTTCGGGCCGATCTGGTTTTCGGTCAGTGCGAGCCAGCAGTCGATCTCGTAGGGCACCTTGAGTTGCGCAAGCGTGAGCAACGTGCCGACGGCCACTGCGCTGCCCTGCATGTCCTCGTGCATCGAATACATGCTCTTGTGCGGCTTCAGGTTGATGCCGCCGGTATCGAAGCAGATGCCCTTGCCGACCAGCGCAAAGCGACCACGAGGGCGACCCTTCGGCCGATAGGTGAGGCGCACGATGCCGGCGCCTCGATGCGGGTTGCTGCGCGATACCGCGAGGAAGGCACCCGCGCCGAGGCGCTTGAGCCGCGCTTCATCAAGGAACTCGAATCGCCAGCCGTGGGTGGCCGCCATCGCTTTCAGCGCCTTGCGGTAGTTCACGCAGTCCAGCACGTCGGGCGGCAGCGCGGTGAGCCAACGGGCGAGATGATTGCCGGCATTGCAGGCCTCGGCAGTCTTGAGGTCGACCGGCTTGCCCGCGTGCAGGAGCTTGATCGTGACCGCGGGCGGCGGCGGACTGCGCTTGGACTTGAAATGAGGCAGCGGCGCGAGGCCCGCCAGCGTCGCGGAAAGCAGGGCTTCGAGCGGAGCGACGGCGGCGATCGCTGAGTACCCCAGCGTTGCAATGACGATGCGACGCGGGCGGTCGTCTGCGACGCTCTTCCACAGCCTGCCCGCCAAGCTCAGGACGTCGAACGGGCTCGCGCCGTCCTTCAACATGCCGATCGAGACCAGCGCGTGGGATTTCCCCGGTACGCGGGTCGAGAGCTGCCCGACCGGCCCGCGCTTGCGCGCGGCAGCATACAGATCGTGCCACAGCGTCGAGTGGGGCAGTGCCTTGAGGGCCTGCTCCGCCGTGGCGGGGTTGCAGATCAGTAGAACGGCGTCGTTGTTCTCGAACAGTGCAGCGGACAGCTGGGTGCTGCGGCGCTGAGCAAGGCTGGTGCGGGGAGCGACGGGCAGAATCTGGTTGGTTGGCATGGCTTGGCTTGACCGGAAAATTCCAAACACCGATCATGCGCGGGTCCGATCTGATCGTGTATCCCGGCTGCATCAGTAGCGCCGGATTGTCAAGAAAATCCCTGAGATACCGATACTAAGGGGCGGGTCCGGCGCTGGGCTTCGATCGTAGCAGGTGGCCCCTGTCCAATGCACGCCGACCGGCAAGGCTTGCAGGGGCTGAAATCGAATTGGCGAGTCCGCGGCTCTCAAGGTTTGGATTCAGAGGTTTCCTTAATGGATCATGGTTCCCCGATGGATGATCTCGATCCGCTCGAGACCCAGGAATGGCTCGAATCAATCGACTCGGTGCTGAAGGCCCATGGTCCCGAACGGGCCCATTTCCTCCTTGAACGGCTGACGGACCACACGCGCCGCTCCGGTGGCTACCTCCCGTTCAAGCCGAACACCGCGTACGTCAATACGATCAGCGTTGGCCAGGAACAGTCCTACCCGGGCGACCGTGCCATCGAACGCAAGCTCGAGGCTTACATTCGCTGGAATGCCACCGCGATGGTCGTGCAGGCGAATCGCGAGAGCTCCGAACTGGGGGGGCACATCGCCACCTACGCTTCGGCCGCCACCCTGTATGAGGTGGGTTTCAATCATTTCTGGCGCGCGCCATCCGCGGATCACCCCGGCGACATGGTGTTTGTCCAGGGGCATGCGTCCCCCGGCGTGTATTCGCGCGCCTTCATGGAAGGGCGCCTGACCGAAGACCACCTGCGCCACTTCCGCCGGGAAGTGCAGAGCCCGAACGGCCTGTCTTCGTATCCGCATCCCTGGCTGATGCCTGACTTCTGGCAGTTCCCGACCGTATCGATGGGCCTGGGGCCGATGATGGCGATCTACCAGGCCCGCTTCCAGCGGTATCTCGAGAACCGCGGCGTCGTGCCGCAGACGGATCGCAAGGTGTGGGCGTTCCTCGGCGACGGCGAAATGGACGAGCCCGAGTCGATGGGCGCAATCACGATGCCCGTGCGCGAGAAGCTGGACAACCTCGTGTTCGTCATCAACTGCAATCTGCAGCGCCTCGACGGTCCGGTGCGCGGCAACGGCAAGATCATCCAGGAACTGGAAGCCGCCTTCATGGGCGCCGGCTGGAACGTCGTCAAGGTGCTGTGGGGTTCGCGGTGGGATCCGCTGCTCGCCCGCGATACGAAGGGGGTGCTCCGCCGCGTCATGGAAGAATGCGTCGACGGCGAGTACCAGAATTTCAAGGCCAAGGGCGGCGCGTATACGCGCGAGCATTTCTTCGGCAAGTATCCCGAACTGAAGGAGATGGTCGCCAACATGTCCGACGAGGACATCTGGCGCCTGAACCGCGGCGGCCACGACTACCAGAAGGTCTACAACGCCTATCTCGCCGCCACGCGCAACAACGGCAAGCCCACGGTCATCCTCGCGAAGACGGTGAAGGGGTTCATGATGGGCCACTCCATCGAAAGCGTGAACCCGACGCACCAGCAGAAGAAGCTCGATGACGAGGCGCTGAAGGAATTCCGCGACCGCATCGGCCTCAAGATTTCCGACGAGGACTTGAAGAACGCTCCCTTCCAGCGGTTGCCGGAAGACAGCGAGGAAATGAAGTACCTGCATGCGCGCCGCAAGGAGCTGGGAGGCTACCTGCCGCAGCGCAAGTCGAAGGCCGCGCCGCTCGTCGTCCCCGAGCTGTCTGCATTCCAGGCGTTGGTGGATGGTACCGGCGACCGTCCGATCTCCACGACGATGGCCCTGGTCCGCATCCTGCAGGTATTGCTCAAGGACAAGAACATCGGTCCGAACATCGTGCCGATCGTCCCCGACGAAGCACGCACGTTCGGCATGGAAGGGCTGTTCCGCCAGATCGGCATCTACTCGTCGGTGGGCCAGCTGTACACGCCGCAGGACGCGGACCAGCTGATGTACTACCGCGAGGACAAGAAGGGCCAGATCCTCGAGGAAGGCATCAACGAGGGCGGCGCCATGAGCTCGTGGATAGCGGCCGGCACGGCCTACGCGAACCACGGCATCAGCATGATTCCGTTCTACATCTATTACTCGATGTTCGGCTTCCAGCGCGTCGGCGACTTCATCTGGGCCGCAGCGGACATGCAGTCGCGAGGGTTCCTCGTTGGCGCCACTGCCGGCCGCACGACACTGGCGGGTGAAGGCCTGCAGCACCAGGACGGTCACAGCCTGCTGACGTCAAGCACGGTCCCGAACTGCGTCGCCTACGATCCGACGTACGCCTACGAGCTTGCGGTCATCGTCCAGGACGGCATGCGCCGGATGTACGCCGAGCAGGAAAACATTTTTTATTACATCGCGTGCATGAACGAGAACTACACGCACCCGGCCATGCCGGTGGGCGCGCAAGCCGGCATCCTGAAGGGCATGTACCTGCTGCAGACCGGGGGTCGCGGCAAGGTGCGGGTGAACCTGATGGGCGCCGGTACGATCCTGCGTGAAGTGCTGGCGGCTGCCGATATCCTGCAGAAGGACTACGACATTCCGTCCGACGTTTTCAGCGCGCCGAGCTTCACCGAGCTGCGTCGCGAAGCGCTCGATGTCGAGCGCAGCAACCTGTTGCATCCGGAAGCGCCACCAAAGCCCACGTACGTGCAGACGTGCCTTGGCGATCGCGCGGGACCGTTCATCGCGGCCAGCGACTACATGAAGATCGTTCCCGACCAGATTCGCCAGTGGGTGCCTGGGCGGTATGTCGTGCTCGGCACGGACGGCTTCGGTCGCAGCGATACCCGGGCGGCGTTGCGGCAGCACTTTGAAGTCAACCGCTACTGGATCGTGCTGGCCTCGCTCAAGGCGCTGGCCGACGACGGCAAGCTGGACATGGCGACGGTGACGAGCTGCATGCAGAAGTACAGCCTCGATCCCGAGAAGCCCAACCCGGTGACGGAATAGGCACCATGACCCAGATCCTCGTACCCGACATTGGTGACTTTCACGACGTCGAAGTCATCTATGTCCTCGTGAAGGTTGGCGACACCGTGGCCGTCGACACGCCGCTCGTCACGCTCGAAACCGACAAGGCCACGGTGGACGTGCCGTCGAGCGCGGCCGGCGTGGTGCAGAGCCTTGCTGTGAAAAAGGGCGACCGCATATCGAAGGGGAGTGTGGTCGTGACACTGGCGGATGCCGGTGTCACGGTGGCCGGTGGTCAGAGGCCGGTGATGAGTCCGGGCGCTGCCACTTCTGTTCACGCCGGAGCGCCTGGAGCCCAAGCCCCTGCGATGCCAGTCGCCTCCGCTGAGTCGACCGGCCACCAGCCAGCGGCCACTGTCCACTCGATCCCGGTCGTTGTGCCCGACATCGGCGATTTCCATGACGTGGAAGTGATCGACGTGCTGGTGAAGATCGGCGATACGGTCGCCGTCGATACCTCGCTCGTGTCGCTCGAGACCGAGAAGGCCACAATGGACGTCCCGTCGAGCGCGGCTGGCGTCGTGCAGAGCATTGCGATCAAGAAGGGCGATCGTGTCTCAAAAGGCAGCGTCGTCCTGACGGTTCTCGGAGCGGCTGCCGGGCAGAAGGGCGCATCAGCGCCGTCCGCACCGACTGCTGCAACGACACCGGCAGCACCAACCCCGGCCCCAGCTACTCCCGTTGCGATTGCGGCACCGGGCGGAGTCGGAGCGCCCTCTGCGCTTCGCGCCATTGATGAAGCGGGGTTTGCGCGGGCTTACGCAGGTCCGTCGGTGCGCAGGTTCGCGCGCGAACTCGGTGTGGACCTCGGCCGGGTGAAAGGCACGGCTGTCAAAGGCCGCATCAGTCACGACGACGTCAAGGCGTGGGTCAAGCAGGCATTGACGAGTGGTGTTGGACAACCTGCTGCCCCGGCATTGCCGGCTGTTCCCATCGTCGATTTCGCGAAGTTCGGTCCGGTGGAAGTCAAGCCGCTCGGCCGCATCCAGAAGATTTCGGGTGCGCGCCTGCATGCGAGCTGGGTCAATGTCCCGCACGTCACGCAGTACGAAGAAGCGGACATCACCGACCTCGAAGCAGAGCGGGCCAAGCTCAAGGACGCGGCTGCGAAGAGCGGTGTCAAGCTGACGCCGCTCGCGTTCATCCTGCGCGCGTCGGCGCTGGCGCTGAAGGAGTTCCCGCTGTTCAACGCGTCACTGGATGCAAGCGGCCAGAACCTCGTCTTCAAGCAGTACATCCATCTCGGCTTCGCGGCGGATACACCGAACGGCCTCGTGGTGCCGGTGATCCGCGATGCGGATCGCAAGGACGTCTACGACCTGGCCCGGGAGCTGGCCTCGCTGTCCGAGAAGGCGCGCGCAGGCAAGCTGTCGGGCGCAGAGATGCAAGGTGGCACGTTTACCGTGTCGAGCTTGGGCGGCATCGGCGGCACGGCGTTCACGCCGATCATCAATGCGCCGGAAGTGGCGATCCTCGGCGTATCCAAAGCGTCGATGAAGCCGCTGTATCGCGATGGGCAGTTCGTGCCGCGCCTGATGCTGCCGCTGTCCCTGTCCTATGATCATCGAGTGGTGGACGGCGCCGCGGGCGCACGGTTCGCCACGTTCCTGGCTCAGCGGCTCGCTGACGTGAAGTCCCTTCTGGAAGCAGTCCCTTGACCAACGTAGTCGTTCCCGACATTGGCGATTTCAAGGATGTCGAAGTCATCGACGTCCTCGTGAAAGTGGGCGATACCGTCGCCGCCGAAACCGCACTTGTCACGCTCGAAACCGACAAGGCCACGATGGATGTGCCGTCGCCGGCCGCGGGCGTCGTGAAGTCGCTTGCGGTGAAGAAGGGCGATCGGGTCTCCAAAGGGAGTCTGGTGCTGACGCTGGAGCAGGTGGCCGGTGGTCAGCGGCCGGTGACCGGCGCGGAGAGCGCCGCTCCGGTGCCTATGGTCCCTTCTCCTGCCAGCCACCAGCCACCAGTCACCAGGCACTCAGCGCCATCGGTCGGCGCCGATGCCGCTGCGTACGACTACGAAGTGGTCGTCCTCGGTGCCGGTCCCGGTGGCTACACCGCTGCTTTCCGTGCTGCCGATCTCGGCATGAAAGTCGCTTTGATTGAACGCTGGCCGACACTCGGGGGCGTATGTCTCAACGTCGGCTGTATTCCGTCGAAGGCGCTGCTGCATGCGGCGCGCGTCATCGAGGAAGCGGAGTCGATGGCGCCGTTCGGGATCACGTTCGGGCATCCCGTGATCGACGCCGGCAAGCTGCGTGACTGGAAGAACAAAGTCATCGGCAAGTTGACCGGCGGTCTTGCGGGTCTCGCCAAGCAGCGGAAGGTCGATGTCATTCGCGGCGTCGGCAGATTCGTGTCGCTCCACGAACTGGCAGTCACTGCAGAGGGCGCCGAACCCCGGCGCGTGACCTTCGCGAACTGCATCATCGCGGCAGGGTCCGAGTCCGTGAGGTTGCCGGGCGTCCCCGACGATCCGCGCATCATCGATTCCACAGGCGCGCTCGAACTGGACTTGCCGAAACGCATGCTGGTCATCGGCGGGGGCATCATCGGGCTCGAGATGGCGTGCGTTTATGATGCCCTTGGCGTGAAGGTCAGCGTCGTTGAGTTGACCGACGGCCTGATGCCGGGGTGCGATCGCGACCTCGTGAAGCCGCTCGAGAAGCGCATCGCCAAACGGTACGAAAAGATCATGGTCCGGACTAAGGTCTCGAAGGTCGAGGCGTTGCCCGAAGGCATTCGCGTGACGTTCGAGGGCGAGCAGGCGATCCCGCCGGAAGTGTATGAAAGGGTGCTGGTCGCCGTCGGGCGCTCTCCAAACGGACGGCGCATTGATGCGGACCAGGCTGGCGTGACCGTCAATGAGCGCGGCTTCATCCCGGTCGACAAGCAGATGCGGACCAACGTGCCGCACATCTTCGCGATCGGCGACATCGTCGGCCAGCCCATGCTCGCACACAAGGCAACGCACGAGGGCAAGTTGGCGGCTGAAGTGGCGTTTGGCGAGAAGCACTTCTTCGACGCACGCGTCATTCCGTCGGTGGCCTATACGGATCCCGAGGTGGCCTGGGTGGGCCTGACGGAGACCGAGGCCAAGTCCACAGGCGTCCTTTACGAGAAGGCGCAGTTCCCATGGGCCGCGAGCGGCAGGTCGCTCGCGCTCAATCGCGATGAAGGCATCACCAAGTTGTTGTTCGATCCGTCCACCCACCGGGTCATCGGCGGAGGCATCGTCGGCACGGGAGCGGGAGACCTGATTTCGGAGGTGGCGCTCGCCATCGAGATGGGCTGCGACGCCGGCGACATTGGCGGCACGATCCACCCCCATCCGACCCTTTCCGAGACCGTGGCCTTCTCTGCAGAGGCCTTCGAGGGAACCCTGACGGACCTGTACATTCCCAGGAAGAAGTGACCCAGCGAGTGGTCGGTGGTCGGTGGCCAGTGACTGATGGGGCGGTAACCGAAAACTTGTCAGCGACAGGCGGCTGTTTGTGAGCTTCCGGATGCCTCCCAGGCCCTGACCACTGACCACTGACCACCGGCCGCCAGTCCCGCTTTCCCGCGGTCCTTTCCCAAACCCAAGCGCTGCACCGCAAAAACGGCTAGAATCGACGGCCTCCATTGGACCCCCGATCCCTCCGGCGTCCTGGTTCTTTCGTTCTTCAAGGTACTTCCCCATGTCCACTGAGTCCGCCGCGGCCCAAGCCGCGCCGATTAGCTTTCGCGATCTGGCCTTGAGCGCTCCGGTGCTGAAGGCGCTCGAGGATGTGGGGTATGAGTCGCCATCGCCCATCCAGGCGGAGACGATTCCGCACCTGCTGGCAGGCAGGGATCTGGTCGGACAGGCCCAGACCGGCACCGGCAAGACGGCGGCGTTCGCGCTGCCCATCCTGTCGCAGCTGAATCCCGCTACCCAAGGCGTGCAGACGCTGGTGCTGGCGCCCACTCGCGAACTCGCGATCCAGGTGGCCGAAGCTTTCCAGAAGTACGCCAAGCACATGCCCGGCTTTCACGTCCTGCCCATCTACGGTGGCCAGAGCTATGAGCCTCAGCTGGCGAGCCTGCGTCGCGGTGTGCACGTCGTAGTCGGAACGCCCGGTCGCGTCATGGACCACATGAAGCGCGGGACGTTGAAGCTCGACAGTCTGCGCTACCTCGTACTCGACGAGGCCGACGAGATGCTGCGCATGGGCTTCATCGACGACGTGGACTGGATCCTTGGCCAGACCCCGCCAAACCGTCAGGTCGCGCTGTTCTCGGCCACGATGCCGGCGCCGATCCGCAAGATCGCGCAGCGTCACCTGAAGTCGCCCGCCGAAGTCACGATCCGCAGCAAGACGAGCACCGCCACCAACATCCGGCAACGGTATTTCCTGCTGGGCGGCATGACCAAGCTCGATGCGCTGACCCGGATTCTCGAAGCCGAGCCGTTCGAAGGCATGCTGGTCTTTGCCCGCACGAAGCAGTCCACCGCCGAACTGGCAGAGCGCCTGGAAGCACGCGGGTACGCGGCTGCTGCACTCAACGGCGACATTCCGCAGAACCTGCGCGAACGCACCGTGCAGCGCCTGAAGTCCGGCCAGCTCGACATTGTTGTCGCGACCGACGTGGCAGCACGCGGCCTCGACGTCGACCGGATCAGCCACGTCGTCAACTTCGACATTCCCTACGACACCGAGAGCTACGTGCACCGCATCGGGCGTACGGGGCGCGCGGGCCGCAGCGGCGATGCAATCCTGTTCGTGACGTATCGCGAGCGGAACATGCTGCGATTGATCGAGCGTGCGACGCGCCAGCCGATCACGCAGATGGAGCTGCCGAGTCTTGAGGCCGTGAGTGACCTGCGTATCGCCCGATTCATGCAAAAGGTCACGGACGCTCGCGTAGGCGAGGGCCTGAACGACTACCAGCAACTGGTCGAGCGCTATGCGCTCGAACACGACGTGCCGGTTCTGGAAGTGGCGGGCGCGCTTGCGAAGATGGCGCAGGGTGACAAGCCGTTGTTCCTCGAAAGTCAGCGCGGTGCCCCACGCCGTGATGACCGCCGTGACGAACGGCGTGAAGAGCCGGCACGACCGCCGGCACCTGTTCCTGCTCATGCCGCCCCGGTACGCTTCGTGCAGCCACATGCCGATGCTGTGGAAGCGCCACCCGAACAGGAGTTCCGGCCAGAACGTGCCCCCCGGCCGGAGCGCGAAGCTCGTGCGCCCCGCGAGCACAAGCCCGCGTTCGATCGCCCGCGCCCGGTTGAGCGTGCGGAGCCGCGCACTGTGCCGCAGCCAGTGGAGCTCCGTCCTGAATCGCGTCCATTCAAACGTGCGGAGGCCCGTCCCGAAGTCCTTGAAGAGGAGAGCGTCGAGCGTCCGACAGAACGTCGCCGGCCGAAGCCAGGCGAGCCGCGGATGGAGACGTACCGGGTTGCGGTCGGGAAAATCCACCGCGTGAAGCCGGCGAACATCGTCGGCGCGATCATCAATGAAGCCGGCCTCGACGGCAAAATGATCGGGCACATCGATATTCAGGAAGATCACAGCCTCATCGACCTGCCCGAAGGCATGCCGAAGGAAATCTTCCGCGACCTGCAGAAGGTCTGGGTGGCAGGTCAGCAGCTCAAGATCACCAAGGTCGGCGGCGATGCCCGCGAGGCTGCCCCCGAACGGTCGATGCCGAAGGCCGAACGTCCGCTGCACACGCTGTTGCCCAGCGAGCGGCCGCAGCGCAAGCCGGGTGACAAGCCGTTCCGCAAGACCTTGGGCAAGTCTTTCGACAGGCCGGTCGCCAAGAAGATCTTCGCGAAAAGGCCGCCCCGCAAGGACTGACTTGTAGGGCCGGTCTGCTTGCCGGACGGAATCCGGATCTGCCACCGATGGGCAGCGCGGGGAGCAGTCCCCATTCCGCTAGAATGCGAGCTTGCTGCATACCGGAGTGTCGTCGATGCTTGAAAAGCCCATTGAAAAGCTGTTGTTTGCCAGTCGCTGGATCCTGGCGCCTGTCTACCTCGGGCTGTCGCTCGGACTGATGCTCCTCGGCGTCAAGTTCTTCCAGGAAGTCTTCCACCTGTTTGCGCATGTCTTTACCGTCGGGGAGTCCGACCTGGTGCTGACACTGCTGGCGCTGATCGACCTCGTGCTCGTCGGCAGTCTCATCGTCATGGTGATGTTCTCGGGCTACGAGAACTTCGTGTCCCGCATCGACCTCGATGACGGCGAGGGCGACAAGCTCGGCTGGCTCGGCAAGCTCGATGCCGGTACGCTCAAACTGAAAGTGGCCGCTTCCATCGTCGCGATCTCGTCCATCCACCTGCTGCGCGTGTTCATGAATGCGGACGAGACTCCCAACGACAAGCTCCTCTGGTACGTCATCATCCACCTGACCTTCGTCATCTCGGCCGTGCTGATGGGTTTCCTTGACCGCATGGCCTTTTCGTCCCACCGGGAGCATTGATCGTGCGACGTGCGCTCCTTATCGGATTGACCGCCCTCGTGCTGGCCGCGGGTTTATGGACCTGGTTCTCGCTGTCGTGGAGCTACTCTGACGGCGAGCGCGCCGGCGTCCTGCAGAAGTTGTCCCGCAAGGGCTGGGTCTGCAAGACCTATGAAGGCGAACTTGCGCTGTACATCGTCGGCGGTGTGTCGCCCGAGATCTGGGCCTTCAGCGTTCGCGACAAAGGGATTCTCGAGCAACTGAATTCGATGGTGGGCGAGCGTGTCAGGTTGCACTACACCGAGCACAAGGCGATCCCGAGTTCCTGCTTTGCCGATACTGCATATTTTGTCGACCGCGTGACCCGCGTCGAAGGTGGCGCCGCTGCGCAGGGAGCGCCGCCGTGAGTCCATTGCCCGCGATGATGAAGGTCATCGAGATCCGGCAACCTGGCGGGCCGGATGTCCTGGTGGCTGCGCAGAAACCGACGCCGACGCCGGGACCACACGAGGTCCTGATCAAGGTCGCGGCGGCCGGGCTCAACCGCGCTGATGTCCTGCAGCGCCTCGGTGGCTATCCCGTGCCCAAGGGCGCGCCGGAGCATCCTGGCCTCGAAGCGTCCGGGACGGTCGTTGCGTTGGGAGAGGGCGTCACGGAGTTTTCGCTCGGCGAGCCGGTGTGCGCGCTGTTGCAGGGCGGCGGGTATGGCGAGTATTGCGTGGCGCCGGTCGCGCAGACGTTACGCATCCCGAAGGGGCTCGACTTCATCCAGGCGGCGTCGCTGCCTGAGGCGTATTTCACTGTCTGGAGCAACGTTTTCGAGTTCGGGCGCCTTGCCCCTGGTCAGAGCTTCATGGTGCATGGCGGATCGAGCGGCATCGGCGTGGCTGCCATCCAGCTTGCGAGCGCGCTCGGACACACTGTCTACGCGACGGCCGGATCGGACGACAAATGCCGATTCTGCGAGACATTGGGCGCCAGGCGGGGCATCAACTACAAGACAGAAGACTTCGCCCGCGTCATCCTGGAAGAGACGGACAAGCGCGGTGTGGACGTGGTGCTCGACATGGTCGGTGCCAGTTACCTGATGCGCAATGTCGTGGCCCTTGCACCTGAAGGCCGGCTCGTGGTCATCGCGCTCATCAGTGGCTCGACCACGCCGGTCGATCTGTACCAGCTGATGGCCAAGCGCGTGTCCATTACGGGCTCGCTGCTGCGGCCCCGCGATGTCGCATTCAAGGCGGTCATCAAGGCCAGGCTCGAAGCCCATGTATGGCCATTGCTCGACAGCGGGCGGTTGCGTCCCATCGTCGACAAGGTGTTCCCGCTCGATCAAGCCGGCATGGCCCAGGCCTACATGGAAACGAGCGCCCATCGCGGAAAGATCATCCTCGATTGCGCGGGAGAGGGGATGGCGACTAGTGACTAGCGATTGGCAAGGAAGCCTGCAAGAGGTCCTCCTGACTCCAATCGCTCTTCGCTAATCCCTGGTTGCCGGGCTCCGTACCATGCGCAACCCCTAACCCCGCAACACATCACGACCATGCGCATTGACTTGATCCCCACAGGGACCAACCCGTCCGACAACCTCAACGTCCTTGTCGAAGTGCCCGTGGGCGGCGAGCCCGTCAAGTACGAATTCGACAAGGCGAGCGGCGCGATGTGCGTCGACCGCATTCCGCAGCGGCGGATGGGCGACTGATGAATTTGCGCTCGAAACTTGCTACTTTGCAGCCGCTTGGGTCGGGCATCGAGTCTTGACCCTTGTGGCGAAGCACGGGATCCGCAGGCGCCTGGCATTCGTGCCGGCTGGTTGCTCGCTGCCCCTGCCGCTGATGGAAGTATTCTGCAGGTAACTGAGGAGAGGATGATGCAAATGGTCTTACGGTTGTTCCTGGCGGGCTTGCTGGCCGGCCCGATTGTCAGTGCGTCTGCGCAGCAGGCCCCTGCACGGCCGGCGCCGGTCGCAGCCGCGCTGGCGTTCAAGGTGGAGTGGGTGCGCCCGGCTAATCAGGAAGACACCAAGGTCCGCTACATGCCGGTGCAGGAAAATGTCGCTGACCCCAACGTCGTCATGACGTTCTACGGCAAGGCGGCGAAGCAGATCCTGACAACCGGTGCGCCAGGCAGCCCCGTGACACCGTACGGCGTGTGGGGCGGAACGGCGGAAGGGCCGTATGCCGTGACGTTCAAGATGAAGGACGGCTATCTGGACATGACAGGCCTCGCCAATGTCCGCTGGTTCACGAAGACGACCGGTTTTCACTCGGTTCGCCCGGTGATCAAGCTGGCCGATGGCAGCCTGCTTGCCGGCGATCTCACGATCGAATCGATGGCGAAGCTCAGCCTCCACGAGTTCTCGTTGCTCAACATCCGCTGGATCAAGCTGGATCCGGAACGGATCGTCACCGTGACACCGGGCCCGGTTTCGGGTAATCCGAACGTCGGCATCTGGTTCCCCAATCCCGACCTCGCGAAGATCGACGAGATCGGCTTCGTGGACCTGATGCCGGGCAGCGGCCATGGTCAGGGCGGCTACATCCAGCTGGGCGGCATTGAGGTCAACGGCAAGAAGGTTCCGCGCTAGTAGGCACGGGCATCGACGTTCGTGTGGGAACCCGGATGCGGGATCCCACACGACGCGATCCTCAAATTCATGTCGATGGGAACCGCGGCCCCGATCTTTATATTGGACCTTAGCGGTAATCTGTAAGCTCTTGTTACGCAAAGTGGTTTTTCGTGAATCGAGCGCACGACCGGCAGTCGAGGAGGGCGCGCTGATGCGCTGGGTTGCCACGACTCCGGGTCCTAATGCAGCCAAGACTGCTGCCTGGTCATCCCGGCCCTTCATTTTTCTGACATGCACCGCTACCATCATTGGCGTCGTCAGCGCATGTCCAAAGCTCACAGCAATTTGAATATTCGGGCTGCCTGACCAACTTCGATTCATCTCCCGCGCTCGCGCAGGTGTGCTTGATGCCCCGCCAAGGCAATCGGACTGGCAGAGACACGTGGACCACTCATGGTCCCGCCTGCGTGGCCGTTCTGCTGCTGACTGCATTGGCCGCCGGCTGTTCGGGCGGGAATCCGACGGAATCTCCTGTTGCGAGCGCCAGTCGGGCTCCGGCTATAGCTGGCGTTCCGCCGACCTCGGTGATCGCGGGAGCAAGTTACGACTTTGTGCCCCTAGCGTCGGACAAGGACCTCGGGAGCGTGGCATTCAGTATCCAGAATGCACCGCCTTGGGCTATGTTTGACAGCAGGTCCGGTCGACTCTCCGGGTCGCCCTCACCGGCAGACGCCGGGACAGTCACGCATGCGATCGTCATCTCGGTGACGGATGGAATCACTGCTTCAGCCTTGCCGCCGTTTTCGATCACTGTCGAGACGCCGCCCAACCGCGCTCCAGTCATCGCTGGCCAGCCGCCGGGTGTGGTGCTGATGGGGAGCAGTTACAGGTACTTCGTCAACGCCAGCGATCCGGACGGCAACGAACTGCGATACTCGATGTCAGGCGCACCATCGTGGCTCTCCATCGACGCCGTGAGCGGCGAGTTGCATGGCACTCCTGCCCTCAAGGATTTGGGCACGAGTTGGCGGTTGGTCATCAGCGTCTCCGACGGCGAGCAAGCCGATTTCTTGCCACCCGTGAACCTCACGGTCGAATTGGGCCCGCATAGCACATTGTTGTCATGGATCCCGCCGGCAACAAATATGGATGAATCGCCCCTCGTCGACCTTGCCGGGTTCCGGATTTACTATGGCACGGACGCCGACCAACTGACGGAAATCGTTGACCTCGACGATGCAGGCGCCACCGAGTTCTTGCTGAAGAACTTGCCTGCCGCGACCTGCTACTTTGCCGTCACTGCATTGAACAGGAGGGGCGTCGAAAGCCCGCTCTCAAACATTGCCACCAAGGTCATCACGCAGTGATCGCAATCGGCGATACCTTCTCATTGCATTGAAGCTAGGGTGTGAGCCTAGGCGTACGTGATTCCGGTAGTGTTGTCCCGTCCCGATGTGTCCGTGACGGGGTCGCCTTCAAAAACGGAACGTGTAGTTCAGCTTCAGCGTCGCGTCTGCTCGGGTCGAGCGGAACGTGCCATCTTCCTGCGGGTCCAGCAGGTTGTGGTTGAAGACGATGAACATGTCGCGGCCCGCCTGCGGAATCCAGTGCAGACGACTGTGCAGCGCCACGCTGTCGGAGACATTGTCGTACTGGACCAGCGTGGTCCATGACCAGGTCGACGTGAACATCACGTCGAAACGGGTGGACATCAGGCGAACGATGAAGTCCCCTTGAGGCAGCGTGACGTCGTTGTATTCGTACCCGGTGGTCAGCCAGAAGTGCTGCGAGGCGCGCCACACGACGTCTGCGGAGCCGCGCCACCGCTCGCCCGAGTAGAAGTCGCCAACGCGGTAGTTCGCCACGACGGACAACGGGCGAGTGGCGACGCTGGTGAACTCGATCTCCGACTCGCCGAAGGAGTACTCGCCCACCGGCAATACGACGCCCCGCGAAATGGTGAAAGGAGCGCGCAGGACTTCCGTTGTCGGTCGATAGCGGAGCTTCAACTGGTCGTTCGTTCGGGCGGTGAGCTCGAGAGCGCGAATCGTGAGCAGGCGGCTCTGCAAGCCCCCCTCCGTGCCGTCGAACTGTTCGGCATCGATGCCGGCAAACAGCGACTGGAGGGCTCCCTGCGGGTACCGCTTCGTATACCCCAGTTCTGCCGTGTAGTCGTTGACTCCGGCGCGATTGAGGAAGCCCATCGCCGGCCGGAAATTGGCCTGCAGGGTCTTGATGCCGAGGCCGCCTTTCCATCCCGTGTTGTTGGGGCTGCGCAGCCGGAAGCCGTAAGCGAAGTCATCACCCGTGAGGCCCTCGGTGTCGCTGCGCTGAACCCAGAGCTCGCCTTCGAGCGACCGCCCACCCGGCACGCGATTGTTGAGATAGCGGAAATCGGCGCCCAGCAGGCTGCTGTCGAGAGTCGATCGCGGTGAGCCCTTGGTGGCAATGACACCCAGGCTCGATTGCGAGAACACATTCTTGACGACGCGGCCCACGAACAGGTTCTGCGCGTCGACGCCGGCAAATGCGTCCTGGCGGATCGCGAGCGCACCGACATTGAGCCCGCCGATCCGACCCGACAGCTTTCCGCCTGCCAGCAGGTCCACAGGTTCACCCGTTGCGGACAGTCCGATGCTGCGCGAGAAGAAGGGCCGGCCATTCTCCAGCGACTGCCTTGCGAACGTGGGTGCGTTGGTGTCGCCACCCTTGATGCGGCCGAATTCGAAGATGTCGGATTCCCGCAGGAAGAAACCACGCTTCTCCGGAAAGAACAGGCTGAAGCGATCCAGGTTGACCTGGCGTGTGTCGACTTCGGTGGCCGAGAAGTCGGTATTGAAGGTCAGCGCAGCATTGAGACCGGGGGTGAGTCGGTAGTAGGCATCAACGGAGGGCTCCACCTTGAGCTCATCCGTGCCTGCGACGAAGTCCTTGTTCTTGCGCAGCGCCAGGGAAGGCACGACGTCGAGGCCCACGCCCTGATCCATCCCCTTGAGACCTGAGACCGTCCCGGAAATGCCCGCATTCTGCGACCGGTTGCGGTAGACCCAGCCATCGCCGGCATAGCGGGCGCCATTGAAGCGACCGAAGTTGATCCCCCACGTCGTGTTGTCGGGCGAAAAGGAAAGCGTCTTGAACGGGATGGCCATCTCTGCGGTCCACCCGTGTTCATCGCGTGATGCTTCGGCAACGTAGATGCCGTCCCAGTCCCACTGTGTCTGCGTGGTGTCAAGATACAGTGCGTCGTCGCGGATGCCGTTGACGCTGACCTCGAAGCGGTACCCGTTGCGCTTGTCGTTGAACGTGTCGAGGATGACCCAGATCCGGTCCTCGGCGGTCAGGCGTTGGCCCTGCCGCAGGATGGAGGGCGTGATGTTCGCGGGGTCGGATTCCTCGAGGCGGGCGCCGATATAGAGGGCATCCTTGTCGTACATGACGTAGAAGATGCTGGGCTCCGCGGCGTTCCCCGTCTGCGGGAACCACTGCCCCAGGTCGTTGACCTGCACCGCCTTTTGCCACGCAGCGTCATCCAGCACCCCGTCGATTCGGGGCGCCTCGCTTTCGGCAATGCGCACGATATCGAAACTCTTGAGCTCGCCGGACTCAGCGGCGACGGCGCTGTGCATCGAGAGACTGAAGGACAGTCCCGTGAGCACCAGCCAGGCGAATCGCATCATGACAGGGGAGCAGGGAACTACGGGCCGGTACACAAAGTCTCTCGAATAGGTCGCGACAGCGGGATTCCAGAGTCCCGCGCAGGCCACAGCCTGCCTGCGCTGCTTGCGGCAGCGGCCGGATTCGTTCTTGGCCATTCCGTTGGGCGTGGATGGATAGGCCGAATTCTACAGGCCGGCCGAGTCGTTCGGTCAAGAACATGGGGTGGTCCCGGGGTGGGGTGCGGTTGACTGGCGAACCGTCCGGGTACGACCTCCAGGCACCCGCAACCGGGCGTTCGCCGCGCTAGCCGTGGGTTGGCTTCAGCGGCAGGTTGTAGGTGACGGTGGCGCCGAACCGCTCCGGCGCCTGCGGATCGTGGCGGATCTTGTCGAATACGAGCACGCGGGTGCCGAGTTCGAAGCTCTCCTTGAGGTCGTGGGTGATCATGAAAATGGTCATGCGATGCTCGGCCCACAGTGTCAGGATCAGCTCATGCATGTCGGCCGTGATGCCGAGATCGAGTGCGTCGAACGGTTCGTCGAGCAGCAGGATGCGCGGTTCGCGGATGACGGACACCGCAGGTTCCGGGCGCGTGCCTGCGGCATTCAATAACCTGATCGGCGTGAAGCCCACGTGTGGCTGGTTGAGTACCGCGGGCGTGGTACCGGCCTGCCGTTCGCTCGACTCCGTTTCGATCTTTGCACTTACCGCTCACGATGCCGCTGCAGTGCTGGAGGCGGCGCGCGGTTTTGATGACACTGATCCGTACTCACGGCTGGACCAGGCAGATCAAGGCCCGGACTTCAGCGTTGCTCCGCTATCGTTTCGTTTCGGTGTCCCGCTCGCAACGCAGCTGGAATTCTTCGGCGACCGAGAATACGCGCGGCTGTTCGAGGCCGCGGTGGCTGCGCTCGAGACGCAGGGCGGGATCAAGGTGCCGCTCGACTTTACTCCGTTCCTCGATACGGCAAAGCTGCTGTACGAAGGCCCGTGGGTGGCCGAGCGCTATGCCGCGATCGAGGACTTTCTGCGCGCCAAGACGGGTTCCGTGTTCCCCGTGACCCGGCAGACCATCGTCGCCGGGAAAACGGCTACCGCAGTCGATGTCTTTCGTGCGCAATATCGCCTGAAAGCGCTGC
>CAISDJ010000115.1 GCA_903884105.1 uncultured Pseudomonadota bacterium | reverse complement strand
GCTCCGGAAAGAGCACGCTGTCGCAAGTGCTTGCGGGTCGTGACGGCTACGAGATCCTGTCAGGTACCGTCACGTATCTGGGCCGCGATCTGCTCGCGCTGGCCCCCGAGGAGCGCGCCCGCGAAGGCGTCTTCCTCGCATTCCAGTACCCCGTCGAAATCGCGGGCGTCAACAACGTCTACCTGCTGAAGGCCGCGTTGAACGCCGTCCGCAAGCATCGCGGTGAGCCGGAAGTCGACGCGTTCGAGTTCCTGGCGCTGGTGCGCGAGAAGATGCAGCTCATGCAGATGAGCGAGACCTTCCTGAGCCGCGGCGTCAACGAAGGCTTCTCGGGCGGCGAGAAGAAGCGCAACGAGATCCTGCAGATGATGATCCTGGAGCCGAAGCTCGCACTGCTCGATGAAACCGATTCGGGTCTCGACATCGATGCGCTCAAGATCGTCTCCCAGGGCGTCAACAGCCTGCGTAGCCCAGAGCGATCCATGGTCCTCGTCACGCACTACCAGCGTCTGCTCGACTACATCGAGCCGGATCGCGTGCATGTGCTCTCGGATGGCCGCATCATCAAGAGCGGCGACCGGCATCTCGCCCTCGAGCTCGAGAAACGCGGCTACGACTGGGTGAAGCAGGAAGCCGCAGCGGCATGAGTGTGGCTCCCCTCCCCTCCTTGCCCGTGGCACTCGAACGCCTCCGTACGCTGTTCGCAGCACGCGGTGGGAAAACCACGCCGGTAGCCGTCGCGCAGCAAGCGGCACTCGAGCAGTTCATCAGCCTCGGGCTTCCGACTACCCGCGACGAAGCGTGGAAGTACACCAGCCTGCGTCGCTTCGAAAGCCGCGCCCTCGCGCTGCCCGAATCCGTCACTGCGGTCGATGCCGGTCTTGAATCGCGACTACTCGCGGCCGACGGCTGGCAACGCATCGTTTTCGTGAACGGTCGCCACGCGGCGGGGCTGTCGACGGCGTCCGGCGTCGTGACCGGACTGCGTGTACGCACTCTGGCCTCGATTTTGCGGGACGATCCAGTGGAAGCAGCCACGCTGCTCGGCAACGACGACGTCACGACCTCTGCGAGATTCGACCTTGTGAACCGGGCTTTCGTCGACGATGGCCTCGTCATCGACGTCGCCGCCGACGCGCATCTGGCGCAGCCGTTGTATCTGGTTTTTGAATCCTCTGGATCGGACCGCGCGACCCTGACCACGCCGCGAATCATCGTCCGGTCGGGCACCCACTCGAGGCTCACGCTCATCGAGCATCACGTTTCGGGCGAGCGCGCGGAGCACTGCGTCGCCGCCGTCACTCAGTTGTCGCTTGCCGAAGGGTCGCAGGTAGAGCACTACCGGCTCCGTCGGGAAGGCTCGAAGGTGGTCCATCTCGGCTCGGTCTCCGCCGATGTGGGCGGATCGGCCCGTTACATCAGCCACACGCTATCACTGGGTGGCACGCTCTCTCGACTGGATCTCGCAGTTCGACTGGCCGGCAGCGGCGCCAGTTGCGAGTTGAATGGCGTTTTCCTGGCCGACGGCACGCAGCACACGGATACCCACAGCTGCATCCAGCACGTCGTACCCAAGACGCAGAGCAGCCAGGACTATCGCGGCCTCGCCGATGGCAAGGGACGCGGCGTCTTCAACGGCAAGGTGGTTGTCCACAAGGATGCCCAGAAGACGGACGCCAAGCAGTCCAGCCGCAACCTGCTGTTGTCGAACACGGCCGAGATCGATACCCGGCCGGAGCTCGAGATCTACGCCGACGATGTGAAATGCAGCCACGGCGCGACAACGGGCCAGCTGGACCCGACCGCACTGTTCTACTTGCGTTCGCGCGGCATTGCCGAGGACGAAGCCCGCGGCTTGCTGGCACTGGCCTTCGTGGAAACGGTTCTCAAGGGCATGGGCATTGAGCCCGCTCGCGACTATGTCAGCGGCATCTTCCGTCAGTACTTCCTGGACTCGAAGGCCCTCGCTCCATGAACGCCGCCCTCGAACCGACCCCGGCGAATACCGCACCCTTCGATGTCGAAGCCATTCGTGCGGACTTTCCCATCCTGCACCAGGAGATCAACGGCAAGCCGCTCGCGTACCTCGACAACGCGGCGTCCAGCCAGCATCCGCGCGTGGTCATCGACTCAATGTCGAACTACTACGAGCGGGACCACGCGAACGTGCATCGGGGCGTCCATACACTGAGCCAGCGGGCCACGGATGCCTTCGAAGCCGCGCGGGAAAACGTGCGTCGCTTCATCAATGCCAGGTCGACGAAGGAAATCATCTTCGTTCGCGGCACCACGGAAGCCATCAACCTGGTTGCTGCATCGTTCGCACGACCCGGAATCAAGCCCGGCGATGAGATCCTGATCTCGTGGCTCGAACACCACGCCAACATCGTGCCCTGGCAGCTGCTCGCTGAACAGACAGGCGCCGTGCTCAAGGTCATCCCGATCACCCCCGAGGGGGAAGTCGACTTCTCGGCATTCGAGCAGCTGATCGGACCACGCACCCGACTGCTGGCACTCGCCCATGTGTCCAATGCCCTCGGCACCATCGTGCCGGTCGAGCAATTCATCGCCGTGGCGCGCAAGCACGGCGTGCCGGTACTACTGGACGGTGCGCAAGCTATCCCGCACTCGAGGATCGACGTGCAGGCTCTCGGTTGCGACTTCTACTGCTTCTCCGGCCACAAGCTCTGCGGCCCCACCGGCATTGGCGTGCTGTACGGGCGCGAAGCCATCCTGGACGCCATGCCCCCGTGGCAAGGCGGCGGGGACATGATCCTGTCGGTCTCCTTCAAGGGCACGACCTACAACCAGCTGCCTTGGAAATTCGAAGCGGGCACGCCGGACATTGCCGGAGTCATCGGCCTCGGCACGGCCATCCAGTATCTCGAAAGCATCGGCATGGACCGGATTGCAGCGTACGAGCACACCCTTCTCGAGTACGCGACCGCGCGGCTGACTACCATCCCGGGTCTGCGCATCATCGGCACCGCGCCCCGCAAGGCTGCCGTGGTGTCCTTCGCGCTCGAAGGCATTCATCCGCACGACATCGGCACCATCCTCGATGTCGAGGGCGTTGCGATCCGCACAGGCCATCATTGCGCGATGCCTGTCATGGAGTTCTACGGCGTACCGGCAACGGCCCGTGCGTCCTTTGCGTTCTACAACACGCGCGCGGAGGTCGATCGCCTGACTGATGCCCTCGTCAAGGCTCGCGACTACCTTACCTGACCATGGATCTCAAAGACCTCTACCGCGACGTCATCGTCGACCACAATCGCAAACCGCGAAACTTCGGCCCGATGCTCTCGCCCGACGCGCACGCCGACGGCCATAATCCGCTGTGCGGCGACCGGCTCACCATCTATGTAAGCCTCGATGGCGACACAGTGAAGGAAGCCAAGTTTGAAGGCAGTGGTTGCGCCATTTCAGTCGCGTCCGCCTCGCTGCTGACGGAAGCCGTCAAGGGCAAGTCGGTTGCGGAAGTGGACAAGCTCTACGGCGAAGTCCACGAACTGCTCACTCGACGTGACACCGTCGCCGCTCCCGGGCTTGGCAAGCTGGCGGCGCTCTCGGGCGTCCATGAGTTCCCGGCCCGCGTGAAGTGCGCGAGCCTGTGCTGGCACACGCTGAACGCGGCGCTGCATCCGCCGCAGGCGGCGGTGCTGGCGCCGACCTCGACCGAATAACTCCCACCGCCACCAAAAACCGGAAGATATCCTTGCGCAGTCACGACCACGAAGCAGTCATCATCGGCCGCGATGTCGAAGCCGTCATGGTTCCAGCCGGCGTGCCCGTCACGCTGCGCGCCGGCAAGACCGGCTTCATTACGCAGGCCCTGGGCGGCAGCTTCACCGTTTACGTCGAAGGCAATCTCTTTCGCGTCGCGGGCGCCGATGCTGACGCACTCGGCCAGGAACCCATGCTGACACCCGAGTTGCCGCCGGACGCCACCGACGACGACATCAAGAACCTTGCGTGGGAACAGATGCGCACCTGCTACGACCCCGAAATCCCCGTGAACATCGTGGATCTCGGCCTGATCTACGAATGTGAACTCGCGCGAGATACCAACGGTGAACGCATCGCCAGCATCAAGATGACGCTGACAGCCCCCGGCTGCGGTATGGGTGAAGTGCTGGTGCGCGACATAAAAGAGAAGGTCGAACTGATTCCGACCATCAAGCGCGCCGATGTCGAGCTCACGTTCGACCCGCCGTGGAACCAGAGCATGATGTCGGAAGCCGCCCGGCTGCAGACGGGCATGCTGTGACCTGGGTTCCTGCGGGAACCGCTGCCTCCATCTCCCCGGGAGACTACGTGCAGCTCGAAGTCGATGGCGAGCCGGTGGCTGTTTTCAATGTGGCTGGTGAGTTCTGCGCGGTCCAGGATGTGTGCACACATGACGGCGGCGGCCTGGCTGGCGGAGCAGTCGAAGGCGATGTCGTCGTCTGTCCGCGGCACGGCGCACGATTCTGCTTGCGGACGGGTGCCGTCCTTGGACCACCGGCGTACGAACCCATTCGCACCTTTGCGACCCGAGTGACCGACGGCGTCGTCGAAGTTCAATCCGAAGAGTAGCCGGACCCAGCCATGAAGAGACTCACGCTGGTCCGTCATGCCAAGTCCGACTGGAGCGTCGCCGGCCAGCCCGACTGGGAGCGAACACTGAACGCCCGTGGTCTCAAGGATGCCCCCGAAATGGGCCGCCGCCTGCGCGAACGCAAGCTGAAGCCCGACCTCATCCTTACCAGCCCCGCCGTGCGCGCCCTGAACACGGCCACTCTGCTCGCGAAGGAACTGGGCCTGTCCGCTGACAAGCTGCACAAGGACGAGCGGCTATACCACGCCACGCCCACCGTGATTCTCGAAGTGATCCGTGAACTGGGGGGTTCCGGCCGACATGTCATGGTCGTGGCCCACAATCCGGG
>CAISDJ010000114.1 GCA_903884105.1 uncultured Pseudomonadota bacterium | reverse complement strand
TCGTGGCCGCCGTCCTGCTGGCGGTAGGAGTCATGGTGATCGTCGGCAATACCATCCGGCTCGATATCCAGAACCGGCGCGACGAAATCGAAGTCACCAAGCTCGTGGGAGGCAGCGATGCATTCGTCCGTCGGCCGTTCCTGTACAGCGGAGTCTGGTATGGCCTGGGCGGCAGCTTGGTCGCACTCATCATCGTCGCCGTGACGGTGCTGGTCCTGAGCGGCCCCGTCCAACGCATCACCGGCCTGTACGGCAGCGACTTCCGGCTGACAGGGCTCGGATTGAACACGACTCTCTGGTTGGTCGGCGCGGGCGTGGCGCTCGGCTGGTTGGGCTCCTTTATCGCAGCGAGCCGCCACCTGCGGGCCATCGAACCTAAGTAGTCGTTTGTAAGATTAGCTTCTTGAATCAGCCGAAGATCAACCACTAGACAACCATTAATTCAGTTTATATAAACAATAACCCCTCTCTCCGTTGTGAGCCGGAGAATCCCGGGGCCGCGCAGGCCATAACGTCTTCAGCAATTGGAACTCCCCGCCGTTATTAGCACTCAAAGACCGCGAGTGCTAAGCTTCAAACCTAGTAGATAGATTCGAACTTGGGGAGGTCCTGAACACATGATGACTACCGCCCTGACTGTAGCGTCCCCGGTTACGCCCCTTGGCGCCAATCCTGACCGCATCCTGGCCGGCCCGATCGGCAGCCTTGATGCGTACGTAGACCGTGTTGCCCAGATTCCGGTTCTGACCCGCGAAGAAGAGCGGGCCTTGGCCGTGCGCTTCCATCAGGAGAACGACCTCGAGGCAGCTCGGCACCTCGTGTTGTCCCACCTCCGCTTCGTGGTGCATATCGCCCGCGGCTATTCGGGTTACGGCCTGCCGGTGGGCGACCTGATCCAGGAAGGCAATGTGGGCCTCATGAAGGCCGTGAAGCGCTTCGACCCCTCAATGGACGTGCGTCTGGTGTCGTTCGCCGTCCACTGGATCCGCGCTGAAATTCACGAATACGTGCTGCGCAACTGGAGGCTGGTGAAAGTCGCCACGACGAAGGCGCAGCGCAAGCTGTTCTTCAACCTGCGCCGGCTCAAGAAGAACATGGGCTGGCTGTCCGAAGCGGAAACACAAGCAGTCGCGCGAGACCTCGGCGTCACGATTGCGGAAGTCACGGAAATGGAACAGCGGCTGTCGTCACGCGACATCGCGTTCGACCCGGCGCCGGATGCGGATGACGAGGAAGGCGCGTATTCGCCTTCCGCTTACCTGCCGCACCCCTCCGCCGATCCGGCCATCGCGGTAGAGCGCGAGCAGTGGGACGAGGACTCGGCGGACCGGGTGGCGAGCGCGCTCAGCTCGCTGGACGAACGCAGCCAGCAGATCCTGCGCAGTCGCTGGATGACGGACAAGAAGTCCACGTTGCACGAACTCGCGGACCAGTACGGCGTGTCGGCGGAACGAATCCGGCAGATCGAGGCGCATGCGATCAAGAAGCTGCGCGAGATGGTGGCTGAACCCGCGAACTGAATCGGCCGTCCGCGACGCCTGCAAGATAAAGGGCCGACCCGGGAAACCGGGCCGGCCCTTCTTGTTGGGCCCAGGAAGCGGTGAGCCGCCCTACTGCGTGACTGGGCTCAACACAATCTCGACCCGGCGATTCTGCGCACGACCTTCAGCCGTATCGTTCGATGCGACGGGACGCGAGAACCCGAATCCCTGCTTGACCACCCGACCCGTGGCGATACCACGGCTGACGAGATAGTCGCCCACCGTCGCCGCGCGGCGTTCTGACAGCTGTTGATTGAGTGCCTGGCTCCCCGTGTTGTCGGTGTGCCCGAGGACATCGATCAGCGTCTTCTCGTACTCTTTGACCACCAGGACGACCCCGTCCAACGTTGTGAAGAACTGCGAATTGAGGTCAGCGCTGTTGGACGCGAAGGTCACGTTGCTCGGCATGTTGAGCGTGATCTCTTCTCCATTGCGGGTGACGCTGACGCCGGTCCCTTCGAGCTGCTTGCGCAGCTTGGCTTCCTGGACGTCCATGTAGTACCCGACGCCACCGCCGGTGAGGCCACCGAGGCCCGCGCCGATCAGGGCGCGACGACGGCGTTCCCGGGAATTGTCTCCGGTCAGGATGCCCGCAACTGCGCCAACGGCGGCGCCAATGGCCGCCCCCTTTGCGGCCTTGCTGGTCTGTTCCTCGCGCGTATACGGGTTGATGGTTGAACACCCCCCGACCAATGCAGCTACAACTGTCAAGGCCGTGATCCGAATCCATGCCTTCATCTTCATCCTCCAGAATGAGCCATCCACCGCGGGTCACCGCAACTGCGGCCCAACGGAGTCGCAGTGCTTGCCTGCGCGGACAGATCCGGTCGGCGGCACCCGCCAAAGCGGAGATATCTTAATCCCATTCTGGACTCGCCCCGGATTGTCGGCGAAACCCTACAGGTACCTGCGCGCCCACCACGCTGCTGCGGGATCGACGGGCTTTCTCAAGACATCACTCAGCCCGAAGCGGGCACTGTGCTCGCAGAGCGGGGTCTTCGAGTACCAGCGCAAGCGCCAGCCGCGGCTCGGGGCGGATATCGAGACGCTGGAGGCATGGCTTGCGGCCGAGGAGAAGCTGCCGTCGCGGGAGCGGCGGACGGCGCAGCGGCTGTATGAGGCGCCGTGCCTGGAAGGGTATGCCGGCGCGGTGGATGCGGAGCGTCGTCACGAGCGCGAGTTTGGACGCCGCCGTCATCCGGTCAACACCGTCTTCATCCCGCAGAGCTTCGCGCCGGGCGAGGCGTATCAGGATGTGCAATCACTACCTGGTTGATCCCACGGCGTGCACGCCGGCGGCGGGCTGGGAGAAGGGCCAGGTTGAGAATCAGGTCGGCAATGTGCAGGTCCGGGTTGCGTACATCGAGAATCCAGGCAACTTCGTCCCGACGGCGGAGAATCCGAACGCGTATGGCTACATACGTCACCCGGATCGCGAACCTCGATTACACCCTGCGGTATCGGCAAGCTGCGGTCATCGTTTCACTGTCCTCGGGTGACCACGATGACGATGATGACCACCACTGAGCCTTGGCTCAGTTGATGCCGAGGTAGCCAAGGATCCCCTTGGCTGCCTCGCGGCCTTCGAAGACGGCCGTTACAACGAGGTCTGAACCGCGGACGTTGTCGCCGCCCGCGAAGATCTGGGGATTCGTCGTCTGGAATGGCGTCTTCGGATTTGCTGATACGCGAACGCGGCCATTCGGGTGCAGCGCGACCTTCGCATCCTCGAACCACTTCGCAGGACTCGGCAGGAAGCCGAACGCAATGATAACCGCATCGGCAGGAATGATCTCCTCCGAGCCGGGGATCGTCTCCGGCATGCGGCGACCGCGAGGCCCGGGCGGGCCCAGACGGGTCTGAACGACCTTCACGCCTTCGACGTGGGTTGACCCAACGATTTCGACGGGTTGACGATTGAAGAGGAACTCGACGCCCTCCTCCTTGCTGTTCTTGAAGTCGCGGCGCGAGCCGGGCATGTTCGCCTCGTCACGGCGGTAAGTGCAGGTGACGCTTTCGGCGCCCTGGCGGATGGCTGTGCGATTGCAGTCCATGCCAGTGTCACCGCCACCGAGCACCACAACGCGCTTGCCCTTCAGGTCGATGAAGTCACCCGTCCCCAATTCGAGGTGGCGATTGATGTTCGAAATCAGGTAAGGCAACGCTTCGTGAACTCCCGGCAGGTCCTCGCCCGGAAAGCCGCCCTTTACGTACGTGTACGTACCGGTACCGAGGAACACGGCATCAAAGTCCTTGAGCAGTTTCTCGAACGGAATGTCCCGGCCGATCTCCTTGCCCAGTTCGAACTTCACGCCCATGCCTTCCATGATTTCGCGCCGCATCTCGACGATGTCCTTGTCGAGCTTGAACGGCGGAATGCCGAAGGTCAGCAAGCCGCCAATCTTTGTATAGCGGTCGAACACCACCGGTTCGACACCATTGCGCACGAGGATGTCCGCGCAGCCGAGTCCCGCAGGCCCCGCACCGACGATCGCAACGCGCTTGCCCGTCGCGACGACGCCGGACATGTCCGGACGCCAGCCCTGCTTCAGCGCCTCATCGGTGATGTACTTTTCAATGGAACCGATGGTCACTGCACCATGGCCGTCGTTGAGCGTGCAGGCGCCTTCGCACAGTCGGTCTTGCGGGCAGATTCGGCCACACACTTCGGGCAATGAGTTGGTCCGATGCGAGAGCTCCGCCGCCTCGAACAGCTTGCCGTCCTGGATCAGCTTCAGCCAGTTCGGAATGTAGTTGTGCACCGGGCATTTCCATTCGCAGAACGGATTGCCGCAGGACAGGCACCGCCCCGCTTGCTGCGCAGCCCCGTTCGGGTCGTACTGCTCGTAGATCTCGGAAAAACCCGTGGTCCGCACGTCGAGCGGCAGCTTCTCCGGATCGCGCCGGGGAATCTCTAGGAACTGAAGCGTATTGTCGGCCATGCGTTGAACAGTCAGTGTTAAGCGTTTGGCTGGGCGCGGTTAGGCCGCGCGTCGCAGGTTTTCAATCAATGAATCGATTTCGGCCGCCTTCGGCTTCACGACCCAGAACTTGCCGACGTAGGAACGGAAGTCGTTGAGGATCTGCTCTCCCCACACGCTGCCGGTCTCATGAACGTGCTGCTCGATCAGGCTGCGCAGATGCTGCAGATGCGACTCCATGCCCTCAGGCGTGATGCGATGGATGTCGATCAGCTCATGGTTGTAGCGGTCGACGAAATCGCGCTCCAGATCGAGCACGTAGGCGAAGCCGCCCGTCAAGCCCGCGCCGAAGTTCACACCGGTCTTGCCAAGCACCGTCACGACGCCGCCGGTCATGTACTCGCAGCAGTGATCGCCCGCACCCTCGATGACCGCGACAGCGCCGGAGTTGCGGACCGCAAAGCGCTCGCCCGCCTGGCCGGCCGCGAACAGCTGTCCGCCCGTCGCGCCATACAGGCAGGTGTTGCCCATGATGATGGATTCACGCGCCACGAACTTCGCATTGCGGTCGGGACGCAGCACCAGCTTGCCGGATGCCATGCCCTTGCCGACATAGTCGTTCGCATCACCTTCGAGATACATATGCAGGCCACCCGCGTTCCAGACGCCAAAGCTCTGGCCCACGGCACCGCGAAGCTTCACGCTGATCGGCGAGTTCTTCATGCCGTAGTTGCCGTGCTGCCGGGCGATCTCCCCCGATAGCCGTGCACCGATCGAGCGGTTGTAGTTGCTCACGTCATACTCGAACGTCCCGCCGCTGCCGCTGGTGATGGCAGGCAACGCATCAGCCACCATCTTCTCGGCAAGCAGGCCCTTGTCGAACGGAGCGTTGCGGGCGTCGATGCAGAACTGCGGCTTGCTGTTGCCCAGCCCTGAGTCGGACAGGATTGGGCTCAAGTCGAGACGCCGCTGCCGCGGCGTTTCACCTTCACGGATATCGAGCAGCTGCGTCTGGCCGATCAGCTCTGCCATCGTGCGGACACCGAGCTGCGCCATGATCTCGCGGCACTCTTCGGCCACGAACCGGAAGTAGTTGATGACCATTTCCGGCAGGCCGATGAAGAACTTCTGCCTGAGCAACTTGTGCTGCGTGGCCACGCCCGTCGCACAGTTGTTCAGGTGGCAGATGCGCAGGTACTTGCAGCCGAGCGCCACCATGGGGGCGGTGCCGAAGCCGAAGCTCTCCGCGCCGATGAGGGCGGCCTTGATGACGTCGAGACCGGTTTTGAGGCCGCCGTCCGTCTGCAGTCTCACCCGATGTCGCATGTCATTGAGCCGCAGCGTCTGGTGCGTTTCCGCAAGGCCCAGCTCCCACGGCGATCCGGCGTACTTGATGGAGCTGATCGGGCTCGCGCCCGTGCCGCCATCATGTCCGGATATCGTGATGAGATCCGCGTAAGCCTTCGCCACGCCCGCAGCGACGGTACCGACGCCGGGTTCCGCCACGAGCTTCACTGACACCAGCGCCTGTGGATTGACCTGCTTCAGGTCGAAGATCAGTTGCGCAAGGTCTTCGATGGAATAGATATCGTGATGGGGCGGTGGCGAAATCAGCCCGACACCGGGACGGGCGAATCGCAGCTTCGCGATCATCTCGTTCACCTTGTGCCCGGGAAGCTGCCCCCCCTCACCCGGCTTTGCACCCTGTGAGACCTTGATCTGCAGCACCTCTGCGCTGACCAGGTATTCCGGCGTCACGCCGAAGCGGCCGGACGCCACCTGCTTGATCTTCGAGTTCTTCTCGTTGCCGTAGCGACTGGGGTCTTCGCCGCCTTCGCCGGAATTGGAGCGGGCTCCCAGGCGATTCATCGCAATCGCAAGCGCCTCATGTGCCTCGGGCGACAGTGCGCCCAGCGACATGCCCGCCGAGTCAAAGCGCACGATGACGCTTTCGACCGGCTCGACTTCTGCCAACGGAATCGGCGTCCGGTCCGTCTTCAGTGCAAACAGATCGCGGATCGTCGAGACCGGCCGCTCGTTCACGACCGCCGCATATTCCTTGTAGATCCCGTAGTCACCCGAAGAGACGGCCGCCTGCAGCGTCGCGATCACGTCGGGGTTGTACATGTGGTATTCGCCGCCATGCACGAACTTGTGCAGGCCGCCCTGGTCGACGGCCGACTTCGGGTTGCGGGCACGAATTGCCAGCATCTTCTGATCGCTCTCGAGGTCATCGAAGTTGGCGCCCTGGATGCGGCTGACGGTACCGCGGAAACACAGGTCCACCACCTCGTCCGACAGGCCGACGATCTCGAACAGCTGCCCGCTGCGGTAGCTTGCGACCGTCGAGATGCCCATCTTGGACATGATCTTGAACAGACCCTTGCGGATGCCGCGCCGGTAGCTGCGACCGAGCTCGAAGCGCGTTTCATGGTCCAGGGCCGGCGCGCTCTTGCGCAGCATGTCGAACAGCGTCTGATAGGCCATGTACGGATACACGGCCGTGGCGCCATAGCCGATCAGGCACGCGAAGTGATGCGGATCCCGGGCCGTGCCGGTCTCGACGATGATGTTGCACTTGCAGCGCAGGCCTTTTTCGACGAGGCGGTGATGGACGGCTCCCGTCGCGAGCAGCGCGTGGATCGGGATCAGGTCCTTCTTGAGATACCGGTCGGACAGCAGCAGGACGAGCTTGCCTGCGCGGACAGCAGCCTCGGCCTTGTCGCACACGGCAAGAATTGCGTCCTTGAGCGGCAGCGTCTCAGCGTACTGCAGGTCGATGAACTCGTGCGTGACGCCCTCGCCCTCCATCGCGACCAACTGCCTGAGCTTGCGTTGCGACAGCACGGGTGAGTTCAGGACGACCTGCTTCGCGTGCTGCGGCTTCGGCGCGAACACGTTGCCCTCGGGGCCGATCTGCGTCTGCAGCGACATCACGATTGCCTCGCGCAACGGGTCGATGGGCGGGTTGGTCACCTGCGCGAACTGCTGCCTGAAATAGTCGTACAGCGAGCGGATCTTGTGCGACAGCACCGGCATCGGTGTGTCATCGCCCATCGAGCCGACCGCTTCGCTTTCGTCCTCGGCCAGTGCGCGGATGATTTCATCGCGCTCCTCGGCCGTGATGTTGAACATCTTCTCGTAGGTGGCAAGCGTCTCTCTATCCATCGGCTCGGCCGCGAGTGCCGGGTCGATCAGGTCCTGCTCGAGATAGCGGACGCCCTGCTTCAGCCACTGCTTGTACGGATAGCGGCTCTTGAGCAGGTCATCGATGCGGCGCGTATCGAGGATCTCGCCGCTCGTGAGGTCGAGCGCGAGCATTTCACCCGGCCCGAGCTTGCCCTTCTTGAGCACCTGCTCGGGCTTGTAGTCCCACACGCCGGTCTCGGATGCGATCGTGAGATGACGATCATCCGTGACAACCCATCTGGCCGGACGCAGGCCGTTGCGATCAAGCGTGCAGGCAGCATAGCGGCCGTCAGTCAGCACGACACCGGCCGGGCCGTCCCACGGCTCCATGTGCGTGACGTGGAATTCGTAGAAAGCGCGCAGGTCCGGGTCGATGGCGTCGACGGACTGCCATGCCGGCGGGATCAGCAGGCGCATCGCGTGCATGACATCAAGTCCACCCATCAGCAGCACTTCAAGCATGTTGTCGAGCGACTGCGAGTCGGAGCCGTGCATCGAGACGAGCGGCAGCACCTCGCTTAAACCCGGCAGCAACGGCGACTTCATGATCGGGCCGCGGGCATAGGCCCAGCTGCGGTTGCCTTCGACGGTGTTGATCTCGCCGTTGTGCGCCAGGAAGCGGAACGGGTGAGCCAGCCGCCATTGCGGCATCGTGTTCGTCGAAAAGCGTTGGT
Organism: uncultured Pseudomonadota bacterium; assembly: GCA_903884105.1. Lineage (GTDB taxonomy): Bacteria > Pseudomonadota > Gammaproteobacteria > Steroidobacterales > Steroidobacteraceae > CAIUGU01. The sequence continues at coordinate 11,506 of CAISDJ010000114.1, read as the reverse complement.
GGAAGATGGCCACCGACGCCACCATGCGTTCGTCAGCGAGGTCGCGATAGAACTCGACCAGGTGCTGCGGCATGACCATGGCCTTGTACACCAGCGTGACCGCTGACAGGCTGGGCACGTAGAACGAGGGATCGTCGTGCAACGCTTTTTCTGCTCGACGCCGCGCCATGAAGAGCTTGCGGTTGAACGCGGCTTCGTCGGTGTCTTCGGGGGCGTTGACGTACACCTGTTCGAACCGGGGCAAGGTCTTGAGCGCTTCCGCGCCACACACGGACGTGTCCACCGGCAAGACACGCCAGCCCGCGACTTCAAGGCCTTCGCGCACGAGTTCGTCTGCGAGCACCTTGCGGGCCCGCTCTGCCTTGGCAGCATCCGGACTGAGGAAAACGTTGCCGGCCGTAAAGACCAAAGCCACGGTGATTCCGGCTTCCCTGGCGGCGGCCTTCAGGAACGCTTCGGGCTTTTTCAGCATGAGGCCGCACCCATCGCCGGTCTTGCCGTCGGTAGCCACGGCACCGCGGTGGGTGAGGCGGGTCAGCGCCTGGACGGCGGTCTGGACGAGCCAGTGGCTGGCCTGGTCGTCGATGTTGGCGATGAGGCCGAAGCCGCAGCTGTCCTTCTCGTACGCGGCCCGGTACAGGCCAACGTCTGGCCGGTCCAATCCGGACGCGTAGGTCGATTCAGTTCTGGCACCCGTCATGGCAGCCCCTTCAGCTAATTCCGAAACTACCTGCCCCTTCAGGCCGCGCAAGATCCGGCCCAGCGCTCTCGCCCCGAAACCCGGCGAAGCGCCAGCTTCCGGCACAGGATCAGGACAGGGCCCGGCGCCTGTGCGGCACCCGCCCCTGAAGATTCTGCTAACCCATTGATGCAGAATAAAATCCGCGCGACTACCGAGGCGCGACCAGCCGATTGGCCGAGCGTCTTACCCGAGGGTCCGCGTTAGGCGCGGCCCGAAAACAGCGGTCGGAGTAAAGGCATATTACAGGGGCATGAGCGTCCGTCAATGCACTGCAACAAGTCGGCAGCCAGGCGGCACGGAACCCTACTGGCCGGCAGACCGGCGGTCGGCATGCGTCACCCGCCAGGCGCCGCCCTTTTCCATCAAAGTCAGCCGCAGTGACTGGGCATCCGCAGCAAGATCCCAGGCGGACACGGCTTCGGCGTCGCGGCCCACCATGGCGACCGTCAGCTCCACCTCCGCGACATCGCTGGCCGGAAATTCGAGCGACTCGATGCGCGTCAACAGGTGGATGGACTGGTTGGCGATGAAGTACCCGCGCAGATAACGGCTGAGTTCAGCGACCTCCCGCCCGTCCGCGTCGGCGTAGTCGGGCGATACCAGGCCCATGACGGCTGACACATCGCGCGCTTCTGCCGCCAGTTCCGCCGCCGCGATCACGGCCCGGACCTGCACCTCGGGCGAATCAGGCGTCCCGCAGCCGACAAGCGCGATCGCAAGCCACCCTGCAACACCCCGGTTCCACATGTTCATCCTGTCTCCCCCATGTCCCGCCCCCGCGCGCGATCGACCCCTTTATACTGCCTGGAGACGGTTCAATTCTTCAGGCTGGAGTACCCATGACGACGATGTTGGTCCGGAAGGCGGGCGACCGCATGCACAGCACCCACGGCTGGCTCGACAGTTGGCACACCTTCTCGTTTGCCGATCACTACGACCCCAAGTTCATGGGATTCCGCAGCCTGCGCGTCATCAACGATGACACCGTACAGGCCTCGATGGGCTTTGGCACGCACTCGCACCGTGACATGGAAATCATTTCCTACGTCCTCGAAGGTGAGCTTGAGCACAAGGACAACATCGGCACCGGATCGGTGATCCGCCCGGGCGACGTCCAGAAGATGAGCGCGGGCTCAGGCATTGCGCACAGCGAATTCAACCACTCGAAATCGGACCTCGTGCACTTCCTGCAGATCTGGATCATTCCGGACAAAGCGGGAGTGAAGCCGTCCTACGAGCAGATCCACTATCCGGTAGCCGACCGCGCCGGCACCTTGAAGCTCGTGGCCTCGAACCAGAAGCAGGAAGGATTGATCCACATTCAGCAAGACGTGCAGCTCTATTCGACGGTCCTGCAGTCCGCTGCCCAGCGCGTTGAACACCAGCTGGCAGCAGGCCGCTATGCGTGGGTACACATCGCCAGGGGCTCCGTCGAAGTGAATGGCAAGACATTGTCTGCCGGTGACGGTGCAGCCATCGCAGCCGACACAGGTCCAGCCGCAGTCACGCTGCAGGGCGCACCGGAAGGCGAAGCCCTGCTGTTCGACATGCCCTGAGCAATGGCGACGCGTCGCACCTTGCTGCAGGGCGCGCTCGCCACTCTCGGACTCGGAGCGAGCGGCATGAGTGCATTCGCTGCAACCGAACGCAAAGGCAAGCCGCTCGACATTCTGGTGCTCGGTGGCACCGGCTTCATCGGTCCGCACCAGATCGAACATGCACTCGCGGGCGGGCACAAGGTCACGATGTTCAATCGCGGCCGCACGGCTGCCGGCCTCTACGGCAACCGCGTCGAGACACTTCTCGGCAATCGCGACGCGAAGATCGACCAAGGCCTCAAGGCACTGCAGGGTCGGCGTCGCTGGGATGTCGTGATCGACAACTCAGGCTACGTGCCACGTCATGTGCGCGACTCCGCGGAGCTGCTGCGCGGGCGGGTGGGGCGCTACCTGTACGTTTCCACCATCTCGACTTACGCACTCGAACAAGGTGGAGTCTTCAACGAGAACAGCCCGCTGCAGCCACTCTCCGATCCCGGCGACGAGCGAGTCACTGGCCAGAGCTACGGGCCGCTCAAGGCCGCATGCGACGAGAGCGTGCGAGAAATCTTCGGCGCCGCCGCCACCGTCGCGCGACCGACATACGTCGTGGGGCCCGGCGATGACACGGACCGCTTCACTTACTGGGTGGACAGGACAGCGCGCGGCGGTGACGTTCTCAGCCCGCCGGATGCCAGCGAAACGCTGCAATGGATCGACGTCCGTGATCTCGGCGCATGGATGATCGGCCTTGCTGAGAACGACACCGCGGGCGTCTTCAATGCAGCCAGCAGGCCCGCTCCCTGGAGCGACGTTCTCGCGACGCTGGCAACGGCTGCGCGGAAATCGGTGCGCCTGCGCGGCCCCACGCAGGAACTGCTCGACCTGTTTCGCATCGAGCTGCCCCTCGTTGCGACCGGGACGCCTCCCTGGATGATCGGGACGGCCGCAGCGGAAGCCACAGGACTGGCTGTGCGCCCACTGCTGACCACGGGCAAAGACACGCTTGAGTGGTGGAACAGCCTGCCCGCGGAACGGCGGGCAAGCCCTGAAGGCTGGCCTACGCCGCAGCAGGAACGCGAGGCGCTCGAACGGTTGCGACGGATTTGAGGAACCCCCCGCAGGCTGCCCGCGCTTCGCTCTCGACTTCAGGAATCTTCGAGCACAACGCCTGCATGCGCGCCTGCACGGCAGCAATCACCGCAGAGTTCGAGCCGTCTGCGCTCCACTTCGCGAGTTCCTGCTCGAGACGCTCGATGCGCGAATTGGTCCGCTGATACAAGCGGTCAGGCCCGTCGAGCTCGGCGAGCACCCCCAGCGTGACGTCGCGGATACGCGCATCGTCCTCGGGCCGCATGCGAATGAGGCTCGCGACATACGACGTGCCCCACTGGAACCGCGTCGCCGGCCCCTTTGATTCGCGATAGGCCCGCTCGAACCAGCCCAGCGCCGCGTCCGGCCTGCCGCGCTTCTCGTCGATGCTCGCGAGGTCCAGCATAAGGTAGTAAGGCGTCGCCGCAGACTGCATCTCCTGCTCGGCGATCGCATAGACGCGTTCCTGGTCGTCGAGCGCATCCATTACGTAGAGCAGCGAATTGACGACGCTCGCTCGTGTGTACTCATCGTGCTTGCGCGCCAGAGCCGCATCCACCTTGGCTCGTGCGGAAGCGGCCAGCTCAGGTGTCAGCGCGGCAAAAGCCTTCGCGCCCTGCAGCTTAGACGTCAGCGCAAAGAACTGGTCGGATTCGGAATAGCGAGGATCAGCGGACGCCCGGTCCATTACGTCGAACCAGCGCTGCTGCAACTTGTCGTCCGGCAGCAGCTTCGCGCGCCGCGCGGCCGTGAAGAAGCGCTCGTCGAGTACGAACAGCGTGTCGGCCACGGCCACCGCGCGCTCACTTTCCCCAAGCAGCTCGACGACGGTGGCCAGCATCGCGGCCATCCGTGCAGACGGTGCCTTTCCTTCCCGGATTCCGCCACCCTCTGCCGTCAACGAAAGCGTCGCAGCCTGCACGATGAGTCGGTCACGCTCGACCTGCGAGGTCGCGGGGCACCGCCTCGCGGCAAGACCCAGCTGCCCGGCGAGCTGCGCATCGTCAGCCACCGGTTCTGTCTCGAGGCTGAAGCCGTGGAACGCAAGTCGCCGGCAATCATCGGCCGACAAGGTCGATTCGTTGGCCGCGAGGCCCGTCAGGATCTCCGCGACAGGCCGCGTGTCTGCGAGTGCGAGATTCAGCAATTCAGTGTAGCGCTCCACGTCCATGCCGCCAGCCACGCGCATCAGCTCGATCCCGTCAGCGCGCAGGATCAGTACAGTTGGATAGCCGCTGACTTTCAGTGTCTCGCCCCACTTCTGCGCGCCGGCCTCGTCTCCATCGAGATAGACCGGCACGAACAGGCGGGATTTTTCGATGAAGTCGCGGCGCGTAAAGACGGACGATTTGAGTTGCTGGCAGTAGGGGCACCACGCTGCGCCCCAGAACAGGAAGACGGGGCGGTGGTTTGCCTCCGCGGAAGCGAACGCCTCCTGCACGGACCCCGTGAACCAGGCGATCTCCGTGGCTTGCGCCGGCGCGACGGGTGATTCGACTGCAGCAGTCTCGGGATCGCCACAAGCGGCAAGGAGGACCGCCAGCGACATGCCCGCGAGGACGGCGAGGAATCGATGGAAACAGACTCGTGCAGTCATGCATCGGCTCCAGATAAAGCAGGCGCTAGTGAAAGCCCCGGTAGAGCATACGTGCGGCCACGACTAACAGGAAGCAGCCGAAGGCGACGCTCAGTTGCCTGCGACTCAAGGTGTGCGCCACCCTGGCACCGAGCGGCGCCATCAGCACGCTCACCGGAGCAATGAGCGCGAACCCAAGCAGGTTGGTATAGCCCACCGTCAGCCACGGCGTCTCGATGGCAGGCCGTGCCAGCAGGAATCCGAGGGTGGCCGGCACCGCGATCCACAGGCCGAGGAGCGCTGCCGTCCCCACCGCCCGGTGGATCGGGACGCCGCACAAGGTCATCACCGGAACACCGAGGGTTCCGCCGCCGACCCCCATCATGGAGGCGAGGCAGCCAATGGCTGCGGGCAGCCAGGCCCCCTTCCAGGTCCGTGGCACATCACGAGCGACAACCAGGTCGTCGAGAGGCAACAACATCTTCGCGGCAACGGTGAGCGCGGCGACTCCGAATACGGCTGCCAGCACACGGGCTTCGAATTGGGCTACCAGCTGCGAACCGACCAGCGCGCCGACGACGATGGGAATCGCCCAGACTTTGACGATGGCGCCATCCACCGAGCCGCGGCGGGCATGCGAGCGTGACGAGGAAATGGCCGTCGGAATGATCGTCGCCATCGACGTAGCCACCGCCAGATTCATCGTGATGCGGGGATCGATGCCGGCCATGCTGAGCGCCAGCTCCAGCACCGGGACGATGACGATCCCGCCGCCGACGCCCAGGAGTCCGGCGACGAAACCGCCGACCAGCCCGGAGGCAAGCACTGCGAGCACAAGTGCCATCATGCTTGGAATTGCCTGCCACACTGCCTGGCGTTCGCAAGAGGAGTGCGACGCGTTTCGTTGCCGTCCTCACATCGTCGGTGTACAAGTAGGTTAGAGATATCAGGCTGCATGGCAAGACTACGTACCTTATGGACGTTCGCACGCAGAAACGGCTGGACGAAATCGGTACCCGGTTCATCCGTCGCACCGTGGACCAGCTTGGCGAACTCCAGTCGCTGGCGGCTCGCCTTCATGATGGGGATCACGCCGGCCTCGCTGAACTCGAAAGAGTGACACACCAGCTGCACGGCTCGGCGGCCATGTTCCGCTTTGAGGCCGTGAGCGCCAAGGCAGGCAAGATCAACGCGTTGCTCAAGTCCTTCGAGGCGAATCCAGCCAACTGGAATCTCGCGTTGATCGACAGCCTGCTGATCGACTTCAGCGACTCCGTGCACGATGCCGCGGCCAGCCGTCACAGGCGCTCGAGCGACAACCGCCTCGAATGGCCCGACGAGAGCCGCGACGCGGAGACGCCGCTCGACTAGAGGGACGTCCGCTGCCATGCATCCAGTTCCCGGACGCGGGCATACCACGCCTGGATGTTTCCGTACTGACGAATCGGCAGTCGGGCGAGATCCGTCACCATCAGCACTGGGGCCAGCGCCAGGTCCGCCAACGTCACGTCGTCACCGCACAGCCAGTCACGGTCCGCGAGATGCGCATCCAGGATAGGAGCGTACTTCGCTACTTCCGTTTCACCGCGCTCGACTTCGCGCGGATCAGCTGCGCCGGCGCCGATCAGGCCCTTCATCCAGTTTTCCCAGCCGAGGATGCCGATGGCGGGCGCAAAGTGACTGGCACACCAGAACATCCAGCGATTCACTTCGGCGCGGGCACGGGCTTCCTTTGGCAACACTGTCTGGCCCGGCGTCCGGTCGGCGAGGTATTGCATGATCGCGTAGGACTCCCACAGCACGAAATCGCCGTCGACGAGGACCGGCACCTTGGCGTTGGGATTCACCTGCTCCAGCTGCAGGCGATGCTCGGGCTTCGAGAGGTCGATGATGACGGATTCGAACTTCACGCCGAGGTGAATGGCGGTCATCAGCGCGCGCCTTGCGCTAGAGGACAGCGGATTATGGTACAGGCGCATACAGGATCCTTCACGGAAGCGGAACGGACGGGGACCGAATTCTTCGGGTAAGCGGCCCGGATGTAAAGCTATCTGGCGGGCGTATCAATAGAATAGGCGGCCCACTGGTCTTTCGCCCTACTCCATGTGTTCAGCCTCTACCTACGACTCGGCACTTGAAACGCTCCTGCTGCCGTTCGCGAGCGGCCGGCTGCAATGGCCCAAGGCAGGCGCCTTGTTCCTGCGCGCGAGGAGCGGGGCGGCCCTGCAACGGCACGCCCTGCCCGGCCTCGTCTGCGAGCAGAGTTTCCGTCCGGACGCGGAAGCGCTCGAAAGAGCGGGGTTCAGCGTCAGGGCAGATTCCACGGACTCCGCAGAGTCTTATCCGCTTGTGCTGGTCCTGACGCCCCGTCAGCGGGATGAATCGCGGGCTTTAATGGCGCGCGCGCTCGCGTCGACCCGCCCAGGCGGCATCGTGGTGGCGAGCGCCAGCAACAACGAGGGGGCGCGCTCGGCGGAAGCGGACTTCGCGCAGCTGGCCGGATCCGTCGATTCCATGGTCAAGAACAAGTGCCGCGTGTTCTGGACATCCCCCTTGCAGGGCGCGCCCAACCCTGCGCTTGCCGCGCAGTGGCTGGCACTTGATGCAGTCCGTCCGATTGCGGGTGGTAGCTTCATGAGCCGGCCCGGCATTTTTGCATGGGACCGCATCGATCCCGCCTCCCAGCTGCTGGCCGATCACCTGCCAGCGGACTTGCATGGTGCCGCCGCCGATCTCGGCGCCGGCTTCGGCTTCATGACTGACAGGCTGCTGGAGCGCTGCCCGAAGATTGCTTCCGTCGACCTGTACGAGGCGGAGGGCCGCGCCCTCGACGTAGCGAGGACGAACCTGGCCGCTTTCAGCGGGCGTGCAACCCTTGAATTCAAATGGCACGACGTCACGACGGGTCTGCCACGTCGCTACGATGTCATCATCACGAACCCGCCTTTTCATACGCAGAACCGTGTGGACCGCCCGGATATCGGGCGACGCTTCATTGCTGTCGCATCGGCGTCACTGAATCCCGGCGGCAGCCTGTGGATGGTCGCCAACCGCCATCTGCCGTACGAGGAAGTGCTGGCCGACCACTTTGCACGCGTACGCAAGGTCGCTGAAAAGGACGGCTTCAAGATCATCGAAGCAGTCAAGGGCCACGGCCGATGAAGCTCGTCAAACTGATCGCGAACCTGGGCTACGGCAGCCGCAGGCAGGTTGCAACGATGTTCCGCGAGGGCCACGTCACGAATGCGACAGGCGAAGTGCTGTATGCCGACGACCAGGTCGAGCATGCGGACATCCGCATGGACGGCGAGCCACTCGATCCGCCGCCAGGCTTGACGCTAATGCTGCACAAGCCCGTTGGCTACACCTGCTCGACCAAGGACCCGGGTGGGGTCGTCTACGAGCTTTTGCCGTCACGATTCCGCGAACGCTCACCGGTCGTGGCAACTGTAGGTCGACTGGACCGGGAGACGACAGGCCTGCTGCTGATGACGGACGACGGTTCCCTGCTGCACCGGATCGTGCACCCGAAGTCACAGCTCGCGAAAGTCTACGAAGTCACGCTGGCCCGCGATCTGCGTGGCAACGAAGCCGAGAAATTTTCAAGTGGCAGCATGATGCTCGAATCGGAAAAGACGCCGCTCGCGCCCGCCACTCTCGAAGTCATCGACAAGCGGCACGCCCGCCTGACGTTGACGGAAGGCCGCTATCACCAGGCTCGCCGCATGTTTGCTGCCGTCGGCAACCACGTGGAAGCGCTGCACCGCAGCCGCCTCGGCGGGTTGACGCTGGGCAATCTGCCCGTGGGACAATGGCGGCTGCTTGAACCAACGGATCTCGACACCTTGTTCGGCAAGTGACGCCGGACCTTTTCATTCGAAGTGACCTCATGAAACCCACCCTCAAGCCCAACTCCCCGAACTTCTCTTCCGGTCCCTGCGCCAAGCGCCCCGGCTACTCGCTGGCGGCATTGCCCACGGACATTCTCGGCCGCTCGCATCGCTCCGGCCTCGGCAAGAACCGCCTCGCCAAATCGATCGCCGACACCAAGGCCCTGCTCGGCATCCCGGCGGACTACCGTATCGGCATCGTCCCGGCGTCGGATACGGGCGCCTTTGAGATGGCGATGTGGTCGATGCTGGGCGCTCGTCCCGTGGACGCGTTCACCTGGGAGTCGTTCGGCGACGGCTGGGTCACCGATCTGGAGAAGCAACTCAAGCTGCCGAACTCCCGCGTGTTCCGCGCCGAGTACGGCCGCCTGCCGGACCTCGCGCAAGCCAACCCTGCTCACGACGTCATGTTCACCTGGAATGGCACGACGAGCGGCGTGAAGACACCGAACGGCAACTGGATCCCGGACAGCCGCGAAGGCCTGACTTTCTGCGACGCCACCAGCGCCGTGTTCGCAATGGACCTGCCTTGGGCAAAGCTCGATGTCGTGACGTTCTCGTGGCAGAAGGTGCTGGGCAGCGAAGCCGCTCATGGTGTGCTCGTGCTGTCGCCCCGCGCCGTGCAGCGGCTTGAAAGCTACAAGCCCGCGTGGCCGCTGCCGAAGATCTTCCGCCTGACCAAGGGCGGCAAGCTGCTGGATGAAGTCTTTGAAGGCTCGACGATCAATACGCCGTCGATGCTGGCAAACGAGGACTACCTCGATGCCCTCGCGTGGGCCAAGTCCATTGGGGGACTGCCTGCATTGATCAAGCGCAGCGAAGACAACCTCGCCGCGTTCGAAGCGTTTGTCGCCACGCATCCGTGGATCCACTTCCTCGCGGACAAGAAAGAGTACCGCTCCAACACCTCCGTGTGCTTCACGCTCGACCTTGAACCGGATCAGGTCAAGAAACTGGTCAAGTTGCTTGAGAGCGAGAAGGCCGCCTACGACTGCGGCGCCTACAAGGACGCCCCTCCGGGCCTGCGCTTCTGGTGCGGCGCCACTGTCGAACGCAGCGACATCGACAAGATGCTGCCTTGGCTCGAGTGGGCGTATGAGGAAGTCCGCAAGGCCTGAGAGATAGGCTGGTCGACGCTGTCGGCAAGGGGGCCTCCGGCAAAGTCAGAATACGGAACAGCGCATCGCGTTCCAGAATTCTTGTCTGGCCTGCCGGTAGGCCTACTTGTCGGTAGACCTACTTGCTGGAAGCCCCCTTGCCGATTTATGCCCTGGCCGCAGGGTATGAAATCGGCCGGTTGCTCTTCGGCTCTCTGCCGCCGCCTCACTCGATCGTCGTATCCTGCCCGCGCTTCTTGCGTGACAGCCAGTGCCCCACCAGGACGACCGCGATGGCGGCTCCGATCTCGATGAACGTCGAAGACGTCGCCGCATGCTCCATGAACCAGTGCTCGACCGCGCCGTCACTGACAAACATCTCGCCTGCCACGTAGCCGAGCAACGCTGCACCGAGCGTGATGATCCCGGGATAGCGCTCCATCACTGACAGCAACAGCGTACTGCCGAAGATGATGAGCGGGATCGACAGGCCGAGGCCGATGATGAGCAGGGGCAACTTGAGTTCGGGCGGACCGCTTTCTGCTGCGCCGGCCACCGCGAGAACGTTGTCGAGGCTCATGACGAGATCGGCCAGGAGAATCGTCCGGATGGCGGACCACAGATGGTCGTGCGACTTGACGCTCTCGTCGTGCTCGTCCTCGGACACAAGCAGTTTCACGCCTATATAGAAGAGCAGCAAGGCACCGATGATCTTGAGATACGGATAGTCGAGCAGCGTGGCGGCAAACAGGGTCAACACCACCCGCAGCACAATGGCAGCGGCGCTGCCACCGAAAATGGCCTGCTTGCGCTGGTCAGGCGGCAGGCCGTGCGCAGAGAGCGCAATGACCACCGCGTTGTCGCCCGACAGCAGCACGTTCACCCAGACGATCTTGCCCAGGGCAATCCAGAATACGGCTTCACCAATGTGTTCCATCGACCTGTCCTGGGCGCGCCCGATCGGCACGCAATGTTCTCACGAGCGACCGGATTTTGCAGCGGAAAAGGGCTTGGGCGTGGGCAGCCGGCCGCGTGCCGTCATCGGCGAGGAGAGCGGGGCTTGGGCTTTGCTGCAGCGGCTGCAACAGCGACGGCGAGGGCCTTTCGAGCCCAGACTTTGAGGTCGTCGGGCTCTTCGAGGACATCTTCGGGCACCGCGTAGTAACCCATGCTGACAGCCTTGGCCTTGGCCATCGTTACGGTGAACTGCCTGCAGCCTCGTGCTTCGTAGTCCACCCGGTTCGAGTCGTCGACCTTGAAATAGACGGTGTCGTCGATGATGCCGAAGAAAAACCCGTCCGTGTAGAGACCGACGCCCCCGAACATGCGTCGCGCGACGACGCTGCCGAACGGACGTAGCTGGTCGAGGATATAAGCGAGGTAGTCGCTCGATACGGTCATGGGGCCGGCACCCTGAAAATGAACTCTCCTGCGAGTTTACTTCGGCCGGTAGTTCTTGTTCCGCTCTTCGAAGGCCTTCAACTCACGCTGTGCGTCGGCGCGATTGATCTCGTACGCTTCGCTGATCTTGAGCAGCAGCAGTTCGCGTTGCCCCGCGATGCCTTCGAGAT